>NZ_JAIOHK010000058.1 GCF_019913785.1 Altibacter sp.
AAATACGTAAGCTGTTTGGTGGATACACAAGAGGAAAAACCAACTGCAATCAGTAGAAACAGAATCAGACTAGAAAATCTCATAAACGGCAGGATAGTTATGGAACAAATATAACGTAACGAAATTAATAATAAAATATATTTCAGTGTAAGTGGGTAAAATCTGTTTATTTTGCAAAAAATTGAATCTGTGAATTATTTATCTGTTGAGAATGTTTCTAAATCGTACGGAGAACGTGTATTGTTCAACGGAATTTCCTTCGGAATCAACGCCGGACAAAAGATAGGTTTTGTCGCCAAAAATGGAACCGGAAAAACATCGCTACTAAACATACTGTCGGGCGATGATAGTCCGGACGAGGGTGAGGTTGTCTACCGGAAGAACTTGAAAGTCTCCTTTCTTTCTCAAGATCCCAACTTAAACAACGCACTTTCTATCGAGGAAACCATCTTTGCATCGGATAACCCAATTCTCAAGATCATTGCAGCCTACGAAAAAGCCATTGAAAATCCCGATGATTCTAAAGCCTATCAAAAAGCATTCGACCAGATGGAGGCACATCACGCCTGGGATTTTGAAACCCGTTATAAACAGATCCTCTTTAAGTTGAAACTGGAAGACCTTTCTCAAAAAGTATCCAATTTAAGCGGGGGGCAGAAAAAGCGATTGGCACTTGCCAACGCCCTACTTACACAGCCGGACCTCCTTATTATGGACGAACCTACCAACCACCTGGACCTTGAAATGATCGAATGGTTGGAAAATCTCTTCGCCAAAGAAAATATGACCCTCTTTATGGTCACCCACGACCGTTATTTTTTGGAACGAGTTTGCAATGAAATAGTCGAGTTAGACGAAGGAGTGCTGTATAGCTACAAAGGTAATTACAGCTACTATCTTGAAAAAAGGGACGCCCGAATTGAAAACCAACTTACCGAAACCGAAAAGTCAAAACAACTCTATAAGAAAGAGCTGGAATGGATGCGTCGTCAACCCAAGGCGCGAACCACCAAAAGTAAATCGAGAATAGACGATTTCCACGAAATAAAATCCAGAGCCCACCAACGGCGTAACGACCACGAAGTACAGCTGGAACTCAATATGGAACGATTGGGCACGAAGGTGGTAGAACTTCATAAAATCTCAAAATCGTATGATGATATCAACCTCTTCGAGAAATTCGACTATAGCTTTTTGCGAGGCGAACGGGTAGGTATTATTGGTAAGAACGGCACCGGAAAATCTACCTTCTTGAATATCATTACCGGAAGTGTAAAACCGGATAGCGGGAAAGTAGTGATAGGGGATACCGTTAAATTTGGCTACTACACACAAAAAGGAATATCCATCAAAGAAGGTCAAAAAGTGATCGATGTGGTACGGGAGTTTGGCGATTATATTCCTTTAAAGAAAGGCAGGCAAATCTCGGCACAGCAATTACTGGAACGCTTTCTCTTTGACCGCAAGAAGCAGTATGACTTTGTTGAAAAATTAAGTGGTGGAGAACGGAAACGACTTTATTTATGTACTGTCCTTATTAAAAACCCCAATTTCCTAATTCTCGACGAACCCACCAACGATCTCGATATCGTCACTTTGAATGTACTGGAAAGCTTTCTGTTGGATTTTCCGGGCTGTTTAATAGTAGTCTCTCACGACCGGTATTTTATGGATAAGATCGTGGATCATTTGTTTGTGTTTCGTGGCGACGGTGAAATACAGGACTTTCCGGGAAATTATTCCGACTTTAGAGCGTATGAAGACAGTGCGGTTGCTGAAAAAAGAGCGGAAAGCACTTCAGAAACAAAAGCCAAGGTCAATTGGAAGACCGACGATAGCAAGGCGAAGCTCAGTTATAACGAACAGAAAGAATATCAGAAGCTGGAAAAAGAGATTGCTAAATTAGAGTCAGAAAGAGTAGTGCTTCAAAATAAATTTGCCACCGAAAACTGGGATGGAGAAGAAATTGACAAACAGAGCCAGAAGTTACAGGAACTCTTCAATCAAATTGAATTGAAAACCGAACGCTGGTTCGAGTTATCGGCTAAATTGGAGGAATAAAACCCACATGTGCTATCAACTAAAATCATATCTAAAATTTCTGTGGCGGTCCACTAACCAACACGGTGTGCACTCTCCGTTTGTCTACGATCTCGTTACAAAGTGCTTTTATGATACTACCGGATATTGCCAATATGCGCTTTTAAAGGATTTCAGAAAAAAATTATTAATGTCGGCAGAAGAAATTGAAGTCATCGACTTCGGACAGGGCTCCCGTGTCTTTAGATCCAATAAAAGAAAGGTAGCCGCCATAGCGAAACATGCGGGTATTTCTCCAAAACGCCAACGTTTGCTCTTTCGATTGACGCAATATCTCAAGCCTGAAAAAGTGTTGGAATTGGGTACTTCTCTAGGCATCGCCACCACGGCCATCGCATTGGGAAATCCTTCGGCAGTTGTAACAACTATAGAAGGTTGTTCCAATACCGCCAAGGTGGCACAAGAAGCCTTCAATTCTTTCCAGCTTATTGAAATTCAGCTATATGCCAAACCCTTCGAAACGTTTTTTGCTGAAAGGCCATCCGAAAAATACAATCTGGTCTTTGTGGATGGCAACCACAATAAGGAAGCTACGCTTCACTATTTTGAATTGTTACTGAAAAACACCACCACCAATGCAGTTCTTATTTTCGATGATATTTATTGGAGTCCACAAATGACCGAAGCATGGGAAGTCATTCAGAAACACCCAAAAGTGAGCGTAAGTATTGATACCTTTCAATGGGGAATGGTTTTTTTCAGACCCGAACAACAAAAAGAACATTTTATCATTCGTTTGTAACATCCCACCCCCCTATGCGTCTTATGGTAAAAATAGTATCTTGCAGCAAATAAATAACGCACCATTCTGTCTATGAGCTTAGTTATAAAAATTAGAGACATTACCCGAGATTTTCCACTAGGACAAGAAGTAGTAAAAGTGTTAAAAGGTATTGATCTGGATATTGAACGTGGTGAATACGTTGCGTTGATGGGGCCTTCGGGATCGGGGAAATCTACCCTTATGAATCTTTTGGGATGTCTAGATACGGCAACCTCGGGAACGTATGAATTGAACGAGCAGGATGTAAGTGATATGAGCGACGATGAACTCGCCGAAATTAGGAATAAGGAGATTGGGTTTGTATTTCAAACGTTTAACCTCTTACCTCGTACTACAGCATTGGAAAATGTGGCACTTCCTATGATCTATGCAGGGTATTCTAAAAGTGATCGCATCAAACGCGCCACCGAAGTCTTACAGGATGTAGGCTTGGCAGATCGTATGGATCACAAACCCAATCAACTGTCGGGTGGGCAGCGCCAACGTGTTGCCGTTGGGAGAGCTTTGGTGAATAAGCCTTCCATTATTTTGGCAGATGAGCCAACCGGAAATCTGGACTCCAAGACTTCTTTGGAGATCATGAATCTTTTTGATGAAATTCACAGAAACGGAAATACCGTTATTGTTGTGACCCACGAAGAAGAAGTGGCACAGCATGCACACCGCGTTATTCGCCTTAGGGACGGAATGGTTGAGTCGGACGTCCGAAAATAGTCGCTTTCGACGGAGTTCAATTTCGATAATTTGATTTGGGATTTCCCCTATATCACCTATCTTTGAATATGGATTTCTTAGACCTATCAAACCCCTATCTTGTCGTCATCTTATTACTTCTTGTATTGGTGGTACTTGTCTTTTGGAATAGGTACAATTCGAATACCCTTAGAAAACGTCGAAACAGAAGCTTTAGGAATCGCTATCACGAAAAGAAAAATACAAAAGATGAAGATCTATACTAAAACCGGAGATAAAGGCACCACCGCCCTATTTGGTGGAACACGGGTTCCCAAACATCACATTCGCATAGAAAGTTACGGCACGGTGGATGAATTAAATTCCTATTTAGGTTTGATTAGGGATCAACAGATAGCCGAATACTATAAAAAGTTGATCATGCACATTCAGGATCGACTGTTCACCTTGGGCGCCATCTTAGCTACAGATCCGCGGAAGGCGACCTTAAAGAGTGGAAAGGAACGATTGAACATTCCAAAAATTTCGGAGGCGAATATCACACGTCTGGAAAACGAAATAGACCAAATGAACGAATTACTTCCCCCAATGACAAACTTTGTATTGCCGGGGGGACACACCACCGTGTCATATTGTCACATCGCACGCTGTGTATGCCGCCGCGCAGAGCGTTTGGCCACACTATTGCACGAGCAGGAGCCCGTGGACGATCGTGTTTTAATGTACCTTAACCGGCTTTCGGACTTTCTTTTTGTACTGGCACGAAAATTGACTTATGACCTGCAGGCTGAAGAGATTAAGTGGATTCCAGAAAAACTGTAAGCCCTTCAGAAAAAATATTTTTAAAACATTGTTATTCAGTGTTTTATACACGTTCTTGAAAATACTGCAGAAATAATTACGATTTTCCTTGACTTTTTAATCTAAAAAATTATTTTTGCACAAAATTAAAACCCTAAGTGTTATGTACTGGACATTAGAATTAGCATCTTATTTAAGTGATGCACCTTGGCCGGCAACAAAAGACGAGCTAATTGATTACGCAATTAGAACCGGAGCTCCTTTGGAGGTGGTAGAAAACCTACAAGCAATTGAAGATGAAGGCGATTCATACGATTCTATTGAAGAAATTTGGCCCGACTATCCAACAGATGAAGATTATCTGTGGAATGAAGATGAATATTAAACAACAATAAGTAACAATATAAAAGTCTCGTTTTGAGGCTTTTTTTTTGCTTAAAAAACAACATTATAAAACACAAGAACCTCTTGGCAATCTGTTTTTTTTACAGTTCTTTTGTGGAAGAAATTACAAGCGTGCTACCTTTGTGTTCTGAGCAATATTTACAACAATAGATCATGGGATTATTAGATAATGTATTAAAAGTTTTTGTAGGAGATAAATCCAAAAAAGACATAGGCGATATTCAACCCTTTGTAATCGAAATAAAAAAATACGAAGCGGCCTTTGAAAAGCTTACGCTAGATGAATTAAGGGCGAAGTCGGATGCATTCCGAAATAAAATAAAGGAAGACCAGAAGGAGATTCAAACACAGATCGATCAGCTCTCTATTGAAGCGGATGGCATGGAGGATATCGACAAGAAAGAAGAGATCTACAACCAGATTGATAGCCTGAAGAACGATCGCTACGAAGTCGAAAAGCAAACCCTTGACGAAATTTTACCCGAAGCCTTTGCCGTAGTAAAAGAAACCGCAAAGCGTTTTAAGGATAATGAAACCCTAACGGTTACTGCAACCCCATTTGATCGTGAATTATCAGGTTTGAAGGATTATGTCGCTTTGGACGGTGAAAAGGCCATTTGGAAGAATTCTTGGGACGCTGCCGGAAAAGAAGTCACCTGGGATATGGTACATTACGATGTACAGCTCATTGGTGGTGTGGCATTACATCAGGGGAAAGTAGCCGAAATGCATACCGGAGAAGGAAAAACATTGGTGGCTACCCTGCCTGTTTATTTGAATGCCCTAGCCGGAAACGGTGTCCACTTGGTTACGGTGAACGACTATCTGGCCAAACGTGATAGTGCCTGGATGGCACCTATCTTTGAGTTTCACGGACTTAGTGTAGATTGTATAGATCATCACCGACCCAATTCGGAAGAGCGAAGAAAGGCCTATAACGCCGATGTAACCTACGGAACAAACAACGAGTTTGGTTTCGATTACCTGCGTGATAATATGGCCCATGCCCCACTGGATCTGGTGCAACGCCCACACCATTACGCAATTGTGGATGAGGTGGATAGTGTTTTAATCGATGATGCACGTACCCCCTTGATTATTTCAGGACCGGTTCCTCAAGGAGATCGTCATGAGTTCAACGAACTGAAGCCAAAGATCGAAAGTATAGTCGAAGTACAGCGAAAATACCTAACCGGAGTCTTAGCCGAAGCCAAGCGTTTAATCAAAGAAGGCGATACCAAAGAGGGAGGCCTCCAATTGTTTCGGGTGTATCGAGGATTACCAAAGAATAAGGCTTTGATCAAATTCTTATCGGAAGAAGGTGTAAAACAAATTCTTCAAAAGACCGAGAACTTCTATATGCAGGACAACAATCGGGAAATGCCGAAGGTAGATACCGAACTGTATTTTGTGATTGAAGAGAAGAACAACCAAATAGAACTTACCGATAAGGGAATTGAATTTATTTCGGGAAAAGACGACCCTGAATTTTTTGTCATGCCCGAAATTGGCACCGAGATCGCTATGATCGACTCCGAAGATCTATCTCCTGCCGAAGCTGCCGAAAAGAAAGAAGAACTCTTCCGTGAATTCGGAATAAAGAGTGAACGCATTCACACCTTGAACCAATTACTAAAGGCCTATACCTTATTTGAAAAAGACACCCAATATGTGGTGATGGAAAACAAGGTAATGATCGTGGACGAATCTACCGGACGTATCATGGACGGGCGTCGTTATAGCGATGGTTTACACCAAGCGATCGAAGCCAAGGAAAACGTAAAGATTGAAGCCGCGACCCAAACCTTTGCAACGATAACGCTTCAGAACTACTTCCGTATGTACCGCAAACTTTCAGGGATGACCGGTACGGCTGTTACCGAAGCCGGGGAACTCTGGGAGATCTACAAATTGGATGTGGTTGAAATTCCCACCAATAGACCGATTGCACGTGACGATCGCGAAGATAAAATTTATAAGACTAAGCGTGAAAAATACAATGCAGTCATCGATGAAGTGACCGAACTTTCAAATGCAGGACGACCTATTCTTATTGGTACGACTTCGGTAGAAATTTCAGAATTACTGAGTCGGATGTTGAGCATTAGAAATATTCAGCACAACGTTTTGAACGCAAAACTGCATAAGAAAGAAGCAGACATTGTAGCCGAAGCCGGTAAAAGCGGCATGGTCACCATTGCTACCAATATGGCAGGTCGTGGAACCGATATCAAGCTTAGCGACGCAGTAAAAAAAGCGGGAGGACTGGCCATTGTAGGTACAGAGCGTCACGATTCGCGTCGGGTGGACCGTCAGTTACGGGGTCGTAGTGGACGACAAGGGGATCCCGGGAGTTCGCAGTTCTACGTTTCATTAGAGGATAATCTAATGCGTCTCTTCGGAAGTGAGCGTATTGCCAAAATGATGGACCGTTTGGGCTTGAAAGAAGGTGAAGTGATTCAGCATTCTATGATTTCAAAATCCATTGAACGCGCACAGAAGAAAGTAGAAGAAAACAACTTTGGTATTCGTAAGCGATTGCTTGAATACGATGACGTAATGAACGCACAACGTGAAGTGGTATACAAACGTCGCTATCACGCGCTATTCGGAGAGCGTCTTCGCGTTGATATTGCCAATATGATCTATGATACTTCGGAATTAATTGCCGAAACCAACAAGCTGGCACAGGATTATAAGAATTTCGAATTCGAATTGATCCGCTATTTCTCTATGAGTTCTCCTATTTCCGAAGCAGAATTCGAAAAGATGGATGTAAAGCAAATTGCCGGTAAGGCCTATAAAGCTGCGTACAAACACTATCAAGAAAAGATGACCCGAAGTGCCGAAGCTGCCTTCCCGGTGATCAAAAATGTATACGAAACACAAAAAGACAAATACAAACGTATTTTAGTACCGTTCACAGACGGAATAAAAACCTTAAATGTAGCTACCGATCTAGAAAAGGCCTACAATACAGAAGGAAAGCAATTGGTAAATGATTTCGAAAAGAACATTACCTTGGCCATCATCGATGATTCCTGGAAGACCCATTTGCGCAAGATGGACGAGTTGAAACAGTCGGTTCAGTTAGCGGTGCACGAACAAAAAGATCCCTTACTCATCTACAAATTTGAAGCGTTCGAATTGTTTAAATCCATGATCGAAAAGGTGAATAAAGAAGTTATTTCTTTCTTGTTCAAAGGTGAATTACCACAGGAAAATCAGCAACAGATTCAGGAGGCCCGTGAGGTAAAATCGAAAGAAAAGCTAAACGAACAAAAAGACGAGATTCCAAACATGGACGAACGTGCGGCGCAATCGCGTGCTGCAGGGAATACGCAACGTCAACAAGTCACCGAAACTATTGTCCGCGACCGACCCAAAATTGGTCGAAACGACAAGGTGACTATCAAACATGTGATGAGTGGTGAAAATAAGACCATGAAATTCAAGCAGGCCATTCCGTTATTGGATAAGGGAGAATGGGTCCTGGTAGACGAATAGCGAATAAGTAATGATTTATAAAACCTCGGAGCTCACTAGTTTCGAGGTTTTTTATTTTTAGTATCTTCGAAATAGTCATTCAACTACTAACAAATGAAACATATAAAGATTGAACTGAAATGGGCCTTTATCTTTACCGTAATGGCACTGGCCTGGATGTTGCTTGAAAAAACTTTGGGTTGGCACGATGAGGATATAGCAGATCATTACTGGCTAACTATGTTATTTCTGCCCTTTGTAGTTTTTATGTATGTATTGGCCATTCGGGAGAAACGCAGACGTTTTTATGCCAAAAAAATAACTTGGAAGCAGGCTTTTTTTAGCGGTGTGATCATGAGTGTATTTGTGGCGATGCTCTCTCCGTTGGGTCAGTATGTTACGCACAATTATATAACCCCTGAGTATTTTAAAAACGTTATAGACTATTCGGTGACCAATAATCTTATGACCATTAAAAAGGCAAATGCGTATTTCAATATCAATAATTATATCATGCAGGCTGCCTTTGGAGCTCTTATTAGTGGTGTACTCATCTCGGCCATCGTGGCTATTTTTATGCGAAGAAAATAGCTTAGCGATATTGCTTTCCCAAATAGTGTTTTAAAAAAGGAATTTGCACCAGGAATAAGGCTGTAAATCCGATGGCATATACCACGGTTTTTGACAGTTTTAATGGACGCATTGAAAAGTTTAAATAGGTGTCCAAATGCAAGGCGCCAAAAATAGCATCGTCGCCTAATGGGAACGCTATAATAACCACTAACAAGATTGTTAGTACTACTGCAAGCACTCCCCATGTTCGATTTGAAATTAAGGGTTGATAAACACTTTGGGTTACCTTCCTCCTAGTCACTTCGGTCATTACTCGCATGGTAAAATCAACGGAAGGTTTCGAAAGTCCTGCTTCCTTTACTAATTTTTTAGTAAATAATTCCTCATTTTTATATGGCTTGTCCATTGTTATTTGATATTTCCGGCAGCACAAAATGTTTTAGTAAAGTAAACAATTTTTTTCTGCTTCGGTATAATTTTATTTTAATATTATCTTCTGAAAGCCCCGTGATTGCAGCGACTTCCTTTACAGATTGGTCTTCAAAATAATAGAAGGTGATGATCGCTGCCTCCGCTTTGGGTAATTGGGTTATGCATTCTTGAATAATCTGTTTTCGTTCCTGATCCTCCAAATAGCCTAATGCATTTTCAATTGATTCAAGGTTTCCTTCGGTAATTTCTTCTATTAACTCGGTAGCCACATATTTTTTATTTTTCCGAAGACGGTCCAATGCCTTTCGGTAGGCAATGCTGTACAACCAGCTCGAAAACTTCGATTCACCCCTAAAACTCGAAAGCGATTCGAACGCCTTAATAAAGGCATCCTGCGCTACTTCTTCGGCTTCTTCCCGAATCTTCAACATCCGCAACACTACGGTAAAGATAAAATCCTGATACCGTTCCACCAGTACCCCAAAGGCCTGTGTATCACCTTGCATCGTTTTGTCGATGTAATATTGGTCAGTGTTCCGGTTCATTATAAGGTAAGACGCATTACGATTCCAATTGGTTACAGAATAGCCTCTGAAAAAAAATATGGAAGACTTGTAACCAATTATTTAAAAGCTACGTCCTAGAAGAAAACGAACAGTAAAATCAATCTAAAAATCAAAATTATGGGATCAGAAATTGTTATAATGCCTATCATCTTCGGAGTGTTATTCGGAATCTTTTATTTGTTTATATCATCCAGACATAAAGAACGGCTTGCCTTAATTGAAAAGGGAGCAGATGCTTCTATCTTTTACAGTAAGGACAGGAAGGTCACGCCCATGTGGAAAGTGATCATCATCAATTTAGCATTATTACTAATGGGAATTGGAATTGGAATTTTTATTGCAGCCATGCTGCATTACAATCTAGGTGTAGACGAGGATGTGGCCTATCCCGGGACCATCTTTCTAATGGCGGGAATTGGACTTTTCTTAGGATTCTATTTTACAAAGAAATTGAATAACGACGCGTAGAACCGCTTTGTATTTAGTTGAAGTAAGATCATTTTGGACAGTCTCAGACTATTCGAAATGATCTTTTTTATTGCATTTTTACGTTGCTATACGTAGCATTGATGGTAACCGTTTTTCCCGAATTGTTTGACTTGTTAAATCCTTTCACCTTAACAAGCCCATTTTCTTTTGATGTGTTGAGTTGTAATGATTTGGGATACAGCAAGGTAGACTTTTTTCCATTGTAGGTAAATGTATAGGCCGTGACAGGCAATTTGAGCTTGGCATCGGTATTTTCCAAAACAATATCGATATTCCCAAAATCAGTCGAAATATCATTAATAAACAAGTTTCCAAACGAACCGGAAAGCATCGCATTTTTAAGAATTGTATTAATCACCACGTCACTGGAATTTGCATTTAATTGGATGTTCTTTACCGTATTTATTTTGCATTCATCTACATACTTGATCGCCAAGGTTCCGTCCTGCCAATTATTGACAATTACAGGAGCATAAGAGGCATTGATGAGGGTTTTACCCCCATCAATGCTATTAGCTGTCATTGTAGTATAATTGAGATTAGCTTTTAGGTTGTAGGCATCGGCCATTTTTAATTCGCCATGTCGCACATTGACCTCGGTCTTGGTTCCCTTTGGCATTCTTACAATAATGGTTCGGTTGACCTTCCCTTTGGCATGGGATTCATTATCATTATAGTACACATCAAAATTTTTACCGAATTCTTCTCCCCATTTTTCAGCATCCTTTTCAAATTCTTCGCTCCATTTCTCCATGCTCTCGCCAAATTCCTCGCCCCACTTTTCCATGCTCTTGCCAAATTCTTCACCCCACTTTTCCATCTTAACTTCAAATTCAGGTCCAAATTTTAACTCAAATTCTTTTCCAAACTTTTCACCCCATTTACCCATTACCTCTTCAATATTCTCGGACCAGGCTTCTACTTCCTCCAACCAATTGTCCACTTGAGCAACCGTTGCTTTCGAGTTGTACTTTTTGTTCAGTTCATCTACATAGGCTTGCTTGTTCTTTTTGTACTTATTGGAGTCGAAATGAATTGAATTATTGGAATTAAAATTATAGTTATAGTTGCCGTCACCCGAGATAACGGTAGGTTGCTTCTCTCCAAACGGCCACTTTGGCAATTTTTCCAATTCGGGGACCTCCGGGATCTCAATATTAAATTTAAGATCGTGTAAGTTTTTTAAGACCGGCATTTCGTGAATTCCTTCTAAAGCCTTTAAGGCTTCTTTTGGCATCACAAAGTCATAATTATAGGAAGTGTTGTAATTTTTCCAATGATTACCCACATTCGAAGTAATTACAATTTTCTTACTATTTCCCAGAATTTCAAATTTCCAATCCTTAAAGATGTCTTTCTTTTCTTGTTCCGAAAGTTTTTCACCATCGACATAGGCTTCAACTTCCACCTTGTCTTTATTCCATGTTTCAAAAATAACGTTCGTAAAGGAGGTATTCACCGATACCAAAACATCATTTGTCACATTAAAGCTCTCTACGTGTTTCGTTTGCGAAAATACATACGAGGAAGCGAATAGCACTATAAGTATTACTAGGCTATGCTTCGATACTATTGACTTGTTCATTGTTTTGATTTTTAAGTTCTTTTAATTTGTTTTTAAGTTTGAACAGCAATTCCAAACGTAATTTCAAATTATCTATTAAAGCGGTGATGGTTGCTTCGGTAGGACCCACTTCGTTTAACTCTAAATTAAGTGCTGCATATTCGGTATCCAGTTCACCTAAGCGAAGCAAATAACCGGTGATAAGCTCTTTATTTTCATCACTTTGATCGAGTGAGGCCAGTTGTACATTAATTCCGGTGAGATAAAAATCTTCCACCTTCTTTAAATCGGGTGAAATATCACCTATCGTAATTTGTGCGACATTCTCATTTTCAGCTTCTTTAATTTCTGAAGGGGTCTCGGCTATGGTATTGGACGAATCGGGTGACAACTTTTGAAACCCAAAATACCCAATACTCAAGAACACAATCACAACGGCCGCTACTTTTAACCAAAAGAAGGAACTGTTTTTCTGCTTGGGTGAAAACTCATTATCCAGTCTCGCTTCAAAACGAGCTTCGTGTCCTTTCGCTAGCCCGGAAGCCTGCTCCGGTTGTTCCTGCATCAACTTTCTAATATCCTGTGCCATATTGCAAATGTTTTAAATGTTCTTTTAATTGTAATTTTCCACGGTGCAGATTGGTCCTTGAGGCATTTTCAGAAATATCCAAAATTTCAGAAATTTCTTGATGGTCATAGCCTTCTAATAAGTACAATTGCACCACGGTCCTATAATTATGCGGAAGTTTTTTAATCGCACTAATAACCTCGGCATAGGTAATTTCATCCGAAACCTGCCAATCGTTATCAACATCCGGAAGACTCATCACCTCTTCATTTATGGAGTACAATTCCATTTTCCTAGCTTTGATGGCATCCAAACAGGTATTGATCACTATCCTTTTCAACCAGGCTCCAAAGGTGACGTCGCCTTTGAACTGGTCTAATTTCTGAAACGCTTTTACAAACGCTTCCTGCATGGCATCTTCTGCCGCTGCGGTGTCCCTTAAATACCTGCGAGCCACTATAAACATCCCCTCACAATAACGCTTATAAAGCGCCATCTGTGCCTTGCGGTTGCTTTGTTTGCATTGTTCAACAAGTAAAGAATCGGACAATTTCGATGGTTTTTTGGTTGCTGTTCGTGCTAAAGACGATAAAAACAAATAGGTGTTTCAAAAGTGAATGAAAATTTTATAAATTTCTATTAAAGAAAAATTAAATTACATGGAATTCTATTAATTTTGATCCAATTTTAAGTGACCCATGAAAAAGTACCCCGATTTCGAAAAACTAAACCGATTGTTGGTTGCCAGCTTTGAAGCTGAAAAATTGTACTACAATGCGGCCATGGAAGCACAAAAAACTGAATTGAAGCGCTTCTTGAATTATATGTCGGTAGAACGCAATCGAATGAGTCACGACATCTCCAACGAATTACATTCCAGAGATATCGAACCACTTAAGGAAGATGTGGAAAAGAATATTTTGGATCATTCCAAGAGTATTCCACAAAATGTAGATTTGGCAACGGCCATCAAACAATGTCTCTCCAGAGATCGCAACAATATAAAACGCTATGATGAGCTGCTGGAGCGAAAAGAATTGCCCGATTCGGTTTTGACGATTTTAGAACGCCAGCGACAAAAGATCGATCAGTACATCACCGAAGTTGAAAAACATTTAAAATAAAAAGCCCTATAACTAGGGCTTTCTAATCTATATTGTTGTTGAAATTATTCGTCCAATAACAAATTTAAATTTACTGTAATATTATCCTGAGTTGCTTTTGAAAAGGGGCAGATCTTATGCGCCGCCTTAATAATAGCTTCTCCTGTCTTTAGATCGACATTAGGAATATAGCAATCTAAGGTAGCTTCCAAAAATGCGCCATCTTCATCTTCACAAAACCCAATGGTGGCTGTAACACTGTAATCCGTACCTATATCAATGCGTTTCTTTTCGGCGATTACCGCAATAGCCCCGCCAAAACAGGCCGAATAGGCACAGCCAAACAACTGTTCCGGGTTTACACCATCACCGCCATCACCGCCCATGGATTTTGGCACTGATAACTTGAGATTTAGTTTTTTATCTTCGGTAGTGGCATGCCCTGCCCTACCACCTACTGTTGTTGAGCTGGCTTCGTATAACGTCTTCATAATATGTATATAATGATTAATAAGTCTAATATACCATCTAATTATGGGGTATAAAAGATGATATTCATAAAATTGTTATAAATTTCGGAAGTGACACGAAAAGCAAAACATAGCAGCGCCCTATCTGAAAAAGAAGGAGTACCACCTCAAAAGGCGGTAAGCGAAACCGCTACCAAAAAAATACAAGCCGAACGTAAAAAAACACCTTCGCCTGCACAATTGGTTGCAGGTATTCTAAACGGAGATAAAACAGCACTCAGCCGAGCTATTACCCTAGTGGAGAGTACCGCTGCCAAACACCAGTTATTGGCAAAGGAGGTAATTGAAGGCTGTTTGCCTTATGCCAACAATTCGGTACGGATTGGAATCACAGGTGTTCCAGGCGTAGGGAAGAGTACCTTTATTGAACAATTCGGGAAGCTGCTCATTCAGCAAAATCGGAAGGTGGCGGTTTTAACCGTTGACCCCAGTAGTTCTATCAGTAAAGGCAGCATTCTTGGCGACAAAACCCGAATGGAAGACTTGGTAAAGGCACCCAATGCCTTTATCCGTCCTTCGGCCAGTGGTGATTCGTTAGGTGGTGTCGCTCGAAAAACGAGGGAGGCCATTATTTTGTGCGAAGCCGCCGGGTTCGATACCATCATCATAGAAACGGTAGGTGTTGGGCAAAGTGAAACAGCGGTGCATTCCATGACCGATTTCTTTTTGTTGCTGAAATTGGCGGGTGCAGGCGATGAACTACAGGGAATAAAACGCGGTATTATGGAAATGGCCGACGCTATTGTGATCAATAAGGCAGATGGAGACAATATAAAAGCGGCGAAGCTGGCAAAAACCGAATTTAATAGGGCTTTGCATTTATATCCTCCCAAAGAGAGCAATTGGATCCCAAAGACCCTGAGCTGTAGTGCCATTAAAAATGAGGGCATCGAAGAAATTTGGGAATTGATTTCCCTTTATTTTTCTGAAACGAAATCCAATGGCTATTTTTCTGAAAAGCGGAAACAACAAAATAAGTTTTGGTTGCTCCAAACGATTGAAAATCGTTTAAATAGTGAATTTTTCAGGAATCCGGAAGTAAAAAAAGAACTGGAAAAACAGCTAAAGGCCTTGGATAAAAACACGACGACTCCTTTTGAAGCGGCTGAAAAAGTGCTTTCAAAAAAGAATGCATTAAGAAATTAATTTCCTTTTAGTTGCTTCATAATATCTCCCATCATTTCAATTTGTATTTGCTGAATATTGAGTAACTCTTCTTGTTGATGGATAATCAGGTGGTCAATTTTTTCATGAAGCATTCTAATCTCCAACTCCGATTTCAAATTAATCATATAATCTTGTTTCGACCGCTCTCTGTCCTTTTCTTCCTGTCGGTTTTGACTCATCATTATAACCGGGGCCTGAAGTGCCGCCAAACAAGAGAGAATTAAATTGAGAAGGATAAAAGGATAAGGATCAAAGGCTTTGGAAGCCAAAAAAATGATATTTATGATCATCCAGACAAAAATGAAACAACCAAAAATTATAATGAAATTCCAACTGCCTCCAAAGGCTGCAATCTTGTCTGCCAAACGTTGCCCAAACGTAAAACCACGTGCGTCTTCTTCGTCGCTGATTTTAGCTGAAAGTGTTTCTTGATTTTGAATTGTTTTTAAAACATCTTTCTCTAATACGGATAATTCACCCACTTCTCGCATTAAATATTCTGCAATATATTTTTGTCGATAGTGATTTAATTCAGAAACAGAGATAAGACTGTTTCTTGTAAAACTACTATGATCCTTTTTAATTAATTCAAAAATGGTCTTACGAATTGTTTTGGCATGTGTTTTTTCAGCTTCGGGAAATTCTTTGCCTGAAATACTGCTTATAAATGATTTCATATTTCGTACATATAGTATTCTTGAAAAGGTATTAACTTTCCTTTAAAGTTCGCTTTTTTTCTTCAAATACAACAAAGAGGAGTAGCACTACTAAAATTCCAAAGAGCACACCTGAAGAACCTATTGTACCTAGATCGAAACCTCCTTTATCGGTAGACTTTGTGAGCAAATCTCCAAAGGTTGCACCAAAAGGGCGAGTAAGGACAAAGGCGACCCAGAAAAGAATAACCGTGGAGATTTTAGTAAAAAACTTAGCCAACACCACCAATAGAATAAGCGATCCTATAAGCAAAGCACCACCTCCAAATCCAAGTCCGCTATCATCGGCTAAATAATCTCCTAGTGCAGTACCCAATGTATTGGATATTAAAATGGTAACCCAATAGAACATTTCGGGCCGAAACGTTTTTATATCTGTAACAGACAAGGATTTTTCACTTTTATGCCAAATCAACAACATCGAAACCAACATAAAAACTAATATCGTAGACCCCATTGCATATCCTAGCCCGAGAGTTCTATCCATATAATCAGACATGGTAGTTCCGGCCGTACTTGTTGTTAAAATGACAAGCCAATACAAGGCAGGATTGTATTTTTTTGACATTAGTTGGGCAATTAATGAAACGACAAAAAAGCTTATCAAAATGATTGAGCTAAGCCCATAACCTATATTAAAGGTCATCGACAGCATATCACCGGCTGTTTCCCCTAAGGTGGTGGCACAGATTTTCATGATCCAGAAAATAAGGTTCACCTCTGCCACTTTTTTCATGTTTGCCATACTTATTATTTATTTGACTTTAGGTTAAAAGGTAATTGTCACCCCTACGACACTAATTCCGTTGAATTTTGAGAAGGAATAATTAGTTTCAAAAACCGTTTTTCGAGTAGATAATTCGGTTTCAATCTTTTTATGAATTCTTCTGTTGGCAGCATTCTTACCAATGGCATAGCCTATTAAAATGGCTAAGGGATAGTCGGATGCCCAATGGACCCGCGAACTCATCATTTCGAAAGCCAATAATCCCATTAACGAATAACCCACTGGTTTTATCCATTTTACTTCGGGATAATTAATTGCTAAAACCGTCACGGTCGCCATAAAAGTAGCCACATGTCCGGATGGCATCGCATCGTAATTTGGAGTATCCTCATAATACGATTTGAAACTGGGAAAAGGCGTCCAATGCCCTCCCGGATTCCCGCTTTCAATGGCTGCACTTGGACTCTGCCGGCCTGTGATTCGTTTAATCACCTGTGTAGTGACTCCAGCTGAAATCAGGACTTCAATGAGCTCGTTGGCGGTATTTAACGCCCTGTAATCGTTGTAAATGAGTCCGCTGGCATAAAATCCGGCACTTATGAGAATTGGAGTCATTCCGTAACCAATGTAGTAGATTGCTCCGTTGATGTCTTGAGGGATTAATTCGACTCCCAACACCCTTATATATCGCACATCTTCAGACAATCCTAATGGTTCACCCAATTCGATAGAATTGTCCAATAACTTTTGATCAACGGGGATAAGTGCTACCGTACTCCCAACGGCCAAACTACTCCAAAGAACATTTTCCTTTTTCACCAAAAAGCTGCCGAAATCTGCTAAATCTTGTGGTAAATATGTAATTACATCAAATAGTTTAGGTTTTGTATATCCATAGCTTGTTGTTTCATTAATCCGTACATACTGGTACGAATCGACGATCGAATCGGCATTTTGCCCGAGAAGAAAATTACAATTAAGAAGCAATACTAAAAAAAGGAGAATACTTTTTCGGCCTTTATTTCTGGAAAGATTCGAAGTATCCATAATTCAAAATTTGTATTTGATTCCCAATAAATATACATCATTATCGCTTGAAAAAGTAAGCTCGTAATGATCTCTTTGATAAGGCGTGGTAAAGATGTATGTACTTCCAATTCCCACGATGGCACCTGCTAAGACATCCCAACCATCGTGGCGGTCGTTATAACCTTCGATCCTGCTATAGGCAACAAATCCGGCTAACGCATAGGCAGGAGCTCCATAGGTCCAACCATAGCGCCTTTGAATAAACGAAGCTCCTGAGAAAGCGGAGGCTGTATGCCCGGAAGGAAATGCCAAACCATCCGATGCTCCTTCTGGACGCGGCTTATTGATTAAGTATTTTACTCCGTAGGTAATAGCTATTGTGGTACCATAAGATTTCATTAACTGCCAAAAACCTTCTTCATCCTTAACAAATAAGGTCGTTAAGCCGGCACCAACAGGTAATGCAAGTTGGAGAATATCTCCGGTTTTTTGATATGCCTTTTCCCTTCGAATCTCTTTAGGTGAATCAACTTGTGCATAGGCATAGTTGATACAAAAAAACAGGAAGATACACATCAATTTATTCATAATTAATTGGTTTACGGAATACATACTTTTAATTTTCTGGGCAATACTGTTATTGCTATGTTGTTATCAATTGATTCGAGTAGCTCACCGTCCTTCTGAGCTACCATTTTTTGTTGGGAGGTATTGCAAATATGAAGGGAACTCGTTTTAACAAAGCGCACTTTCTTCAACCAATAATGTTTCTTTATAAGGAATAGCATTCCGAAGAGCACCATATAAAAGAAGGATAGTTTTGGTACGATGAGCATATCCAAGACCCCATCCTGTAGTGATGCTTGCGGAGTCAAGCTCATATGGTATCCCAACTCATTAGAATTGGAAACGAATAATAGAAAAGGGGATATCGTCTCGGTGGTATTGTCATAGGAAAGTTTGACTGTGTTTGAATAATTATATTTCTTAAGAGTTCGTAACACTGAAGTGATATAACTCCACAGTTTTCTTTTCGTAGATTTTTCAAAATCTGAAATAACATGGGCGTCAAAACCAATACCCATATTGCTGAAGAATATTTCGTTATTGATCGTCCCAACATCGATATCTATGCTTTTATACGACTTAATAATTTGAAGCGCCTTTTTTATATGCTTTGGAATTTTCAAATTGGACGCTAAACCATTTCCGGAACCCATGGGAATAATCCCTAGTAATATTTGTGTGTTCAGTAAGCAGGAAGCCACTTCATTGATAGTACCATCACCGCCACAAGCCACAATAATATCTGCGCCTTCATCAATAGATCTTTTTGTTAGCTCATGCGCATGTTTTGGGTATTGTGATTTCTTTACCTGAATTTCATAGAAGCCATTGCCAAAGAATTCTGACAAAAACTCTTCATCAAGTTTATTATGCCCCGAACCTGCAATAGGGTTCACTATAAAATGAATCTTAGTAATCATTTTTCAACGATTTTAATTTCAAACCTTCATTGTTGTATAAATAGTCCGATACCTGGTAATAAGAGATTGTTTCGGTAAAAAAGGTCGTATCAATTGGAACTGATTTAAGTTCATTGGATTCCCTGTCCCATGAATAAAAATTTGATTTTTTCATATCACCCAATACCATAAGCTTATTTCCTTTTAGCAACCCTAGTTTACGATAGTTGCCAATAAAGGCACGTGCTTCAGAATGAGAAGTTGTGAGGATATCACTGCCAAATAAGTTTGAATTGTACTTCCAATGTAATTGGGCAAATAGGGTGGGAAATACGTCAATTTGCGAAGCCAATGTTGAAATCTTAGCTGAAACACTTTCCGGAAGATTAAAGATCATACCAGGAATTAGATAATTTGCTACATCCAACTCCTGTCGCCCGGCACTCGATGCACAATGGTCTGACATAATCACAAAAACCGTATTCTTATACCAAGGCTTCGTTTTGGCAATTTTCAAGAACTCTCCTATGGCATAATCGGTATATTTAATAGCACCTTCTCTCCCACTGCCAGATGGAATGTCAATTTTACCTTCAGGATACGTGTAAGGCCTGTGATTGGAAGTGGTCATCACAAAATTGAAAAAAGGCATATCTAATTCAGAAGCTTTGTCCGCCTCCTTGATCACCTTATTGTAAATATCTATATCTGCAACACCCCAAGCGTTTTCAAAGGTGACCTCATCATCTTCAATGTTGGTTCTTGTTGTTGTGATATTTTTGTCTAATAAAAATCCTCTTCCACGATCAATAATATTAAATCCATTTCCTCCGAAATACGTATTCATATTATCGAAGTAACCATCGCCTCCATAGAAAAAATTGCGCGTATATCCTTTCTCTTTGAAAACATCCCCTATAGTAAACAGCCCTTGATTATTTTTCCGTTTTACAATGCTTCTTCCCGGGGTTGGAGGTATAGAAAGTGTTACAGCTTCCATTCCTCTTACAGTCCGGGTTCCGGTTGCAAAAAGATTCGTAAAAAACAAGCTTTCATTGGCCAACGAATCCAATGTTGGTGTAATAGACAGATTACTTCCGAAGGAATTTAAATAAGAAGCACTTAGACTTTCAATAAAAATAAAGATCACATTTGGTCTTTGTTCCGGTAGGGTATCAAAGGCATTTACCCTTCTATAGATTGACGTTGTTTCCTCTTTTATAAATTGATCTCCCTGTTTTTGGTATTTTTTTTTCAATTCAGAAAAAGCGTGTTTGGTTTCGATGGTATTATAAAATTCGGGATAGGATAGTTCGTTATTTCTAAAGGCGGCAAAAAAGGAATAGATACCTGTTTTGGCAAGCTCATTATTGTATCTATTTTCAGAAAATTCGGCTGCATTGTTAGTTACGAGTCCTGAAAAAACCGCAACAATAGCAACGATGATTGAGGCAGGAATCAGTTTTTCCTTAAAAGAGGAGGTGCTAGCAAATGTTTTTGAAAAGACTTGTTTTTTCCTGGTGAAATAAATAAGTAGGGCTGCAAGAATAAGCATCCCGCTAAGGAGAAATGGAATTGGGTAGGATTCATTGATATTCTGAACCACCTCATAGGTGTAGATCAAATAATCCACCGCTATAAAATTAAATCGACGCCTGAACTCTTCCCAGAAGGTAATTTCAGCAAAAAAAGAAAATAAGAAAATGAGTAACCCCAGTGTATATGCGACATACGTAATACATTTATCTACTAGACTACCATGCCACTTGCTTGGAAATAATACTAAATACAATGCATAGGGTACCGCAAAAAAGCTTACCGAACCTATATCAAATAAAAAACCTATCAAGAAGGTATTTCCCAGTATAAAAAAGGATGTATCCGCCTCGCTGAAGCTCCAAATAAGAAAGATAATTCTAACAATTGTCGAGAATAGGACAAATAGAAAAACGAAATACCAAAGGAGCAAAAACCTAGTGGGAAAGATCTTCTTTAAGATCATAGTTGAGTTTTTAAATTAGACTGTGAACGTTCCATTCTGAAAAAAGGGAGCGAGCGTCGCGTATAGTTCTATTTGGAACAATACACATCGTGCATACTAATTATCCAGTAGTATTACGGGATCCGTAAAGATTTGGATTAACTAAAAGGACTATGCCTTAGTCATCGTCGTTATCATCATCGTCAGGGTCGTCATTGGCTGCAACATTTTTTTGGACGACTCCTTCGGGAGTAATGGTAACATCAATGGTGGTCTCGCCTCGTTCAAGTTCAAACTCATAGAGCATTCCTGATGCAGTTTCCGAAATTTCCATTTCATCCACATCATAATCGGCAAAATCTTTTTTCAATATAGCAATTACGGCGGCGGGAACTTCGGCGATTCCAATTACCTTTTCGGTTTCTAGCCAGGTGCCGCTTACATCAAAATTTGCGGCATGTGCTACCCCTTCCAGCTTGAATTCAGCTTCCCATTCATTTTCGTTTTCTTGGTCCCAAATGACTTCCGTTGCGTTTTGAAATTTGGTTTGGAAAGTAGTTAGAACAGCTTCCGGGATTGTTTGCTTAGAATTTAGCACCTGCGCAACTTCTTCGCCTCCCGTATCAGTAGATTCTTTTTTGGTCTCGGCACAGCTTAAAAGACCTACACTTAAAAGTACCATCCATAAATAAAAGAGGGTTTTCATTTGTTATAAAATTTTAGCTATTGCATTATTGCACTGCAAGAACGGGAGATATTATGCGCTTGGTATTTTGAACAAGTTCGGTATGCCTATATTGGACTTATTCGTTATTTGAAGACAGGGATTTTTTGTATTCGTATGGTGTTAATCCCTTAATTTTCTTATAGGTGGTGTAGAAATTAGACTTTGAATTAAAACCTACTTCGTTGGCAATTCCCATAAGTGTTAAATGGGCATATTGTTCTTTTTGCACACAATTTTCAAATGCTTCCACCCGATATCCGTTTACAAAATCCTGAAAATTGGTATTTAGGTGAATGCTGAGAATCTCTGAAATATATTGTTTTGGGATGTTTAAATTTTGGGACATGGTAGTAAGAGACAATTTAGGATCGGTGTATCCTTTCTCCGTTTCCATAAACGAAATAATCTTATTTTTATAGCCTGCTACCATTTTTTCATTAAGCCCCGAACTTTTATACTTCTCTTCCTTTAAAGCAAGTAAAACTTCCTTAGGTGCAAGAATTAATTTCATCGTAATGAAATAAAATAACAGTGCTACGGTCAATAAAGTAAAAGTGTTGAAATTAGCATCATTGAACAATTCAATTTCTGTGAGTCCAAACCATCCTAAAACCTCATTTACCATGGAAGCACTCATGAGCAAAGCAAGAGGGATCATAAAAATAAGCATCCACTTCTGTTTTTTACTTTGGAACAATCGCACCATGCTGTGTACTAAGTAATACAGAAAGGATAATTCTATTATCAATTCAAAAATTTCTACAGCTAAAACCTCTTCAAACGCAGCAGTAACTTCATAGATCTCATTAATAAAATACGCAATGTTTGGAACAAAATACAGCAGGTCAAGTTTGTTGAATATTTCTCTTCCCGAAACGGAATATTTTACAAAGAGAAATAGGAATGTAATAAACAGCGAAGCATCAAAAAAGAACCAATCTACCCCTTTGGCAATCATATTATTGTCATCGTCACCTAAGATGAAAAATATAATAGAAAGGATACTTCCTATGAGCAACCAGAGTGTAGGTTTTTTATAGGAATCGCGTTTCACGAATAAAACCCCCATTAAAAAAAATCCTTGTATTAAGGCCACTAATTGGATTGCTATAAGCATTGGGTGATGTTTAAAAATTTAGGTTTAGGTCGGACAAGCTATTGGATTAAAAATTCTGCCGAAACCACTTAACTTGCTCCTCCAAGCCTTCCTTTAACGATGTTTTCGGATTGTAATGTAATAATTTTCTGGCTTTATCGATATTCGCACAGGTACGGGCTTGATCTCCGGGGCGAGCCGGTTTGTGCTCCATTGTTATTTTTTTCTGAAGGATTTCTTCCACCGTGGCAATACCTGTGGCGGTGGTGTTCTCTTCTTCGGTACCCAAATTGAAAATCTCTGCATTGCAAACTGCTTCCTTCCCTATCACACTCACAATGCCGTCCACTATGTCTTGTACATAGGTAAAACTGCGTAGGTGTTCCAAACTACCTTCATATAAGGGAAATGACTTGTCATTTAAACCGCAGTCTATGAGTCGGGTATAGAGTTTATCCGGCCGTTCCCGAGGTCCATACACCGAATACAATCGCAACGAACAACTTTGTAAGAGTGCTCTTCGTGAATACGCCAACACCAACTGCTCTGCCGCCAATTTGGTAACACCATACCAAGAAGCGGGCAAGGGCGCTTGATCTTCGGTAAAGGTCGCATTCAAACCATAGATTGAAGAGGTCGCAATATTGACAAAGAATGGTTTGGATAAAAGTGTTTCTATGGTATCAAGGATGCGCTGTGTTCCGAAGAAATTATTGCTGAAATAATCTTCAAACGTACTCGAAATCGAAATGCCAGGTTGTGCTGCGAAATGAAAGATATGTGAAATATCCTCGGTAATAACGCTGCTTAGGTCATCCGTTCTCAAGTCTATCTTTTGAACAGCAATTCCTTTTTTTGCTAAGGCTTCGGCGTTTAACTTTTTTAAAGACACCTCGTAGTAGTCCGAAAAATTATCGATGGCGACTACTTCATGTCCCAAATCGGCTAAGCGTTCGGCCGTATGAGATCCTATAAATCCGGCTGCGCCTGTGACGAGTATTTTCATTCTGTATGTTGTATTCAGAAGTAAAAGTAATAAAATTCAAAAGGGGCAAAACAATATTTGCAATAACTTGTTTAAAAAACTCGGACATAAAATGATTCATTGGCAAACCATTCCACTCCTAACTTAAAAAAAATTACTTTTGCAAAAACCTATTTACATCTTATATGTACGAATTTACCATTATTGTACCGGTTTATAATGAGGAGGATAATTTAGAACGTGTGGAAAAGGAATTGCTGGCCTATACCAAAATAGCCACCAAGAAAACGGCCGTACTTTTTGTGAATGATGGTTCAAAAGATAGGAGTCAGGAGCTAATCGAAGCGATCTGCACCAGAAACAAAGCCTTTTACTTTATCAATTTCAAAGAAAATCGTGGTCTTAGTGCTGCGATTAAAGCCGGGTTCGACCATGTGGAAAGTCCGCTGGTAGGATATATAGATTCCGATCTCCAAACGGCTCCCGAAGATTTTAATTTGTTATTGGAACACAGCGATGAATACGAATTAGTCACCGGTGTTCGCTCCAACCGAAAAGATTCCTTCGTGAAAAACATGTCTTCTAAAATCGCCAATGGTATTCGCCGTGCGTTTACACATGATGGAATGGACGATACCGGATGTCCCTTAAAAGTGATTAAGACCGAGAATGCGAAGCGAATTCCAATGTTCAAAGGCTTGCACCGCTTTTTACCGGCTATGATCTTATTGCAAAACGGCAAGGTGTTGCAAGTACCTGTGCAACATTTTCCACGAATAGCAGGCACTGCCAAGTTTGGTCTGTGGAATCGTTTGCTAGGGCCACTAATGGATTGCTTTGCCTACCTTTGGATGAAGAAAAAGTACATCAACTACGAGATCAAAAGCAAGGGATGAGCAACTGGCTTATTTACAGTATCGGTTTTTTGGCACAGATCCTCTTTTCGGGAAGGCTCATTGTACAATGGATACTTTCAGAAAAAAACAAACGGGTAGTTACTCCTTCCCTATTTTGGAAACTGAGTTTGTTAGCCTCTTTCTTGTTGTTTGTCTATGGGTATCTACGCGACGATTTCGCCATTATGCTGGGACAAGCGCTTACCTATTTTATCTATATAAGAAATTTACAACTGCAGGGAGAATGGCGGAAAGCTCCAAAACTACTGCGATGGTTTTTAGTCGTTTTTCCGGTGATTATTGTGGTCTACGGATACAACAATGGTGAATACGACTTGGAAAAATTGTTTAAAAACGAAGCCATTCCGCTATGGCTTATGTTGTTGGGGATCATCTCGCAAGTTCTTTTTACATTGCGGTTTGTGTACCAGTGGATGTATTCAGAAAAAACCAAGACCTCACAGCTTCCGGTTGGATTTTGGCGTATGAGTGTACTTGGGGCTTCCTTAATTTTAACCTATGCAATTTTTCGGGAAGACCCGGTATTATTTGTTGGTCATATTGCCGGATTGATTATTTATATACGCAATATTTTTATTTGGAAAAAACAGGTCGATGCCAGCGCTTAAGAACAATTATATCGTATTGGTCATACTTACGTGTATCGCCATCTTCTTTGTGAATCTCGATGCCTTGTACGTCAACATCATGGAGGCACGTAACTTTACGACCGCACGTGAAATGTTAAACGACGGGCATTGGCTGCTTACTACGCTAAACGGAGAAGCACGCTACCAAAAGCCGCCTTTACCTACCTGGTTAACGGCTGTTTCGGCGGCCATCTTCGGACTTAAAAGCTTGTTTGCTTTACGATTGCCAGCAGCGCTATTAGCACTACTCTTGGTGGTCACCTCATATAAATTTTCACTTCGGCTAACACAACAAAAGACCTATGCCTTTTTGGCTTCCTTGATCCTGGCGACCTCCTTTTATGTGGTGTCGGCAGGAAGAGATGGCAACTGGGATATCTTTACACACGGCTTTATGATGGTGTGTATCTACCAGCTCTTTTTATTCTTTACCGAGTCTGAAAAAAAATACCAGCGCGCCTTTTTGGCGGCCTTGTTCTTTGGGTTTTCGTTTATGAGTAAGGGGCCGGTATCCATGTATGCGTTGTGGTTACCTTTTTTGATTTCCTTCGGAATAGTATACAGGTACAATAATTTTAAAAGTCGAATCCTGCCGCTAGTATTTTTTTTAGTGATTAGCGTAGTCGTCTCAGGTTGGTGGCATTGGTATACCTATACCTTCGACCCCGAAGCAGTTGCAGCAATCACGAAGCGGGAAACCGAAAATTGGACCGGTTATAATGTACGTCCCTTCTATTATTACTGGAGTTTCTTTACACAAAGCGGAGTGTGGACCATTCCTGCGTTTATAGGCTTGTTGTATCCGTATCTTAAAAATAGAGTATTTAATAAAAAAGCGTATCTCTTTACTTTTTTATGGACCATGGCGTCACTAGTGTTATTGTCTATCATTCCTGAAAAAAAATCACGGTACTTGTTACCGGTACTTATTCCGTTGGCTTTGAATACCGCCTTTTATATCGAGTATTTATTTAGACGATTTGCTGAATTAAAAGACAGACGGGAAACGATCCCGGTCTACTTCAATTTTGGATTAATCGCAAGCATTGGTTTGGTGTTTCCAATTGGCGGATATTTCTTTCTGAAGGATGCACTTGCCGAAAAGTGGATTTGGTTCATCCTACTGGCGGTCGTTTTAGTTACTATTGGCTTTTTTATCTTCCGAAACCTTTTCAGAAAAAAAATAAAACCCGTTTTCTATTTGACCGTGGCCTTTATCGCATCGGTGATCTGTTTTGGAATGCCCTTGGCCAAGACCCTCACCATTAACCCGGAATACAAAGGACTTTCACAATTGAACGATTGGCAGGCTGACACCAATGTCAGGGTATTCGAATTTACCTATTTCACCCCGGAGCTTATCTGGGATTATGGCGATACTATTGAAGTGTTAAAAAAAGAAGATGGCATTGCTATCCCTTCGGAAGTAGCATTTGGCGTTTTGGTTGCTGAAGAAGACCAAGAACTTTTCAGAAAAACCTTTTCTACCTATTCTATTGAAAAAGTAACACGCTACGACATGAATGCCAAGGGAAAGGACGATCGTTCACATAAAACGCGCCTGTGGCGTGACCTCTATTTGGTTAGGAAGCAGGAATAAATCTATGGCGAGCCCAACGCTGTACCTGAAAAAACACGGCTCCAATAATTCCCCCGAAGAACATTCCCGTAATTACATCCAACGGATAATGCACGCCCAAATAAATACGGCTGTAGCCAATGATCACGGCCCAAAACAGCAATAGAAATGGCAGATAGTTATACCACTTTTTCAGCAACAGCCCTAAAAAAACAGCAGCAGCCATGGAGCTTGCAGCATGTGCCGAAAAATACCCGTACCGACCACAGTTTTCAGCGACAAAGCGAATACTGTCTTTTAAACTTGCTACCTGACAGGGCCGCGGACGCTGGATTCCGTATTTAAAAAGATTGGCAAGTTGGTCGGTCGCAGTGATCATCAGTGTGATGGAAACGAGAATAAGGAGTGTTGCCTTAATTCCGAAGTGCTTATATACGAGGTACAATAGTAGAGCGTACAGTGGAATAGACGACCATTTTGCCGTGACCACAAGCCAAAAACCGTCCCAAGTCTCACTCCCTAAGGTGTTGAGAAACAAAAAAAGTTCGGTGTCATATTTCAGTAATTCTTCAATCATCTTCGTAGCGGGCTATTTCTCTATCGTAGAAAGCGGTTGCTTCCCGAATATAATTCTCGGTTTCCGATTCCAATTCCTTTTGATCGTGGTTGTCAAATTCCTCTAGCCATTCTACCTCATCGTTTTCAAGATTGATGATAAACCGGGGGAATTCGGTATGAATTACAAAAATAGCTGTGGGATAATCGGTATTGTCGCCTAATAAGTATTTTGGAAAGTCCATAGTTTAGAGCAATTACATTAATGAATGGATTCTGAATGTACCAATCGTTTCGAAAGATAATTAAATCTAATGAAAAGCATCACCGCCGAGGCTGTAAGTCCGGCCAGCAATCCCATCCATATGCCGGAACTTGCGTATTCGGTATACATGCCAAGGTAAAACGAAATGGGGAATCCAATAACCCAGTACGCAATAAATGTGATAAGCGTAGGTATTTTAACGTCCTGCATTCCTCGAAGCGCGCCAAGTGTCACTACCTGAATGGCATCACTAATTTGAAAAACAGCAGCAATTAGCATGAGTTTTGAAGCAATTGTAACTACTTGGTAGTTGTCCTGAAAATTAGTAGCATCGTCAAAATCGAGGTATAATCTTGGCAGCGTTACGTTAAAGACCATAAATGCAATGGCGAATACCATGGCCAACAACACCGTTAATAGGAAAATAGAAAATGCAATTCGCCGAAGTTCTTTAAAACGCCCCATGCCTTTTTGGTTTCCAACGCGGATCATAGCGGTTACACTAAATCCCATCGCGACCATAAAGGTCATGGATGATAGGTTAAGTGCAATTTGATTAGCGGCCTGTGGATTTTTTCCCAATATTCCTGAAAGCCAAATAGCGGCGGTAAATATGGCCACTTCAAAAAACATTTGCATGGCCGAAGGAAAGCCTAGGTTTAGTACCTTTTTTAACATGCGCTTGGACAGATCGAATAGTTTTATATGCAGTACAAACTCACGGGATTTATAGTGTTGCGACAACATATACCATAGATATCCAACCATAATTACCCGAGAAGCTAGTGTGCCAATAGCAGCCCCTACCACACCCATTTCGGGGGCACCCCATTTACCAAAGATGAACATATAGTTAAGAATCACATTGGCAACGTTTGCAGCAATTGTCGCATACATAGGATACCGCGTCAATGAAAGTCCGTCACTAAATTGCTTAAATGCCTGAAAAATGATGAGGGGAAGTAAGGATACCGCTACTAAATTTAGATACGGCATGGCCAATGCTACCACCTCTTCGGGTTGTTCCATGGCGTACATTAAGGGTTTAGCCAGAAAGACCATAAGGACCAGAGCAATTCCGAGGACCGTACACAAAAAAAGACCGTGCTTAAAGGCCGATTTGCCTGCTTCCACATTCCCTTCACCATCGGCTTCGGCGACAAGAGGTGTAATGGCGGTGGAAAAACCAATTCCAAGCGACATGGCGATAAACATAAAACTATTTCCCAAAGAAACAGCGGCCAGTTCGGCTGTACCTAATTGGCCCACCATGATATTGTCCACGAGTGCAACGACAACATGCCCTAGCATTCCAAGAATTACAGGTGTGGCCAGCGAAATATTGTATTTAAATTCTTTGGTGTAGTTTGAAAGCAAAGCGAATTCTTAAAATGAGGTGCTAAGTTAAAAAACACGCGTACGTAAAAGCACAAAACTTTCTTATATTTAGGTTTTAAATTCTCTTGATATGCAATCCAAGGCCAAAACTCCCGAACAATACATAGATGAATTACCTGAAGATAGAAAGGAGGTAATTTCAAAATTAAGAAAAACTATTCTGGATAATCTTCCCAAGGGTTTTGAAGAGGGAATAGGATATGGGATGCTGGGGTATGTTGTACCACATTCAAAATATCCCGATGGTTATCATTGCGATCCAAAATTGCCCTTACCCTTTATAAGTTTGGCCTCTCAGAAAAATCATATTGGGTTTTACCATATGGGTATTTATAGTGATCCAGAATTAATGCAATGGTTTACTGCGGAATATCCGAAACATGTTTCGGGTAAATTGGATATGGGAAAAAGTTGTATTCGATTTAAGAATATGAATAAAATCCCCTATGAACTCCTTGGAGAATTAGTGCGTAAGGTCACTCCCGATCAATGGATAGCAAGATACGAAGCAGTGATCAAAAATTAAAAACCGTCTGTAAGTTGCTTTACAGACGGTCCATTAACTAACACATAACCTACTTATGGTGTTGTGAACAAAAGCCTGAAAGGTTAAAATTTAATTTGCAATTATCTTCCGTATATAAAGACTAAGTTGAGTGGAAGCGCAATTGCATAACAGGCATTCATTTAACTATATTCAAATATCGTTCGAATGACGAACAAAAAGGGTAAAGCCTATAATCCCTTACTTTTCAGATAGAAAAAAACAAATAAAATTAACTTTGAAGTGACAGCAAGAATTGGGAAGGAGTTTTAGCGTGGATCTTCTTAAAACTTTTATTGAAGGTTACCTTATTGTTAAAACCTACCTCGTATGCGACTTCAATTATACTCATATCTTCCTTATTCTTGAGAATCTCCGAGGCTTCATCAATGCGATATTTGTTGATGAACTCAAAGAAGTTCAGTCCAAAATGCTCATTGATAACCTGCGATGTATTATGCCGTGTCGTATCTAATTTCTCGGCCAGAGAATCTAGATTTATTGTATTAACTCTATAGACTTTCTCTTCCTCCATTAGATGAAGTAATTTTTCTTTTAAGTCTTCAGAAAAACCTGGTGTAAGTCCAGATTTCTTATACTTAAACAAATCTATTGGGTCAACTAATTTAACGGTTCCTTTAAAGATTTCAGGTCGTTCATGTGAGATATATGCCACATAAAATACCAAACCTACCATCACCAAAATCTGTAAATGAATTAAAGAAGGCGCATTGATAATTTTCGTAATTATCCCTGCATAAACAATGTATGAAGCCAGATAGACAAAATTGATAGCCATGATATTTCGTTGCCAAAGCATCTTATTCTTGTCCACTGCATTGCTAGGTGCTTTATTCGACATATAGATTCTATAAATGAGAAAAGCATACACCGCCAAGGATAGAATTTTTACGGTAATAATAGTGTATGCCCCCGGCAGCATAAAACCCTCTTTGTCGAAGATCACATTAAACTTTTCATTGGCCGTCATCATATAATACGGCATAATATAGGCCAATAGCACAATCGAGGGTATTAGATGTAAGCCGTCCCACCATCTAAATTTGTAATTAAATGTGACTCTTTTGAAATAAAAATAGAGTAACGGACCATACAAAAATGAAAAGGTAGTTGATATAAAAAGTGAATGTGGTAAGTGATACTGATAATTTATCACGTAGAGACTTAGGTGCAAAATGAACAGCGAATGGAATAAGACAAATAGTCCAATTAACAAATTGCCTTTTCGATCTACTTTTTTCTTGAGCACTAAAATGAGGAAAATATAGAACCCCAGGAATCCAGCATACAGGTACAGGACAGACAAAAATGTAAATTCCGGGGTATATTGTTCTTTAATATTCTGGTAGGCGACCGAATCCTTTATATTGGCAAATAAGTGATCATTTAAGATCGATAGGTCGGTCGTTGCACCAATGTATTTTAAAATATATTCGGAAGCGATCTCCGGTTCATTATCATTGGCAAATGAAATGGCGTGCGCCTTAAATGCCTCAATAGAATCCTGGGACATATTAAGTACTTCATTCACATCGGCCAAGACAAACTTTATCCTACCATTTTCATATTTTTCAACTCTGAAATCGGGTAAGTGATGCTCGGCATTGGATTGTGTCAATCCAACAATTGTCCAAAAACAGAACAACAGCAAAGCAAAATTCCGAAAGAATGCTATTTGGAAAGTACGTCTCACACGAATTGGTTTGATTTACTTAAAGATACGATTAGTTTCCTAAAAATAGAGTCAATAGGTATATGCCGATAATAGTTTACTAATAAATGTTAGTAAATTTTAGCTATTTAAAGGTAAGCTTTTATCATTAAACGCTTGTATTTTAACGTTTTTGAGGATTATTTAGAAGTTATTTTTAACAAATTGGCAGTTTTTTAGTTTTTAATAGGAGTTGCCTCGGTTTTGGTGCCATAGGTATCCATCAAATAAATCAAACTAGCCATGGCCGCCCCACCCAATTCCAATTCACGTTTATTTACGGCATCAAATGTATCGCTTGCGGCATGATGGTGATCAAAATATCGTTGCGTGTCCGGTCTTAAGCCGGCGAGGACAATCCCATCCTCTTTCAATGGACCAATATCTGCTCCGCCACCACCTTTTTCAAAATAATGGATCAGATAGGGTTCAAATAAGGATGTCCAACTTTTAATTTGCATAAAATTAGCCGAATCGGCATCGACGGTAAAGCCACGAGGTGTAAATCCGCCAGCATCACTTTCTAAGGCAAATACATGTTTTTCTCCCTTGAGTTTTGCCTCTTCTGCATATTTGGTGCCACCACGCAGTCCGTTTTCTTCATTCATAAACAAAACCACACGTATACTGTGCTTCGGTTTATAGTTTAGTTTTTTGAACAAGCGAAGTACTTCCATAGATTGCACACAACCTGCACCATCATCATGAGACCCATCTCCCAGATCCCAAGAATCCAGATGACCACCCACTATCATATATTGATTTGGGAAGGTAGATCCTGTTATTTCGCCAATCACATTATACGACTGTACATCCTCATAGGTTCTACAATTCTGCTTAAAATAAAAAGCTAGATCCGGTTTTAATTTTAAAGCGCTGCTCAAATAATCTGCTCCGTTTGTACTAATGGCACAAGCAGGGATACGCAGATTGACCGGTGTATCACCATAGGTCATAGACCCTGTATGAGGTAGATCGTCCTGTCTTAAATTCATGGAACGCACTACAACGCCCACGGCACCGTACTTTGCAGCCTCCATAGCTCCTGCGTACCGTTGGTCCACACAACCGCCATACGATTGAAAAGTATTGATTAAATTGGCCTGCATGGGTCTATTGTAGAAAACGATCTTTCCTTCAATACCGGCCCGTCCAATTTTCTCCAAATCTTCAATCCCCGATACCTCAACGACCTGTGCTTTTAAACCACCGTCCGGAGTTGCTACCGAACCGCCCAAGGCACAGATATTCGTTGTAGAGCTAATACCGGGAGCCGTTTGAATATAGGCGTATTCTGCCACACCTCGTGTCCATTTTGGCACCATCACCGGCTGCAGCCAAACCTTATCAAGCCCCAGTTTATTTAGTTCTGCTTCGGTATATTTTACGGCTAATTCGGCTTCGAGAGAACCGGACAACCGGCCTCCTATTTCGTTTGAGAGATAATCCAGCCAATCGTAGCTTTTTCCATCCAATAAGGCCGCATCAAAAATATTTTTTATAATAAGTGAATCTTCCACATGACCCTTTTGTGAAATCACTTCAGAAGAAAAAATTAGGGCAATTAGCAATAGAAGTAGGTTTCTCATTCTTACTTTTCGTTTTGGAGTTGTTGTTTATAATCTGAAATTTTTGCCTTGATCTCGTCATCCAATTCGGGCTCAACAATGTCTTTGTATTTTTTGAGCTCTTCCAAAAGTATAGATGCCACTAAAAGCCTGGCCATTGGCTTATTATCTGCCGGAATGTTATACCAAGGAGCATGAGTTTTTGATGTTCGATTTAGAATGTCTTCGTAACAGGTCATATACTTTGACCAAAGCTTTCTTTCATCGAGGTCGCCGGGAGAGAATTTCCAGTTTTTGTTGGGCTTATCCAAACGTCGCAAAAGCCTATTTTTCTGTTCTTCCTTTGAAATATTTAAAAAGAATTTAAAGATCAACGTACCATTTTGAGCGATCGTCTTCTCAAAGGCATTGATCTGCTCAAATCTGCGGTCCCAAAATGTCGAATCAATATCGTCCGTACTTTGGACATCGGGTAAAAATTCGCCTAAAATATAAGAGGGGTGTACCCGTGTCACCAGAAGATTCTCATAGTGAGTCCGGTTAAAAACACCAAATTTTCCACGGGCAGGCAAAGCGATATAATGACGCCATAAATAATCGTGTTTTTTTTCAAGATCTGTAGGGACCTTAAAACTATATACTACCACTCCGCGGGCATTAAAATCCTTAAACACTTCACGAATCAAGCTATCCTTCCCAGCTGTGTCCATGCCTTGCAAACATACCAGCACAGCATATTTGCCATGTGCATAGAGGGTATCCTGTAGATCCCCCAGTTTTCGCCTTGTCTGCTTCAACTGTTTTTCCAATGCTGCTTTAGAAGCGACAACGGGCAGTCTGGTTGGAAGTTCCGAAATATTTACAGGCTTATCAATTAGGCAGATTGAAGTATCAAGAGATTCCATAATATTTTATTTAGTTGCAAATAGTTTTACATCTTCCTCACTGACTTCGCTGCCACCTAATATAATAAGTCGTTCCACTACATTTCGCAATTCACGAATATTTCCGGTCCAATCGTATTCCTGCAATAACTTAAGCGCTTTGGCTGAAAACTTTTTTTCGGAGGTGCCGTGTTCTTCGGTAATTTTTTTTGTGAAATAATCCACCAACAAAGGAATATCTTCCCTGCGTTCGTTCAATCCCGGTACTTTTATCAAGATAACGGCCAAGCGATGATACAGATCTTCTCTGAAGTTTCCTTCTTCAATTTCTTTTTTTAGATTCTTATTAGTAGCAGCAATCACGCGAACATCCACCTTTATATCTCTATCGCTCCCCACGCGCTGTACTTTATTTTCCTGAAGCGCCCGTAATACTTTAGCCTGTGCCGAAAGGCTCATATCCCCAACTTCGTCAAGGAATATCGTTCCGCCGTTAGCGGCTTCAAATTTACCCGCCCTGTCTTTATTAGCCGAAGTAAAAGCTCCTTTCACATGCCCGAATAATTCGCTTTCGATAAGTTCACTGGGAATAGCAGCACAATTCACTTCGATCATGGCACCATTGGAACGTTCACTTTTTTGATGTAGCCAATGTGCTACTAATTCTTTTCCTGTTCCATTGGGACCTGTGATGAGCACCCGCGCTTCTGTTGGTGCTACCTTCTCGATCATATCCTTGATTTGGAGAATCGCTTTAGATTCACCTATCATCTCATAATTTTTACTCACCTTCTTTTTAAGCCGTGTATTCTCAACCACAAGTTCTTTTCGGTCCAAGGCAATGCGAACGGTATTCAACAGTCTATTTAAATCTGGAGGTTTCGAGATATAATCAAAGGCTCCCAATCGCATCGTATTTACGGCCGTATCCAAATCGCCATGTCCCGAAATCATCACAATAGGAATTTCAGGTTTTATTTTTTTTACGGCTTCCAGGACTTCCACCCCATCCATCTTAGGCATTTTTATATCACAAAGTATCAAATCGAAATCTTCCTTTTTAACAAGTTCGACACCTGCAAGTCCGTCTTCGGCTTCAACCACTTCGTAGCTATCACTTTCTTCGGAAAGGATTTTTACCAATACGCGTCGAATCGCAGCTTCATCTTCAATAATTAGTATTCTTGCCATTGTTATATTTTGAATTTAAGTCCGCCCCTAAAATATAATGTATTTTCTTCATTGATCTTGTAGAGGTTATTTCGTTCGGTATCCCGCAATCGGATTTCATTAAAAAATGTATGTCCGCTATAGACATAAACCAATAGATTTTTAGTGAATAAATGTTCATAACCCAGACCGCCGAAAATTAGGGTCATCGAAATATTATCTGCATTGGCACTTGAACCATCGGGATATGTCACTAGCAAATCCCTTTGTATATTCGAAAAGAACCCGTCCAGAGTAATAAACCCCTGAATGGCATTTTTAGTATTTATGTTGTATTTAATATTCGTTTTGGGACTGCCCAGCGAATACGACCATTTAGGATGGAATTCTCTGTAGTAGTTTATTATAGGGATGGGAAACGGACGCCCGGCATTCGTAGAATATTGCAGTCCAATAATAAATCTGTTTGGCTTTTCAACTTCATCACCGGTATTGTCTTTTATCAGGTAAAGTGCTCCGGTGTACCGGATATCTCGATTTTTCACCGTGCGTTCTTCAAAATTTGAAGCGATTTCAAAGCCCGATTTTAGCCCAACTCGCCACTCATTTTTCATCTTAAACGTATACGCTAAGCTCACCCGAAACATTTCAAACTTCCCCAAAGTAGCTACACTGAACGGTACCGGGTCTTCAAAATCGAGGTCCAAATTACGGTATTCAACTCCCGGAACTAGATAGCTGCTATTACCCCAACCCAGTTTAATCGGAAAATTCACAAAAGCGCGTACACGGTTTACAGAATTATCAGATTTGGATTGTGGTATAAATGTATATTCAAGACGAGCAAGATCTGTTTCTTGAGAAAAAAGCGATAACATACAGAACAAACTGCAAACAACTAATAAAAAGAGTTTTTTCATAAATAATATTCCATTAATCGTCCGCCATATTTGCAGAAATATCAGAACCTTTCTGATTCGTAAAAATATGAACATCTCGTTGCGGAAATGGAATGCTTATATTATGCTCGCGGAATAAGGAGTCGACCTTAAAGCGTATGTCACTTTTTATTTTAGGATCGATAAAGCTGTCTGTTATAAAAAAATACACACTAAAGGCGAGTGCAGAATCTCCAAAATCCTCAAACAATACAAATGGTTTCGGATTTTTTAGAACTCCTTTTTGATTCGAAACACTTTCCAATAGCAATGCTTCAACCTTTTTAGTATCACTACCATAGGCCACACCAACACTAACCATTTCACGGGTTGTATTATGATTTTGCGTATAATTAAAAATGGTATCAGTGATGAATTTATGATTCGGGATGACCACTATTTTGTCATCACGAGTAAGAGCTCGCGTGGTTCGGAGTTTAATATCCATCACGCGTCCTATTTTCCCATTTATTTCTATAACATCTCCAACTAATAAGGACTTGTCTATAATTATAAAAATACCACCAATAATATCTTGAAATAGTACTTGTAACGCAAGTCCCAGTCCTACCAAAAGTGCAGCAGATGCTGCCAAAAATGGAGTAATGTTAACACCAGCCAGACTAAGAATGGTAAAAACAACAACGATATAGGTTACGTATTTGATAAACTTAAAAACGCTTATGAATTTAAGTTTGTCGGTCGTTTCCATCTTCCGAGTGAAAAGAATCCTTACCCACTTCAGAAAAAAGCTAGCAATTACAAATGACACAACAACAAGGAGTAACAGTCCAACCGTAATGCTGATTTGTTTTTCACCTTGTCCAAATACAAATCCCCAATCGAGAACTTCTTGGATAGTACCCCAAATATCATCTTTTACAACCTCTGTTATTTTTTCTGTTACGTTCTCTTCTTGCACTATTTAATATTTAAGCCATTTAATTAGTTCGCGATAGCTAGGTTTTTTACCATACATTAAGATACCCACCCGATAGATTTTAGCCGCAAACCATACGGTTCCGATAAAAGTAGCAAATAAAATTACAACTGAAAGAATTTGTTGCCAAAGTGGAACTCCGAATGGGATACGCATAAGCATTACCACCGGGGAGGTAAACGGGATATAAGAGAACACCTGAGAAACCGTGCCATGCGGATTGTCAATCACGGTAAAAAATCCAACGTACACTGCCAAAATAAGCGGCATTAAGATAGGAAGCATAAACTGCTGTGTATCGGTCTCGCTATCTACGGCAGCACCAATGGCAGCATAAAGGGAGGCATATAAAAGGTATCCCCCCACAAAAAACAGAATAAACATCACAATTAGATTTGCAATAGGAAGTTTACTTATTTCCATCATCACTTCCTGCACCATACTGTCTGTAGCCAAACCTCCACTTTCCAGCATTTCTTGCTGTGGCGCTTGAACCGAAGTCGGGTCTATGCCCAAAATAGAGGTCATTAAAGCACTTAAAACACCAATTAAGATAACCCATGCCAAAAATTGGGTAATTCCAGCCAGAGTAGTTCCAAAGATCTTACCGAGTAATAATTTCATGGGCTGCACCGAAGAAATAATCACTTCAATAATTCGGCTGGTCTTTTCTTCAATAACACTCCGCATGATCATATTGCCATAGATAATTATAAACATAAAGAGCAGGTATCCGGCGGCACCGCCAAAGGCTAATTTTAAACCCGATCCTAACTTCGATGTTTCCTCCCCTTTGTAGGTTTCAAGATTTGCTTCTACCCTTATTCGAAGCGACTTAATGGTTTGCGCATCGATGCCCGCTTCTTTCAGTCGTAACGTATTGGCTTTTTCGGCTATGGCATCTTCTATATCATCCATCACCATCAGCGATGGGGAATCTTCCGAATAAAAGGTGGTTGCATTGGAAAGGGCTTTAATACTGTCGGTCTTTGGAATATATAACAGCCCGTAATCGCCATTCTCTTCGGAAGTAATTTTGGCTTCCGCAAGCGTAACCCCATTAAGCATCGTGTATTGTAGACCGGGCGTACTTTCAAATTGATCTGAAAAAAGTCCACTTTCATCCAGAACAGCTATGGTTCTAATCTTATCGTTATTTAGTTCAGAAAGATAGGCAACCAACGTAAAGATACCCACCATGATCAAGGGGCTGAGGAAGGTCATAATAATAAACGATTTATTCCGAACCTTGTTTAAATACTCTCGTTTTATAATGAGTGAAAGATGATTCATTACCCTAGTTTTTTTGGACGGTTTCAATAAAAATATCATTTGCTGACGGGATAACTTCTACGAAATGCGTTAGCTGTCCCTTGCTTATTAAGTAACTTGCCAGATCATTAGCCGAAGCGTTCGCCGGAAGTTTTATTTTGTACTGAAGTTCATCATTAATGCTTTTAAACGAAGCAGGGAAAACTTCGAATCGCTCTTTCAATGCCGAAGTGACACCATTCGGATCGTTGGTATGTATACCCACTTCGAAGGTATTCGACTTATACGCGCGTTTAATATCGATGAGTTTTCCGTCTAATATTTTATTCGATTTGTGAATTAGTGCGATGTGGTCACACATCTCCTCCACCGATTCCATGCGGTGCGTTGAAAAAATGACCGTTGCTCCATCATTCCGTAATTTTAGGATTTCATCCTTTATCAGGTTTGCATTGATAGGATCGAAACCACTAAATGGTTCATCGAAAATAAGTAGTTTGGGTTCATGCAACACAGTGACCACAAACTGAATCTTTTGTGCCATACCCTTTGATAATTCCTGAACTTTCTTATTCCACCAGTCTCCAATTTCCAGGCGCTCAAACCAATGTTTTAAGCGAACCTTTGCTTCCTGCTTTGACAAGCCTTTTAATTGGGCCAGATAAAGGGCTTGTTCACCTACCTTCATTGTTTTATACAAACCGCGTTCTTCGGGTAAATAACCGATGTGCTGAATATGATGTGGTTGCAACGCTTCCCCATCCAAAATAACATGCCCGGTATCGGGCATGGTAATCTGATTGATAATGCGAATGAACGTTGTTTTTCCGGCACCATTAGGGCCTAAAAGTCCAAATATGCTTCCTTTGGGCACTTCAATTGAAATCTTGTTAAGGGCTTTAAAATCGCCAAACGATTTGGAAACATTTTCAGCTACTAAGAGTTTTTCCATAGAAAAATGTAAGAAGTTATAAAGATATTGAATTGCAAACGAAGCAAAACTAAGTATTAAGAGTAATTTATGTTGTTTGTAGGCCAACGCGCCTATTTGTTACATAATTTTGAAAAGATCTGAAAACAAAACCCACCCTAAAAATATGCCAAGGGTGGGAAAAAAATTGCTATGAAAAAGAAAAATTATCGCCGTTAGAATTAGCGATTCCCAAATATAATTAAAAATATTAGAATATTAACTTTTTCTTAAGAAAACATGTCCTTTACCTTTTCGAAAAACGACTTGTCTTCCTTCTCGGGTTTGGGTTGAAAATGATCGTCATTTGACATTTTTTCAAAGAATTCTTTCTGTTCTTTACTCAGCGATTTTGGCGTCCAAACATTAATGTGAACTAACAGATCACCGGTGCCATACCCATTTATACTTGGGATTCCCTTGTTTCTGAGTCTCAATATTTTTCCGCTTTGAGTTCCCGATTCTATTTTAATACGCACCTTTCCGGTTACCGTATCGATCTCCTTGGATGTCCCTAAGGCAGCCTCAGAAAAACTAATATACAGATCGAAATGTAGGTTGTCTCCTTCCCTTTGTAAGGTAGGATGTGGCTTCTCTTCGATGGCTACTAAAAGGTCTCCGGCTATTCCATTTCCCGCTGCATCGTTACCTTTACCCGACACTTTTAATTGCATACCATCAACCACACCGGCCGGAATTTTTATAGACACCGTTTCTTCCGTCACCAACATGCCGTTTGCATCGGCATTGGCAGGTTTTTTATCGATTATTTGTCCACTACCACCACACGTACTACAGGTAGCTGAAGTTTGCATCCTTCCCAAAATTGTATTTTGGATACGAGTGACTTGACCATGTCCATTACAGGTTCCACAAGTGGAATAAGTAGTTCCCTGCGCTACTTTTTTCCGCTTTACCTTTATCTTTTTCTCAACGCCGTTGGCAATTTCTTCTAAACTCAGTTGAACTCGTATACGAAGGTTACTTCCTTTAACGGTTCTTCTACCACCGCCAAAACCACTAAAGCCTCCAAAACCTCCACCGCTGCCACCGCTAAATGCACCGCCAAAAATATCCCCAAACTGACTGAAGATATCATCCATATTCATACCGCCGCCACTAAAACCACCGCCTTCAAAGGCCTGATGCCCAAATTGGTCATAGCGTGCTTTTTTATCAGGGTCGCTTAGTACTTCATAGGCTTCGGCTGCTTTTTTAAAGCGCTCTTCTGCTTTGGCATCCCCCGGATTTTTATCTGGGTGATATTCAATGGCCTTCTTTCGGTACGCCTTTTTTATCTCGGCGGCCGATGCTCCTTTAGCGATACCTAATATTTCGTAATAATCTTCCTTCATATTATTGTCCTATAACCACTTTTGGAAAGCGGATAATTTTGTCACCAAGAGTATATCCCTTTTCAACAACATCGATAATCTTTCCCTTTAAGTCTTTACTAGGTGCCGGAATCTGTGAGATTGCTTCGTGAATCTCTGCATCAAATGCATCACCTTGAACTGTTGAAATAAGCTCCAAGCCTTTTAAACGCAAGGTCTCACGAAATTTATTACTGATGAGTTCAACGCCTTTTAACAGTGTGTCGTCTTCCGATCTTTCAATCTCTTTTAAGGCGCGATCAAAATCGTCCATGACTGGTAGTAAGGAAACCATTACGTCCTGACTTGCCGTTTTGAATAATTCGATACGCTCACGGCCGGTTCTTTTTTTATAATTCTCAAATTCGGCAAATAACCGCAAATAGCGATCCCTTTCGGTCTCTAAATCAGATTGGAGTTTCGCCACAGGGTCTTCTTGTTCTTTCTTTGATTTTTTATCAGAAGTAGTTTGCTCTTTTGTTTTCACTTCCTCTTCAGCAATGGCCTCTTTGCCTTTATCTTTTTTGCTCATAAATGAGTTCATTTTCAGTTTAAATCACAGGAAGCAAAAGTACTGCCAATTCTTATAATTTGTCAAAATGTCACCTTTTATTTTAATAAATAATTATGATAAAAACAGTTGTCATCTTGATACTTTTGCCCGCTTAACTATAAAAAAAAGAATCGCATGAAAAGAATTGTTTTAAACATCACTTTTGCAACACTGTTATTAACTGGATTGGTTGCTTGTAAAGAAAAGGGGGGCGACGCCACTACGGGAGAGGCACAAGAAGTGGCCGAAGCTACTGCAACCGCAACAGACTATCAAGTAAATACTGAAATATCACAGATTGTTTGGCTTGGACAAAAACCTACCGGAAAACATCACGGTACCGTACAACTTGCATCGGGAACCTTAGCGGTAAGTGAAGGAACCATTGAGGCAGGTAAATTTACTATTGACATGAATTCTATTACCGATCTTGATTTGGAAGGTGAAATGAAGGAAAATTTAGAAGCACACCTTAAAGGAACTGTCGCCGGAAAAGAAGGAGACTTCTTTGACGTAACTAAATATCCGGTTGCCTCATTCGAATTGACCGGAATTTCCAAAAAGGAGGGTAAATCTATGGTAGCAGGAAATCTAACAATTAAAGAAAAAACACATGCTATCGAATTTCCCGCTACAATTTTAACGGAAGATACTATGATAACTCTTAGCAGTGAGCCGTTTCAAATAGACCGTACAAAATGGGATGTAAATTATGGATCAAAAACTATTTTTGGTGATCTGGGAGATAAATTTATCAATGATATGATTGAGTTAACCATTAAGGTGGTTGCGAACAAATCGTAAAACACAAATAGATTTTATTATTAGATGTTAGGGCGGCCAATGGCCGCCCTAATAATTTATAGCAAATCGGAAATTGCTGCTTCTAGGTTAAAATACTGAAAGTGATATTTGTGCTCTTCGATCTTACGGGAACTCACTAATTGTCCTTCCAGAATTATCTGAGACATTTCCCCCAATACACCTTTTAACAAGAAAGCGGGAATATTTGGAAGCCACAAAGGCTTTCCTAGTTGCGTCGCAATCTGCTTCGTAAGCTTCTTTTGCGTCACCGGATTGGGGGCTACTCCGTTGTACACGCCTTCCAATTCATTTTGAAGGATATGAAAATAAATTCCCACAATATCATCAATATGAATCCAGGATTGCCATTGGTCACCGCTTCCTAAAGGTGCTCCTATCCACGACCGAATGGGTTTAGTCAACTTAGGCAAAGCGCCCTCTTCCGAAGATAAAACAAGCCCGGTACGCACTTTTGCCACATCAATTCCCGCGGCTTTAAATTGATCGGCTCCCGCCTCCCAAGCTGCGACAACCTTGCCTAAAAAGCGAGTATCCCTTTCGGTATTTTCTTCGGTGTATAATTTTGTTTTTGAAGCCGGATAAATGGCTATCCCACTGGCTGAAATAAAATGCCTAATATCGTGCTGAATTGTGCGTAGGGTATTAAAAATTAGATCGGATGTCTGAGTCCTACTTTCCAGTATCTCTTTTTTATACGATGCAGTCCATCGCTTTGAAACCGAGGCTCCTGCCAAATTAACAATCACACTTACCCTGTGAAACGCCTTGGAATCAATCTCTTTTTTTATGGGATTCCAATAAAATCCTTTGTAGTTGGGTTTGTCTTCAATTTTCTCCTTGCGAGTCGTTAAATAATGAACAACCATCCCCGCTTGCATACATTTCGCGGTCAATTCCTTACCAATAAGACCGGTTGCACCTGTAATTAATACTTTCATTAAAATAGTTTACAAAAAGATACAAATTGCATCGAAAAAAGCAGCTGCCTTTAACGGAACATTGTGAGAAACACCGCTCACTTTGTCGCTCGTAACATCTGGAAAAACCGAATGTCACTCACTTAGACACTCGTAACATTTGGAAAAAACCGAATGTCACTCACTTAGACGCTCGTAACATTTCACGTTTTCCCGGTGGACCGGGTAAGCGACTCACGGTAAACCCCACCGTTTGCATCGCCCTTCGAACGCTTCCCTTGGCTGCATAAGTGACCAAGACACCTCCCGGCACAAGTGCTTCGAACATTTTTTTGAAAATGGCCTCTGTCCAGAGTTCGGGTTGTACACGTGCCCCAAACGCATCAAAATAGATGAGTTGATATTGCTTATGGTCTGCTATTTCTGAAAAAAACTGTTGCCGTTTGGTCAGTTGAAAATTTCGGCTTATTGCCGAAGCAACCTCCCATGGGATCTTGTGAAGTCTAAAAAAATCATTTTCCGAAGCATTCAATTTTTTCGGATAATTCAATTGTGCTACTTCTGAAAAAGCGACCGGATAGGCTTCAATCCCCGTATAATGGACCTGCCAAGAATTCCTTTCCGCCTCCAGAAGGGTAAGAAAGGCATTTAATCCCGTACCGAAACCAATTTCCAAAATCGAAATGTGTTCGGTAGCATTTTCAGCGAGAAAATGGTGTAATCCCGTTTGAATAAATACGTGTTGGGCTTCGGCTATTGCACCGTGTTTTGAGTGGTATTGTTCATTCCATTCCGGTAGATGAATCGTTACCGATCCATCCCCGGTTGTAAGGAATTCACGTTTCAAAATCTTATTGTTTTTCGGCCTCGCCCGTAACGGTGGTAGGAATTAAGACTCCAGAGGAAATAAAAGAGAGTGTCCGTTTTGGTTCGGTAATGGCTTCAATTTCTTCTTTGGTCTTTCCGGCATCTTCAGCAAAGTGTCTCTGGTCTTCCACACTCATTTCTTCCACAAAAGCTACCCCATCAACTATCACTTCCTGTCCCGCAATATCTTTCGGCATAAAGAAACCATAGTCCTTAAACTTGACCATCGCCTCGTTTTCGCCCAAATCCAATCGCATCCAACATCCTTTGTTTTGACAAACCTCCTTTACTTCGGAAGAAAATTTAACGGCTACGGTATCCCCGAGTTGGAGGCTATTGTATTTCTCGATAATTTCTGACTTTGATAAAACACCATCATCCGATATTTTTTCGCCAAAAGTATCATATGTCATGGCAGTTTCCTCCACTTCATTCAAGGGTACTTCTTGTTTCTTATTTTCGTTACAGCCTATTAATAGGGCAAAAGTTGCTATAAAAAGTAAATGCTTCATTTTGTTTTTTTTCAATGTTTAATTAGCTATTAAGATACTGCAATTTTAATACTTTTTTAGGTTTTTTATGGTCAAAATTTTGTATAATTTTGTACGCTAAAACCACCTCTTCATGAATTATATCACCCAAGATAAAGTCTCCGTAAAAAAATCGAATACCTCAAGATTACAAGAAGTTGATTTTAGCAACTTAGTCTTCGGAAAAACCTTTACCGATCATATGTTTGAATGTGATTATAAAGACGGGGCGTGGGTGAACCCAACAATTCGACCCTACGGACCCTTATCCATGTATCCCGGAGCTAAAGTGTTTCACTATGGGCAGGCCGTTTTCGAAGGCATGAAGGCGTATAAAGATGACAGCGGAAAGGTGTTTTTATTTCGTCCTGAAGAGAATTTTCTGCGAATCAACAAGTCGTCCAAACGATTGGCCATCCCGGAATTCCCGAAAGATCTATTTTTTGAAGCCATGCATAAGTTGATGGAATTAGACCGGGAATGGGTCAGACCCGGACTTGGAAACTCATTATACATTCGGCCGTTTGCAATGGCGACCGAAGAAGGGGTCTCTGCATCCCCTTCAAATGAATATAAATTCATGATCCTATTATCCCCTGCGCAAGCCTATTATACCGGCGACGTCAAAGTATTGATTGCCGAAAAATACAGTCGTTCGGCAAATGGTGGTGTGGGAGCTGCCAAGGCTGCCGGAAATTATGGAGCACAGTTTTACCCTACCAATCTAGCTCGCGAAAGAGGTTTCCAACAAGTTATTTGGACCGATGCCAATACACATGAATATTTGGAAGAAGCCGGAACCATGAACGTCTTTTTCAGAATAAACGACACCTTGATAACGGCCCCAACCGGAGACCGAATTCTTGATGGTATTACCCGTAAAAGTGTTATTGCGTTAGCAAAAAGAGATGGCATTCAGGTTGATGAACGTCCCTTAACCGTCACCGAATTACTGGCGGCTGCGAAAGACGGCAGTCTTAAAGAAATCTTTGGGACAGGCACGGCTGCGGTGATAAGCCCGGTGAGCGCATTTGGATACCAAGACAAGGTATACGAACTTCAAAAAGTTGAAAATGGATTCGCATCCAGATTTAAAAAGGAGCTTATGGACATTCAATATAATAGAAGCGAAGACCCTTATGGCTGGCGCTATGAAGTGTAATGCTCTTTTGTTTGAAGGGACAGCTGCTTTAAAAAATTGAGCGTTTATTTTTCTAAGATAGCTTGAATATTTGGCTTAAAATAATTGGGGCCCTTTAACACCTTTCCATCTTCTCGATAGATAGGTTTCCCATTGGCACCCAGCTTACTCATATTACTGCGTTGAATTTCATTAAAAACTGCTTCAATCTTATGCTGCATGCCGTGTTCGATAATGGTACCACACAAGATATAGAGCATATCGCCCAGTGCATCGGCGACTTCTACGAGATCATTATTATTGGCCGCTTCTAAATACTCCTCATTTTCTTCGCGCATTAATTTATAACGCAGTAAGTTTTTGGCCTCCCCAAGGTCACCCACAGGTGTTTCATTACTTCCCAAACCAAAAGCATCGTGAAATTGACGAACTGCAGCAATTTTATTTTTCATATTTCTCTCCCAATAAGATGGGTAACTATTTAATTTGTATTGTATTTTTGTATTTGTAAAACTACAAATTAATGTTTAGCACCAACCAACTAATTTTCGCGATTTGCTTCGTAATTGCTTTTAGTGTATTCATCATTATAAGTTATAGAATGGATAGAAAGCTTGACAAGAAATACTATAAAGGCACCTTTTGGATCTTGGTTGGATTTATTGTTTTTGTACTCTTGCTTCTTGCTATAAAGACCTTTTTGAAGGGCTAATTATGCTGAAATTAAGCAACTTATTCCTCCCCTTACACATCTTTTAAATTTTTAAGAAATAGGATTATCCGATTTTTTAATATACTTTTAACATTAAACTAACTAAAACCAAAATTATGTTAAAAAAGATTACTCTTTTAACGTGCCTATTGTTATTGGGGAACATTTGTAGCGCACAAGAATCTGACACAGACAAAACCCCTCCCTTAGACGAAAATTTCACAGCAAGAGGACAAGACGTCATTGATTGGCGCGAGAGCTCTGTGGGACTTTTCTTTATGCCCTTACCCTTGAATATTGATAATATTGAAATTGAACGCGGAAATGGTACAGAAACACTGCAAGGAAGTGATAACCTTTTTAGTGTAGGTTTTGGCCTTTCTCTCAACTTCGATTTTGATGCTTCTGGCTCTGGATTAGGGAATATCACATATTTTGCCATCATTTTTGGTTCTGGAGATTATTCGCTTCAGGCCATGGATCTTTTTACAGCAGTTAAGTACGATATTAAACTAGGACCGCTAAGTAAGTTTGAGCTATCCCCCTTATTGGGAGTAGGTAATCTGGCATTTAGCGATACCGATTCCTCCCAAAATGTTGGAAGCTCATTGTACGTTTCGGGCGGAGCTCGAATAACATGGTTGGCCGCAAAGGACTTTTTTGTTGGAGCCGATTTACAATCTGTACCTCTTGTTTTTAATACTGAAAAATTATTGGGGGTCGAAGATGAAGTAAATAGTGCTAAACTTAAGTATACGTTCCCGGTGCAGGTAAACCTTTCACTTCGTTACAACATATTTTAATATCTCAAAAACTACACAAATGAAAAACTATATATATATAATAGCACTAATTGTGATGGCTACTTTTTCTTCTTGCGAAAGCGAGGTTTCATTTTTAGAATTAGCCGAATCACAAGGATTTGCCTTTACCGGCTCGACCCAAAGTATTCAGGAATTGATAGGTGCCGACGCCTACCAGAAGCTAACACAAGATCTGGGAATAATTGTTAACACAGGGGACAATCCTCCAAACATTAATGGAAACTATCCAATTTGGGAAGTGGAAATCGCAGCAGACATAGCA
>NZ_JAIOHK010000059.1 GCF_019913785.1 Altibacter sp.
TTGCAAGCTAGATAGTTTGTAGCCCATTTGTGAAGCCACCGATCTAATCGCTTGCTCGGCAGTTAAACTGGCCGAAGCACTTTTTACTGTTGCCGAAACATTGTTCAAGAAGCTGTTGTGCGAAACGATTACTTTACCAGAGCGGTCAAAATGTACACTGGATTCGGTTCCGTATACTTCCAAGCCATTAATCGCCTGTCGCAAATATACGTGTCTAATTCCACTGGTCCGACTTACATGTTCTGCCGTAATAACATAATCGGCACTTTTTTGTTGAACAAGTTTTGCTAATGAAATTGTTGATGGTTCGACTGCGTTGGACTCACCTTTTTCTGATTTCTGTGCCGAAAGGGGGATACTGCAAAAGCACAGAAACAAACATAGTAGTTTGATTCTTTTCATGATTTTGAAATTCAAATAGTTAGTTGGTCTAAGATATGTTAAAAATTTCTTAAATGAAACGAAGCCAATAAAAAATTCGTCCAAAATATTCACAATTCAGACGAATTATGAATATATGACACTTGAGAACTCTTTTTGTATAAAAAACTAATTGAGTTTTTCGGTTAGTTTTTGAAAGACAAGTTTTGGGTTTTTGTTTTCGTAGAGAATTTCAAACACTGCATTGATAATGGGTGTTTTAGCGCTTTTTTTCCCTTTTTGTAAGTTGAGGTGGTACGCGCTTTTGGTTGCATAATATCCTTCAGCAACCATACTCATTTCCATTTGAGCACTTTTTACCGTATATCCTTTGCCAATCATGTTTCCAAACATCCTATTTCGGCTAAAGACGGAATATCCTGTCACTAATAAGTCACCCAAATAGGCAGAATCATTAATATCCCGCTTCATTTTATGCACTTTTTTCACATAACGTTTCATTTCCCGGATGGCATTACTCATGAGTACGCTTTGAAAATTATCACCATATCCCAACCCATGTGCAATTCCGGCTGCAATGGCATAGATATTTTTCAGCATGGCGGCGTATTCGGTTCCAATAACATCATCACTTATAGAACACCGTATATAATCACTGCTGAGGTAACTTGCCACGAGTTTGGCTTTTTCTTCATCTGCACAAGCAATAGTCAAATAAGACAGTCGCTCCAAGGCCACTTCTTCGGCGTGACAGGGACCCGTAATCACTCCTATATTGTGAAAAGGAACACCTCTATGTGTGTTAAAATGATCTCCTACTATGAGACTGGTTTCGGGGACAATCCCTTTGATGGCCGAAAAGACAATTTTTCCATCGAGAGAGGTGGTGAGTTTGGCCAGTTCTTCGTGCAAAAAGGCAGAGGGGATTACAAAAATAAGATAGTCGGCATAGTCCACCATTTCATTTATATCATTACTTAACCGAAGCTGAGACAACTTAAATTCAACCGAGCTTAAATAGTTGGGATTGTGTTGCTCCTTTTTTATATGCTCCAAGGCATACACACTCCGCATATACCAACCTACTTCTTCCAAATTTTCACAAAGCATTTTTACAATAGCGGTTGCCCAGCTTCCGCCTCCAAACACGGCAAATTTTGGTGTTACTGACATAGATTGGTTTTAGTTATATCAAAATTAAGCAATAAAAATGGATTGTATGCCGCTGAAAAACAGTCATGTGCATTTTCAACTTGGACCGAAAACCCTTACCTACAAATATTTAACATTCGATTATGATTTTTAAGACAATGAAAACTTCGAGTTGTACGTTATCAATGACAACAAGCTTGTATTTTTCTATAATAGCAATTGGATACGTGCCCAAGTGAGGATAGATAATACAAATTATAAAAATATTTAACGCTTTTTGGTTGGTTATTTAGTTGAGACCGCTCCACTAGTTTCTTATTAGTCGGGGCGGTTTTATTTGTAGAAGTTCATTTCATCCAGATATTTCCAAACCTCAAAAGGAAGCATGGGTCGAATATTTTTTCCGGCTTTTATACTGTTTCTAATAAAAGTGGAGGAAAGCTCCATGATGGGTGCATTGATCGTTGTAATCTTAGGATGCTCATTAAATCGCGAAGCTACTGTGCCTTCAGATATTCTTGGATATACATAGATGGCATAGCGTTCTAGGATGACTTCATAATTTTTCCATTTCTCAAAGCTCTTCAGATTATCTTGACCCATGATAAGACAAAAAAGGTAATCGGGAAATTTTTCCTCGAGATAGGTCAGTGTATTCACTGTGTAATTTGGTTGGGGTAAACCAAATTCTACATTACTGGCATTTAACTTTGGGTAGGCTTCCACAGCAATACGAACCATCGATAGCCGGTGCACATCGTCTAAAAGTGTTTTCTTCTTCTTATGTGGGTTGTGCGGGGTAACGACCATCCAAACTTCGTCCAAATCGCTGAACTCTACCATATGGTTGGCAATAATCAAATGCCCTATATGAATAGGATTGAAGGTGCCAAAATAAAGTCCGATGCGTTTATTGGAAGTCATTATTTTATTTCTGAAGTGTCTTTCTGAATAAATGCTGCGACGAGATCATGGGACTGTTGTAACGCCACTTTCAAATCGTTGTTTTCAATGATATAATCAAATTGTGGCGCTGTAGCTAATTCGACCGAAGCCTTTGCAATACGCATATTGATGCGTTCATCACTTTCGGTCTTTCGTTTTTTTAACCGAATTTTTAACTCATCGATACTCGGAGGTTTTACAAATACGGCCAAGGTTTCTTTAGGATATTTTTTCTTGATTCGAAGTCCGCCTGCCACATCAATATCGAAAATTACATTTTTTCCCATCGCCCAAATGCGTTCTACTTCATTTTTCAAGGTGCCATAAAAATTATCGCGATAGACTTCTTCCCATTCCAAGAAATCGCCATTCTTTATGTGTTGTTTAAATTCTTTTAACGAAATAAAATAATAATCCTTCCCATCTTTTTCATGATCGCGAGGGTTACGCGATGTGGCCGAAACAGAAAAATCCAAGTTCAGGTCAGGTTGCTTTAACAAATGTTGTACGATGGTGGTCTTTCCACTTCCCGAAGGTGCCGAAAAAACAATTAACTTTCCTCCTTGTGTCATTACAAAACGTTTAAGGCCTGTTCTTTTATTTTTTCCAGCTCATCCTTCATTTGCACCACCAATTGCTGCATAGGAGCAAAATTGGCCTTGGATCCAATTGTGTTTATTTCACGACCGATTTCCTGTGAGATAAACCCTAATTTTTTACCATTTGAATCGTTGGATTGAATGGTTTCGGTAAAATAATCGAGGTGATTTTTTAATCGGACCTTCTCTTCGGTGATATCGTATTTTTCCAAGTAATAGATCAATTCCTGTTCGAAACGATTTTCGTCTACGGTCTCTGTTAACTCACTTACGGCTTTTCGCAGGCGTTCCCTTACGTTGTCTATGCGCTCCCCATCCATTTCGATGACCTGATTCAATAAAACGGCGATATTTTCGATACGCTGTAAAAAATCATCTTCCAAGACCTTGCCCTCGTCGGTACGATAGGCTGTAATACCAACAAGTGCTTCGCCTATGGCCTTGAGAATGGCGGCAAACTCCTCCTCGTCAATTTCGTCGCGTTCTGTTTTTAATGCATCGGGCATACGGATGGCCATTTTTAATAATTCAACAGGATCTCCATCCACCACCTTAGCAAGTTGTTTGATGTATTGTTTGACCACCGTTTCATTCACTTCGGTGTTGGTAGCTTCGCCGGTAATTTCAACAAATAGGTTAAAATCTACCTTTCCACGGACCAATGATTTGGCAAGGATATTTCGCATATCCAGTTCCTTTTCGCGATAGGAAGAAGGGACGCGTGCATTCAGATCGAGATTTTTACTGTTCAACGATTTGATCTCTACTGTTATTTTTTTGGAAGGCAACTGAATTACAGACTTACCGTATCCTGTCATGGACTGAATCATACACCAATGTTAAAATTGTGGCAAAGGTAGTAAAATTAGGGCAGGTTATCTTGGGTTATCATTTTTGTAATAGTGTCAAACCTGATGCTTGAATGCGCATCTAGGTCCTTTCGGGAACATATGCCAGATCACGCTTCATTTAGAAATTCGAGGGTTCGTTGCTCGCTGTAATAGACAGAGTTAGTAGCGTGAAACCCAACATGGCCACCATATTTGGGAGTTTCGAGATAAATGTTCTTACGTGTTGAAGCAAGCTGGATAGGATAGCAGTCGGGGGAAAGAAAAGTGTCGTTTAGGGCGTTTAAGAGTAGCACCGGTATTTTTATATTGGGAAGAAACGCGGAGCTGCTGTTTTTTTCATAATAGTCAAACGCATCTTTAAATCCATGTGCCGGGGCTGTATAGATCATGTCAAAATCTAACAAGGACTTTATTTTTTTAAGATCGGACGCCTTCATTTTTTCTGGATATTGAAGCATTTTTGTTTTATACTTCTTTTTTAGATCATATAAAAAGGATGTACGATATACCCAGTTGTAGAACTGCCCAAGGGATTCTAACGAACCCTTTAGGCTAAGAGGAGAGGAAATGGCAACCCCTTTTTTTATTTCCCTCGGAAGAGATTCACTTTCCCCTAAATATTTCAGCAATAAATTGCCTCCCAAACTAAAGCCTACGAGTACGATTTCGACATATTGATCTTTTTTCAGAATATGATGTATCACCGCATCCAAATCATCGGTCCTTCCCGCATTATACGATGGATATTTTGAATTGAGTTCCCCACTGCAACCTCGATAATTCACAGCTGCTATGTCCCAATCGTTCTGTTGTAAAACACGAGCCTGCCCTTTCATATAGGTGCGCTGTGCATTGCCTTCAAGCCCGTGTAGCAAAATCGCAACTCTTTTTGACTGTTTTTTCGAAAAGGACCAATCGATGTCCAAAAAATCTCCATCGGGTAAGATCACACGCTCGCGTTCCTGTGCCAATTTCGGATTGGGTCGTAACTTGGCCGAATAAATGGTCGAAAAATGACCGTTTTTAAAGATAGCATATGGAGCATATGTACTTTTTACAAGAGGCATGTTAGTTTGATAATTTTAACAGAATTGAAACAGAAATACGAAGTTCACTAGACGAAAGTAGGTTAAATTTGCAAAAAAAGTTAAAGATGTACACAAAAGAATTTGAAATACGCTGGAGTGATGTGGATGCGAACCGTCATTTGCGAAACAGTGCTTATATAGATTTTATGAGCCATACACGTATGAGTTATTTTCTGGAGAGTGGTTTTGGACAAGTGAATTTGGCAAAACTGAACCTAGGGCCGGTGGCACTTTATGAGCATATGTATTATTTTAGGGAAGTATTCCCCGGCAAACCCATTCGTGTAAGCTTGCAGTTAAAAGGAATTTCCAATGACGGTCGTTTTTTCCAATTTTCACACAATTTCTACGATATACAGGGGCGTAATCTAGCACGTTGTGAAATGCTGGGTGCCTGGATTGATCTGAGCACGCGAAAATTGACTTACCTTCCGGAAGAACTTTTTGCAAAAATGAAAGCACTCGACAAAACAGATGACTTCAAGATTTTGACCAAGGAAGACACACGAAAGCACAGTCAATTTCCGAAAGATATATAATAGGCCAACTATTTTATCTGGGTTTTCGCGAAGAGAGAAAGACCCCTGTAAAAATTAGGACTGCGGCCAAAATGCGCAGCGGAGTAATAGTATCGGCTCCTGCCATGACAGCAATAAAGGCGGCTAACAACGGTTGTAAGTACATAAAGGCTCCAATGGTCGACGGACTTAATTGTTTCAACGCATAAATATTGAACAAATACGTGAGCACGGTTGTCGCAATGACGACGAACGTAAGCCTCCAAATCGCACTGAATTCTAAGGTTGTCCAGGAAACATCTGTAAATTCTTGAATTCCAATAGGTAAATTCATTACGAAGGCAAATAAAAAGAAGAATTTCATCAGCGTAATTGAATTGTACTTCGCCACCAAGGGTTTAACCAAAATGAGGTATACCGAATAAGATGCTGCGTTCACTACAAATAATAGATTTCCCAACGGAATATTAGGGGCATTGGGTTGTGTTTTTAGGCCAAACAGTATAAGTGCTAATGCCCCGGAAAGACCCAAGCCTATCCCTATGGATTTTAACCAGGTGATCTTTTCTTTTAAGAATATGGCCGATAAAACAAGTAATAAAACGGGTGCGACCGTTATAACCACTGAGCTATTTATTGGAGTGGAAAGACTTAAGCCCTTGAAGAACATAAGCATATTGAGCACCATTCCAAAAAAGGCACAGGCTAAAAAACGAAACCAATCCCTTCGATCTACCTTTTCGGAAGGCAGGAAAAGACTTATAAACCAAAAGACAAAGGCCGCACCCGAAACCCGCAATAGAATAAATCCGAAGGGTTGTATTACATCGGGCATGAGTCCTTTTGCGATGGTGTGGTTAGCCCCATAAATAGCACTAGCCGCTGTGGCTGCTAATAAGGCGAGGACTCTTTTATTCATTAGCTTTGGTGGATTGCTTCTTTTGCAGCTGCGACTACTTTTTTACTATTTCCTATAAAGATTTTGTCACCACTTACAATGACAGGGCGTTGCAAAAAAGTGTAATGCTCCAACAGCAGTCTTTTAAAATCGCGTTCGGTCAAAACTTCATCTTTCAAGCCGCGTTCTTTGTATAACTTTGCCCGCTTGCTAAACAATGCTTCATAACTACCCGCCATTTTTGCCAAGGCATCGAGTTGTTTTACAGTAAGCTCATCTTCCTTTATTTCCTGTTTTTCGAATTCCGACGGCAGATCAAGCGCTTTTATGATGCGTTTGCAAGTGTCACAGCTAGCTAAATAATAAATTTTCTTCATACTATTTGACCGTTAAATAGGGTAGTGCTTCTTGGAGTGGTATTTCCAATTCTATGGGGCCGTCGGCATAACTGGCAATATCGTATTGATTGTATCGAAGAATGACATTTTCTTCTGTAAAACCTATTGTTTCGGGTAAGGAAAAGACGTCGTCTTCAAACCAGAACCCTGTATTGTTAATGGGCTCGTCTTCCCCAATTTGATAGGCCTCCCGAAACTTTTTTTCGGCAAAAGCGGTAAACGCTGTCTTGTCTTTAAATAATTTTTCGGTTGGGATTTCTTCGCCCGACAGCGGGTTAATATTCATAAAAATAGTACTTCCGTATCCGTGAGCCCCTCCGGTGAAGAGATAAGTCCGCATTTCGAAGGATATAAGCATATCGCTTACATAATCTTCTCGGACACTGACTTCGGCAAAATATTCGCCAACCATATCCGGAAACTCGTCCTTGTCGGTACGATACATTTCAATAAACCCGGAAATGGCTTCGGTAATTGAAGTTGCTTGTGGATCATTTTCCTCATCTCCTAAGTACAATGCATTGAGAATATAGGATTTGATCTTTGTATTTATTTTTTCTGAAATGATTTCATCCCCAAATATTTCAACATACGAAACTGTCACTTCGGGACAAGAAACATTTTTACATATAGCCATGTCCGCTTCAGTAATGGTTTCCGAAGCAAAAGACATGGGAGTCTCTTTTTTACAACTAAGCGCAAAAAGGAGCACGAATGATAAAAGTAGTATTCTATTTGTCATATAGTTAGATACTTATTTTTTTAGGACTTGTATAGGTGATCACTTGACTTCTCGCTATGGGTAGGTGCATAAAATGAGGAATTACTTTTTCTAGCTGAAATGCAACTCTTCTAAATTTTCTATTCCATTTTCCATTGGGCAGTAGCCTATGAAAACGTTGTATTCCGCCGATTGGTACCACAGCGACTTCCGAAAAAAAATCTTTTCCGAAGGTTTTGTAGTGCTTTGACGAATTATCCCTAGCAGGATGCGGATCCTTTGCTTCCCATGCTTTGAACTTTTTCTTAAGTAGTTTCGATGGTCGTCCGGGAACAGGAATTATCCATCGAATTTCATCTAACAGCCTGCTATTGACGGCAGGTTCAAAATATCGCACTATGCCATTTGGCTTTAAAAGCTGTACTATTTTTATTGTAAATTCTTTTTCTTGATGGTAGGTTAGATGATGGACAAATGCTTTTCCTACAATAAAATCGAAAGCGTTGTGCTCTAAATCGGCTTCTAGAAAATTCCCTTCAACGAAAGTGAGGGGGTATTCAAATTCAAAGTTTGTATTTAACTTTCGAATAATAGAACCACTTACCTGCGAAATATCATTGGCGTACACCTTAGCTCCTAGAGCGGCCATCACAGCTGCATTGGTGCAGTCTCCACAGCCTAATTCTAGAATTTTCTTACCCTTGATCTTTTCAGCAAAATTATCTTGATAAAAACCTACCCAGCTCGTATCGGTCTTAATGGCGTCTTCAAAAAAACGGTCGAAATTATTAAGTTTTTTTAGAATCCCATTGATATTCACATTCGCGTATAATTTATCGTAATGTGCCTCATTCTTTATAGCATTTTGAAGGGTACTCTCGGTTCTCATTAACAGCAGATTATTTGCAAAAGTAACTATAAATATTCACAGGAATTGGCAGGGCGAACAGTTCTCTTTAATTATCCCAATAATTGTAGAAAAGAATTACTTTTGTTGCTCAAAACAAGACTTCATGAAATTCAATACGAAAACCATACACGGCGGACAAGAACACGACAAGGCCTATGGTGCCGTCATGCCACCGATATATCAAACATCAACCTATGCGCAAACCACTCCGGGAGGGCATAAGGGATTTGAATATTCTCGCACACACAATCCCACTAGAGCCGCATTAGAACGATCTTTTGCGAGTTTGGAGAACGGAAATTACGGCTTGGCCTTTGCCAGTGGTTTGGCCGCGATAGATGCGGTCATCAAATTGTTGAAACCCGGTGACGAGGTGATTTCCACAAACGATCTATATGGAGGAAGTTATCGTCTTTTCAGGAAAATATATGAAAATTTTGGTGTAAAATTTCATTTTATAGGAATGGAAAACGCCGCGAAGATCGAAGATTATGTGAATGCCAACACAAAACTCATCTGGGTTGAAACTCCCACCAACCCTATGATGAATATCATCGACATAAAAGTATCGGCGGCCATTGCGAAGAAGCACAATATCATATTGGCTGTAGACAATACCTTTGCGACTCCTTATTTACAGCGGCCCTTGGATTTGGGAGCCGATATTGTTATGCACAGTGCCACCAAATACCTTGGGGGACACAGTGATGTTGTGATGGGTGCATTGGTGGTAAAAGACAAGGAGCTGGCCGATCGATTATACTTTATCCAAAATGCGAGCGGAGCGGTTTGTGGGCCACAGGACAGTTTTTTGATGCTACGCGGTATTAAAACATTGCATGTACGTATGCAACGTCATTGTGAGAATGGTAAGAAGGTAGCCGAATTCTTGGCGAATCATCCTAAAATTGAAAAAGTATACTGGCCAGGGTTCCCCAGCCATCCCAATCATGAAATAGCGAAAGCACAGATGGATGATTTTGGAGGAATGATCTCTTTTGTGACCAAAGGTAATAACTATAGCGAGGCCATACGCATTGTTGAAAACATGAAGTTGTTTACACTGGCAGAAAGCCTAGGAGGTGTTGAAAGCCTATCGGGACATCCGGCAAGCATGACACACGCAAGTATCCCAAAGGAAGAAAGGGAAAAGACGGGCGTTGTGGATGCATTAATTCGATTGAGCGTTGGTATTGAAGATGCCGATGATCTTATCGCCGATCTAAGGCAGGCAATAGGATAGAAAAAATATGATGTAACAAAAAGACCCGAGCTAAAACTCGGGTGTTTTTATTTATTCAATGTATAGAATTTAATCTAGATAATAGATATATCCAAGATTCAACCAGTAGATCCAGTCGTTCGCCTTGTTTTCGGGTACGGGAACCGTACCATTGTTCTCCAATGAAGGATTTAAACCATCCACCCAATTCGAGAAATAATATTGCCAGCGGCTATCAAGCATTAAATCACTCAGCGGAGATAATTTATATCGAACACCGATACTTCCCACCACAGACCAGGTGGAGTCACCCTCTAACTGAAATGAGTTGATATATTTAGGGGGTGTTGTAATAGGAGTGTTCAACGGTCCTAGTTCACTATATGCATCCGGGTCGAAACTTACCCAATGTACACCAAGACTTATAAAAGGTGCTAAACTTCCTGGACGTGCGGCAAAATCTCGAATACTTAGAGGGAAATACTCCAATTGCGATCCTATGTCAAAAACCGTAGTAGATCCTTTCATAGCTCTTAATTGATCGGCCGTAATGCTAGTTCTATCCGGATCTACCCACTTTCCTAAGTGCTCCAGATTGGTTTTGTGATAGTCAATTTCATTACGGATCTTAAAGTGATCGTTAAAAAAAGTATCTCTGGTATAACAATTACAATCGGCTCTATATGAAAAGTTAAGGTAGTGGATCAATCCAACACCAAAACCAACATTTCCGGAGTTTGTTTCGATATCATTTCGAACCCCATAATCCGAATAGAATGCCACGGGTCCCGTGATAATTCCTACTTCATGTGAAAAGCCAAATTGACTGTAAACATCTTGTTTGGCACAAATCAGAAAGAAAAATACCAACAGCAATAATCTGGTATTCATTGTATTTTAGGTTTAGATTGAGACGTAACAAATATATAAAAACATATCTAACAGCGAAATATTCTCTTGTTTTTTAGTGTATTCAAAAAAAAACTGCGCTGTTTTTTACCATATAAACTATATTTGTTCCCTAAATAACGAAAACCTATAAGTTTAAGTATCAATTTGGTTAAAAAACGATGTTGAGCCAACTTCTTAAGGATTTAAATTTATAGACACGATTCATTTAATTATAACTAAAATAAACAGATGAAACAAAGTATTAAGGACTTCATTTCTCAAGTTGAAAAGTCGAACCCAAATGAACCTGAATTCATGCAGGCAGTTACTGAAGTGGCTGAAACAGTGATCCCATTTATAGAAGAGAACGAAAAATACCAAGGGAAAAAATTACTGGAACGAATGGTGGAGCCGGAGCGCAGCTTGATATTTCGGGTGCCTTGGACAGACGATAAAGGAGAAATACAGGTGAACCGCGGGTACCGAATAGAATTTAACTCGGCTATTGGTCCATATAAAGGAGGGTTGCGTTTTCACCCCTCTGTGAACCTGAGTATTCTTAAATTCTTAGGCTTTGAACAAACGTTTAAAAATAGCTTAACTACACTGCCAATGGGCGGTGGTAAAGGGGGATCCGACTTTGATCCAAAAGGAAAGAGCGATGCCGAAGTAATGCGATTCTGTCAGAGTTTTATGACGGAATTGTCAAGACATATTGGGCCTAATACAGATGTACCTGCGGGAGATATAGGCGTAGGAGGAAGAGAAATTGGTTTTATGTTTGGTCAATACAAACGAATTCGAAATGAATTTACAGGTGTGCTTACTGGGAAAGGGCTGTCGTATGGTGGGTCTTTAATACGCCCGGAAGCAACAGGATATGGAAATGTATATTTTGCTAAGAATATGTTAGCAACAAAAGGGGAGAGCTTCAAAGGAAAGACAGTGGTGATTTCCGGATCCGGAAACGTTGCACAATATGCAGCACAGAAGGCCATGGAGTTTGGTGGGAAAGTGGTTACTTTTTCAGATTCAGGAGGGTATATTTTGGATGAAGAGGGAATTTCTTCCGAAAAACTTGCCTTCGTTATGGAGCTTAAGAATGAAAAAAGAGGACGTATAAGTGAGTATACGGCTAAATACCCTTCAGCAAAATATATTGCCGGTGAACGGCCATGGGGAGTACCTTGTGATATTGCATTGCCTTGTGCCACTCAGAATGAGTTAAATGAAGCAGACGCAAAAATATTGGTTAAAAACGGTTGCAGCTGTGTTGGTGAAGGGGCTAATATGCCATCTACTCCAGAGGCAGTTACCGTATTCCAAAACGCAAAGATTCTTTTCTCTCCTGGAAAAGCGTCCAATGCAGGCGGAGTTGCAACTTCTGGATTGGAAATGTCTCAAAACTCATTGCGACTAAATTGGACGGCTAAAGAGGTAGATGAGAAATTACATAATATCATGAACGATATCCATGCTGCTTGTGTAAAATATGGGAAGGACGGAGATGGATACGTGGACTACGTCAAGGGTGCCAATATTGCAGGTTTTGTAAAAGTTGCTGAAGCGATGCTAGCCCAAGGGGTAGTTTAATGGACAATGAATTTGAAAATTTCACCTCCTAAACAGGATTAAAAATGCTCAATTCTATAAAAAAAGGTTGTCTCAAAAAGACAGCCTTTTTTCGTTCCAATCCTGCAATAAATAGTATTTTAGCGTGTTATACTACTTGAAAAAACAACTCTTAATGAAGCAACTGGCAGCTACCTTATTATTCTTGCTCTCTGTAATAAGTTCGGCACAAAATTTTGAAAACCAATGGGACGGACATTTCTCATACACTTCGGTAAAAAGTATTTCTCAGGGGAATGACAGGATATATGCCGCTGCTGAAAATGCGGTGTTTACCTACGACTTAAGCACGCAAGAGTTGAATACTATCTCGTCTATTAATGGTCTTTCGGGGGAATCCATCACGACGATCTACTACAGTGAAAATTATAATTTGCTTGTCATTGGGTATGAAAATGGACTTATTGAGATTGTTTTAGACGGCGAAGAAAATATTTTGAAAGTAGTTGATATATTGGATAAGCAAACCATCCCCCCCGATGGAAAACGAATTAATCACTTCAATGAATTCGATGGGAAGTTGTACATCGCTACGGGCTTTGGAATATCTGTGTATGACCTGGCCCTGCTAGAATTTGGAGATACCTATTTTATTGGAGATTTTGGATCGCAGATCAACATCACGCAGACAGCGGTTAAGGAGCCTTTTATCTATGCAACCTCTTCGCAGCAAGGGGTTTTTAGGGCCGAAGTGGCGAATCCCGATTTAATTGATTTCGCTGAATGGACCAATGTGGTAGGAGGTAATTATCGAGGGATTCAGACCTTGAATTCTGAAGTATATGCACTAAAAAGTAGCGGAGAAGTATATCGCGTGCCAGATGCTGGCGCGTTTGTATTGGTGACTAATTTTTCTGAAGCGGTAGTAGATTTCCTAGTAAAGGGGAACACACTTACAATTACAACTACCAACACTATTCAGGCTTATTCCGAAGGATTTGTTCAATTGGCTTTTGTAGGAAGTCTTCCAAATTTTGAATACGAATTGCAATCGGGTCTTACGTTTAACAATACTTTCTATTTAGGTACTACAGAGATTGGGATGCTCATTGTCCCGTTTGGGAGCAATCAAGGAGAGCAAATTCTCCCGGATGGACCGCTACTAAATCAGCCGTTTGCAATCGATGCCTCTCCTGGGCAACTGTGGGTGGGCTATGGCGATGTGACTGTAAATTTTAACCCATATCCGTTGACAAAAAGGGGAATAAGTAATTTAAGGGACGATACTTGGACGAATATATCCTATGATGAATTAGAAGCAGCCGTTGGCGCGGAGGTTACGGATATCGTAAAAGTAAATATTAACCCGAAAGACCCAAATGAAGTTTTTATGAGCTCTTTTGAAAAGGGCCTATTAAAAATTATAGACCAGACGCCAACCATTTTATACGATGAAACCAATAGTGGGCTCACGCATGCATTTGTTCCTCCCAACAATGGGGACGCAGGAATTAGAATTTATGGATCCGATTTTGATAGAGAAAACAATCTCTGGTTTGTTCAGGCCTTTAAGGATGAAGCCTTAATAAAACGCACCCCGGGAGGTCAAATTCAGTCTTTTGATGTCTCAGACGTCGTTGAGGGAACCAACGAGCCGGGATTTAGTGATCTAAAAATTAGCCGAGAGGGTTTTGTTTTTTTTGGTGCTTCAAGACATGGTTTGGTGGGGTATAACCCATCAACGAATGCATTTAATATTATAACCGACGGTGGTGTAGGGAGTGGAAATTTGCCAACTAACAATATTCGGGCACTTGCATTTGACAACCAAAACAGATTATGGATAGGTTCATTAAATGGGCTTCGGGTATTATTTAGCGTGGGAAGTTTTTTCGAAGAAGGCGCTAATACCGATGCTCAGGCAATTATCATCTTAGATGGTGATGTCCCGCAGGAGCTCTTATTCGAACAGTCTATTACCGATATAGAAGTGGATGGCTCGAATAATAAATGGATTGCTACGGCTACTTCAGGGGTGTTTTATTTGTCTTCGAATGGACAGGAAACCTTACTTCGGTTTACCAAGGATAATTCACCACTTCCTTCAAATAATGTACAGGATATTGCCATAGACAATTTAAACGGAACCGTATATTTTGCTACAAAGAACGGATTGGTGGCTTATAATGGAACTTCAACAGCACCAAGAGACAATCTGGAAGGGGTTTATGTTTTTCCAAATCCGGTACGCCCGGGGTTTATGGGAAATGTAACTATAGACGGCCTCACCGCAAAGGCGAATGTAAAAATTACCGATATTGAAGGGAATCTGGTGTTTGAAGATACCAGTGAGGGAGGAAGTATTATATGGGATACGACAGCATTTGGCAAGTACCGTGTTGCTTCAGGGGTATATTTAGTGCTAATTACAACAGACGATGCATTAGAAACCAAGGTTTCCAAAATAATGATCATTCGTTAATGGAAGTTACTACAAGGGCATTGGTTTTTTCAGCAGTAAAGTATGGAGAAGCCGATCTTATTATCAGCTGTTTTACGGAAAAAGAGGGCCTCAAAAGCTATTTGCTGCACGGGATATTAAAATCGAAAAAGGGAAAGCTTAAAACTTCTTATTTTCAGCCACTAATGCAATTAGAGTTGGTAGCAAGTCACCGGAATAAAGGAGGATTGGAGCGTATCAAGGAGGCAAAAGTGGTGTCACATTACAACACATTGCATACACAAGTGTTAAAATCGGGGATGGTGTTATTCTTAGCGGAAATGCTAAAAACTTCAATTAAAGAAGAAGAATCAAATCCTACTTTGTACAGTTATTTAGAGCAATCACTTTTCTGGCTGGACCAACACGAGCAGATTGCCAATTTCCATATTTTTTTCCTGTTAAAACTCACTGCCTATTTGGGGTTCTATCCGGATGCGTCAAACAGTGAGGGTGAGTACTTTAATTTAATGGAGGGTAATTTTCAGGAAAGACCGTTCGGGGTTTACTGTGAAAAAGGCGCCAATGTTGCTGCTTTAAAGCGTTTTTTCGGCATAGATTTTGATGCCATTCCGCAGATTAAATTAACCAAAAAAGTACGTTTAGAAACCTTGGATTTGCTCTTGAAATATTATCAATTGCATATTCAGGGATATCGAAATCCGAAATCTCTTTTGGTACTCAACCAACTATACTAATTAGAATGAAGTTATCATTACTACTCACATTTTTTGTGCTAATAGGTCATCTAGTCTCGGCGCAATCCATTCAAGTTTTAGAAGAAAATTCAAATGAGCCAATAATTGGAGTTGCTCTTTTTAACGCTGATCAGTCAAAGAGCGGGGTTACCGATTTTGATGGAAAAGTTGATATATCGGCCTTTTCGATGGATGAAACCATCCATTTTCAGCATATATCGCATGTCAAAAGAGCTTTGTCTAAGAGAGATATCTTGGATGCCGGTAATAGGGTGTATCTTATGGTGGATGCCAGCGCATTGGATGAGGTAGTGCTCTCCGTGTCTAAATTCGGACTTAAAAAGAAAGACATATCTCAGCAAATAGTAAGTGTCTCGGCAGCTGATATACAGTTTGAAAACCCACAAACGGCTGCAGATCTGCTTCAAAACAGTGGACAAGTATATGTCCAAAAAAGTCAGTTAGGAGGCGGAAGCCCCATGATTCGTGGATTTTCAACAAACCGATTGCTAATGACCGTTGACGGTGTGCGCTTTAATACCGCTATTTTTAGAAGTGGAAATGTACAAAACGTTATTAGTATTGATCCATTTTCTATAGATCGTACCGAAGTCATTTTAGGGCCAGGAAGTGTTGTTTATGGGAGTGATGCAATTGGTGGTGTCATGAATTTTTATACAAAAAGGCCAAAATTTTCCTTTGAAAAGGGAATGACGCTAGGAGGTAATGTTTCGGCGCGTTATAGTACTGCCAATGAGGAAAAAACCGGACATGTTGACTTAAATATAGGCGCTAAGGAATGGGCATTTCTTACCAGCATCACCTTTAGTGATTTTGACGATCTGAAAATGGGAAAATACGGCCCGGACGATTACTTACGCCCGGAATATATAGAAATAGTGAATGGAGAAGATGTGGTAGTAACAAATCCAGATCCGAGAGTGCAGGTGTCTACAGGGTATCACCAGATCAACGCTATGCAAAAAGTACGGTATATGCCATCCGAAAAATGGGATTTTGACTTGGGATTGTTTTATACCACCACGGGTGACTATCCTCGATATGATCGCTTAATACGAAAGCGGAATGGTAATTTGCGAGCCGCTGAATGGTACTACGGTCCGCAAGAATGGATGTCGGGCAATTTACAAGCTAAAAACAATGCCTATAACGGAGGGATTTATGATGAAAGTATTATAACAATTTCCTACCAACGCTTTAAAGAGAGCCGACACGATCGAGATTTTGGAAAACCAACACTGTTTGAAACCGAAGAAATTGTATCGGCATATAGTGGGGCATTCGATTTCGAAAAGGATTTTAACAATGGTAAACTATTTTATGGTGTCGAATATGTTTTCAATAAAGTAAACAGTGAAGGAAGTAATACCGATATTACTACAGGGGTTTCTCAACCGGATACTTCTCGTTATCCCGATGGGGCAACTTGGCAATCAATGGCCGCTTATGGAAGTTTACAATACAATTTGGTTGAAAACCTTTCATTTCAGGCCGGACTTCGTTACAATCATATTATTTTAAAAGCTGCTTTCGATAGTCCATTTTATTCATTTCCATTTAAAGATGCCGATATTGAGACAGGAGCGCTAACCGGAAGTGCAGGAATTGCTTGGCAACCTAGTGAAATATTGGGATGGCGATTAAATTTTGGAACTGCCTTTAGAGCCCCTAATGTGGATGACGTAGGTAAGATTTTTGACAGCGAACCGGGGAGTGTTGTGGTGCCTAATCCCGATTTAAAGCCCGAATACGCCACCAACGGTGAGCTTGGTGCAACACTAAATTTCGACAATATAGTGAAGTTGGATGTCGCGGGTTATTATACAGTTTTAGACGATGCATTGGTGCGTCGTGATTTTAATCTGAATGGTGAAACAGAAATTGAATATCAGGGAGAACTGAGTAATGTTCAAGCAATTCAGAATGCCGCCAAGGCTGAAATCTACGGATTTGAAGCCGGAATAGAGGTGAATTTTTGTAAGTCACTACAGCTAACCTCTCAGTATAATATGGTTGATGGATATGAAGAAGAAGACAATGGAGACCATTCACCAATTAGAAGTGCCGCGCCACAATTTGGCAATACCCATCTTAAGTTTACTAACAATAAATGGAAATTCGATGCCTATGTTGAATACAATGGACAATTCGATTTTGAAGACCTCGCAACCAGCCAGGCGGCGAATGACTATCTCTATGCAAAAGACGGAAATGGAAACCCCTATGCTCCTCGGTGGTACACTTTGAATTTCGGCGCACAATATAATCTCACAAAAGCCCTTCTGTTAAATGCAACCCTGGAAAATATCACCAATCAACGGTACCGCCCATACAGTAGTGGAATTGCAGCTGCAGGAACCAATTTGATTGTTTCGGCCAACTATAAATTTTAATCGTGAAGCCTTGAGAGTTAAACAAGCTCCTGCTTCAGAATAAACTCCACAGATTGCGCTATATTTGCCAAAATTAAATGGATTTTTAGGCTGTACTATGCGCTGGATTACTTTAGATGATTTTATTGATGTGTATTCAAAAGTAGTTCAACGTGGAACACACTTTCTTTTTAGCAAATTTACAATCAATTCTAGATCGAGGACTAAAAGCGCCTTTGATAATACCTTTTCACAATCTTCAAATTGGTGGATTATCCCACAGGTGCGGGAACGCTGGAATTTATTAATAACGGGCAAGGCCCACGTGAATTACAAACAACATCTAGCCGAAACCTATTTTAAAGAAAGAAAAGAAGTTCGTGTACTTTCATTGGGATCTGGAACTTGTACCCACGAATTGGAGTTGGCAAATTTTTCATCTTTTGGAGAGATTGTATGTGTAGACATTGCTGAAAACAGATTGCAACAGGCTGAGAAGGTGGCGCAAGAACAGGGATTGAATAACATTCATTTTATTTGTAGTGATCTCAATGCGTACGAGTTTCCGCCAAACTACTTTGATATGGTTTTGTTCAACGCTTCACTACACCATTTTGAACATGTTGAGCAACTTTTATCAACTCAGGTGAAATCTACCTTAAAAGAAGAGGGGATGGTGGTTATCAATGAATATGTAGGCCCCAATCGTTTACAATATCCGAAAGAACAAATTAAGGCGGTTAATAAGGCGCTTAAACTAATACCTCCCCCATATAGGAAACGTTTTAAGACGAATTTATCAAAAAATAGATATTACGGAAGCGGTGTATGGCGTATGATAATTGCCGATCCGAGTGAATGTATAGACTCCCAAGCAATACTACCGGCCATTCATTCACATTTTACTACGGTAGAGGAAAAACCCTATGGAGGCAATATCTTAATGAGTACCTTAAAAGATATAGCACATCATTTTGTAAACCCCAATCCCGAACAGGAAAAGATACTTGAAAGTCTTTTCACCTTTGAAGACACATATCTGCTTCATCATGAGAGTGATTTTGTATTTGGGGTGTATTCAAAAAACAATTAGTTATTTGGTTTAAAGCGTTGGGAGATCCTTATTACTTAGATCGAATTTTCTATAATTTCCTGAACCACTTCAGGATTTAGTAATGTACTGGTATCACCAAGGCTTTCGGTTTCTCCACCTGCGATCTTCCGCAGGATGCGTCTCATAATTTTCCCGCTTCGGGTCTTAGGAAGACCATTGGTAAATTGGATCTTCTCTAGTTTGGCAATTGGGCCAATGTGTTCAGTAATAATCTGATTGATTTCCTTCCGAAGATTTTCATGATTCCGTTGCTCTCCCACTTCCTTTAGGATCACATACCCATATAGTGCATTGCCTTTTACATCGTGCGGGAATCCCACAACAGCGCTCTCGGCCACGGCTGGGTGTTCATTGATTGCATCCTCAATGGGTGCTGTCCCAAGATTATGGCCCGAAACAATAATCACATCGTCAACGCGACCGGTAATTCTATAATATCCCGTACTGTCCCGTAAAGCACCGTCGCCGGTAAAATAATTATTAGGAAAGGTCGAAAAATAGGTGTCTTTATACCGTTGATGGTCGCCCCAAATAGTACGGGCCATAGAGGGCCATGGAAATTTAATACACAGTCGCCCGTCCACTTGTTTTCCTGAAATTTCTTTACCGTTTTCGTCCATCAAGCAGGGTTGAATTCCCGGAAGGGGTAGTGTTGCGAAGGTAGGGATAGTAGGTGTTGAAAAAGGTATTGGCGAAATAAGAATCCCCCCTGTTTCGGTCTGCCACCACGTATCCACAATGGGACATTTCTTTTTGCCAATATTATCGTTGTACCAATGCCAGGCCTCTTCGTTTATGGGTTCGCCAACCGTGCCAAGAATTTTAAGAGAGGAAAGCTCGTGGTTTTCTACAAAACGCAGTGATTCCTTGGCGATAGCTCGAATGGCCGTTGGGGCTGTATAGAATTGTGTTACTGCATGTTTTTCAACAATCTCCCAAAAGCGACCATAATCGGGATAGGTAGGGACACCTTCAAATAGTACCGAAGTGGCTCCATTTGCCAACGGACCATAAAGAATATAGCTATGTCCCGTAATCCAACCAATATCGGCGGTACACCAATAAACGTCGTTTTCACGGTATTGAAACACATTTTTAAAGGTATAAGCAGTATAGACCATATAACCGGCCGTGGTGTGTACCATTCCTTTAGGTCGCCCCGTGGAACCGGACGTATATAAGATAAATAGAGGGTCTTCGGCATCCATGATCTCTGCCGGGCACATAGAGGAAGCGGCGTCCAGTAAGGGTTGTAACCATAAGTCTCTGTCTTTTTTAATGTTGACAGCACTGTCTATTCGTTTTGCAACTAAAACGCTGGCCACGCAGGGACAATTTTCCAAAGCCTCATCGACGATTCCTTTGAGATCGATTGTTTTATTACCTCTGAAGGCACCATCACTAGTGACCACCATTTTGCATTCACTATCGTTAATCCTTGTCGCGAGTGCAGTTGCCGAAAATCCCGCAAATACGACAGAGTGAATCGCACCGATACGGGCACAGGCCAACACCGAAATAGCCAATTCGGGGATCATAGGAAGATAAATACATACGCGATCGCCTTTTCGAATTCCTTTACTTTTTAAGACATTGGCAAACTTACACACCTGTTCATGTAATTGTTTGTAGGTAATATGTTGTGCGCTTTCCTCCGGGTTATTGGGCTCAAATAAGATGGCCGTTTTATTTGCCCGATTAGTGAGATGTCGATCAATACAATTTTCTGTAATGTTGAGCTTTGCTCCTTTAAACCAAGCTATTTCAGGTTTGGTGAAATCCCATGAGAGAACTTCAGTCCAGCGTTTTTGCCATACAAAATGTTCTTCGGCTATTTCTTCCCAAAAGGCCACAGGTTCGCGAACCGACTTTCGGTATACCTGAAAATACTCCTCTAAATTTTTGATATGATAATTGCTCATAAAGGGGCGTTTAATAGTTTCTTTTATCTTCTTCTAAGATAGCATATTCAAAATTATCGGCCCAACCCGATGATAATGGGAGAATCTTTCGGCAGTGTCCTTCGCGGCTCATCCCCACTTTTTCCAGTATTTTAATAGAAGCTTCATTTTTTGTCGCTACTCCGGCTGTAATTCGGTGTAATTGTAGCGTTTCGAAGCCAAAACTAATTACTTTTTTGACGGTTTCGGTGGCATATCCATTTCCCCAAAATTTGGGTAATAGACTGTAATGAATTTCTGCTTTGCTATATTTTTTTGAAGAAAGGTGCATTCCAATTTCACCGATAAACTCATCAGTGCTATTCAGTTTGATGGTCCAAGCATAAATAGAACGTTCCTTACGTTGTTGATCTTTTAAAATGGGCTGTAACAATTTTTGAGTTACAGAAAGCGTTTTTGGGATCCCAATGGTATTAAATGCTGCGACAGCGGGATGTTGATTCATGTTGTGAATGTGTTTGATATCTTCTGAAGTAATTTCAGTAAGGCATAAACGGTGTGTTTCCAAATTCATAGTTTAATTGTTTCAGCCAGTGTATTTTTTACCGAAGCATACCATTCGTCCTTTAAGATGCTCAACACAATGCTGTCTCGTCTTCCCGAAGCACTTTTGCAATTGCTTCGCAAAATTCCTTCAACGGTACATCCAATACTTTTCATAGCGGCAATACTTCGTAGGTTTTTGGCATCGGCCCGAAATTCTACGCGCTCCCAGCCCATGGTTTCAAATGCGAATTCAAGAAGCAAATATTTACAGTTTTTATTGAGACCGGTTCCTTGAAATTCACTACCGTACCAGGTATATCCTAATTGCGCCGTATTGTGCTGCTCTTGAATATCATAAAATCGAGTACTGCCTACGTATTTGTGATGTCGTTTATCAAATACGACAAAGGGATAAGCTGTTTTTTCTGTTCTTCCTTTTAGGGCTAATTCTAAGTATTTTTTTAAATTTTCCACACCATTGGCAGGTGTGAGTGAATAGTCCCATAGGTGGGGTTCATAAATGGAGTAAATACTTAATTGCTCTAGGTCTTCCATTTTTATAGGGCGGAGTTGTACGGCGTCATTTTCTAGAATATAGGTAGCGGTACTGTCGAAGTTTCCCATTGAATTTTATTAAAAAATGAAGTTACAATTAAATTTTTATAAATGTTTTCAGAAATAGTGCAAATTTGTAAAAGGCCCAAAAACAGATAGATACATGATTACAAATGATTACAAGTAACTATAATCGATAGTAAATACGTAACAACCGATTCGTATTTGGTTTGTGTTTCATATTTGCAGTGTTGAATCATCGTGGTTCAAAGTTCTTAACTGTTTAACATTAAAATTTTGTATTATGAACACACTTAGAAACAAAGTACAGTTGATTGGAAATTTAGGAAATGACCCGGAAATTATCACCTTAGAATCCGGAAAGAAATTGGCCAAATTTAGTATCGCAACAAATGACACTTACAAAAATCAAAAAGGAGAACGCGTTACCGATACCCAATGGCATAACGTAGTGGCCTGGGGCAAGACCGCGGAAATTATTGAATCCTATGTCACCAAGGGAAAAGAAGTAGCCGTTGAAGGAAAATTGGCGCATCGCTCTTACGATGACAAAGATGGCAACAAAAAATACATCACCGAAGTAGTATGTAGTGAGCTATTGCTTCTGGGAAGTAAGTAGTTGTCGATAAAAAAAGGGGAGTTTTAACTCCCCTTTTTTTATTTTTATCTCAAAGACATTGCATTTGACTATCGTACCAAAAGCCTTTTTGTCACCTCAAAATTGTCCCCCTTCAATCGTATGAAATAGAGTCCTGACCTATATTCTGAAACATTAAAAGTAATCTTATGTTTTCCGGCGTTGAATTGACCTTCATACAAAGAGGCCACCTTTTGCCCTAATAAAGAAAATACCGTAACAGAAACATTTCCGAGATCACTTTCAAGAAGCAGGTCCAAATAGACAAGTTCCGATGCCGGATTGGGAGATAGTTTTATGTCTGATACCAAATCAAATTCGGCCACAGCCAAAGGATCGTTTACAAAAGACCTTTCCCAAATTCCATGTCCATGTGTTGCGATTCGCAACTTTCTGTTTAAGGGCGAGACGTTTAAATCGTAGACCATGGTAGCCTCTGGCAAGGCTTCGGCAAACGACTCCCAGGATGCGCCTCCATCTTCCGAATAGTAAACACCCAGATCATTGCCTACGTAAAGATCACTAGAATTTAAAGGATCAATGGCAATAGTATTTGTGGGTATATCGGGAAGAATTCCATCAATGGCCGTCCAATTTACACCTCCATTAATCGATTTGAATACATGATCCGATCCGAATCCCGAGAATACGGCATACACGATATTATGATCGTTTGGATCTATCTCGATGTCCTTGCATACACGATTTGGCAATCCGTTTAATACGGTAAAACTCTGTCCTCCATTGGTCGATTTCAGTATTTTAGGAGGTCCTCCCCACGTTCCGAAGGGATCTCCCACCGTAGCTACATACACCACATTTTCATTGAAGGGCGAAATAGCTATTTTCATAATTACGTTGCCTCCATCAACCGATTGATTCGCCGTAGGAGCCCACGTTGCCCCAATATCAGTCGACTTATATAGTATAGTGCCTCCGGCATACATCACATCTTGATTTGAAGGAGCTAGCTCATACGGAGCCGAAAAGGCCGTATAATCATTGGGCTCTAAGTTAGGGCCAATATTGAAAAAGGAATCACCTCCGTTTACTGATTTAACAATATTCAATCCCTGCCACGAACCAAATACTATGGAATCATCGTCTTGATGCACAGAAGCCGACATTCCGTCACCGCCAATGACTCGCCACCAAGAAGGTTCACCCTTATAAATATAAGAGGCATTGTCCTGTGCTCCACCCATACAATAATTTGGATCTTGTGCCGAACTTGCCATATCGGCGTAAAATTGGGTGGTTTGAAGTCCTCCATTCAATGTGGTATATGGAATTTCTCCATCCTCCGACACAAACACACCGCCATCTGAAGCCATATAGACCTTGTTATTTAGTGGGTGATAATAAACTGCGTGAATGTCTGAATGCACATAATTTGGGAGTCCTTCCGGCTCAGTAACCAAAATTTGTCCCATGGACCAGGAGTTTGCTGTTTTTGCTAAGAAGTTTAATCCTGTGTCAGTAGACTTCCAACCTGAAATACCAACATATAGCATTTCATTTTGATTCATTGGATTCACTGCAATGTCATGAGAATACCAACCCTGATATTGAGCAATATTTTGATCATTTATTTTGGCCCAATTGACACCTCCATTGCTCGATTTGTATAAACCAGCCGGCGTAGTAGGATCTGTATTAAACCATCCTACCTGAATAGAAGCATAAATTGTATTGGTGTTTGAAGGATCAATTTCAAGTTTTGCATTACCGGACCAAGCTGCAATTAATCCTGGATCTAACAATTCGTTAAAAGAATTTCCTCCATCGGTCGATTTAAAAATACCGCATAGGTTAGGATCCAGTGCATTGTTAAAATTACCTTGTGTAACGTAGAGTGTATTTCCATTCGAAGGATCAATTTCTATATCAATACAATTCAACTCATTGAAAACCAAAGACCAGTTGTCACCACCATTGGTGCTTCGATAAACACCATCTGTGGCAGCTGCAAACATAATTTGTGAATTCTGCGGATGGATAACGATATCTTGGACTCCTTTGATTTCGTTCTCATCAAAGACCAGTACATGAGACCAATTAGCACCTCCATCGGTTGATTTGAGGATACCAATACCATAGGTTCCTCGAGTGAGACGCACCGTAGTTCCCGGTTCGGCAAAACCAATTCCGTAGGTCTCACCGGTTCCAATAACGATTGTATTTGGAATGTTTTGATCTATAGCTATAGCTGCAACACCCAGCACCGGAAATCCGGTTGGCACATACTCCCATGCATTTTGACCCAATCCTTGACTATTGGTTCTCCACAATCCACCACTAGCAGATCCGGCGTAAATAATATTTTCATCGGTAGGGTGAAAGGCTAAACATAGCATCCTTCCTCCAATATTTATAGGTCCCAATGATTCCCATTCGCCTATTACAGATTCTTGCGAATCGAAGATAATTTTGTTTTCATTATAAGCTTCCAAATATTTTGAGGTTGGGACATAATTATTGGGATAAGCTCTTTCGAAAGACCACGCATCTAAACTTTGACCCGCTCCTGAAGTTTTAACTTCTGATGCCTCAACCTTCGTTTCAATCTGTGACTTATTGTCTTGCTTAAAAAGCAGACTTACAGCAAAAACAATACAAATTAATCCGACAATGGAGGGTAAAACTTTATTTTTCATAGTGGGCTGATTAAAAATAGATCGTATTAAATGGAAAATAGGAATCGAAATATATCGAAAGTTCATTAATCTAATTCGTTTATACGATAATCCCGATAATCATTTCCATATTGTGAAATACGAAATCGATTGGGAATCAATAATTTAACATATTAAACTCCCGCCACTTCAAAATAGCCATAAGCAAACTCCAGCGATTCAATGAGCATCTCATTGTTCATTGAGTTTAAATCGGCAACAGCCCATTTTACTGGCCAGGCATTGACAAATTTCCAGACCATTACAGGCAAACCATTTTCATTCAGCAGGGAGACGATAATTGTTTTAGGTTCAATTTGGTTTGTAAGATTCCCACTCAGGGCATCCATACACCAGACAGCCAGTTCCGAATTATTAGGGACCATCCCTCTCTTTAAAATGAGATTCGAGTGTTTTACAGAGGTAGGAATTCTATGTTTAAAACTATTGTTCCCACCTTCTGTTATTTCCTCTGTATCCATCTCCATGGAAATCCCGGATACTTCCTGAAAGGAAACCGTATTGTCTTGTGACCCTAATTGCACTGAAAAGTAGAACTTTGGTACAGGCCAAGTAGCGTCTTGTTTTGAACCATCATCTGCCATGATTTTTAGTTTTTAATAGTAATATCGTATTTATGTTCTTTGCATTTGCTGTTCAAAAGAGATAACTATGAATTCAGCAGGACGCGACAAAGCAACTGCTAATGATATTCGCATTATACCGTTTGTGATGTCCTGAACTGTCATTGTTGTGCCTAATCCAACAGAGACTGAAAAGGCATCTGCCGGCTTTGGCCCTACCAGACCACCTTGTCGCCATAGGCCGGTTAAAAAATTTTCAATCATACTTTGCACCTGAGTCCATGTATTGGCGTCGTTACTAGCAAATACATAGGCTTTGCACGCATCTTTAACCGATTGTTCAATATAAATAAGCGATCTGCGGACATTAATATACCTAAAATCGTTGGAGTTGCCATCAAGTGTTCTGGCACCCCAAACAAGGGTCCCATGGCCGGGAAAAGTTCTTATGGCACAAACCGACTTTCCATTTATGGGTACATTCAAATCTTGTTGCGTATCGTGATCTATGTTTACTGCGGGCTTGACCACACTTTGGACGGCCACATTGGCGGGTGCCTTCCAAACGCCCTCGTTGTTATCTACAGCCGTGTAAATTCCTGCCATAGCGGCACTAGGAGGTAACAGGTTCAACTTTTTCTGAATTACCTCCAAAACCAATTTATAAGTAGCACTTTGATTTGATAAGACGACATGTGCCTCGTTTCTTGAAGTTTCTTGAGCACCGGTGTTTGTCAAATTAGCTATCAAAATAGCCATTCCGGATTCTTGGTTCAACGCTGAGACCGGAAATTCCTGGTTCAATAAATCGATTAATACACTTAAGGCTGATTCTGTGAGATGGTCATATGAAATATCAGAAAACTGATAGATCGATGTATGTAGCCAGGGATAATAGGCCGCTGCATAGCTGTTACTGCTTGACATAATTCCGCCCACACCATTCCTAAACGAATCAATACAATTCGGGTTTTGTTGAAGATCTTCAAATCCATTTGGGATGTCTAAAATGGACACCTTATCCTTCGTCTCAGCGCAGTGATTGATCATTTTATTTGCAATATCATAGGCGCTCTGGTCATCAAAAATAACGGCATCCGGGATTACTAGTGCAGTTGGTTCCGTTTCATTTTTGAGAAGATCTATGGCATTGGTAAACTTTGTTTTGTCTAAAAGAGAGGTATAATCGCCAATACTCATCACAAAACAATCGGTACCACCATTTGCGTAGAATAATTTCATAGCCGCATGCAATTTGAACAAAGCTGTGGTTGGATTCAAATTATAACCTTGCGAATTGGCTGTCGTAAAATCCGGATCTGTTGTAGTGGAAACTATATCGAATTTTGTCCGAGGCGGATCTTCGCCAAAAACAGTTAGAAAATCTGTAAGGGAGGAAAGTCTGAAGGCCATGTTTAAGAGGCTAGTTCCGTTGTGCGAAGTGTTTTGGGTATATCCAATGAACACAGGAACAGCAGTTGGAATAGGCACTACCGAATTCCCAAAAGCATCCAGCTCTTGAATATATACACCCGGTGTTTTCATTTTAGCCGACATATTTTTGATTTAAGTTAGACATATATGATAATTTTCAAGCTGCTTGTCACTGCAATCTCCAACCATTTATAAAATTCTATATTCCTTTCTTGTCTCTATTGGACTTTAATTAAATAGCTAAGCAAACCACAATATAGAATTTTAGGAAATAGGAATAACACTAAAGACACTACAATCCAATAGGTGCTTATGCGTAATTCATTCGAAATTACTTATAAACTTAGTTTACTATTAATAGGTAACTACTTATTTGGATTCTCAGAAGTATTAAAAAAAGAAACGATGGAGGGAGGATTAATTTATAGTAGCCCCGTTTACCACACTGTCGGAATCGGGATTGACAAATACCAATTTCCCTTCCGGGGTTTCGGTCATAAGGATCATGCCTTCACTGTCCACACCCCGCAAAGCTCTTGGTGCCAAATTGACCAAGACGGTGACTTTTTTGCCTATAATTTCTTCAGGAGAAAAACTTTCAGCGATTCCTGAAACAATGGTTCGCACATCAATTCCGGTATCGACTTTTAACACTAAAAGCTTTTTCGCTTTCGGCATTTTTTCGGCTTCAAGGATCGTTCCCACTCGCATGTCTAATTTCGTAAAATCGTCAAATTGAATAGTTTCTTTTTGAGGGGTTACAGTTGCGTTCATCACTTCGTTTGCTTTTTTACTGGCTTGTAATTTGTCTAATTGTTGCTGAATTTGCTCGTCCTCTATTTTACTGAAGAGTAATTCTCCCTTACCAATGGTATGACCGGATGGGAGCAGGCCTTTCTTGGATGCCACATGGGACCATTTAAGGGCGGTCTTTCCTTTCCCAATATTTAAAATGACTTTCAGTTTGTCTGAAGTGAACGGCAAGAAGGGTTCACTTAAAACCGCCAAGGCCGAAGCAATCTGCAGTGCCACGTACATAACAGTTTTCGTTCGTTCTTCGTCCGTTTTAATGGTTTTCCAGGGCTCCTCATCGGCGAGGTATTTGTTTCCAAGGCGGGCCACATTCATCAATTCCATCTGTGCTTCCCGAAAACGGTAGCGTTCAATCGAACTAGAGATTACCGCAGGATAGGCACGTAATTCTTTCAAAACTTGTAGGTCTACTTCAGAAAGGGAACCGGGTTTCGGCACCACGCCTTGATAATACTTTTCAGTAAGGACAACCACCCGATTGATAAAATTTCCGAAAACGGCCACCAATTCGTTATTATTTCTAGCTTGGAAATCACTCCAAGTAAAATCATTGTCCTTGGTTTCGGGAGCGTTTGCCGTGAGGACATAGCGCAATACATCCTGTTGGTTTGGAAATTCTTTCAGGTATTCATGCAACCATACCGCCCAATTTTTGGAGGTAGAGATTTTGTTTCCCTCTAGGTTTAAAAATTCGTTAGCGGGCACATTATCAGGTAGAATATACCGTCCATCGGCCTTTAACATGGCGGGGAATATGATGCAGTGAAATACAATATTGTCCTTGCCAATAAAGTGTAATAACTTGGTACTTTCATCTCTCCAATAAGGCCTCCAGTCTTTTCCTTCACGAATCGCCCATTCTTTTGTGGCCGAAATATATCCTATTGGTGCATCAAACCATACATACAACACCTTGCCTTCGGCACCTTTAACGGGTACAGGGATACCCCAGTCGAGATCTCTCGTTACCGCACGTGGTCGTAACCCATCATCGATCCATGATTTGCATTGCCCATAGACGTTGGTTTTCCAATCTTTTTTATGTCCCTTGATGATCCACTCTTTTAACCAAGCTTCGTACTGATCTAAGGGTAAGAACCAATGCTTGGTTTCTTTTAGCGTAGGAATAGCTCCTGTAATTGCACTTTTCGGATTGATAAGATCGGTGGCGTTGTGGGAGGTGCCACAATTTTCACATTGATCACCGTAGCTTTCTTCAAAACCGCATTTGGGACAGGTACCTACGATAAAACGATCTGCCAAAAACTGTCCCGCTGCCTCATCATAAAATTGTTCGGTTACTTCTTCAATAAACTTATTATCATTGTATAGATTTTCAAAAAAATGAGAGGCTGTTTTGTGGTGTATTTCAGCCGAAGTACGGGAATAGTTATCAAAGGAAATTCCGAAGTCTTCAAAAGATTGTTTAATAATAGCGTGATATTTATCCACCACCTGCTGCGGTGTAATACCTTCTTTTTTAGCCTTAATGGTAATTGGCACACCATGTTCGTCACTACCACATACAAAGACGATATCCTTTCCTTGTAAACGTTGATAACGCGCATAAATATCGGCGGGCACATACACCCCCGCTAAATGACCAATATGAACCGGGCCATTGGTATAGGGCAGTGCTGCAGTGATGGTGTATCTCTTGATCGGATCTTTCATAAAGAAAGCTAGTTTTATTGGAAAGCACAAAAATAGGGATTTTATCTTCGGAAGAAGACATCCTAAAAGAAGAAAAGTCTTCAACTTCACGAAGACTTTTCAGAAAAATACATTCAGCTATTTTATCAGGATGGATTTACTATAAAATTGACCACCCAAGCTAATTCTGTATATATATTGGCCATAGCTTAATCGCGTATTAATTGCCGCCCGAACATCTATGGTATGTCGGCCTTGAAACAGCACTTCATTTTTGAGGGTTCCTATTTCTCTTCCAAGAATATCGTATAGTTTTATATCCACATGTGCGGTTACGGGCATTTGCAATTCGATATAGGTTCGATTGTTTTGATACACGGCCACATGCGAAAGTGTTGAAACGTCGCTAAAGTCGGAAGTCGATAAGGCCTGGCAATTTAGCCCTAGGTCTAAGGTGTCATAGTTCTGATTTAACAAAATGGTATTTACCACCGAAGGATCCAAACAAAACCAATCGGTCAAGACACTTGAATAAACGTTTCTGAAATCGGTCGTTGGAATTAAGTTATCATTCCCGTCCCACACATTCAGATCGGGATGGACTCCTACAAAACCGCTTCCGTTTAATCCGCGACCAAACAACATTACCGGAGATGCCGCACCATGGTCGGTTCCGTTGGAGCCATTTTCGTAAGGACGACGGCCAAACTCAGAAATGGTCATTGCCAATACATTGTCCTGCATGCCGGTCGCATCCAGATCGTCGTAAAAGTTTTTAATCGAGTTGGACAGATCCTCAAGCAAGGTTCTGTGATCTTCTATTTGGTTGGCGTGGGTGTCAAAACCTCCCAAAGTTACCATATATACCTTCGTCCCAAGTCCGCCTTTGATCAATCGTGCGATGATCGCCAGCTGATTTGCCAGCTCTTCGTCTGCATAGGACACATCGTTGTTAGCCGCCAAATAGGCATCATGGATTACATCGGCATAAGTAAAAGTTGTATTTGTTGTGGCGCGCATAAAGAGCAACTTATCGCCATAAACACAATCGGGTATATTAATAACATCGTGTAACGCTCCATTTGCCGCAATATTTGCCAGCTGCGCCGGATTTGCTACCGAAAAGGCGTAATTGGATTCCACGCCATCAAAAATGAGGTTTCCAAGGCTTCCAATTTGTACAGCAGGCGGAATATCGGGTGGGTTGATTATATAATCGGGATACAGATCTTCAAAATAACGACCCCACCAACCGGTTGGTTCGAAGTTGATATCGTCTGTCGAGGCCCAAATGTCGGAAGAGCGGAAATGCGACAGGTTTTGTTCGGGATATCCTACGCCGTGGATCACCTTCATATTTCCATCACCCCAAACCGATTCTAAACTACTCATATAATTGGGGATCGCAAAGTCGGCATTTAAATTGAGCAGGTCGCTCTGTTGGTGTTTTATGGTAGGCCTCAGATTGGCATAGGTGCCATAATCGTATACAGGAACTATGGTGTTTAAGCCGTCGTTCCCTCCTTTAAGTCGGATGATCACAAGTATGTTGTCATTTTCACTTTCCGAAAGCGCGATTGACAAGGGGGATGCCTTGGATGCAGAAATGGCGCTGTTGGCCAATACCATACTTCCGGCTCCGGCCAAACCCAATGCCTGAATAAACGAACGCCGATTCCAAAGCGAATGCTCCTGATCGTGAATATGCTTATCTTCTGTCAAGTTTTCAGTAGGTTTTGGTATATGGTCGTGGATACACATAGCAGTTTATTTAAGTTGAAATTCGGGCATTCGGGCAATATGCTTTAGTAAAAGGGACACCTGAAAAGGTGCTTCAGACCAGCTTAAATTCCACAGGCCTTCGTCGTAGTAGTTTTGCGGGATTTCCCATTTAAAGATATCGGTCGCGATATCATAATCTTCCGGGGTATACAATTCCTTCGCTAGAAAATGATCTACCAAAACTCGGGTGATAAATTCGGGATCGTTACTATCATTGGTGAGATCGCGTGCTAGATCGGTAAAGGAAAATTCATGTCCGTTAACAAACAGATAATCCACATATAACTCCATCAAAATCCAACGCCCCGATAGGGTGGAAGAATTGATCCAAGTTTCGTCCCGCTGCCAACCCGAAACATCGGGGGGATTAAATATCTCCTGCCCCATGAGTCCGGTGTAATACACAAAAGCGTCCATAAGGGTATCGTCGTAAAAGAAATCGGATTCGTTCGTAAAATGAAACATTACGTCGTATGGACTCTTGATCACTACGCCAAGTGCTCGTTCATCGAAAAAGTGCTGACTTTTAAACAGTTGTTTAAGCACAGGCACTAATTCGAAATTATTGTTAATTAAGGTCTGAGAGAGTGGTTGAATTATATTCTGTTCAATCATGGTGTCAACATCGGGGCTTACAAAAAACTGATATAGCTTTTTACACATATTGAAGGCAATTTCACCACCTCTTTCCTGAAAAAGAATAGTAATCACATCCTCGTAATCCCATGCTCCCGTCTGGTTGAAAATAGTTTTTGAACCTGTGTCGTGGGTTGCCACATCGAAATAGATCGCGGCTCCTGGTTCGGACCAGTGATTATAGCCGGTTAAGGCACGTGCCGTTTCGGTAATATCGAATTCGGTATAACCATTTCCTTCACCCAAGGTGAATAATTCGTATAACTCCCGGGCATAATTTTCATTCGGATTGAAGTTGGTATTCTCAAAGCCATTGAGATACAGAAGCATGGCTGGATTGATACCAATATCATGTACAAAATCTTTAAAATTTCCTACGCAATGCGACTGAATTATATTGTAATACTGAAATAAATACGGGGCATAAAAATAGACTTCCAGCTCGGTCACAAAGTGATTGGTCCAAAAAAAGGTTAGTCGGCCGCGGAGATCCTCCGAAATAAAATCGTTGGCGCTTTGCAAGCGCCAATCGAGGATATATTGTTCATTTTCAGTTTCAAAATCTCCGAAATCACTTACGGCATAATTCCCCCAAAAAGGAGTTGCAGTTGTCGGCAGGTTAAAAGCTCCGTCTACGAGATTGTCTATAAACTCACTCGGACTAAGTGCCAAAGCGGCATCCACAGCAGCTTGGGCTGCTCCAAATCCTAGGCGACGATACACATGCTTTACCTTGCTAACATTCCAAGGATTTGGTGCGCTAGGTACATACGGAGCAAGCGTAGCGGTATTGCACGAGAGGGAGGTAATGGCTTCCATAGGTGTTCATTTTACAGGGATTGCGGCTTTTAAAAATACTGAATAATAGCTACTTACAAAATATTTGATCTATTTTTAACGAAATAGTTTCATTTTTTGTTGCCAGCACGTACATTTAAGTTATGAAGACACCGCCTTTCCTGAAACCCGGAGATACCGTTGGAATTGTATCGACCGCCCGAAAGATTACAAAGAAAGAGCTGCAACCATTTTTTTCTCTTTTGCATGATTGGGGACTCCATTTTGAACTCGGAAATAGTATTGGTGCCGAAGCACATCAATTTGCAGGAGATGATGTGGTACGAGCAAACGACTTTCAGCAAATGTTGGACCATCCAAACATAAAGGCCATATGGTGTGCTAGAGGGGGATACGGAACAGTGCGTATTATTGATGCACTCGATTTTTCAGAATTCAGAAAAAACCCGAAATGGATCATTGGTTATAGTGATGTTACCGTATTGCATTCACATGTTCACAACTTTCAAATTGAAACACTTCACGCCAATATGGCCATGGAGATCGAGACTAAGACCGAAGCGACCCGATCTTCCATAAAAAAAGTACTTTTTGGAGCCTCTTATAAAATTTCATACCCTTCAAAAGGAAAATTAAATACGAACGGGGTTGCCAAAGGGCAGCTCATTGGAGGAAATTTATCCTTGTTGTATTCCTTGTGCGGAAGTCCTTCAGAAATTGACACCCAAGGTAAAATACTCTTTATAGAAGATCTGGATGAATACTTGTATCACATAGACCGAATGCTACAAAACCTGAAGCGCAATGGTCTGTTTGACAATGTGGCCGGGATTATCGTAGGGGGGATGAGTGATATGCGAGACAATACAATTCCGTTTGGAAGGACTGCTGAGCAAATCGTTTTCGATATCGTTACCGATTACAATTTCCCTGTCTGTTTTTACTTTCCGGCGGGACATATACACGATAACAGAGCATTGATCATGGGTAGAACGGTCTCATTAACTGTTCAAGATAAAAGCGTAACTTTACAATTCTAGGGATATTTCACCCGGAAGCCATTGAACTCTCCAAAACACAGTCGTAGTATTAAACGTGAAACCGTAAAGAATGGCGTATCACAACGAATTAGGAAAAATAGGAGAACAATTGGCGGCAGATTATTTGCTTCGGAATGGCTTTGCCATTTTAAAGCGCAATTTTGTCTTTGATAAGGCCGAAATTGATATCATCGCACAGAAGGACAACCAGGTCATCATTGTTGAGGTGAAGACTCGAAATAGCGACTATTTTGGAGATCCACAGGACTTTGTTTCCAAAGGGAAGGTCAAGTTATTGGTCAAGGCCGCAAACGAATATATGATCGCCAATGATCTAGATTTGGAAGTTCGCTTCGATATTATTTCAGTCCTAAAAAATAAAACAATCGAAAGCGTAGAACATTTTGAAAATGCCTTTTATCATTTTTAGCATGTGAACATGGTTCCATTGTATCCAAGGGGTTCATTGACACCCCTTCTGAAGTTTGGTTTGCACAAAATTTAAACTTCAGAAACCAAAAAAACCCGCGCACTTTTTATTGCTGAAATTTTTGAAATGCGGTAAGTATTTTTTGGACGGAAGTCATATGTTCAAAGGTCAAGAGCAATCGGAGTCCGGTCCGGGTTTCTTTTTCCTTCATTTTAACGGTTTGTGCATGCTCCTGCACAAACTGAAGCACCTTGGTAAAAGCGGGACTTTGATAAAATGCACTTTGCTGGTCGCTCACAAAATAACCCACGAGCTTCCCTTTTTTCATCACCACTCGTTCCAGCCCCATGGAAATGGCAATCCATTTAATCCGAACACTGTTTAAAAGATCTACTGCGGGCTTGGGCAATTCTCCAAAGCGATCCACCAATTCCTGTTCAAATTTCTGAAGCTCTGCTTCAGTCTTCAATTCGTTTAATTTAGTGTATAGATTAAGGCGTTCGGTAATATTGTTCACATAGCCGTCCGGGAAGAGCAATTCGAAATCGGTATCGATCACCATTTCTTTTACGTAGTCTTTTTTCTGATATTCCGGAGCGGTATAGAGATCTTTGAATTCCTTCTCTTTTAATTCATCGATCGCCTCTGCAAGGATCTTTTGATAGGTTTCAAAACCAATCTCATTGATAAATCCGCTTTGTTCACCCCCTAGTAAATCGCCCGCGCCTCGAATTTCCAAATCCTTCATCGCAATATTCAAGCCGCTGCCTAAATCACTAAATTGTTCCAAGGCCGTAATTCGTTTTCGGGCATCATCGGTCATGGCCGAATCGGGAGGTGTTATAAAATAACAGAACGCCTTTTTGTTGCTTCGCCCCACACGTCCCCGCATCTGGTGGAGGTCGGATAGGCCAAATTGATTCGCGTTGTTAATGAACATGGTATTGGCATTGGGCACGTCCAAGCCACTTTCGATGATGGTGGTCGACACTAGGACATCAAATTCATTATTCATAAAGGCCAGCATCAAATTCTCCAACTTTTTACCTTCCATTTGGCCATGACCAATCCCAATCTTGGCATCGGGAACCAATCGTTGGATCATGCCGGCCACTTCTTTAATATTTTCAATGCGATTGTGTACAAAGAATACCTGTCCGCCGCGCGAAATTTCATACCGAATGGCATCGCGAATGGTTTCTTCCGAAAAACGGATCACATGGGTCTCCACCGGGTACCTATTGGGAGGAGGAGTTGTAATAACAGAAAGATCCCTTGCCGCCATCAAACTAAACTGAAGCGTTCGAGGAATTGGTGTTGCTGTTAGGGTAAGTGTATCCACATTTTCCTTGATAGTCTTTAGTTTGTCCTTTACCGCCACACCAAACTTCTGTTCTTCATCGATAATAAGCAGGCCAAGATCTTTAAATACAACCGATTTGTTAACCAATTGATGTGTACCGATCACAATATCCAACCTTCCACTCTTAAGATCTTCTAAAATCGTACGACGCTCTTTGGTAGTCCTAAATCGATTGAGATAATCCACACGCACCGGCATTTCGGCCAATCGTTCGGTAAAGGTTTTATGGTGTTGAAAGGCCAAGATGGTCGTGGGAACTAATACAGCGACCTGTTTTCCATTATCGACAGCCTTAAAAGCAGCGCGAATGGCGACCTCTGTTTTTCCGAAGCCCACATCGCCACAGACCAGGCGGTCCATAGGACGTTCGCTTTCCATATCGCGTTTCACATCTTCGGTCGAGGTAATCTGATCTGGGGTGTCTTCATAGATAAAGGAAGATTCTAGTTCTAATTGCAAATACGAATCGGGAGCATAAGCAAAGCCTTTTTGCAGGCGTCGTTTCGCATACAGTTCAATTAGATTGAAAGCGATCTCCTTAACACGGGTCTTGGTTTTTTGTTTGAGTTTTTTCCAAGCAGCACTTCCCAATTTATAGATTTTGGGCGCCGTACCGTCCTTCCCGTTGTACTTGGAAATTTTATGAAGCGAATGAATGCTGAGATACAGAATATCACGGTCCCCATAGATTAATTTTATGGCCTCCTGTTTTTTTCCTTCTACCTCTATCTTTTGGAGCCCGCCAAACTTCCCGATACCATGATCGATATGGGTGACATAATCCCCTACTTCCAAATTGGTGAGTTCTTTTAAGGTAATCGCCTGTTTTTTGGCGTAGCCATTCTTTAACTGAAACTTATGGTAACGTTCAAAGATTTGATGGTCTGTATAGCAAACATATAGTCCGTCATGGTCGATAAACCCCTGATAAAGTGGAAATACAAGGGTTTCAAACTGATCTACTTTTTGTTCGGCATCTTCAAAAATGTCATGAAACCGTTTGGCTTGTTGTTCGCTGCTGCAGAATATATAATTCTTATATCCAGTGGCCGTATTGGCATTTAGGTTTTCGATAAGCAGATTGAATTGCTTATTAAATGAAGGCTGGGGGGAGGTATGATACTTAATCTGGACCGGATAGTCCGGGTCCTGTGTTGCCGAAAGCTTGACCGTTGTAAATTCTGAAAGTTGTTTTTTAAATAGCGCGGAGGTGCAAAAAAGCTCCTCGGGTCTTGTCGCAGCTATTTCTCCTTTTATTTCTAAAAATGTGTCTGTTGCCTTTTTGAAGAGCTTGTCGATGCTACTGAAAATTAGTTCCTCATTTTTGTGGAATACCACGGTTTTAGCAGCAATATACTTCAAAAAGCCTTCCCGCTTTTCTTCCATCATTTTGTCGGCTACATTGGGAATGATGGCGACCTTTTTCACCTGTTCCAAGGACAGTTGCGTTTCTACATCGAAGGTTCGAATACTGTCTACATCGTCGCCGAAGAATTCGATGCGATAAGGCTCATCGTTGCTAAATGAAAAAACATCCAGAATACCACCACGCACCGAAAATTCTCCGGGTTCGGTCACAAAATCGGTGCGCTTAAAGTGATACGCGAACAACACTTCATTTACAAAATCGATGGTAAGATTGTCGTTCACTGAAATCTTCAACGTATTCTTTTCAAGCTCTTTTCGGGTCACCACTTTCTCGAACAAGGCTTCGGGATAAGTAACGATGAGCGCCGGCTTTTTCCGTGAATTGATACGGTTTAACACTTCGGAGCGAAGCAGCACATTGGCATTGTCTGTTTCTTCTATTTGATAGGGTCTTCGGTAGCTTCCAGGATAAAAGAGCACGTGCTGATCTCCCAATATATTTTCAAGATCGTTGAGGTGGTAGGCGGCCTCTTCTTTGTCATTCAGAATTAATAAAAAGGGTAGTTCGGTGGCTTTGAAAACTTCAGCAATTATCAGCGATGTCGCGGAGCCAACCATACCCGAAACGCATATATTGGATTCGGATTGAGCAATAGCTTTCCCTAGTTTTCGGGTGGCCGAAGACTGTGCAAAAAGCGAAGAAACCAAGGCTTTGCTCATAAAGGCGCAAAGATACTACGCTGTATTTTTAAATAAAACAAGAAATGAGTTTTTCTATGTCTTCTTTACTATTATAAACATTGGGGGAGACTCGAATAGCATTGCCTCGATAGGACACAAAAATATTTTTAGATGTTAAACATGCCTTAATTCGCGCAATGGAGTGGTTGTCTTTAGGATAGACTCCAAATAAATGTTGGGCGCGAAACTTGGGATCTTCCACGAAATAATCTTTGGTGTTCAGCTGCTCTAGCGCTTCCCTTGTAATTGAGCTACAGTACTCCTGAATGGCTTGCGGAGTCCATTCCAGCAGTTGTTTAATGGCTTCCGAAAGCATTGGAGTTAGTATGAAATTACTGGATTCCCCCACATCGTATCGCGTGGCCTTTGCCTTAAAGGTATCGTTATAATTTACCAGATTTGAAAAATTTTCACTGCCCTCATGGTTCATCCAATTGTTCTCCAACGGATTTCCATGGTGAAACCGTTCTCCGAAATAAGCCAATCCAAGGCCATAGGCTCCCAGTAACCATTTGTACCCGCCACAGATAAGGGCATCGGGTTGAACTTCACCAACCGAAAAGGGCATGGCTCCTACACTTTGGGTGCCATCAATAATAAGATAGGCTCCTTCTTCGGAGCAGCGTTTCCGAATTTGTTTCAAATTAAAAAAGGTGCCATCGGCCCAGTGTACGTTTGGAATTGCGACTACTTTAGTTTTTGGCGTGATGGCTTCTAAGACCGCTTCGTTCCAACGCTCGGCACGGCCTACAGTAAGAGCAGGGGCCACGACGGTTTTTACAACTACTCCTTTTTCAAGTTCCAGTTGTTTCCAGGCGTAGTAATTGCTCGGAAATTGTTCTTGCAGTAGTACCACCTCATCACCTGGAGCGAATGAAATGTTCTTGATCACCGTAGCAATTCCGTAGGAAACCGAAGGGATTATTGCAATACACTCGGGATCCGGAGCCTCAATTAATTGTGCAAACCGCTCTTTAAGGATTCTTTTTTCCGAAAAGAAATCACTTTCGGAAATTAAATAGGGAGTTGCTTTTTTCTGAAGATGTTTTATACCAACTGCTTCAACAGATTGCAATTGGGGAGCCATATACGACCCGTTTAGATAGGTAATATCTTCGGGCAAACGAAACAAATGTTTTTGATTGGTCAGCATGGTTTTAAGATAATAGTTTAAACCGAATTTTCCGAGGCGATTTCAGATAAAAGTAAAATACTAATTTTATATTTGCAGTATAAAATTGAACTATGTCATTTACCGATTTATTTGAAAGTGGAGAACACTCCAGAAATTTAGGACATTTTGCTTCTATCGTTAGCATTGCCGCTGTGGACGGGGTAATTAGCCCTGAAGAAGAAAGGATGTTAAAGCGATTTGCCCGAAAATTAGATATTACAGAAACCGAATATGGTCAGGTGTTAAAAAACCCGAAACAGTTTCCTATTAGTCCGCCAAACTCAGCCGATAGACGGTTGGAACGTATGCACGACCTGTTCGAGATGATATATGCAGATCACGATATCGATGATGATGAACGCAACTTGATTGAGCGGTATGCGATTGGTTTAGGGTATACGCATGATCTCGCTTCCAAATTGATCAAGCGATCCATTGAAATATATGAAGGAGGACTCGATTTGGAAGATTACCGTTATTTATTAAACAAGAAGAAGTAAGCCTTTTTGAAAAGGGATTTCTTTAAAGGGAAGTTTACCCTTAGCCTTTTTGCATAAATTCCTCTGCCTTATCTACCATTAATTTACTTCCGCAGAAGAAAGGAGCTCGTTGGTGGAGTGTAGTTGGTTGAATATCCAAGATGCGTTCAAACCCGTTGCTGGCCTTGCCTCCTGCCTGCTCGGCTATATAAGCCATAGGATTACACTCGTATAGTAGTCGCAATTTACCTTCCGGGTTTTTAGAAGTATTTGGGTAAATATAGATGCCCCCTTTAATCATATTTCGATGGAAATCAGATACCAAAGAGCCAATATAACGTGAAGTGTACGGGCGATCACCTTCTTCCAACTGGCAATATTTTATATAATTCTTCACCCCCTGTGGGAAGTGAATATAGTTTCCTTCATTCACCGAATAGATAGTTCCCGATTCCGGGATTTTCATGTTCGGATGGGACAAATAATAGGTCCCAATGGCAGGGTTTAGTGTAAAACCGTTTACACCGTGCCCGGTGCTGTAAACAATCATTGTTGATGTTCCATAGACAATATAGCCGGCAGCCACTTGTTTGTTTCCGGGTTGCAGGAAATCTTCTATTGTTACCGGAGTTCCGGACGGAGTCACTCTTCGATAGATTGAAAAAATGGTTCCTACCGAAACGTTGACATCAATATTGGAAGAACCATCCAAGGGGTCCATTAGGACCACATATTTGTTGTCGTTTTTTTGGTTACGCCCTTTGATGGTGATAAAATCATCCTCTTCTTCACTGGCAATGCCACAAACGATCTCTCTGTTGGTAAGTGTTTTGATAAACACTTCGTTGGCGTAGACATCTAGTTTCTGCTGACTTTCTCCTTGGATGTTGGTTTCTCCCGCATTCCCAAGTATATCAACCAAACCGGCTTTATTGACCTCGTGGTTGACCACCTTGGCGGCCAAACGTATCGAATTGATTAGTCGAGACAACTCTCCGGAAGAATATTGAAATTCACCTTGATTCTCAATAATAAACTCGCCTAAGGTTTGATTCTTTTTTGCCATTGTGAAGGGTATCGTAATGTGAATTTGCCGCAAATATCGTGATTTTTAAGAAAATGAACCGATATTTGTCACGCAAAACGAACGTCATGCGTATAAACATCCGAAATGCGACAAAAGAAGACATGTCAATGGTCCGTGACCTTATTGTCGAACTCGCCGTTTTTGAAAAAGAACCCGATGCAGTGGAAGTCAGCATTGATGATTTACAAAAGGCCGGATTTGGTGCGACGCCAAAGTTTAGCTGCTTTGTTGCGGAGGTAGCCGGGGAAATTGTTGGAATGGCTTTGGTCTATTTTCGGTTTTCTACCTGGAAGGGACCTACGTTACATCTAGAAGACCTAGTGGTAAAGGCAAGTATGCGTGGAAAAGGAGTTGGAGAGGCCTTGTATGCCAAAGTCCTGCAATTTGGACATGATAAAGGGGTAAAGCGTGTGCAATGGGAAGTATTGGGGTGGAATGAAGGCGCGATAAAGTTTTATGAACGAAGCGGAGCTAAGGTATTGCGAGATTGGCATGTGGTACATATGGATGAAACCGGTATGAAAAATTATATTGACAATTTATAGATGAAGATCTTCAAATTTGGTGGGGCATCCGTAAAAGATGCCGAAGGTGTTAAAAACTTAGTAACCGTTTTAGAGAAAACGGAAGAGAAAAATCTTGTAGTTGTGGTTTCGGCCGTGGGCAAAACAACCAATGCACTCGAGGAGGTAGTACACAACTATTTTTCAAAAAGCGAAGCATTAGAGGCTTCAGTAAGCGAAGTATACGATTATCACTATCGAATCCTCTCAGATTTATTTCCTAACACATCGCATGAAGTGTATGGAAAGATCAATCAGTTTTTTAAGGAACTAAAGGGCTTTTTGAAAAGGACAAAATCTAAAAATCACGCCTTTGTGTACGATCAGGTGGTGTCTTTTGGTGAATTACTCTCAACAACTATTGTTTCGGCTTATCTTCAGGAGGTTGGGATTAAGAATACTTTTTTGGATGTTCGCAACTGTATCTGTACCGATGCGAATTACCGCGATGCTAACGTGAATTGGGAACTCACGCAACAGGCTATTCAAAACAACGTATCAAACAAAGGAATTACAGTGACCCAGGGGTTTTTAGGTTCTGAGAATACAAATAATTTTACCACAACACTTGGTCGAGAGGGGAGTGATTATACAGCGGCTATTTTCGCGTATTGTTTAAACGCTGATAGTGTGACAATTTGGAAAGACGTTGCGGGCGTGTTGAATGCAGATCCTCGATATTTTTCGAAAGCCCAATTATTACATCATATTTCATATCGAGAGGCGATCGAATTGGCCTTTTACGGCGCAACAGTTATCCACCCGAAAACCTTACAGCCTTTGCAACGAAAGGAAATTCCACTTTTTGTAAAGTCCTTTTTGAATCCAACAGCGCCTGGAACCTGCGTGGGCAAAGGTGTTTTACTAGATCCGTTGACGTCCTGTTTTATTCTGAAAAAAAATCAGGTATTGATTTCACTTTCTTCTTTGGATTTCAACTTTATGATGGAACATCATATAGGTGATGTATTCAAGTGGTTGCACGAATACAAAATGAAGGTAGAGCTTATACAGAATTCGGCCATAAGCTTTTCGGTCTGTGTCGATAATAAATACGACACCCTAGAGCTACTTCTGGCAAAACTTCGCGAACAATTTAAAGTCAAATGGAACGAAGGGGTGACCCTTTATACGGTTCGCCATTCTAAACCTTCAGAAATTAAAGCACTTACCGAAGGTAAAACCGTATTATTAAAGCAGGAAAGCAGAGAAACCGTACAGGTGGTTGTTAAAGAATAGTACAGATTCTTTCGCTATATTTGTGTTTCGTAATAACCTAACTACCTGATGGGACTAGTCAATGCCAAAGAAGTAGCGAAAGCTATCAATGTCGATAAATTCGGCTTTATTGGTACTTCAATGAGCTGGATCCTCATGAAGCTGCTTAACATCACTACCATGAATAAAATTTATGATAGGAATAAGCACTTAAGTGATTTGGAATTTATCAATGCTTTATTAGACGAATTTGAGGTCAAGTTTGAAATTCCAGAGGAAGATTTAAAACGCATCCCGAAAACAGGTCCGTTTATTACAATTTCTAACCACCCTCTGGGTGGGATTGACGGAATTCTTCTTCTGAAATTATTATTGGAGCATCGCCCCGATTTTAAGATCATTGCTAATTTTTTGTTACATCGTATTGAGCCTCTAAAACCCTACGTAATGCCGGTAAACCCTTTTGAAGATCGAAAGGATGCCAAAAGTAGTGTCATGGGGTTTAAAGCAGCACTTTCCCATTTGCGTGAAGAACACCCGCTGGGAATCTTTCCTGCCGGTGAAGTGTCTACCTATAAGGACGGCAAATTGGTGGTGGATCGCCCTTGGGAAGTAGCGGCGATGAAGTTGATTAAAAAGGCCGAAGTGCCCGTGGTACCCATTTATTTTCACGCCAAGAACAGCAAATTTTTCTATCGATTGGCAAAGATGAGCGATACTCTGCGAACCGCCAAACTGCCTTCCGAGCTGTTAACTCAGAAAGAACGCGTGATCAAGGTGCGAATTGGAAATCCCATTTCTTTAGAGGATCAAAAGGAACACGAGAGTTTGGATGCTTTTACCGATTTCCTTCGGAAGAAGACTTATGTATTGTCAAATCCATTTCAGAAAAAGAAATTATTAGATACCATCCCCAAGAATCTCAAATTTCCGAAGCCGCCCAAAAAGATAGCTGGCGCCATCTCGGTTGAAAAGATGGAATCCGAAATAGATGCCCTGCGAATAGCAGATAAGCGGTTGTTGGTGAGTAAAAATTACGAAGTATTTCTGGCGCAGGCAGACCTTATTCCCAATATTTTGCAGGAGATAGGTCGTTTGCGGGAGATCACCTTCCGAGAAGTGGGGGAAGGCACCAACAATGCGACCGATCTCGATAAGTTTGACAGTTATTACCACCATATGTTCTTGTGGGATAACGATGCGAGGAAAATGGCGGGAGCGTATCGCATGGGCTTGGGATCTATGATTTTTCCACGCTTTGGGATCGATGGGTTTTATTTGCAAGACCTGTTTCGGTTCGAACCCGAATTGTATTCCATGATGAGCAAATCCATTGAAATGGGACGTGCCTTCATCATTAAAGAATACCAACAACGACCAATGCCTCTGTTCCTCCTTTGGAAAGGAATTGTACATACTACCTTGCGCTATCCGGAACATAAATTCCTTATTGGAGGCGTGAGCATAAGCAATAAATTTTCAGAATTTTCGAAGTCCTTGATGATCGAATTCATGAAATCGAATTACTACGATCCCTATGTGGCACAATATATCAACCCTAAAAAGGAATTTAAGGTAAAGCTGAAGGATGCCGACAAGGACTTTATTTTTGACGAGAGTGAGGCCGATCTCAATAAATTCGATAAGATTATCGACGAGGTGGAACCCGGAAGTCTACGCCTTCCGGTACTTATTAAAAAGTACATCAAGCAGAATGCAAAGGTGGTTGCGTTTAATGTAGATCCGCTTTTTAACAATGCAGTAGATGGCCTTATGTATATTCGTATTGCCGATCTTCCCGAAAGTACCGTAAAACCCGTGATGGAAGAATTTCAAGCCGAATTGGAACAGCGGTTTGCCAATAAGACCGGGGAAGAAGAGTAAATAAGTCCTACTTTAAAGGTCGTTTTTTGATCATCCCGCCCTTGGCATCTTTGATACTGTGCATCACTATAAAGGCTTTTTCGTCTATTTTATCCACTTCGGTCTGTAAACGGGCGAGTTCCAATCGCGTAATAAGGGTATAAATAATATCGATTTTCTCCAAATTCTCACCGCGTTTTCCAAAGCCTCGTTTGCCAACATATACCGTACAGCCCCTACCCATCTTCTCGATAATAGCCACCCGGATTTCGTCGTATTTTTCAGAAATGATTGTCACACCAACATACTCTTCGATACCGGAAACTACAAAATCGACTGTTTTAGACGCAGCCAAATACGTAAGCATCGCGTAAAGTGCTGTTTCCACGGAAAAAATATAGGCAGCTACTCCAAAGATCATCACGTTAAAGACTAGAATCACATCCCCAATCGTGAGCGATGATTTTTTGCTGATAAAAATGGCCAATACTTCGGTGCCATCAATGACTGCACCCCCCCGAATGGCCAAACCTATTCCCAGCCCTAAGAAAAATCCTCCAAAGACGGCAATCAACAATTTATCATCGGTAATCGTGGGAAGCACGATAAAGTGAACAGATATTGCTAAAACTATGATGGCCACAAGACTTCTTATGGCAAACTGTTTGCCAATGGTAGTAAGGCCCATAAAAATAAAAGGGGCATTAATGGCAATTAAAAAAATGGAGAGTGACAGGCCTGTAATTTCGGTAAGAATAAGAGAAATCCCGGTTACACCCCCATCTATAAAGCCATTCGGTAGTAAAAAGCCCTTTAAACCGATACTCGCCGCCCCAATTCCCAACAAAATAAGACTTGCATCTTTAATAAGGTGAAGGGCCTCAATTCTTGTGTTTCTGAATTCTTTTTCAAATTGTTTCTTGGGCAATGGAAGCCGCTTTTTTTTCAGCTTATTTTTAGTTGCCTGGGTAAGTATATATTGAAAAATTGCATTCATCTAGTTGGAATTATGGTTTGGGCAAAAGATACTCAAAAATATAGCGAACAGACCGTGTTCTTTTAATATTTTGCCGACTTTCCCTTAGCCGCGGTATTTAAAATAAATTCTCGTAAATGGTCATTGGCAGCTTTTAGATCCTCTCTGCGCAGATACATCATATGTCCACTTCGATAGCCTTGAAAACTGAGACGATCCTTCAACTTTCCACTTGGGTCTATTTGCCACATGGTATACTTAGCGTTAAAATAGGTGGTCGCTCCATCGTAATAACCACTTTGGAACAGCACATGTAAGTATGGGTTTTCGGCCATTGCCTTCCGCAGGTCATCCCTCACATTATTATCCTCATTGTTCCATGGATGGACCGGACCAAACATATTGTATTTGGTATCGGTTTTAAAGTTGAGGTGCTCGCGCAAATAATAGTTGATTGCAGGCGTAAAGGAGTGCAGCCAAGAAGTAAGTTCGGCACTGTAATCGGGCCCATTTCCGGCTTCGGTCTTATCCAATCCTAAATAGCGGGAGTCCAATCTTCCGATGCTATATCCGCTCTTGTCTCGCAATAATTCCTTCCAAAAGAAACGCGTTGGCACATCCAGATTGTGCTGAAGTATCGATTTTTTGGAAAGTCCCGAATAGTACGCCATCTTTTCGGCAACGGTATTCTTTTCGGTTTCACCTATAAATCCACCCTTGGCCAATGCAGGCATTAGGGTGTTGATCGCATAATTTTCGGCCTCGGGGAGAATTTCTAAGAGGTCTTTTTGTTGTAAGGCTGAGGGTAGCATCTTGTGATACCAGGCAGCTGCTGTAAAATAAGGAAGATTTAAGGCTGAGGCCACTGCTGCATCACTATTGAATACTTGATAGTCGGCCGGGGAAACCATTATCACTCCGTTTAAATACATCCATTGCGCTTCCTGAAGCTCTAAGGCCAATCCCGCTACACGGGTGCCACCGTAGCTTTCGCCAATAATATATTTGGGAGAACGCCAGCGATTGTGACGGCTCATAAAAGTGTTTAGCCAAGCTGCGAGATACTTAATATCGGCATTGATTCCGAAGAACTTATCGCGATCTACCTCTTTGCCACTTTCCGGAATGGTTCGGGAATATCCTGTATTGGCAGGATTTATAAAAACAATATCGGCCACGTCGAGTACCGAATAGGGATTCTCACTCACACCATAGGGTTGTACGGGATAGCCTTCATCGTCTATGTTCAAGACCATTGGACCTGTATAGGCAACGTGCATCCACACAGAACCAGAGCCCGGACCCCCGTTAAATGAAATGAGTAACGGGCGTGTTTCATTATTGCCCGCATTGTTGCGTTTGTAGTATGTAAACTGAAGTGTGGCAATAGGCTTACCTAGTTCGTCCCAAACGGGTTGCATTCCGGCCGTGGCGGTGTAGGCAATTTTAGCTCCATTGATCGTGGTGTTGTGCTGGGTTACAATCACAGTATCCATAGGAATGGTTCGGTTTTGCGCCGTTGTAATCGCTAAAGTAATTATGGCAACAAAGAAGGTGGTGGTTAGTTTTTGCATGGTATATATAATTGATAAAACAATTCAAGATTAGAGATGTAGTCCAAATATACTAGAATATAATTGTATTTTTAAGTGTAATTAACCAGCTGCTCTATGAATTTAGCCACGACCATCGACGAGGTGATTTATATCTTAAATACAATCATTACAACTGAAACTCAGGCAGGGAGTAACCTAGCTTTTTTCCCTGTATTGTATAAGAAGGTGACCGAGCGAATAAAAATTGGAATTGAAGCAAATGAATTTGAGAATAATGCCCGAATGGAACAGTTGGATGTCCTTTTCGCAAACAGGTATTTGGAATCCTATCGCCAGTTTAAAGCAAAGGAAAAGCCCACCGCAAGTTGGGCCTGTGCCTTTGAGGCAGCCGGTAATTCAAAACTGCTTATTATGCAACAATTGTTGTTGGGGATCAATGCACATATTAATTTGGACTTGGGTATCGCGGTCGCAGAAACAGTTGGAGAGCAAGGCAATTTAACCGATTTCGAAAATGATTTTAATAAGATAAATGCGATTCTCGCAAGCATGGTAGCCGATGTAGAGGATCGTATCTCCAAAGTGTCACCCATGTTCCTATTATTGGACAAGGTGGGAAAGGGCAAAGAAGACAAGGTAGTATCCTTTAGTATTAATGTAGCGAGAGACGGGGCCTGGCTCTTTGCCAATCAGTATTATTTTTCGGGCAATAAGCCCCAAGAGATTGACAATAGAGACACCATCATTGCAGCCTTGGCTACTAAATTAACCACTACCAAAAACAGGTGGCTTCGATATGCTATTCGGTTTATACGATTTTTTGAAATGAAGAATGTGGCAAAGGTTTCGGAAATACTCGACAACTAGGGTAAGTTCGAATTCGCCCTTCAATAAAATTTTGTGGGGGAAGGAGATTAGGACCAAATAGACAATGTCTTATGATATTTGATCAAAGTACAAAAAGGCTGTTGATTGTAGCAATGTGGAATCCGTTGCCAATAACGGTCTTATAGGCCTTGCTATTGGTGTCAATGACTGGATTGGTATGGTTAAAATGAATAAAGTGTATTTTTTGTTTTTCTGAAGCGGGTAATCGGTTAAACAGTTCCATACTTTCAGTGATAAAGGGATGTGGTATTTCTGAAATATCCCGTGTGTTGATTTCATCGCCCGAATAGAAGGTGGCATCGAGAAAGGCATAGTCTACTCCCGAAATGGCTTCAACAATGGAAGTTTCCCATTTGGACCACTTATCAATATCGGGAATAAAGAGGGCTTTCTTGGCAGGCCCTATTATTTGATAACCAACGGTTTCTGAAAACTCATCGCGATGCGGTACGGTGAATGGTATTACCGAAATATTGGAAGTTAGCCGTAGTTTTTTTTGATCCTCCAACGGCTGAAGCGATATGTTGTTTTGATTGACTAACTGACTCCAAGGTCCATTAGTTTCCAAGAATTGCTTCATACGAGGCATGGCATAAACAGGTATGTTCTGAGCGTTGGTGGCTTCTTTTCCCAGATACATTAATCCGGTGTAATGGCCTATATGGGCGTGGGTGAGAAAAATTCCGTCTGGCAGCTCATTTTCAGAATAGGCAAATTGTTTCAGTTTTTTTGCTTGTGAAGTTATATCCGGGGTAGCTTCAAAAAGGAAGGTTTTGTTGTTTTGAGGATCTACAATCCCAAGAGAGACCACTTTCCGAAGGGAATCTGGATTTTCAAATAAATCTTTACAACAGTCCTTTTTACAGGCTATGTGTGGTGATCCGGCATCCTGTAAGGTTCCTAAAATAATCAGCGTTGTTTCGGTAAGAGGAGGAAGTGCATCCACCTTTTCTATGGTAGTTTTTCTTTCTTCCTTACAAGCAAGTAGTACGAGTACACAAAGAAAATAATAATGCTTCATTCTTTAGGTTCCATAATTAAAAACACCGCGGTGCTATCACCAATGTTCAATACTTCATGCTGCGTTATATGATCCTTGGAAAACGAACTTCCTGTGGGCACATTCACTTCCCTAACACCTGTGGTATCTTTTATTCTGAATTTACTCCCCTTGAGGGTATATCCAATATGAGGTGCATGGTAATGGCGTTCGTGTCCTACGCCCGGAGGAAAGGTGCATTTTAATACGCGAAGCTTCGAAGTTTCCTCAATCACTTCACAAACAGCCTTATTGTTCCAACCCGCCTCCAAAGGATCGGGCAGCGTGTTTTTGGTTTCACATCCCATAAACATCGCCATTGTTAACAGGCTTAGGATATATCGTAATCGAGTATTTTGATTGTGTTCTGAAACTGGCATCAAGAGCTTATTCTTTAGGTGCTTTATCTTCTTCATTTTTCACTTTTCGATACTTAAAATACAAACGCACCCCGAGACGTGCAAAGAGAATAACGGCAATTACAGTTATAATGTCAACAGTGCTCATTGGTATTTTTGAAGTTCGTTTTTGATTTCATTTTCGGTGCGATCTAAAACAGCGTTAAAGGTTAAAAGGTAATCTATTTTCGAGTGATCGGTTTCCAATTTAAGGTTGATTAAATTTTCTAACTCGAGGTTATTGAAAAAGAAGGAGTAATCTGTAGGCGAATTAATTTCGACCATGTCCTTGTCCCTGGCCATTTTTGCATAGTTCAGATTTTTAACGACAAAGGGTTCGATAATGCCACTGAGTTGGGTATTTGCATAGCCTTCGACCACAGCTCCAAATTTTAAGAGCTGTTTTATCTGCAATAGGTGTTCTTTCAATCTGACATTTTTTAATTCTGAAATATTCCTGTCGTTGAGAAATTCGCTTGTGGTAGGCATGTCATTGGCTACCGAAATGACCTTGGATAAGCCTTCCAATGAGTTGTAGATTTGTCTGATGGAATCGGGATCTTTAAGTTGCATCAAATACAAAGAGCGCTTGTTGCTTGACACGACTACCGAGTCGATAAAATTGGACTTTCCTGCTACCCATTTTTTGGTGCTTGCAATTTCTTGTAACATCCTTTCGCAGGTATCCTTGAGTTCGTTATTTTGGATCCGCTGGGTGTTCCAGGTGTTGAGTTGTAAGGCTATTAATATTCCAACAACAACCAATACAATTTCACCAATAGCGTATTTAACATACTTGGCAGTTTTGTTCTCCATTATTAAATTTTGACGAATATGACGGAATAATTTAATCAAAGAATACCAGCTTCTGTATTTGCTATTCCTTTTAATGTAAGGCGTCTTTTAGGTGCCATTTTCAAGGTTAATTCATACTGCACCTTCGCCTCGTCCTTTCTTCCCTGTTTCAACAACCAATCTGCGTATAATTCACGTGTAGGTTTTTGAATTTGAGGTGGGCCATAGCTGTAACTTATGCTTTTTTGCAATTCGATGGAGGTTAGAAAATTTTGCTCGGCCAAGGTAGTGTTTTTGTCCAAATCGGCTAGTAGTGCCTCCAATTGGTGTTTTCGGGCTAAGACCTCGGTCAGGTCGGTCTGAGTAACGTCCTCCCGGGTCGCACTGGAACACAGTTTTGCTGCACCTTCAGAAACGATAAAAGAGCCACGGTTATGATCATTGGTGACAACCTTAACAATGCTATCCAATTGTGCTCTGTCGCCTTTGGTATAGGCTTTCATGCCTTCTAGAAAGAGGTATTGCGAGCGAATGCTCTCGTTTAAATTGGAAATATCGACCGGGATGTCGGCAATTTCACTTTCCCATTCGTTGGTCTCGACTAAATAGGTCCCTTTTAAAAACACAAGATGTACTCTGGACCTTATGGAGGGTGTTTCAGTAGTGTATTGTTGCATTTCTTTTACCAGTTTTAACGCCTCTTCTTTTTGCCCATTCTGAAGGTATCCATATTCCAACCAGTGAAACGCGTGGTATCCGCGCGCATCATTGCCAAGGCCTTTTGCCTTCATTCTATCAACACTTGCTTTATACGAATCGATGTTAGACGCGATTACATTGTCCCACATCCCCATTGCCACAAAAATATGTGAGGGCATATGCAGGGCATGGCTCGCATCGGGGGCTACTTTTGAATAGGCATGTGCCGCATCTAAAGCCAAGGTAGCGTGATTGGGATCGTCGTACGAATGGATAAGATAATGGAGGGCTCCGGGATGGTTGGGGTTTTCCTTGAGAATTCCTTGTGCGATCAAGGCTCCTTTTCCATATAATTCGTCGTCACGACCTTCCGGGACTGAAGCCAACAGTGAAAGTGCATAAAAAGCGGCCACTTCGTGATTGTCGGGATAGACCTGTGTAAGTTCCTCCATAAATACTGCATAGGCTTTGTCGCGTTCTGTCTTTTCTATTTTCGGGCTATATAAAAGCTGGACGGCAGCAATTAAGTCTTGCTCCAGTTTGCCTGATTTTTTAGTATAATCGAATTTGCTCAGTTCGTTTAAGACTTCCGTGGCACTTTCGTAATCCTGTTCAGACCAAAGACTGTGGTTATAGGTCATGGCTTCTCCCCAATACGCCATAGGCATTTCGGGATCTAGTTCGCGCGCCTGCTGAAAAGCTTCGCGGGCATCATCGTATTCGAACGAATGTAGCAGTAGCAACCCTTTTTCAAAAAGTGGTTTCGCTTCGGTCTTCCCTGAAACATCGATTCGGACTACACCCAAATTCTCAGTAGATTCTTTAGGTTGCTTACAAGAAAAAACAAAGAATAGGATGGCGAATACTAATAGAGGTCTCATAATACGTTGGTTACATAGTTTCTTTAAAGATAAGACTTCTTCCGATTAGTACAAGAAGGACAAAAAGCAGTCGCTAAAATTGTATGCAAAACACTTGCCATGGCCTTCGCTCCAGCCCGATATCACACATTTTTCTAGCCTGATTTGCCATCGCCGTCAATATCGGTCTTGGTGTGTGACTCCAAAGCTTCGAGGGTTTTTCTGAGCAATGTTTGTGTGGATTCCAGGTCCTTTTCTAATTGTGCGACGCGTTCTTCCAGACTGTCCGCCTGATTTTGTTGTTTCTGTAATTCATCCTCTTGTATCAAGTCCCAAAATATTCCCATAAGGCTATTGTATTAGTTATTGGTTTGTTTATCGGTGTTGTTTTCCATGAATAAGCTTATTAAGCATACGGCGGAAGAATTTTATCATTTTGCAATTTCCTTGTCAATTAATGAAATCAAATTTTGAATGTATTGGACTAAATTTTGGTGAATTCCTGCTAAATATCCATTATTCATAAAAGAGAGCCGAAGACCATTTTTAAATTTCTCATTGTGATGTTGCCACTTAGCATCTTCAATAAGTTCCTCTTGTAAAGACGGGGCGATATCTGCGGCGGTTAATCTTTTTGGAAATCCGAAGGAGGGTTTGGTTAAATCAAAGAATCCAAGGGACACCATATTTTCAACATGTGGGTCGTATAAATAGGTTTCGTATTCTCTTCGCATATGGTTTTCGCCCAAAGCAATGGCTACATAAGTTTTGTCTAATTCTAATAATCCATTTTTAATGGAATTGTTCTTAATAAAACTAAGATTACCCGAACTCAATAATTCTTTAAAGGTATTGTTGTTAGGGACAAAGGTATTCCATATAAAAACCCGCTCGTATGTATTGGTATATTGCTGAACATCTTCAATAGATTGGGGCTCATCTCCATTTATCAATGCAGCACTTGCTGCGGCTTTTTGAAAACGATATTCTGCAAGTTGGGTGTTGTTTTCAATTTCACTAACCAAATCTGCTTTTAGATTTTTGAGAAAGTTTACTTCCACCGCTCTTTCTTTTCTTCTCTCATTCCAATTGTTAATCTGCAAGGCAATCAAGATTCCTATTACCACTAGGATTATTTCACCGATGGCGTAAAGGAGGTATTTTGAGAACTTGTTCTCTTTAACAAGTCGTTGACGGATTTTTCGAAAGAATTTGATCATAATAGGCTATTCAAACGAACCAGTATCGACGTCTTTAATGAATTGAATCACCCCTTCAAAATAGTTTTTCTGATCGTCGTATTGTGACAAATGACTTCCGTTAGGACATAATAAAAAACGCCCTTTCTGAACTTCAGTCGCCATCCACTCCATATATTTTGGATCCATGGTATCGTAGGTAGCGCCGATCATTAAGGTAGGAACTTTGATTTCTTTCAGCTTGGCTGAAACATCCCATCCTTTCAATGAAGCATCCCCAGTCACACCAAATTCGCTATAGCCTTGCATGGCGATATAAATGTTTGGATTTAGGTGTTTCATGGCACGGTTGACCGACTCGGGCCACTTGTCTAGGGGCATTCGCAGTACATGTTCCGTATAATAATGTTGGGTCACCAATTCGGCATAACGGGGATTGCCAAAATCTTCTTTTGCCTCCATGGCTTTTATTTCGGCATAGACATCGGCTGGTAATTGCGGGCCGAGTACTTCGGCGGCGTATTTTTCATATTCAGGGATACTGGCCATCATATTTGAAATGAGCAATCCTTTTAAGTTGTCTTGATATTTTAAAGCGTATTCCATGGCAAGAATACCTCCCCAGGATTGCCCAAGGAGGTAAAAATTGCTGCTGTCCATGTTCAATGCCTTTCTCACTTGCTCCACTTCTTCTACAAAATGTTCGATAGTCCAAAGTGTAGCATCATTGGGTTGATCGCTATAATACGAATCCAACTGATCATAATACACGTATTCTATGCCTTCCTTCGGGAAGTAGCCGTCGGCACATTCGAAGAATTCGTGCGTGCCACCTGGGCCACCATGTAACAAGAGGACCTTTATCTTCGGGTTGTTCCCCACTCGCTTAGTCCAAACATTAAAAGTCCCTTTCGAGGTGTTAATGGGTATCATTTTTATGCCGCCGGTAAATTGATCATCGCTATTGGAATAGTCCAAATACGATGTATCACAATCGGATTCAGTGTTCAAATCTTGTTTTTCGGCACAGCCCGTTATGCTGAGCAGAAAAACTGAAGCAATCAAGACAATTGATTTCATAAGTTGGTGCTTTAAATGTTCAATTAATTTCTTCCTGTCTCGTGCAATTGTTTTGTATCTACATATTGCTGAAACGCAATTACCTTTCCGTCCTTAAGCGTCCATAGATGAGCGGCCTGTGCGTTAATACTCTTTCCGGTTGCTTTCACTTTCCCTTTATAGCGAAGTGTTGCCAACACCTGCTCGTTTTCCATATTGTGAAGTTTTATATCATTTAAAGTGAAATTTTCATATGCAGCGATCACCCGTTCAAAAACGCCTTTTAAAACGGCATCCGGACCAATATAGGGGTTGCCATCGGCTAAGGCATTACCTTCGGCTTCGTTCCATTCAACTTTCGCGTCCAAAGCGGCTAATACAGCCGGAACATCTCCCTTGCCAAAGTTCGTGTACAGATCGCTAACTACGGTAATATTATCTGCATTCAGTAAAGGATCAATCCCCAATTGTGCCATAAAGGCCAGATTGTCCATAAAATCCTGTTCTTGGGCGATTTTGCCGTCTTTCATGACCGCTATGGTGGAACCTTCTACTTCTACCGCTTTTCCTGTGGCCGGAATTCCAAAAAAGTCACCACTATGCGTACCTTTAAATTTCCAGTGTTTAACCAGTTTATCTCCTTGTCCAAAGATGTCGACGATGGTAAAATCGGGATTCGAAAAGCCAGTTGTAAAGTTGGAATAATAGTCTTTAAATGCTTCGATACCCACCACATTTTCGGGATTGGTGATCAGGGTAATCTCAGGATCGAAGTTCGTATCGTTGATAAGATCCAGCTTTCCTTCATTAATAATTTCATCCCAGACAGTGGTATACTTGGTAATATTGTCTTCCACTTGTTTGTTTGGATTGTTACAGGCAGTTAGCAGCACAAGGGCTGTAACGAATAGTAATTTAATAGTTGTTTTCATTATGTTATTGGTTTAGTTAATAGTTAATTCTTTAAAATACTTTCATAACCCGCTCTAGGAAGGTCAATATTTTCTCCGACTTGACCTTTACTTTAATCATAGGACCACTGTTAAGATTATATAATAGGACGCGGTTATAAATAAGACGATAAGACCGAGTGCTAATAATCGAATAGCTCTTTTTACATTTCTGAATTTCCAAGCGGCAATTTTTGAAATGATATAAATTTGTTCACCTAGTTGGCCAAAAAGTTGCTCTTCATCAACACTAACCTTGTAAAAGGTTTTGGCGAATTCCTTGATACTTCCGAATTTGGAAATGACATCGCCAAAAAAGAATATATTCTTATCGTAATTACCTTCTATTTTGGGAATAAAACACCGCACACAATAGAATATGGAGGCAGCCGTACAGAAAAACCAAGCTCCAATAAGTACATATAGCATAGGGTTATTGGATGTGGCATCGAAGATTCCATCTATGCTTTGAAAAATAAAATTTAACAAAATACCATAAAAGGAGAGTATAAGTCCGGCTTTGAGCTCGGATGCTTTAATGAGGCTCGATATGTAATTGATACTTCCCCAATAATGATCGACAAGTTCTTCAGTGTGCGCATTTTTTGAATAAGGCCTTTGAGCCGATTCGGGTGGTAGTTCTTGCTCTTCCATTAGGACATATTATTTAATTAGTATATTGTTATTCTTTGACTTCATAAATTGTTAGCGGATGGACTTTATTTTTTAGATTGATGACACCAACTTTTTCGCAGTGAAATGATTCTTTTACTTTTTCGTAACAAGTTTCACAGATAATAATCTGGTTTTCCCTTGCCGCATCCTGTAAACGCGCCGCAGTATTTACGGTATCCCCAATGACGGTATAATCCAATCGCTTTAAACTTTGAGAACCAATATTTCCCGAAATCATTTCGCCGCTTTTAAGGCCAATGGAAACCTTGGGTTTAAATTGTAAATCGACTCCTATGGCCGGAAGTTTCTCGACTTTGTGACAAATTGCCAACGCAGCATCGATAGCTCGGTCTAAATGATAGTCTCCTTTAAATACAGCCATAATTGCATCTCCTATAAACTTATCTATATAACCTTCCTGTTCCATAATTTCCTTTACCATTTCATCAAAATAAGAGTTGAGCATGGACACTACAGTATCGGGAGTGGCGGTCTCGCTAATCGCGGTAAAGCCACAAATGTCTATAAACATCACCGTTGCTTCAATGGTGTCATTGGACATGATAGTAGATTCGAACTCTTTGTTACCCATAAAGTTGAGAACATTTTCATCTACATACATTTTTAAAATATTATTCTCTTTAATCGCTTTGAGTGTTTCTTTTACTTGCTTGGCATGCTTTAGCGTTTTTTCCATCGTAAGCGTAAGATCCTCAAAATTGATGGGTTTGGTAATAAAATCGAAGGCACCACGATTCATAGCGGTACGGATGTTTTCCATATCACCATAGGCCGAGACAATAACCGATTTTATTAATGGATTGGATTCGGTCAACTTTGTAAGTAGGGTTAAGCCATCCATTTCGGGCATATTGATATCGCTCATCACAATATCAATTTCCGGTTCGACAACCAATTTTTCCAAGGCGACCCGTCCATTTTCAGCAAAATAAAACTCATATTCACCTCCACGAATTTGTTTTCTGAATTTCTGTTTGATAAGCGTTTCTAGATCGGCCTCATCATCTACTACTAAGATCTTTGACATAACTAATTGTTTAGTAATTTCTCCTTTAACATTTTAAAATCTACCGGTTTGGTTAAAAAATCATCTGCGCCCAAACGTTTGGCAGTATTGAAATTTTCATCATCACCGTATGCCGTGACCATCATGACTACCGGGGGAGGTGCTTTGTACGTATTCTTAATTTTTTCCAACAATTCCAAGCCGCTCATCCCTGGCATATTGATGTCGCTTAAAATCAAAATGGCCTCATGTTCCATAGCATCTAACAGCTTTAGTGCTTCTTCTCCTGAATAGGCAAACATAAAGGTAAGTTCCTCATTTCTAATTTCCTTTCGGAAGCGTTGAAGAAATAAATCCTTTACGTCTTTTTCGTCATCTACTACGAGTATTTTCATGGTTAGTTATTTAGGTATTATTATTTTAAATGTTGTTCCTAGTCCTTTTTTTGTCGCTACTTTTAATTCGCCCATATGCCCTTTACTTACAATGTCGTAACTCATTGACAAGCCCAAGCCCGTTCCTTCTCCAGTGGGTTTGGTGGTAAAGAAAGGTTGGAATATTTTATCCATTACCTGCTTCGGAATACCATTGCCATTGTCTTTTACTGAAATTACAACCTGATCTTTCAATTTTTTTGTACTCACCGAAACGATGGGTTTAAAATCTGAATCTTTGGACGTTTTTTTCTTTTCATTACAGGCGTAGAAGGCATTTGTGATTAAATTCAATATCACTCTTCCCATATCCTGTGGGATGATTTTAATTTTGCCAATGGACTCATCAAAGTCTGTTTCCAGTGTGGCATTGAACGATTTGTCCTTAGCCCTCAAGCCGTGGTAGGCCAATCGCAGATACTCATCTGCTAACTTATTGATATCGGTAGCTTCTTTTTCGGCCGTACTTTTTCGGCTGTGCTGAAGCATTCCTTTTACAATGGCATCGGCGCGTTTACCGTGGTGGCTTATTTTTTCGAGGTTTTGTTTGATATCGTTCGCTATTAATTTAGCTTCCTCCAATTCTCCTTTTTCAATTTCTTCGTTCATTTCGTCAATGAGTTCGTTACTCACTTCAGAAAAATTATTAACGAAGTTCAACGGATTCTGAATTTCGTGAGCGATTCCGGCTGTGAGTTCCCCAAGCGAAGCCATTTTTTCAGATTGGATGAGTTGTTTTTGGGTGGCTTGCAAATCTGAAAGCGTATTTTCAAGTCGTTGTTTTTCAGCGAGTAGGGCCGAAGATTGTTTTTCTTTTACTTGCAGATCTGTAAAGCGCTGGTAGGCAAATGTGAAGACATTGCGGAAACGATCTAAAATGTTCTTCTGATCCTTGCTTAGCTCGCCAAAATTAGAAATACCAACGGCTCCATTGCCAAAGGCATACAATATATAGGAAATGCTATCGGTTTTGAACAAACGCGGGTCATCTGCTTCGCCATTTTTTCGGCGCATTTCGATAAGGTCCTGCAACTGTTGTCCTTGCAGTACCATTTCGGAATAACCATCAGTTGTTGCGGCAATAACTCTAAGCTGTTCTTCGAGGGTGGGATCATCATCATAGGACATCAACGTAATCGTTCCGCCCATTTCGTGGGAATAGTCGTAATCCAGAAAGGTTTGATTATCTTCATTGTTGACGTCAATGATCGCATTTCGAATATCGTTGAAACCAAGTTCCTCCAACTGCTCATACAACGCCTTTGCAATATGCAACAGGTCGGTGGATTCGTTCATGCCAAGTGCTACCGAGCGCACTTTTTCCAGTGAGGCTTCAATTTTTGCTTCCCGAGCCTGCGCTTCAGCATTTGCCAAATCGGTATATCTTTTATACGCAAAGGTGAAAACGTTGCGGAATCTTTTTAATATCTTTTTTTGATCTTCGTTTAAAAGACCAAAATTGGAAATTCCAATGGCGCCGTTACCAAAGGAATACAGGTTATAGGTAAGATGGTCAATTTCTCGAAGTCGGGGGTCGTCCTTTTCGCCGTTGCGTAATCGTGTCTCGATAAGTTCTTCTAATTCTTTGCCCTTTAATTCGATTTCAAAAAAGGCATCATTACTGGATTGGATCTGTTTAATTTGTTTTTCTATAACAGCATCCCCATAGTATGAAAATTGAGTGATGGCACTTGACATATCGTGGGAATAATCATAATCTAAAAAGGTTTCATCATCGTCGTTGTGAATATCGATAATGGCATTACGGATATCGTTAAAACCAAGTTCGAGCAATTGCTCGTATAGCACTTTTGCAATATCCAGCATATCATCGGACTTTTGTAGGCTCAATGCCACAGAGCGCACTTTTTCAAGTGAGGCTTCAATTTTAGCTTCACGTGCTTGATCTTCTGCTTTTTGAAGATCCATAAAACGGATATAAGCTTGCTCAAAAACCTTGGCAAAGCGTTTAAGGATTTCCTGTTCGGATTGATTGGGTACAATCCCTGTGTGTGATGGAATAAGGATGGCCGAATTTTTCTGCCAAGCGAAAGACAAAGTATGCTTATCATTCTGAAAAATCCATTTCTTAAAATCCTCTGGAAAATCGCGATAATCTGAATGTTCAAAAGCGTATTTGAAAAAGCTGTTCTTTTGCTCAACAGTAAAAGCTTTCGAAAAATAGTCGGCTCCGCTTTCTTTTGATTTCCATGCCTCATTAAAAATAGGATGATTGAAATAAGGAAGCAAATAACTCCCCGCGAATCTAAAATCGGGAGAAGCGATCCAGTGCATCACATCTTTCGAATTGTTAAAATAGGTACATAAAATAACGCCATTTGCATCCATTACAACACCTAATTCTTTTAGCTTTTCAACAATTACCACAACCACTTGTTCGAGCTCATCAGGTTTGTGCATGGCCAGGGATCGGGAACGTACTTTTTCCAGTGCGGCTTCAATCTTCGATTCCCGTGCTTGCGCTTCGGCTTTTTGAAGGTCGAGAAATCGTGTATAGGTACGTTCAAATTCTACACTAAAACGTTGTAATATTTGTTTTTCTTCATCACTGATGGGCCTTTTAATATTGATTCCAAAACAGCCATATTTCATAAAGGCCTCCGCATAATAAAGTCCGTTTGCGAAATATTCTGGATTTAGGTTATTAGCATCTTTTAAAAGTTCCTCCCAAGCGGTAAAAAAGGTTTTTACTTCTTCAGGTTTAATATGATGAATGTGTACAGGAATGCCACTTATCCAATCTTCAAAGCATGCGGCGGTATATGGTTCAGCCTTATCAAGTGGGTATACTATAGCTTTGCTCTTAATTTTCTTTTTGTTTTGTGCTGTATTCCAAGCTACCCAAAATTGGTGTTCATTCTTGTCTTCATCTGGCAACCAGACATAAGAAAATTCGGTATCTATTCCCAACAATTGTAGTTGCTCGTGAAATACCTTTGAGGTGGCGTCTAATTCGTCAGAATGTTGCATCAACATGCTTTGGGTACGAGTGCGCTCTAATGCCGCCTCAATCTTTGCTTCTCTGGTTTGTGCTTCGGCCTTTTGAAGGTCTAAGAAGCGGGTATAGGTTTGTTCGAATACATTTGCAAAGCGTCTAAAAATTTCGTGGGCTTCGGGGACTTTTTCATAGGTAATAAACATTACATACCCATGTTTGAAATAGCAGATATGAAATATTTGAAAGGTAGGCAATTCCAATCCTGCTTCAATAAGAGCATCTATCATTTTACCCACTGTGGGTAAGGTGCGCATGAACTCGTAGTGTTTACCAATAAGCTGTCCGCCCAATTCTTCTATATGAAATGTGTCTCCATTTTCGAAGGGTTTTTGAAAGTTGTAACCAACGCCTATATTGGGTAGTATAAATGGTGTCTGAATTTCTCCCTCGCTGCTCATAAAAGCGGTTGATGATTTTTTATCTTCAGTCCAAATACAATAGCCTGCACTCCAAGCGGGGATTCCCAAATCCTGTACTTGAAAAAATAAGTTGTTGGCAGCTTGCGGCAATTCCTCACTTTTTTGCATTGCCATGGTACGACTACGTACTTTTTCCAATGCGTTTTCAATCTGTGCCTCCCGTGCTTGGGCTTCGGCTTTTTGAAGGTCAAGGAAACGGGTATAGGTTTGCTGAAAAACTTTTCCGAAGCGCATTAAAATTGCATTCTCATCTTCAGAAAACCGAACCCCGGAATAGTTCTCGATATACAAGCCTACATTGTCCAATAACACCGTAGAAATTGCCAAACCTTTAAAGCCAAAGTAAGTTGCCTTTGTTTCTTCCGGCAAACCGGGAATATGCTTGAATAAATCTGTATAAAATTGATTTTTTTCTTCAAAATCCAATGTATTGGCAAAGAAATTCTGTCCTGTTTTTTTTGCTTTAATAAAATCGTTCCAGTGTGCACAGTCAAAATAGGGAATTACAATTTTAGGAAACACAGCGTTATGGTCTGCCAACCAAATGTGCATATCATCATTTTTCTTATAATCCAGAATAAATCCGGCATGTTCAATGTTTATATTCAGTTGAATGAATTGGTCGTAAAGCACATGAATTACGTCCTTCAGTTCTTCACTGTTGTGCATCGCCATACTGCGCGAACGTACACGTTCCAAGGCAGCTTCAATTTTGGCTTCTCTCGCCTGTGCTTCGGCTTTTTGAAGATCTAAGAAGCGGGTGTAGGTCTGCTCAAAGACCTTTGCAAATCGTTTAAAAATTTCGTGTGCCTCCGAAACCGGCTCTCTGGTAATAAACAATAGGTAACCATATTTAAAATAAACCACATGGTCTATTTGATAGGTTGGGAACCCTTTATTCCTTGCTTTCAGCGTTTTTAAAACATCACCTATAACAGGAAGGGTGCTCATATATTCATAATGAGCAATGCATTCAGCTCCAGAGAATTCCTTAATTAAAACGGACTCACCTTGCTGCCCCTTTTGATAATATTCTTTAAAGATCCCTTCTCGGGGTACGGTATAAGTATGCAACACTCCGGCTTCATTTCCAAACCACTCAGTAGATTCATTTTCCCCGTAAATATTAAAAGCACAGCCCCAAGTTTTTATACCTAGAGCTCTTACCTGCTCATCTAATAAAAATGAGGTTTCTTGTAGTTCGTCACTGTGTTGCATGGCCATAGTTCGGCTTCTCACTTTTTCCAGTGCCAATTCTATTTGTACTTCACGCGCTTGATTTTCAGCTTTTTGAAGATCTAGGAACCTGCGATGCGCCAAGTCAAAAGCATCTGCAAACTTTTCTAATATCTCAAGATCTGCCTGTGGCGGCTTTTCAACGATGCCGGGTAAGCTATACCCAATCTCCCCGTGAGAGGTTCGTGCCATAATAAAAGTGAGACCACCAATATGGCGAATATCATCGTGACTTGGGGCTTGCGGATCTATATTCTGAAAATCCCCCAAGTTGATCATTTTATCCACATACGCTATTGCCTCTTTTGCATTCATAGCGTACACAACTGTCGGTTTTTTACTTTTTTCCCATTTTGCCAATAAGGGGATGTCGCCATGTATATGTTTGGGTAATTTCATAACAAACCCAATACGAGTGCCATCGCCTGAAGTCATGGCCTTTTCATAGGTATCCTTTAGCCACATCATATGCCAGAAATAATGTGCTTGGTGGCCTAGGCGTGTAAATTCATTGCGCATAGTCACTACAATGTCTAGTAGGTCTGTGGACTCTTTCATTGCCACTGCTTCTGCGCGGATCCTTTGCAATGCTCCCTCAACTTCTAACTCACGGTTTTTAGATTCTAGCTCGACGGTTCTTCGTTGGATTGCCTCGCGCAATTCTTGATTTTCTTCATTTATTTTATCATAACCAATTGTTCCACCATCATCGGTTTTTGCATCTGGTATAGAAAAATGCTGATAAATAAATCGCCAGCCTTCTTTGTTTTTTCGCAGTGTACTAGAAAACCTGAATCGCGCATAATACGTCCAGTTATTTTCATTGAGAAACCAGCCGTCAAAAATGTGTGTAATAAAAACAAGGTCTCCAAATTGTTCTATCTTCTTGATTTCGTTTCGCAATTCGGTTTTCCCTGCAAATTGATCTCCTGTATCTGCAAAAAACTGGGTGGTATCCCTTCGGTTTAAAAACTCTTCATTCATGGCAGAGCCAATGAAGTGATAATCGTCATCCAAAAAGGAATCATAAATTTCAACATCGCCATGAAGATAGCTATGCAACCAGGTGTCATATACTTTGAAGACTTCGTGCTCTATTTTCTTGGCGACCTTCATTATGGGTTCGTTATGGGTATTGAAATTATAAATTCTGTTCCTTTATTCTCTTTAGTGGAAACTTGCAGTTCTCCACCGTGTGCTTTTACAATATCATAGCTTAGGCTAAGCCCTAGTCCGGTTCCTTCTCCGGTAGGCTTGGTGGTAAAGAAAGGCTGAAAAATTTTTTCTTTTAACGACTCTGGCATGCCCTTACCGTTGTCTCTTACCAGAATTAATATCCTGTTACCTTCTTTTGAAGTTGTGGCCCACACCGTAGGTTTATAGTTTGAAGTTTCTGTTTTTATTCGTTCATTAACTGCGTAAAAGGCGTTGGTAATCAAATTTAAAATAACCCTCCCAATATCTTGTGGTATAATTTCGATTTCCCCAATATTGTCACCATAGTTGGTTTCCAAAGTAGCGTTAAACGATTTATCTTTTGCCCTCAGGCCATGATATGCCAACCGCAGATATTCGTCTACCAAAATGTTGATGTCTGTAGGTTCTTTTTTGCCGCTACTGCTTCTGCTATGTTGTAGCATTCCTTTCACAATACCATCGGCTCGTTTACCGTGGTGATTTATTTTTTCGAGATTTGCAATTACATCGTTGGCAATTTCATTTACGTCTTCCAAATTGCCATTTTCCAGTTCTTCTTTCATCTCGTCCAGTAATTCCTTACTCACTTCCGAAAAATTATTGACAAAGTTTAAGGGGTTTTGTATTTCATGTGCAATACCGGCAGTGAGCTCTCCCAGACTTGCCATTTTTTCAGATTGAATTAGTTGTGCTTGCGTGGTTTTCAATTCTTCGAGTGATCTGCTTAGGGCTTCATTGGCTTCTTCGATCGATTTCCGCTTTAGTTCTAACTCCTCTATGGTTTCTTCCAGAAGGATGGCTGTGGTGCGTTTTACTTTCTCGGTGCGCTCCAGTTTAAATTCTGAAATGGTCAACGCTTTGTCTGCTGCTTTTGCAGCTTTGGTGAGCGCCGTTTTTTCTTCTTCCGTAAACTTATCGGACTGCGCTATATAATCAACTATTTTTTGAAGATGTTGGTTCATTTATTTTCTGTTATAGCTACCCAGCAACACGCGCCCGAATGAAGGTTCTGTCTGCCTTTTTCTGCTCTTCCGTATTCTCCGTATGTAAAAAAACCAGCCATTGGGGCATTCCATAAATTAGCGAGTCCGTCGTTTTCTTCCGTGACCATAGGGCCTAAAACGGGCGGACGACCGGCACAGGAAAAAATTAACAATGCATCTGCCTCAGCGGCTTCCAATTCTTTTAACTGATCTGCTTTTTCCAATATTTCTTCGATGATATCGAAGTCCGGTGGCCGGGCAAACCAAAACGAGGTTCCCACCGGCATTTCGATGTCGGTGAATAATGCTTTTTCATCTTGGACTATCTTCATAGGGCTTATAAGCACCGTTTCGTTTCCATCTCTTTCGACTATAAATGGATATTCAAAAGCGACATCTTTAAACACATTAAAATTTTTGGCACTAGCATCCTTTCCTAGATATTTTAAATACATATCAACAGCAGGCTGTCCATCTATCTCATAGAGCAGATTGGCTTTGCTTTTTGTCGCCTTACGTGATATACCCATGGGCTTCCAGCCTGTTGTAGCCATTCCTTTTAATTGAACTTTATTTCCATCCAATACCAGAGCCGCTATTCCATAATCGGTTTCTTTTTCGTTGACAAATACAAAGGTGCCTTTAAGCGACCAATCGTCTCCGGCCATCCCTCCAAAATAGACGGTATGGGGTCCAAAGCTTTTTTCGAGGCTTGAAACAAGCTTTTGTCCCTCAAAAAATTCTTCTTTTTCGTTTATACCTGTGCTGCACAAAAGTAGCGTCGGATTTGTAAATTTTTTAAGTGCTTTTTCAGCTAGGTTATTCGCCGCTATTTCTATTTGTCCCTCTTCAATTTTATCGAACTCCAAGCTATACAGCTCTTTGGAGAGATCCATCAACAGAATTGCCATTTCACCTTCGGTTTGTTTACCATTTATAAATTCGCCACAAGAAGTCGCGCCAAATACGTCAATTCCTTCGGCATTTAGTAAAGAAATAATGGATTTTCGATCCTGTTTTACAGAAATGAAAACTACAGCAATCGTAGGTTTAAATCCTTCAGCTATAAATGTATCTAAAGCCGATTTTATGTTAGAAACTGAATTTCCGGAAATACTTTTAGCTTTCATTCTATTTCTCCTTTAATGCTACGAGACAGCAGGTATTATTATGAAACTCGTGTTTTCCTGTCTTCGATTTTCCAAATTCGCCGTAGGTAAAAAATCCTACCATGGGCGCATCCCAAACATTTTTTACCTGATTGATTTCTTCTTCCATTAAAACCCCAAATGAAAAATGCCGACTTTTACAGGAAAACATAATTAGGGCATCTGCTTCTGGTTGGGTTTCTATTTTTAGTTCGGTGCATTCTTCTACTACTTTTTCGACGGTATCAAAATCGGGGGGAAGTGAAAATTTTACCTTGCAACCTTGTGGTACATTGCCGGAATAGATGACCGAACGGTCGTCGCGATTGGCAAACATGGCGGTTCGCATTACCGATTCGGAGCCTTCGCGTTCCAATTGTAAAGGGTAATAGGCTCCAAGTTGTGAAACTATTTCCTTGCCCGATTCAAAATCGAATTCAATACCCAAATATTTCAAAATCATGTCGAGAGCCGGTTTATCGTCTATAGTGTACACGACGTTGCCTTCACTTTTAGTAACGATTTTTGTCGTACCTATGGCTTTCCAGCCGCAGGTGGCAATGCCGTTGACTTCCACTTTATCTTCGTCGATGATGAGTGCCAACAAGCCTTTATCACTGCTTGTATTATTAGTAAAGACGATGGGGCCTTCAAATAATATATCATCGGCGGCCATACCACCAAATAGGGATACATCATCGCCAATACCTTGGGTAATGCCTTCGAGTATGTTTTCACCATCCTGGGTCAGCCATCCCGAAACAATAATAAAGGCCGGATTTGAATAGGTGTTTTTGCCAATTTCCCCAAGCTTTTTGGCTTGTTTAAATGAGGTGCTCTCGCCCGTTTCGAGAAATGCCAGTTTAAAATAATCCCGATGTATATCCAGTAACAGTACCACGATGCTACCTTCCTCGATTTCACCGTCTATAAATTCGCCTGCGGTTGTTGCCCCTACGATTGCGATTTCTTCTTTATCAAAAATTTTGCAGACCGCTTTTATGTCTTGTTTTATAGAAAGGAAAACGATTGCCAAAGTGGGTTTAAAACCATCTATGATAGATTGCTGAAAAGCGGATTTAATTTCCTCGGTTGATTTTCCTTTAATGGATTTAGCCTTCATCTATTAGCGTTATTTTTCTTTAAGTGCCACAATGCAACAGGTATTGTTGTGAAACTCGTGTTTTCCGGTTTTGGATTTTCCAAATTCACCGTACGTAAAAAATCCTACCATGGGTGCGTCCCAAACTTCTTGCACCTGTTCAATTTCTTCTTGAATTAGTATTCCAAAGGACAAATGTCTGCTTACACAGGAAAACATAATCAAGGCATCTGCCTCGGGTTGTTTTTCGTTTTTGATTTCTTGGCATTCTTTTACCACAATTTCAATAGCATCAAAATCCGGAGGAAGAGAAAATTTAACTTTGGAACCTTGTGGCACATTGCCGGCGCAAATAAGCGAACGGTCTTCTCTGTTAGCGAGCATAGCGGTGCGCATTACAGGGGCCACATTTTCACGCTCCATCTGTAAGGGATAATAAGCACCAATTTGAGTGACAATTTCTTTGCCGGTATCAAAATCATACTCCACGCCAAGGTACTTTATGATCATATCCAAAGCAGGTTTATCATCTATGGTGTAAACGATATTTCCTTCGCTTTTGGTAATGGTTTTGGTGGTTCCAATGGCTTTCCATCCGCAGGTAGCAATGCCATTTATTTCAATTTTATCTTCGTCTATTATAAGTCCTAAAAGGCCTTGGTCGCTGCTTTTCCCATAGGTAAAGGCCACTGGGCCATCTAGCGATAAGTCGTCACCGGCCATTCCACCAAAAATTGTTACTTCGCCGCCACAGCCTGAGGTAATACCTTCAATGATATTTTCGCCCTCATTACTCAACCAACCGGACACAATGATAAATGCGGGGTTTGAAAATGCATTTTTCCCTTCAACGCCTAATTGTATTGCATTTTCTAAGGTTGTTTCGGTACCAGTTTCTAAGAATATTAATTTGAAATAATCCGGATGTAAATCCAATAGCATAACAGTAACGCTTCCTTCTTCAATTTCGCCATCAATAAATTCGCCGGAAGTGGTAGCGCCCAAAATGACAATTCCTTCCTTATTGAAAATCTCGCAAATCGCATCTATATCCTGTTTAATGGAAAGAAAAACGATCGCCAAAGTAGGTTTAAAATCATTTTTCAGGCTTTCCTGAAAAGCTGTTTGAATTTCTTCGGTTGTTTTTCCTTTAAAGGTTTTCGCAATCATGTAGTTACTGTATTTTAGTCATCTTGGACTTGCCCATTTATTTTTTCTGAAGTTGATCCCAAAGGCCCGAAGACTATTTCTAATATAGAATATTGTCTAAAATTCGGTCTAGGTTCTTTTCCATTCTGTGGAATTTTCCATCGGAAGTAAAAATTTGATATACCTCCTTACGGAATTCGATAAGTTCCATATTGGAGTACGCATGCTGTTCGATGTTTCTCTGAATCTTTTTTAAGGCTTTTTTTTCGGTATCCGCCTGAAATTCCTTATAAATAGCATCAAAGATGGTCTGATCCGTCTTTGATTTTATAAAGTTGATTTCCTCTTCGGTCTCTTCCGAATCTGCATTCGCGCAGAGCAGCAAAATGTAAGTGTGTAATTCTAATTTTGTCCAGTTAGGTTTCGCGGTTCCCATTTTAAAATCGTTTTATGCAGTTATCTTAGTTAAGTTGTTGACTCGATAATTTATTCATTAGTAAAATTGAAAACAAACAAATGTTCTCCTCTACCTTGAGCAATTGTGATGAAAGATGAAAAAAATATCCACAAATTCGCTACTATATGGAGATTAGACATTCCAGTATTATTAGCAACTAATCGAATGTGGAATAGTCCACAGCAAACCCATAGGGTCTTTGCGGGGAATATTGGCATTTTTCAGTTAGTTTCCCTAAAGATATAAAAATTAGAAGACTAAATGATACGTAGTACTACGTATAATAGGAAAAATCGCTATTGAAGATATTTAGCGACAGTTAATTTTCAATACCGTTTAATCTTTTTGCGGGTCTTTTGAAAAGTTTGTAGCATTTCATTTTTGCTACCTTGTAGAAAGCACTGGGTAGATTTTTATTTAAATTGTTTTGTGCTTCTTCGTTCCATGAGCATATTATCATACCATTTTCCATCCCTTCGGGCTATCTTTTCCCGAATGCCAATAATACGAAAGCCACATTGCTTATGGAGTTCGATACTTGCTTTGTTTTGTGGAAAAATCCCAGCCTGGAGGGTCCAAAATCCGGCTTTTTCGCTTTCGGAAATTAAATGTCTTAATAGGGTGTTCCCAATGCCCTTTCTTTGAAATTTTGAAGCGATATAGATAGTGTCTTCTGCTACTCCTGAATATACCTGCCTTTTAGATACGGCACTCAAAGCGCACCAACCGGCCACTTCGCCTTGGACCATTGCTACAAACCGGTATGAGTTTAAAAACTTCTCATCCCATTGGTCCCAAGAAGGCGCTTCTGTTTCGAACGAAGCAACACCTGTGGCGAGTCCTTCCAAATATATGGACGAGACCGCCACAAAGTGTTCTTTATCTAGTGGGATAATTTTCATTTTAACAACAACCGCTGCTTGGTGTGCAGCACGCAGCTTCGGTGGTTTTGGCTTCAGATTCCGGCACACCGCAGGCTTCTTTTGCTTTACAATCTGTTTTCTCCACAGCTAAAGCGAGTACCAATTGTCCGTTTCGTATTTCAGAATTGTTAACAAACAGTTGTGTTGTATGGAACTGTGCATTTCCATATTCAAATTTCACTTCGGAATTTAGGTTATAAGCCTTCATACTTCCGACCGTATTCATAATTCCAAGTGCTTTATTGGCAGTCATATATTCGACTTTATCTATTTCCGAAGGGCTCTCCCATAGCTGAATGACAGTTTCGTTCCAGGCATCCATACGAGCGCCGCAGTCGACAGAATCGATCGCGATGTGTTTTACTTCCGTGATATGGTAATTGGCACCCACGAATTGATTTGGGGCGTACTCAAAAACCAGTGATTTGTCCTTATTAGTCTCTAATAGTTGTAAAAATTCTTGTGTTTTCATAATAGATTGTATTAACAGCAAGAGGCTGTGGTTGTATTAAAAAAAGAGGTAAATATCTTCTGAAATTCTTGAAAACGTGCTACATCCAGGCAATAGCAAAAGTTTCTTCCTTCGAAATTCCCTTTTAGTAGTCCTGCTTTTCGAATGACCTGCAAGTGTTGTGAAATGGTCGGTTGGGAAAGTCCCACCTCATCTACAATATCGTTACAAATACAGTTTTCCTGTCTGGCGATGTATTGTAAAATGGCTACGCGAGCCGGATGTGCCAGAACCTTAGCGATTTCAGCAATTTCAATTTGTTCGGTAGTATGAAGAGAGGTTTTAGTGGCGCCCATGGTTGTTAAAGTAATATTGCAATATTACGATGGGATGATGAAATAAAAAAGCCTTTGACAATATTTTTTCAAAGGCTTCTACTTTTTTAGAACCAAGGTTTCTTACCAACCTGATAGGTTTGGTAAAACTCCTCGTCACTTTTAGTAAGATAAATTATACCCTCTATAAGTCCCACAATACCCGCGGCCATATATAAAAAGATTCCGAAGAATAAACAGGAAGTGGCTATTCCTACAACGGTCAAAGCCACCAAAATAATACCTTCTTTGTTATAACCTAGTATAAATTTATGAACCCCAAAGGCACCTAATACAATGCCTAAGATACCTGCAAGCATCTTTTTATTTTCACCGGCACTTTTTGTGGCGTCATTCCAGCCTTCTTTAAACTCGCTGGCAGTGCTTTTTGCTTCGTTTCCAATATTCTCAGCAGCATCCTCTGTTTTATCCTTGGTACTGTCGTAACCTTCGTTGTTGTTTTCTTCCATGATTTTGATTGTATTTAGTTGAATGTTAAATGTATAAAAAATATTTCATGTGCAGCTCGAAGAATTCCTATAATTTGATTGTGCTATGACTAAATTTTTATAGGAAAGAACTATCTACTGGTTCCCAAAGTTCTATCTTATTGCCTTCCGGGTCTAGAATCCAACCAAATTTTCCGTATTCATATTCTTCTATTTTTCCTACGATAGTAACCCCTTCTTTCTTTAGTACCTTCAACAATTCTTTTAAATTTTCAACTCTAAAATTCATCATAAACTCCTTTTTACTCGGCGAGAAATAATTTGTATCTTCTTTAAATGGACTCCATTGTGTGGAACATTTATTCCCCGCATCATCCTTCCACCAAAAGGTACAACCATAGGCATCTGTATTAAGTCCCAAATGTGTGCGATACCAACTTTTTATAGTGTCCGGATCTTTTGTTTTAAAGAAAAACCCCCCTAATCCTGTTACTCTTTTTTCCATGATCTATTTATTTAAGAAATTGATGCAAAATTCAAAATAATCTTATCGGCAATTACCTTTGCCAACTTTTCCTTACTCTCAAATGTCCACCCTGCAACGTGAGGGCTAATTAATACATTCTCAAAGGTCAATAACTCTTTTAACGCATTTGGAAGTGCTTGCGGGTCGAAAAGTGATTCGAACGAACTTTTTTCATATTCCAAGACGTCCAGACCTGCGCCCAGTATTTTTCCACTTTTTAGAGCAGATACCAGATCTTCTGTTACTACACTTTTACCGCGAGCCGTATTGATAAACCAAAACGGTTTGTGGAATTTTGCAATGAATTGTTGATTGACCATTCTATCGGTCAATGGAGTCCAAGGCGTGTGTAGGCTTACTATATCAGCGGTTTTCTGAAGTACCTCCAGCGAAACTTGTTGTGCGTTTTCATCACCAACATCTTTCTTAATGTCATGACAGATAACCGTACAGTCGAATCCTTTTAATTTTTTAGCAAACGATTTCCCCATGTTTCCATACCCGATAATGCCAATCGTTTTTCCTTCCAGTTCGATGCCGCGATTCGCTTCCCGGTTCCATTGTCCCAACTTAATTTCGGCATGTGCTTTGTTAAGTTTATTGCACAAGGAAAGCAACATCCCTAAAGCATGCTCGCCTACTGCATTTCGGTTTCCTTCAGGAGCCGAGATAAGCATGACTCCTTTTTTTTTGGCATATTCAACATCTATACTTTCCAATCCGGCACCCACTCTCGCAATAAATTGTAAACGTGTTGCTGCATCCAAGAAGTCACGGTTTATCTTAAACCGACTCCGAATTACGATGCCTTCATAACGGTCGATTCTTCGTTTAATCTCTCTTTCGGTAGAGGAGTAATCTTCTTCATTTAAAAACCCGGCGGCATTTAGCGAATCTAAAAGCAGCTTATGGTTGGAGTCAAGATGAAGAATTTTCAAGGCTTAAATTTTTGGATAGTTGGTTTGTGTTTTTGCATCAGTAACATTTCCGGTATGTTTGGTGGTTAGTTTTTCAAACAAAAGGACATGTACTTCTTCACCATTACGAGTTTTAGGGCAATGCTCTACCCCTTTAGGGACGACAATAATTTCTCCTTCTCCTACCAGCTCAATTTTATCTCGAAAGTGCATTTCAAGTGTTCCCTTCTGAACAAAAAAAAGTTCGTCTTCTTCTTCGTGCTTATGCCATACAAATTCGTCTTTGATCTTTGCCAATAGCACTTGCATATCATCCACCACCGCTATTTGATGAGGATGCCAGTGTTTGCTGAAACTGGAGAATTTTTTATGTAGGTTTATGGTCTTCAAAACCCAAGAATAAGCTTCGCGATTAGGAAATAGGTAAATATACCAAATACGTCATTACTCGTGGTGATAAACGGTCCTGTGGCAACAGCAGGGTCTATTCCTTTTTTATCAAGAAGAATAGGAATAAAAGTTCCAATAAGTGCCGCCAAAATAATAACAGCGATCAATGCAATACAAATACTGATAGATTCGGTGTAGGTAGTACCAAAGGCAAAATGGCTTATAAAAATTACCACTACGGCGATAGACATGCCGTTGATAAGTGCCAGCAAGGCTTCCTTTAAGAGCCGCCGGACAATATTTCCTTTTATGGTGTCATTGGCCAAACCCTGCACCACGATTGCACTGGACTGTACACCTACATTCCCAGCAGTCGCCTGTATTAAGGGCACAAATAAAAGCAGGTTGGGGTAGGTAAGAAAGATGGCCTCAAAACCCGAAATGATACTCGCGGCCCCTAGTCCTCCAAACATACCAATCATGAGCCACGGAAGTCTCGCCTTTGTGAGTTTCCAAACGCTGTCATCGGCCTCTACATCTTGGGTAATACCCGCCGCTAACTGGTAATCTCTTTCGGCTTCATCTTTTATAAAGTCTACAATATCATCAATCGTAATTCTCCCTACAAGAATCCCGTTATCATCTACTACAGGAATTGCCTCAAGGTCATATTTTTGCATGATACGGGCTACATCTTCATTTTCGGTATGCACCGTTACATAATCAACTTTTGGTATGAATATATCTCGTATTTTAGATTTGGCTGGTGCCGTTAAGAGGTCTTTAAGGGAGAGTCTTCCCATCAGCTTTCCTTCTTTATCGGTTACATAGATCGAGTGGACACGGGTTACATTTTCTGCCTGTCGCCGCATTTCCCGAACACAGCCTGCTACACTCCATGTTTCCTTGACCTTTACCAATTCCTTAGCCATCAATGCTCCGGCAGTATCTTCATCATAGGCTAATAGCTCTACGATATCGGCGGCATGTTCTTCATCTTTGATCTTTCCAATTACCTTTTTCTGAATGTCTTCATCCAGTTCGGCAATGATATCGGCGGCGTCATCGGTGTCCAACTCTTCCAGCTCCTTGGCAATTTCCTTTGGCGATAATCGATTCAGGATTTTTTCCCGAACATCGTCATCCAGCTCGATCAGTGCCTCCGAGGTCAATTCACTCTCCAGTAATTTTATGAGGTAGGTTGCTTCATCACTATCTAATTCTTCTAGTAATTCAGCAATATCGGCAAAGTGTAATTCTTGAAGCAACTCACGCAACGCATTGCCATCTTTGTTGGCAATGAGCTGTTCAATTTGCGTTATAAAATCAGCTGTGAGTTGAAATTGCATCGTGCTCCAGTTTTTGGGTAAGTGCTATAAATTCGGCCACCGAAAGTTGTTCCGGTCGCTGCCCAAAGATAACATCTTCTTTCAATTTATCGGAGAGTTGGAAGCTTTTTAAGCTGTTGCGAAGGGTTTTCCGACGCTGCTGAAAAGCCGTTTTTACAACCCGGAAAAACAAATTTTCGTCACAAGGAAGGGAAAAATCTGCTTTTCTCCGAAGCCGAAGCACCCCACTTTCTACCTTGGGCGGTGGGTTGAATACCGATGGAGAGACCGTAAACAGGTACTCAGCCTCGTAAAATGCCTGGGTTAGTACTGATAAAATACCATATACTTTACTTCCTTCTTTTGAGCAAATCCGTTGCGCCACTTCCTTCTGAAACATCCCTGAAAATTCGGGTATTCGATTGCGCCATTCCAAGGTCTTAAATACAATTTGTGTAGAAATATTATAAGGGAAATTCCCGGTTATTGCAAAGGGTGCTTTTTCGAAAAGTTTCGAAAGATCAAACTTCAAAAAATCTGCTTCCAGGATCTGCAAGTGCTTATCGGAGTAATTTTCTTGAAGGTAGGCAACGGCTTCGGAATCTAGATCCATCGCAATAATATCTATATCATGTTTTACTAGATATTTAGTCAGTACCCCCATTCCCGGGCCAATTTCCAGTACCTTGTTATATCCCTCAAGACTTAGTGTCGAGGCAATTTTTTCAGCAATGGTCTCGTCGATTAAAAAATGCTGCCCTAAATACTTTTTGGCCCTAACTTCCTTTCCCATTATTGCTCGCAAATAATTTCCAACTCGGTTCTAAAGGCAACAAATTTCCCTTCAAAGCGCTTGCTTTGTGCGCGTAGTGTAGGCGCATTTTCTTTGTAGTATTTCATAAGTGTTTCCTTGCTGTCTGTACGGTATTGTACCGAATAGGTTATACCTCCTATATCTTCTTCTACCTGCACTCTTGTCATAAGGGCTTTACTGAATTTACCCGTATCCAACATCGCCGGAATATGTTCTAATTTCATCCATGTCAACCAGCTGTCGTGGATCGATTCATCAATATTTATAGTGACGTTGTAGATGTACATATAAAGAAATTTAATTAATTGCATCCCCTCGCAGCGAACGATATTTCTTTCGGGCTTCTACAAAATAGATGCTGTCGGCATAGTTGAAAATAAGCTGCTCGTAATAGGCTTTCGCCTTTTCCGGTAAAAGCAATTGCTCCTCGTACAGTTTTGCCAAACGGTAAACGGCATCATCGGCTAGAATATCATCCTTATAAAATTCGAGGATCTTTAAATAATTGGCTTCGGCTTTTTTAAACTGCCCTGTCAATTCGAATAACTGCCCTTGTTTTAAGAGAGCTTCATCTTCAATCTTTTCGCCTTTGTGATTTGTTAGAATTTCTTCCAAGGCCGAAATGGCTTCCGTATTTTTATTCTGAAGCGCCATAAGATCAGCTCGCGCATATTTTTTTATGGCTGCTTGGGTACTATCTTCCAACGAATTGTCCCGAATAAGCAAACTAAGCTGCATGGCGTCGTTGGCGATAAGTTGAGACGCAGATTTCCGCAAGACATCCAACTGTACCTGCGCCCATTGAAAATCACCTTTAAAATAGCTGGTTCTAGCTACTTTAAATCGGGCTTCCTGTGCAAGGACATCGCTATTTACCCTTTTCTGAATTTGTGAATAGTAGATCAATGCCTGATTGAATTTCTCATCAAAAACCAAGATGTCCGAAAGCTCCATCTTTACCCGTGCCTCTTGATACGATGTTAATCTTTCATTCGTCAAGGCCTTCAAATTGGCAATTGCAACTTCTTTTTTTCCGGCTTGAAATGCTAAAAAGTGATTGTAATCAATCTGAAGCAAGTAGGTTCTGGCCCCCAGGCCGTATTCGGCGAACAAAGTCTCAAATTGCTGTTCGATCTTTTGGTACTCTTTCGGTGTTGCCGTATCAAGTGCGATCTTCATTAAGAACTGATGACCTTGCAATTTAGCTTCGGGAGTAGCCGAATTTTCGACAACGAAGTTGAATATGTCTCTAGCATTTTCATAATCTTTTTCTGAAATAGCTATAATACCAATGTCTATAATTCCGCTTAAATCTTCCTGTTCCAAGCGTTTGTAAATGGCCTTTTCCTGAGTAAAAGCTTTTTTAAATTCCTTTTGCTGAACAAAGAGCCAACTCAATAATTGATTGTATAGTAGATCTGGTCGCTCTTGTGATTTCTGAAGCAAGGTCTTTCGCAACAAGATATTGGCTTCGTTAGTAGGATCCTCAGTGATGTACTGACTAAATCCCTGTTGTGCCGCTCCCTTGTACCCTGCATTGCTTTTTATGAGATCGATATACTTGGAAAACATTTTTTCCAGATTCCCTTGTTCACCATAGATTCGAGCTAAATGCAAATTAAAATCCTTTTCGGGATCCGCTTCCATCGCCTTTTCATATACCATAATCGCTTGATCCAGCAGACTGTACCTTGAAAAGGAGTCACCCACCGAATAGGCATAATTAGGGCTTTCAATCGTAAAGTCAATCGCTTTGTTGTAATATATCAAGGCCTGTATTTCGTTTTGCTGCAGCGAATAATTATACCCCAGTTCAACATAATACAACGGATTTACACGTCGTTCAGCTAATTTGTCCAACAGTAATTTCTCAGCTTCCGAAAATTGCTCCAATTGCTGATTACTCTGCACCAACATCAAAAAATAATCAAGTCGGCCGGGATTTTGCTGCAACAATTTATCGTAGATCGATCGCGCTTTTTCATACTCCCCTTGTTCGAAATAATTCTTAGCCAAAAGTTCGCTTTGGGCCGCAACCACCGAGCTAATGCTTAGGAATAGTATAATGAGGATGTTTCGCATAGGGTAAATATAACGATTTGATTTCTGAAACAATTATATCAAAAATGAAGCCGTGAAATTGGAAACTGTATTCGTTACCGCCGGGGACGAATTAAGTAATCATATCAAATCCACAGTAAGGGATTAGTACTTCCGGGATTTTAATTCCGTTAGGAGTTTGGTAATTTTCAAGGATTCCGGCCAACACACGTGGTAGTGCCAAAGCACTTCCGTTAAGGGTATGCACTAAATTGTTCTTTCCGTCCTTGTCCTTAAAACGAAGTTTTAATCGGTTGGCTTGAAAGGTCTCAAAATTAGACACCGAAGAGATCTCAAGCCATCGGTCTTGAGCCGTAGAGAATACTTCAAAATCGTAGGTAAGGGCAGAGGTAAACCCAAGGTCGCCACCGCACAATCTAAGAATACGATACGGCAATTTTAAGTCGCGTAAAATTCCCTTTACATGTTCCACCATGCCATCCAAGGCTGCATAGCTATTGTCGGGATGTTCTATCCGCACAATCTCTACTTTGTCAAATTGGTGCAATCGGTTCAAGCCGCGTACATGGGCCCCATAGCTTCCGGCTTCTCTTCGGAAACAGGGAGTGTAACCGGTACAGGTTATGGGGAGTTCTGCGTGTGAAAGTAAATCTCCTCTAAAAAGATTGGTGACCGGTACTTCGGCGGTAGGAATAAGATATAGATCGTCTATACCCACATGGTACATCTGTCCTTCTTTGTCCGGCAGTTGTCCGGTGCCAAATCCCGATGCTTCATTCACTAGATGAGGAACCTGGTATTCGGTGTATCCTGCAGCTGTGTTTTTATCCAAGAAATAAGAAATTAAGGCTCGTTGTAGTCGTGCTCCTTTTCCTTTGTAAACCGGAAACCCTGCTCCCGTAATCTTCACACCCAATTCGAAGTCGATCAGGTCGTATTTTTTAGCCAGCTCCCAATGTGGCAGTGCTTCGCTGTCCAATACCGGAATATCTCCTTCACGGAAAGTTTCTTCATTATCGTTCTCGTCACTTCCCGCCGGAACCAATGAATGTGGAATGTTTGGCAGGGTATACAACAAGTTTTGCAAGGTTTCTGTAGCTGTGTTTAGTTGCTCTTGCAATACTTTTGACGCTTCCTTTAACTGACCCGTTTTTTCTTTCAGCAAATTTGCCTTTTGGGTTTCACCACTCTGAAACAGTTTCCCTATTTCTTTTGAAAAGCTATTCGATTGCGCAAGGGTTTCATCCAGTTGTAACTGAGTGTTTCTTCGTTCTTCATCGGCCTGTAGCACTTCCTCGAATACCGCTTTTGCATCGATTCCCCGCTTGGAAAGGGCTTTGATATAGGCTTCTTTATGATCTCGGATCTCTTGTACCTGTAACATGGTGAATTGTATTTAAGGCAGCAAATTTACGGATTTTGAAGGTTTTTGTAAGTTTTTATTGGTGTTCTTTTTTCAACCACTTTTAAAATCAATCGGCTTCTTTAAGCGGAATATGAGTCTGTGCCTTTTGATGATAGTCTTTTGGTGATGGAAGGATCCAATCGTGGTGCTTAAAAGGATGCCAGGGCTCGTTGGCAAGATCGACTTTTGGATCGATAAACGGGAAGTACTCCCCACCATTTACCTGTACCATAGCCTCCATATAGACGGCCACATCGCGACCTTCTTCAGCCTCTTTCTTTTTTATATATTGTGCAAGCTGCCAAATTAAATCGGGCTTGGTGTTCACAGACCTGCGTTGTTTGTTGGTGACAAGTTGGTTGTAGTTATAGCGACTTCGTTCAGCTGTTGCCTTGTCAACCACCCAAACGGTTAAAGCCCCTGTTTTGGAACGCAGCATCATACGCCAACTAAGACGATGGCCTTCTTCCGTCCACAATACGTCGTCCACAAATATCCAGTGACGTAAGGGAAGTGCTAGTTGTACAATAAAATACAGCGAGAAAATACCGAGGAGGATGTTTTTATACTTCGGAACGATAATTTCACGAGCAGTATACAATTGTTTTTTGGGAAGAAATCGCTTCTGAAGTAATTCCGGAGTAAAGAAAAATAGCGCAAAGGCAATCGACATATATGGGAAGATACCTATTTGGAATACAATCGAATTAAATAAATGAAAGAACACTGAAATAAAAAAAGCAATCAATCGAGTGCGTTTCCAGAGTAAAAACGGAACAATCAACAAATCGAAGATGATCCCAACGTAGGCGATACACCAATGTACCCATTCTAGTTGTAAAAAGTCACCTATAAGCCAATAGTCCTGCTTGCCTTTCATAAAAAGGGCAACTACCGTAGTGTCTAACCAATCGGGGTACCATTTGGCAACCGAAGCATAGGTGTAAACGATCCAAACCTGAAGTATCAACACCCATAACACCCAGCGAGGCATTGAAGGTAACTTGATCTTTGCACTGAATTTTGCGTCCAATGACCACCAGCGATGTGCCGGTAAAAATGCCATGATCCAGCACAACAGTAGCATTAAATAGTAATGATTGTTGTACGAGGTCTTTTGCATTAAATACACCCCAACCCACAGAAGGGCGTAAGCGAACATGCTAAATCTGTACTTATATCCTAGCATGACCCCAATGCCGAAAATGCCCATCACCACAAAATAGTAGTACATCCCATCCCCGGGTAGTGGCTGTAAAAATTCGAAGCCAATAAAGTGGAATGTAAATTCGGGTTCTATAAAAGTCCGCTTTACCCAGCCTGTTGCAATTGCTCCGAAAGCCTCCAGTGTAATTAACAAGCCAAAGACTACTCTAAAAAGGACAAGCCCCGAATTGTCAATATGCTGAAACAGGAATTTATTCACGATCTGCTATAAAGTTTCTGGCGAAATATTCGTCTTTTTCTATGGCTGCCTTTAGGGCATTTTTGTCTTTGAAGGTTTCTTCATCGCGAATGTGCGTTATAAACTCAAGTGTCAATCTGGTGTTGTAGAGATCCGCATTAAAATCTAAAAAATAGGTTTCAATGGTTTTTTCTGTGCCCCCTACGGTAGGATTGGTTCCAATACTGGTTATGCCGATGACTTTTTCTGAATTAATCTTAGCCTGTACCACATACACCCCATTTTTAGGAATCATTTTGTACGGTTCTTCAATCTCAAGATTGGCCGTTGGATAGTTCAAGGTTCGTCCTATTCGCTTGCCTTTTACTACCTTTCCGGATACCATAAAGGGATAACCCAAATAACTATTGGCGGTGGTTATATCGCCTTCCTGTAGTGCCTTTCGAATTTTGGTAGAGCTTATCGCCACCTCATCCAATTCTTGGGCACTTATTTCTTCTACTTCAAAATGATAGGTCTTTCCAAACTCTCGCAGATCTTCGATGGTGGCCGTTCGGTTTCTGCCGAAGCGATGATCGTAACCAATAATGATTTTTTTTGCCTTTAACTTATTTACCAAAATATCACGAACATATTCCACGGCTGTAAGTCTGGAGAAGGCATGTGTAAAAGGATGAATAATGAGGTGATCCAATCCGGTTTCGGCGAGTAGTGTTTTCTTTTCTGAAATGGTATTGATAAGCTTCAAGTTCGAATCGGTTTGAAGCACCATTCTGGGATGCGGGAAAAAGGTGAGTACAACCGAATCGAGTTCTTCTTTTTTAGCGGTGGCTACTAACCGTTTTAAAAGCGCCTTATGGCCAATATGTACGCCATCGAAGGTTCCAATGGTGACCACACAGGGGCGATCATTCTTATACGATGCAGCTGAAGCGAATTCGTTCACATTACTTGGCGTTAAAAGTGTTCATGGTGATATTGATACCGGCTAGACCGAAGGATGTTATCACCTCAGCTCCTTTTTCCAAGCGCTCCTTTAGCAACTTTTCTTCTTCCTCATTCCATTCGCCCAATACATAATCTACCTGTCTTCCTTTTGAAAATTCATCACTAATCCCAAATCGGAAGCGATTGTACTGGGTCGTTTGCAAAACACTTTGAATATCTTTAAGTCCGTTATGCCCCCCATCGCTGCCTTTGGTTTTTATACGAATGGTTCCAAATGGTAAATTTAAGTCATCGGTAATTACCAGTAAATTTTCCAAGGGAATTTTTTCCTTCTCAAGCCAATATTTAACGGCTTTTCCGCTTAAGTTCATATAGGTGCTGGGCTTCAGCAATAAAAAGGTGCGTCCTTTTTTCTTATAAGAAGTAATATCGCCCAATTTTGCGGTCTCCCAGGTAAGTGACTCTTTTTCGGCTACAAAATCCAACAGTTTAAAACCAATATTGTGACGTGTATGTTCGTATTTGGGACCAATATTGCCCAATCCGGCAATGAGAAATTTTTTCATAGGATCGCCTTCGGTGATTTGTGATTTCGATTTAGATGAGAATAGCTTCTTAAAAAATGCAAACATACAGTTGTTTAACTTCCGTAAAAATAAAAAAAGCATCCCGAATAACGGAATGCTTTTTAGGTATCTTGAAAATTGAAGATTTATTCTCCTGCAGGTGCTTCAGCAGTTTCTCCCTCAGCGGCTGCTTCGGCAGTTTCTCCTTCTACTCCTTCAACTCCTTCTTCAGTTTCGTCTTCTTCCACTTCGTCTACAATGGCTGTACGTGATGTTCTCACTTGACAAATCACCGTATTATCCGGGTGTAAGAATTTATATGCGTCGTTTTCAACCTCGGTAACATACATTTTCGCACCAATCTTCATTTCAGAAATATCTACTTCAATAAAGTCGGGTAGATTAGCAGGCAATGCCTTCACACGAAGTTTACGAGTAACAATTCGCAAAACTCCTCCGTTTCGCACGCCACGTGCATTTCCAACCGTACGCACTGGAATTTCCAGCATTACCTCTTTATCATCGTAAATTTGATAGAAGTCAATGTGTAAAATTCGGTCTGAAACCGGGTGAAACTGTATGTCTTGAAGAATGGCATTTATTTCGTTGCCGTCCTCCAATTTAATTACAACTGTATGTACATCGGGGGTGTACACCAGGTGTCTAAACGCCAGTTCATCTGCTGAAAAGTGAATTGGCTTATCCCCTCCGTATACTACGCAAGGAACCTTTTCAGCATTACGTAGGGCTTTGGTCGAAGACTTGCCCACGCTTTCTCTTAGAGATCCATTGATTGTAATTGATTTCATTACTTTAAATATTGTTTATTACCTCTTTACTTCCTTGTAAAGCGGGTGCAAATGTAAGTTTTTTTCTGAAAAGATTGAAAATAAAACTGCTAAAAATTAACCAAGGCAATTGATAGAAAGAAATACTACTAGTGCATGTGTTTCAGCGCGTTAGGAAGGGCGTATGTTTTTTACATTAAAAACTTAGAACTGATTGATTTATTAGCATTTACACTTAACATCACATCGGCAAACAGATTGGCACAGGTAAGAACACGAATCTTATCGCTTTGTTTCCGTAGCGGAATGGAGTCGGTGACAATCAGTTCTTGCAGCTTCGATTTTTCCAAACGTTCATATGCATTTCCGGAAAGAATAGGATGTGTACAAATGGCCCGGACACTTATAGCCCCTCGCTCTATCATGAGGTCGGCTGCTTTGGTGAGAGTACCTGCGGTATCTACCATATCATCTACCAACACCACATTTTTTCCTTCCACATCACCAATAAGCTCCATATACGATATCACATTTGCCTTTGCGCGCTGTTTGTAACAGATAACCACATCGCTTTCCATGGCTTTCGAATAAGCATACGCACGTTTTGACCCTCCCATATCGGGGGAAGCTATGGTGAGATTAGCCAGGTTTAACTTCCTTAAGTAAGGCAGAAAAATGGTTGATGCAAACAGGTGATCCACCGGTTTTTCAAAAAATCCTTGAATCTGATCGGCATGCAGGTCCATGGTGATAATTCTAGTAGCACCGGCTGTTTCGAGCATTTTTGCTACTAATTTAGCGGCAATAGGAACTCGAGGTTTGTCTTTTCTATCCTGTCTTGCCCAGCCAAAATAGGGCAATACCGCGGTAATATGTCGTGCCGAAGAACGCTTGGCAGCATCCAACATCAAGAGCATTTCCATAAGGTGGTCACTATTGGGAAAAGTAGATCCAATGATGAACACTCTACTACCTCGAACCGATTCTTCAAAAGAAGGCTGAAATTCACCGTCGCTATAGTGAGAGGTAATTACATTTCCGAGTGTAATTCCGAAGGCTTTCGCTATGTCTTCAGCCAAGGCTTCACTTTGTTTACAGGCAAAAAT
>NZ_JAIOHK010000060.1 GCF_019913785.1 Altibacter sp.
AATCAAAAGCGAGTGGTGTATGTGATGGCCGATATGGCAGGCGCACTTGAAAGTCCGGTCTATGCCATTTTAGGAATGACAGATAAACTGAAGCAGATACCACTTCCTGAAGGGTATTCTTTAGAAGAGTTGTATATAAAACAACCGGCTTTTGAAGATGACTACACCGTGAAATGGGATGGAGAATGGCAAATTACCTTAGAAGTATTCCGTGATTTAGGGATGGCATTTTTAGGGGTGATTGTGATTATCTATATGTTGATTGTAGGGTGGTTTCAGAATTTTAAAGCTCCCGTTGTGATGATGGTGGCAATTCCACTTTCGTTGATCGGGATTGTGTTAGGACACTGGTTCATGGATGCCTTTTTTACGGCAACCTCCTTTATTGGAATGATCGCCCTCGCCGGTATTATGGTGAGGAACTCGGTGCTGCTCATCGACTTTGTCAACCTAAGGGTGGCAGATGGTATACCGTTAAAACAGGCCGTTATCGAAGCCGGTGCGGTACGAACCACGCCCATATTATTAACAGCGGGAACTGTGGTCATTGGGGCATTTGTTATCCTGTTCGATCCTATTTTCCAAGGACTAGCAATCTCGTTAATGGGAGGAACCATTGTATCGACTGTGTTGACATTGCTGGTGGTGCCTTTGGTGTATTATTTAATTGAACGTAAAAAACACGAGATATGAAATTATTAATAGTTACCGTGGTCGAACAATTCGAAAAAGAAGTGTTGCAGCTTTTTAAGAAAGCCCATATCGAGAACTTTAGTGGCTCAGACATCGAAGGATATCGCAATCCCAATTCGGTTTTACTCAATTCCAGTTGGTTTCCCAGTCAGGGAGGCGGAGCCGAATCCGGAATGTTTTTTTCATTCACGGATGAGGAAAAGATCGATGCTTTCTTCGATCTCGTAAAGACCTTTAATACTACCATAGAAACAAACAATCCTATAAAAGCGGTAGTTGTTCCTATCGAAAAATTTATTTAACAATTTAATACACAAGATTATGATTAACAGATATATTAGAGCTATTGCCGGAATATTTATCCTTATTAGTTTGCTACTTGCCGTTTATGTGAATATACATTGGTTGTGGTTTACTGCCTTTGTTGGAGCCAATTTATTACAGTCTTCCTTTACCAAATGGTGTTTGATGGAAACTATTCTGAAGAAGTTCGGCGTACGCGAGTAATTTAATATTAAAACCTTAGCGTTTTAAGCCGAAGGATAGATCGCCTGCATCACCTATCCCGGGAATGATATAGCCTTTGCTATTCAAGCTGTCGTCAATGGCGGCAATCCACAGGTGGGTATTTTCAGGGAATATTTTTTGAACATGAGAAACCCCGGCCTTCGAACCTATAACGGAAACGATATGAATTTGTTTTGGCGTACCGTGCTCTTTAAAGGCACTTAGCACATTTTCTAACGTCTTGCCGGTGGCCAGCATGGGGTCTGTTAAAATTAGGGTTTTGTTTTCAATAGAAGGGGAGGCCAGGTAATTGACAATAACTTCAAAGGCATCCTCATCTCCTCGGTGATGGCGATAGGCCGAAATAAATGCATTCTCTGCCTTGTCGTAGTAGTTGAGGAGTCCTTGATGCAAGGGTAATCCCGCTCGCAATACGGAACAAAGCACGAGCTGGTTTGAAGGTGTCGAAACCATTTTGGAGCCCAATGGGGTTTCTACCTTTTGAGATTGATAGTCTAGGGTCTTGCTGAGTTCGTAGCCCAAAATTTCACCAATACGTTCGATATTCTTTCTGAAGCGCATGGGATCTTTTTGAATATGTGTGTCCCTAATTTCAGCAATGAACTGATGCAAAAGTGAATTTTCCTCTCCTAAATTGTGGATTTTCATTTTGAACGAATTTACCCTAAATGTAGCAAATTATTGTTTGGGTTCAGTTGATATTTATCATAGTATCTTTTGGTGTTGCGGTCTAATTTTGTCATGAATACATAAAAAACCAAATAGTATGAGTTATTATATATCCACCACGCTTCAGAATAGTTCATTTGACGAAGCAATAGAAAGAATCACAGCGGAACTTAAAAAAGAAGGCTTTGGCATTCTAACAGAGATTGATATCAAAGCGACTTTACAAAAAAAATTGGATGTCGATTTTTATAACTATAAAATTCTTGGAGCCTGTAATCCGCCCTTTGCCTATAAGGCATTACTAGCTGAGGATAAAATAGGTACCATGTTGCCGTGTAATGTAATTGTTCAGGAAAAGAAGCCGGGAACTATTGAAGTTTCGGCTGTAGATCCAGTGGCTTCAATGGTTTCGGTGAAGAATGAACATTTGGGAGAACTGGCACTAGAAATTCAGAAAAGATTAGAGAAGGTGATTAACAGTCTTCAGAAATAGGTTTAAACGAAGGGGAGCACTGACGAATATCATATTTTAAAAACGCTTTCCGTAGTACTTTTATCCTACTAGTAATTAAAGATTTTAAATATGACTATTCGAATTCAATATGTGAAAATACCTACTAGCGAAAGCATGTCGGATTATGTAACAAAAAAGCTCGAAAAATTGAGTGCTAAGTACAACTGGCTTATCAATGCCGATGTATATTTTAAATATGAGAACGACCCTACCGGTAAACGAGACACTTGCGAAATTGAATTGAGCCTTCCCGGGCCTAGAATATTTGCAACCTCAACCGATAAAAATTATGAATCTGCTGTAAAAAAAGCGATTTCAGATTTAGAAAAACAGCTTAAAAAACGCAAAGCAACCTTTACAACTCATTAAATTCTAACCCATGAAAAAAATACTTGTACCCGTCGATTTTTCCGAACATTCTGAATATGCGTTAGAAGTAGCTTCCGTAATCGCAAAAAAACAAAATGCCGAGATAATTGCCCTTCATATGATGGGACTATCTGAAGCTGTGATCAATAAAAATGAAGCGAAGGAAGTATTTGAAGCCATGTATTATTTAAAACTGGCCGAAAAACGTTTCTCCGAATTTCTAGACAAAAAATTCTTGGAAGGAGTGAAGGTTACCGATACCGTTTACAACTACAAAAACTTTAGCGAGATCAATGATGTGGCAAAAGATCACGGTGCCGACTTAATTGTAATGGGATCACATGGTAGCAGTGGAATAAGTGAAGTATTTGTAGGTTCTAACACCGAAAAAGTGGTGCGTACCTCTGAAATTCCTGTGTTGGTGATCAAAAATAAGCCTAAGAACTTTACATTCGAAAATGTAGTCTTTGCATGCGATTTTGAGAAAGAAAGTATCATTGCTTACCAAAAGGCCATGAAATTCTTTAAGCTATTTTCCGCAAATGTACACTTACTACACGTCAATCTACCCAATGAGCGCTTTAGAAGTACTCCCGAGATTGAAGAAAAAGTGAGAGAATTCTTGTATCAGGGCGATCTAGGAAGCTTAGATAGCTTGGGTAAAGTTGTATATGTGGATGACTATTCGGTTGAAGACGGTGTCTTTACCTATAGCAATAAGATCAATGCAGATGCTATTGCCCTGTCAACCCATGGTCGTCGTGGCTTGGCGCATTTCTTCTTCGGAAGTGTTGGCGAAGATTTGGCAAATCACGCCGATATACCGGTACTCACATTTAAAATTTAGCTGATTACTAATTATAATAGGTTGGTAATAGGAAGAAGGGGTCTTTAAAAGGATCCCTTTTTTAGTTATGACAGCGTGTTTAGCGCAATATCGATCATCGTGCTAAACGTGCTTTCTCTTTCGGTTGCCGTAGTTTCCTTTTTGCTTATAAGTGAATCTGAAATGGTTAAAATTGCCAGGGCTTTTACCCTGTGTTTTGCGGCAATGGTATATAGTCCTGCAGCTTCCATTTCAACACATAGGACTCCAAAATTGGCCCATTTCTTATACGAATCAAAAACATCGTCGTAATATTCGTCTGCAGAGAGTACATTTCCTGCTTTGATAGGAATTCCTTGATCCTGAGCATAGCGTGCCGCTTTCATAAACAACTCAAAATCTGCAGTTGGAGAGTAATCTGAATTGAAAAATCGCGAATTGTTAATCCCCGATGTAGACGAAGCCGCCATGGCAATCACGATGTCCCGAATCTTTACATCGGGTTGGTAAGAGCCGGCCGTCCCTACACGAATGAGGTTTTTAACTCCGTAGTCATTGATAAGTTCGTGACAGTAGATCAAGGCCGAAGGAATGCCCATTCCCGTTCCTTGTACCGAAATTGGTTTCCCATTATAGGTTCCGGTATACCCTAACATACCACGCACATCATTATAACAGAAGGGATCCTTTAAAAATGTTTCAGCAATCCATTTGGCGCGCAATGGATCTCCCGGCAATAAGACCGAGTCGGCTATTTCTCCTTTTTTCGCTTCAATATGTATACTCATAGTGCTAGTTTGTGGTGACAATGACGATTCCGGAGGAGGTCCCAATCCTGCTAACACCAAGATCTATATAGGTCTGAGCCGTGACAGCATCTTTAATCCCTCCCGAAGCCTTTACTTTTAATTTACCATCCACGGCATTCAGCATTAGCTTGACATCGTGAATGCTTGCTCCTCCCGTACCAAATCCTGTCGAGGTTTTTACGTAGTCTGCCCCCGCTTTCTCAGTAATATTACAGGCAATTCGTTTTTCATCGTCGGTTAAATAACAAGTTTCCAAAATAACTTTAAGGGTCTTGTCCCCGACTATTTCTTTGATGGCCGAGATTTCTTCGCGTACACTTTTAAAAAGATTGTGCTTTAAGAAGCCAATATTCATTACCATGTCTATCTCGTGGGCACCTTCTTTTATGGCTCTTTTTGTTTCTGAACGCTTTGCCTTGGTAGAAGCGGTACCCAAAGGAAACCCAATGGTAGAAACCACTTTTATATCGGTGTTTAATAATTCGTTACTCGCTAAGAAAACATAGCAGCTATTCACGCAGACACTGTGAAACTTATATTTTTTTGCTTCATCACACAGTTGCACTATATCATCGGGAGTGGCGGTTGGTTTCAGCAGTGTATGGTCTATGTATTTGTTTAACTCCATTAGTTGTGGCTTCGTATTGCTGAAATAATTTCATTCTTTGGAAGGACTCCAGACTGTCTCCAAAGTTGTTTCCCTTGCTTAAAGATAAGCATGGTGGGAACTCCTTGAACCTGGAATCGAGAGGCGATGGATGGGTTTTTATCGACATCGATTTTTACAATTTTTACACTGTCTCCCATCTCATCTTTTACCTGTTTAAGAATGGGTGCCAGTGCTTTGCAGGGGCCACACCAGTCTGCGTAAAAATCGATTAAGACCGGCGTTTCAGAATTAATTATATCGCTAAAGCTGCCTTTCATTGGTTCGAGATTTAATGGTATTAAGATACTACTTTGTTTCTTGTTGTTAACTTATTAATGGGTTGAATTTGTACTTTCGGAGCACGGGTAGTAATCGCACCAAAGGGATCTTTATGGAATAGGTTCCCGTATACGAAGGACAGATTACACAATCGTCGAAATAGAATTCAACAAAGGTTTCGTCCACCACAAAGTTGTTTTTATATTCGAAGAAATCTTCTTCAGAAATCTGCCAACAGTCATAGAAAAATTCTCCGGAAGCAATCTTTTCCTGTAGGAGTTCATTTAAAATAACCCGCAGTTCTTCCTCCGAGCCATCGTTAAAAAAATCTTCATAATTCATAAACACGGCACGGTTGAGGTCGAAATTGAGGCAGTCAAACGTATAAGATGGATGCATGGCACCGGAGTAGTAATTTTCCTTGTAGAACAAAACACTAATCAATTTTTCATTGATGTTATAAATCTTATAATCGACCAATCGTTTTTCACGGTATCTGTTGGTACGCAGCGTGTCACAATACAATTCTTTATCTTCCAAAATTTGAGCCTCAACACCTTTTATATCGATATAATACTTTTGAACGTATTCGTTAAAATTTCTATAGGAAGGTTTTAAGGCTTCATTGAGGTGAGGATATTTAAAGTCGAGTACATAAAGGTCTTCTTCTTTAAAAAAAGTCTTTGACAATACCAGATCTTCTAATTGTACCCGTTCGTCTTCCTTCTTTATAAGTTCCTCCCGTTTTATTTGAATAGTTTGCTGTTTTCTCAAATCAATATCATGATCTGAAACTACCAACGAATCCTCAACAACATCGGTCACGTCTTCGATAGCATCGGTTTCCTTTTTTTGTGAATCATTTTTACAACTTATCAAAAGCCCAAAAACAAGCAGGAGGGAAAGGTATTTCATAGATTTCATAGCGAGTGTATTATTGTTCAAGTTCGAGTTTTAGTCTGGTGAGTAGGATTAATTCCGATTTGTTTTTTCCTGAAAAGGCATCGGCTATGGCATTGGCTGTAATCCAGATAAGTTTTTTTCGTTTCAAACTAAACAGACTAGGATGTTCTTTTTTAAAATATTTGAAATCCTTAAAACATGCATCTGCATCGAGCGAATTATAATCGAGCCAACCAAAGACAATTTCTATTTGATAGGCAGCGTCAGAGTGGAATTCGTCTTCATAGTCGTCCAGTTTAATCCAATGGCTATTCACAATGTCGATAAGTGCCTCGTATTCCGATTTTCGCACTACTTTATCCGCAGCCGCAACAGCATAGAACAACTTACCAATAATTTGATAGAATTCTATTTCGGGTTTTGGTACTTCACGCATAACAATTCATTTAGAATTTATAAGTAAAATTACAGATAACACCTCACTTTTTTTATGATAAAAATCAGTTCTGAAAACCAGCAATAAAATTGTTACTTTTGGGGACATGAAGGTTTTTGAGGAGAAAAAAGGGAATATTTTTAAATTACTTTCTGAAGCTATTTCGGAAGGCATTATTATTGTGAATGTACAGCAAGAAATTGTCGCTTCCAATGGTGTTGCTAATGTAATGTTTGGCTACGAAGAAAATGAGTTATTGGGTTCGCAACTTAATCGTTTAATTCCGAAGGATTATCGAAAAAAGCATACAGGTCATTTTGATAGTTTTATTGAAAAAAGCGACGTGAGGCAAATGGGGCATGGTCGCGATTTGTATGGTTTACGTAAGGATGGTACTGCTTTTCCCCTGGAAGCTGGATTAAATCCATTTGAAATTTATGAGAATCAATATGTCATGGCTTTGGTGAGTGATATTACCATTCGGAAAAGGCAAGAACAGGAAATCAAAGAACTTAATGAGAGTTTAGAACTTCGTATTCAGCAAAGAACAACAGAATTACGCCATAGTATTTCAGAATTAAAGGAAGAAGTGGCAAAGCGTAAGGAAGCAGAAAATAGAATAAAGGAATCACTTCGTAAGGAACGTGAATTAAATGAACTTAAAACGAAATTCCTTTCATTGGTATCTCACGAATTCAAGACACCTTTAAGCGGAATTTTAACCTCGGCAACGCTGGTTGGAAAATACACGTTGACAGAACACCAGGAAAAAAGAGATAAACACCTAAAGACGATCCAAAGCAAGGTTAAATATTTGAATAATATATTAGACGATTTTCTTTCTATTGAGCGCATTGAAACGGGTAAGGAAACGTATAAATTTAGTCTTTTTCCATTGAGTAAGGTGGTAAATGAGGTTATTTACGACGCTAATATGTTGTTGAAGGAAGGGCAAAAAATAAACTATCCTCAAAATATCGATGATATTATTGTTGAGTTTGATGAAAAAATATTGGAACTTGTTTTGACCAATTTAATTAATAATGCGATTAAATACTCACCCGGAAATACCGCTATCGATGTTCGGGTTGATCAGAAAAAATCGAGCTTGTGTATTAGTATTCAGGATGAAGGCATGGGTATTCCAGCAAAAGAACAAAAGTTTATCTTTAACCGTTACTTTAGGGCAGAAAATGCCTTGTTGGATCAAGGTACGGGTATTGGACTCAATATTGCGAAAAGCCATTTGGAAAACCTAGGTGGGACAATTACCTTTACCAGCAAAGAAAATGAAGGAAGCATCTTTAAAGTAGAAATACCAATTAAGTAGATACAAATGAAAACAATCCTTATCATCGAAGATGATGCAGCCTTGCGAGAAAACACGGCAGAGTTGTTAGAACTTTCAAACTTTAATGTCCTTACGGCACCTAATGGGAAATTAGGGATTGAAGTGGCAAAAAAGGAGCAGCCGGATATTATTGTTTGTGATATTATGATGCCCGAGGTAGATGGATATGGCGTGTTAGAAGCGCTTAATTCGGATGCATTGACCAATCAAATTCCGTTTATATTTCTTTCGGCAAAAACGGAACATAAAGAAGTTCGCAAAGGAATGGATATGGGTGCCGATGATTACCTCACAAAACCGTTTGATGAAGAAGAACTTATAAGTGCGGTTGAAAGTAGGCTGGCCAAAGCAAGTTTGCTTGAACAAAAGATTAAAAATCAAAATGCCCAAACGGTTCATGAAAATGATGATGATAGCCTGCGAAACTTGAATGAACTTAAAAATTTCTTCGATGATTACGGCAGTATTTTAACTTTTAAAAAGGGAGCCAGTATCTATAAACTTGGGGAGCATTCCAATAATATTTTCCTTATTTTAAAGGGGGTTGTAAAAAGTCATAAGATGGATGAAAGCGGAAAAGAACTCACCACGGCATTGCTTAAAGCCGATGATTTTTTGGGTTTCACCTCCTTCGATGAGAATGTTCCCTATACCGAGTCGGCTACGGCGGTAGAAAATGTAGAGCTCGCTGCAATCTCAAAAATGCAACTTAAGGAAGTGTTGGGTAAAAGTCAGGGGGTATCACTCGAATTAATGAACGTACTTACCGATAATCTTTCAGAAATAAAGGAACATCTCCTTCAAATGGCCTATGGTTCGGTGCGTAAGAAAACTGCACAAACTATTCTTCAGTTTGCCGAAATACTGGGTAAAACATCGGAAGACACCATTAAAATTTCGCGTAACGATCTGGCCAGTGTAGCCGGAATTGCTACAGAAAGCCTTATTAGAACCTTGTCAGGTTTTAAGAAAGACGGCCTCATTGAAATTGAGGGGAGAAACATAAAAATTTTGGATCTTCAGCAACTTCAATTAATTGAATAGTCAATTAATTTGAAAAACTGACCATTGTCATTCTTTGCCTTGTTACATCAGGATACATTTGTTTTTATTACAATGTATTGAGATGAAGCATATTCTTATCCCAACAGATTTTTCTGAAAACGCTCAAAATGCCATTAGCTATGCGCTGTCTTTTTTTAAAGATAGTGATGTAACGTTCTATTTGTTACATGTTTCTTTGATGGATGAAGTAGATGAAGATGAATGTTATTACAAGATACCGGAAGCGGTATTGGATAAGAAGGTTGCTTACAAGCCTTCGGATAGATTAAAATTTGAATTGAAACATTTAAAGAAACACTCCAAAAATGCCAAACATCATTTTTTCGCAATTCATGAATATATCCAATTTATCGAAGCCATGCGAAAACATGTATTGGAAAAGGAGATCGATTTCATTGTTATGGGAACCAAAGGAGCTTCCCAATGGAAAGGAGATGTCATTGGCACCAATACCGGGAATGTGATTACCAAAGTGAAGTGTCCCATCTTGGTGATTCCCGAACAAGCTTCGTATAGTCAGGTAAAAAACATTGTTTTTCCTACCGACTTTAATATTTTTTTTAAGCACAGGATCCTCAATACATTTACTGAAATACTACACCATACAGGTGCATTGGCAAGCATTTTATATATATCTAAAAAAGTACAGGACCTTACTGCCCTTCAGAAAAAGAATCGAAATTATCTGCAAGAACACCTAGAGGACAAGCCGCATAATTGTTATTTTATAACCGATGAAAATATTGAAACAGCTATCGATACTTTCGTCGAATCACATCATGTCGATATGATTGCCATGGTAGCCAAAAACCTAAACTTTTTTCAACGCCTCTTGTTTAAGCCTACCGTAGAAAAATTAAGCTACTATACAAAGATTCCTTTCTTGGTATTACACGAGTAATAGCTGCTTTCCTAGCTAGTTTCACACCTCGAAAAATCAGCTACTTAGCTGATAATTATCATGTTTTTTCTGCTCCGGAAAACATAGCTTTGAACATAACCTCAAAATGAACAAAAACCATGAGAAAGGTGTTAATTCCAACCGATTTTTCTGAGAACGCGATGAACGCGATTAAATATGCAATGGAGCTATTTAAATACGAGCGAAGCGAGTTTACAATTATGCATGCCTTCGCCGATGAGGTTTATGAAAACAACCTTGAAATGTCCCGCGAGCTTTTCGAAGAATACAAAGAAAAAGTGAAAGAGAGTTCCGACAAGGAATTGCAACAGGTATTAAGCGAAATGTTGGAAATTTCACCCAATCCTCGACACGAATATAATTTCATTTCGGTTTTTGGAAGTTTGGTAGATGAAGCCAATGATTTTGTAGATAAGGAGAACATCGATGTTTTGGTTATGGGAACCAAAGGCGAAACAGATGATCGTAATCTTACGTTTGGCAGCAATACCTTGCAGGTAATTAAATATGTAAAATGTCCCGTATTGGCTATTCCGTCGACGTTTCACGATGTACATACAAAACGAATTCTCTTCCCAACAGATTACCTATTGCCTTTTCAAAGGCGAGAGATAAAACTCCTGAGTACCATTGCCAAGAACTATGCGGCCACGATCAATTTTTTATATGTTTCCGATTTTAAAAAGATGTCCTTTAGACAATTGGATAATAAGTCGCTTATTGAATGTTATCTGGTTGATAACAATACTGCTTTTTATACCGAAGCCGGTACAGATATCACCAAGGGAGTCAATGAGTTTATTAAAAAGCACAATGCCGATATGCTCGTAATGGTAAACACTAGACGATCGTATTTGGAAAATGTACTATACACCTCAACCATTCAAAAGATGGGATTGAACGTTCAAATTCCTTTTTTGGTGCTTCAAAATTTACCCCGATATTAATGTTAAGTCAATTACAATGAAAAAGATACTAGTCCCCACCGATTTTTCCGACAATGCCTACAACGCCATTCAATATGCCATGAAGCTTTTTGAAAAAGAAACATGTACCTTCTATTTGTTGAATACGTTTACTCCTGCTGCGTACAATGTGGGTGCCATGGCCGACAGCTATTCGGCATTGCGCCTTCAGGAAATTGTTAAGGAAAATTCTGAAAATGAATTAGCCAGAATTGAAAAAAGCATCAAAAAAGAGTTTAACAATCCAAAACACAGTTTCGAAAAAATTGCCAGTTTCAATCTGCTGGTTATGGAAATTTTAGATATTATAGAGACTCATGATATAGATTTAATTGTAATGGGAACCCAAGGGGCTACAGGTGCTAAAGAAGTATTCTTGGGGACACATACTACATTCACTATTAAAAAGGTAAAATGTCCTGTGATAGCGGTGCCTTCCGGGTTTACCTATGAAACCCCTAAAGAGATTTTATTTCCCACCGATTTTCGATTGAGTACGTCAAACAGATATTTGAAACTTATCAAAGATATCTGTGATTCGCATGTCGCCAGATTACATATTTTAAATGCCTATTACGAACCACTTGACGAAGAACAAAACAAGGTAAAGGACTTTTTGGATCAATACTTTAAAGGAAATGCCCACTTATTTCACTTGGCAGAAGATACAGATGTATTGGGGGCGATCGAAACCTTTCAGGTAAAACATAAGATCAATTTCTTAATTATGATCCACAATAAACATTCCTTCTTCGAAAACATGCTTTTTAAACCTGTTGTCAATCAAGTGGCCTACCATACCAATATTCCATTTTTAGTGATTCCTTCGGAACAACGAATGCTTCACTAAATAAAACCAAGATATATGAAGAAGAGAATTCTAATCCCCACCGATTTTTCTAAAAATGCCTGGAATGCAATTGCATATGCCGCTGATCTGTACAAACGAGAAGCAGTAGATTTTTATATTGTACACGCCTTCGGTAAATCAAGATCGAGCACAGCCGATCAACAGGCTGAAATCGGACTTCAGAAAACGCTAAAACTTCTCGAAATAAAAACAACATACCCTAACCATACTTATTTTACACTTGCTTTAGATATGCTACCACTTAGAGCAATCAAAGAAACCGTAGAGCGTAAAGATATCGAATTGGTCGTGATGGGGACCAAGGGAGAAACAGATGATAAGGATGTCTTCTACGGAAGCAACACGGTCGACGCCATGGAAAAGGTGCGAAACTGCCCGGTCTTAGCAATACCGGGAGACATTACATATCAAGACCCCAATGAAATTGTCTTTCCTACCAGTTATAAGACGCATTATAAAAGAAGAGAGCTGCGGTATTTGTTTGAAATATCACGAATCACCAATGCACCTATTCGTATTTTGCACGTACAATCGGAGAAAAACCTGAGTCCATTGAAGCAAAGCAATAAGGAACTTTTGGAAAATTGTTTGGATGGGACTAATTATTCCTTTCATTGGTTGGAGAATGTGAGTGTGCAAGAAGGCCTTTTCAATTTTGTTTCTCAGCGAAATAGTGGTATGATTGCCTTTATAAATAAGAAACATCAATTCTTTGGCAGTATTTTTTCAAATCCTTTAGTGAAACAATTGGGGATGTATGCAACGATTCCGGTGTTGGCATTGCACGACCTTAGAAATTAAATAGCAGCATGGGAAAAAAACAAGAGGAATCCATTGAGGTTGTAAAGTCATCGGGGCAAATCGTCCGGTTTTCAATTGAAAAATTGAAAAATTCGTTACGTCGCAGCGGTGCCGATGAAAGCAGTGTTCAGCATATTGTGGATGTGGTACGGGATGAATTATATCAGGGTATTTCTACCAAAGAAATTTACAACCGAGCCTTTGCCTTATTGAAAAAGAAAAAATCAATTTACGCCTCGAAGTATAAATTGAAAAAAGCTATCTATGAATTGGGTCCCACCGGATTTCCTTTCGAAAAATTTGTAGCCTCTGTGTTGTTCTATTCAGGATACGGCGTTCAAACGGGTCAAATCTTACAAGGAAAATGCGTAACGCATGAAGTAGATGTAGTGGCTCACAAAAATGGACAGTACATTGTGGCCGAATGCAAATTTCACAATGTGGAGGGAAGAAACTGTGATGTGAAGGTGCCGCTGTATATTCATTCTAGGTATCAAGACATTCTAAAATTTTATGAAAAGGAAATTCAACCGGGAAAGACCCCTAATGAAGGATGGGTGGTTACCAATACCCGATTTACTTCAGATGCCTTGCAATACGGCAAATGTGTAGGTTTGAATCTGTTAAGTTGGGATTATCCTATTAACGATGGTCTAAAAGATCGTATAGACAGATTAGGACTTTACCCCATAACCGTTTCCACCTTGCTTTCTCAACGAGAAAAGCAATTTTTATTAAGTAGAGATGTGGTGCTATGCAGGGAGTTGATAAATGATGTGTTTTATTTGGATCACCTGGGAATTTCAGAAACTAGAAAGGCAAAAATCTTAAAGGAGATAAATATGTTATGTACTACTTGATATGGAATCGATTAAAATTCATTTTTTAGGAGCGGCCGGAACTGTAACCGGATCGAAATACTTACTGGAGACACCACAACAGAATATCTTGATCGATTGTGGTATGTTTCAGGGGCTTAAAGAATTGCGGGAGAAGAATTGGGAGCACTTGCCCATTGATGTAGCCTCTATCGATGTGGTCTTATTAACACATGGACATTTGGACCATACCGGATACTTGCCCAGATTGGTAAAACAGGGATTTCGCGGCAAAATAATTGGGACGGCACCTACTTTGGCTATTACAAAGATTATTTTGTTGGACAGTGCCAAGATTCATGAAGAAGAGGCCCAAAGGGCTAACGAAGAAGGTTATTCAAAACACCATCCTGCCCAACCGTTTTATACCATCAAAGAAGCAGAAGTAACACTTGGATTTTTTCAGCAGAAGGAAAAAGAGCAGTGGCATTCACTAACTGAAGATATTTCCTATAGGTTTTTGTACAACGGTCATATTATTGGAGCCACCTTTATCGAATTAAACCTCTTCGGAAAGCTATTCGTTTTTTCGGGAGATATTGGAAGAGAAAGTGATCTGTTATTGTTTCCGCCGGAACGCCCTACTCGGGCCGATTATCTTTTTATTGAAAGCACCTATGGTAATAAATTGCACCCTGCGGAAAGCGTTTCAGAAAAACTGGTAGCGCTCATTTCACAAACCATTCATCAAAGAGGCGCCTTGATAATTCCTTCTTTTGCGGTAGAACGACTCCAAACTTTGATGTTTATCCTTTGGAAACTGTACAATGAAAATCGAATCCCTAACATTCCAATTTTTATTGACAGCCCTATGGGAAACAACGTACTATCTGTTTTTGAAAGCTTTCCCGATTGGCATAAAATTCCGCCGAAGGACTTTAGTGCCATGCAGCGTAGAATGAATATTATTACTTCCTACAAAGAAACCTGGGAAACTATTGACAATCCACAACCAAAAGTGGTGATTGCAGGAAGTGGTATGGTTACCGGAGGCAGGGTGTTAACCTATTTGCAGCAGCTTATAGATAAACCGGAAACGGCAGTTTTATTAGTTGGCTATCAAGCCGAAGGAACCCGCGGGCGGCAGTTATTGGAAGGAGCTCACGAATTAAAATTCTTCGGAAAGTATCGAGAAGTAAAAGCTCAGATTCATCATATTGAAAGTTTGTCGGCCCACGCAGATCAGCAAGGTTTGTTGGATTGGACGAGTCATATTAAAAACAATCCTGAAGATGTATTTTTAGTTCACGGTGAAGCTACTGCTCAAGATGCCCTTCGTGTTAAGTTTATGGATACCTATGGCTGGAAGGTGCAAATTCCGAAGCTATATGAAATAGTTGAGATTGAGATCTAATTCTACCGAAGCTCTTAAAGCTTGCAAAGGTTTTTAACCTCTTCTAGAATACGTTCGATGCGCTGAGAGGAAACACCTATTTTATCCAGAATACTACTGACTTCAAAAAGTTCCTTGACTAGAATCACATCATTGTCAATAAGTTGTGTCTTTTCGCTTTTGGAAAGGGTGGTTAATGTTGTAATGGGATAAAGTCCAAATTTATCGACATTCTGTTTTATACCGCTATTTTTTGGATAGTCCCAGCTAAGTAAATGTAAGCCTACACATTTGGCATAGTCTATTGCATCTTGAGAAAAACGCGTATTGGTGATCAACCATCCTTGTTTTAAATGAGATGCTTTTTTAGGGTCTTTGTTCCATTGTTCTTGAATGTCTAAAAATCTGGAATTGATATACAAGGGAACTCTCACATTGCTCACCCCTTTGGGATCTGAGTGAAACTTACATTCGATAGCGTATGTATTTCCATCTTTTTCAGCTAAGACGTCAATTTCGTGAGTAACACATTTACCCTTTAAAACGATTCCGACTCGAGTGGTATAATCGTGTTGTTTAAGCAATGCGCTTACTAAGCGTTCAAATGGAAATCCAGTAGGGCCTAAATCGAATATGGCGCGTTTTAAACTGTAGCGCGATGCCGATATTCTATTGTATTTTTTTAATATGGAAAAGGCTTTCTTATAGATTTCATTTGAAGAAATACCGTCATAAATTGAAGGTTGGATTTGAGTAATAATGGTGTCAACTTCATTATTAGTTGCCCCTGATGACTGAAGTGACTGTTTTAATTTTTGAACTGAAAATGGTTCAGCTTCTTCGGTGTTTTTCACAACAAATATTTCATTTTTAGACATAGTGCATTGTTTTAGTATTTTAAGATTTCAGTAATTTTTAAAGGTTGGTCGATATCAATTTTAGGGTCATAACAGGATATTGTGCAGGTATTTAACCAATCAAGATCAAAAGCAACAAATCTTTATAATTGTTAAAAAAAGAGGTGTCAACCCGCTTTTATGCAAAGGCTATAAGTCCTTTTATCAATGAATATATTATCGCTGTTACCAATCCCACTAAAAAAATGACCACCGAAAGGACCAATATTTTTTGTTTTAGAGCGATAGTCTTACCCAAAAAATAAAGATCGTCTATCATTTCTTCATAGATCGTATGCCCTGTCTCCATAATACGTTTAAATTCAGATTTGAACTCTTCTAAGGATAGCGAAGAAAAATTTTCTGCATATAAAACTCCTTTATAACCACTTTTTTTAAAAGCTCTGCCAAAGTAACGATGTGGGAGCATACTAAATAAGGCAAAAACCATAGAGAGCATACTACAAATTAGTAATGCCCTAATGCCTAGTACAATTTTAAATCCATCATTATTCGGTGCTATAAATAGGACCCCCAATAATAGGGAAGTGATTATTGAGTTAACGGTGAGTACGATCCTTGCTTTATTATCAACCATTTTTAACAGATTATAATGATTTCGGGAAAGTGTTCTAAACAACGTTTGAACACCTCGGGAATCGTACTTGTCTTGCTTTCGTTTTTTTGGCTTACTTTCAGTGTTTGATTGTTTATCGTCTTTCATAATATTTAATTTATTAAGAGAGAATGCTCACTCTATAGATCTTCATTAAATTTCAATTTCGGTAAAATGGTTTTATTTCCTCTTTGAACATGTTGCATTTTACACAGTATTTTGTCCAACATTTTAACCGCTTTTTCTATGTATGGCCCTTTGTTTAACATGACACATTCTGCTCGCTGAGCCATGGCAGCATCGGTGATTTCTGCCCTTGTGGGTATTCCTTTTTTTATCATGTTTTCTAAAACCTGAGTTGCCCAAATATCAGGCAAATGAGCAGATTCGCAAAGCTGTAGTATTTCTTCCTGAATAATGGCGAAATTTTCCCACCCTGTTTCTATGGCTAAATCACCTCGCGCTATCATAACACCAATTGGATAATTTTCCATGGCCTTTAATATGATGCCAGGCAGATTTTTATAGGCTTCTTGCGTTTCAATTTTTAATATAATACCAATATTAGCATTGAGACTTTTTAGTTCATTGAGTAAATTTTCAATATCCTGTTTGTCATTGATAAACGAAAAATTAACTACATCAGCATTTTTCACAACAAATTGTAAGTCCTTTTTATCTTTATCGGTCAACTCGCTAAAACTCAATTTACTTTTGGGTAAATTTATTCCCTTATCAGCTCTTAATTTGCCACCTTTACTTTTGGTACCGGTAATTTCTATAATTAAATACTCTGTTTGAATTTCTTTGATGACCCCTTCAATTTTACCATCATCAAAATAAATTTGCTCTTTTTCATTGACCATATTAAAAACCTCGGGCAAAGTACATGAAACATGAGCCATTTCAGTAATACTACCTTCCTGGTCATATAGAGCAGGTTCTCCCAAAATAGGCTCTTTATCAAGCCTCAATAAATCGCCTTCAGACAAAAAGATAACTTCTTCTAATGGTAATAACTTATTAGCAGTATGCTTTTCAGAAGCAGATCCTTTTCCAAAAAATACGTTTAGCGAAGTTCCGGAAACAATAAAGGCCGATTTTTTACAATTCCCCCAACGCCCATTATTTTCTAGTTTATCAATGATGATTTTACGCCTTTTACCCCGTGAATCTTTAAAAATAATATAGGAACCAATTTGTGTTTTTTGAAGCCAATTTTTATTTATCGGAATGATAGCATCCGCTTCTTCTCCCTGAGGAGGTTGAGTGCCGTAGGGTGCCATCCAAATTTTTGCAGGAGCTACTACTTTACCTAGATCATTTTTTTTTGGCTTTATATGAATAACCTTATGACCAGGTTTCATTTTGCCGGTCCTAATTTTGGGCCCCGCCAAATCCATCGTGATTTTGCAGTTATTCTCATGGGCTCTAATGTTATTTATTATGCTCTTCCATGTAGTTTCATCATCATGTGCGCAATTAATTCTTGCACAATCCATTCCCAAATCTATAAGTGATTTAGTAAATTGTGCGTCACTTGCAGCATTCAATGGCTGAGTAACCATAATGGCTGTTTTTCTTTTATTTTTTATCTTACCAAAGAGAGCTTCAAAATTTTCTTTCTGGATTTTCTTTGCTTCCTTATTGGTGAGGAATATTTTTTTATCATCAGATGAATCAGTCTTCAGTAAACTATTAATAATGGTTTTAAAACTTAAAATTCTATGTAAAATACTCCCTTTAAACTCAGGTGAATTCGGCAAACCAATTTCATCAATTTTTTTTTGTAAAATATCGATACTAAACGAACGTAAGGCCAAATAATGAATTAAATTCTTAGCGCTGTTAGTATAATTAGGGTGTACACTATCTATTTGTTGTTTATACTTAGCTTCAAATTCATAAATTTTAGCAAGTATTAAATCACTTGTGACTTCAATTTCTTGTAATTTATTTTTCGGGTAGAGCATGTTCCAAAATTTTAGTTTATAAAGCAAAATAGTTGCAAAAAGCCTAGAATTACTTGTAATTGAACCTCCATGAATTAGAGGTTAAAACAATTGCATTTAGATTTAAAATCTTAATATTTCCGTCATAAGCCCAAATCGGATAATATTCAGTTGTTGTTGAAAATAGATATTATAATAATCTGCACCGTGATATAATTGGACGAAAAACCCAATATCTTCTAAAAACTTCGGATGATAGTAAAAGGTAAGACTAGCATTGAATCTATCTAAATCAAAAAAGGCTAAATCATTAAAATTATCAAGCATTATGGTTGTTTCTACTTTTAACGAAAAATTAGCCGATCTTTTTTTACTGAAAAAATCGCGATCCATCGGAAGCTTATAGGCAAAAAATGAGTTATGCCATCGAAGCCCGCTGTACAGACCATGTAGTTCTTCTTGCGTCCAACTTTTAGGGTGTATTTCCAGAGCGCTTTTAATAAATTTTACCGCGTTCACAGTAGTGCCGTATGATGTATCGATAAAGCCGAATTCAAAAAAATTGGTTGCAAAATTTCCAGATTGGAGATTAATTTTGGGTTCGTTAACATCTAATAAAGGACCGTCTAAATAAAAATTGCCATCCTGTCCATTTGAATGATGTGCTATTCGAGCAAATACTGTGGTATGATGTGCTAGCTCTGGATAACCCATCAAATAGTAGAACGAAATTTGCGGAATATAACTAGGGGTTTTTACGGGATACGATTCTTCATTATACATCCGAATCATAATTTGTGGGGTAAGCACCATCATCATTTTTGAATCACTGCGTTGACGGATGATAAAATTAGGATTGAGATTGGCTTCAAACATTAAAGGTGCTATGTTTCCAATATCTATGGGGAAAGTAATATAGCTATCACTTTGATTTATATGTGCTATTTTCGCTAGATCAAGTCGTGGTAGGGTATCATTTTTGGTTTGGGCATAGCCAAAACTCAGAAGAAGACAAAAGAATATTAGATTTGTAGATTTAATCATGTTTTCTTTTTAGGTACTTGTAGAACAGAAGGGCAAAAAACAAGGTGATTCCGATTCTGAAAAACAAGGCGCCAATTGTTTTGGTTTCATATAAACCACCACTATTTATATGAAAAAACAAACCAATTACAGCAATTATTAAAACCACTACAGAAACAATTAATATTTTGTAAGCTACTTTATTCATTTTAAAGAATTCATAAACAGCGATGAGGTAGAGAAGACTGCAAATTAAATTTGCCCAAACGACAAAAGGTACATAGTTGCCTTCTTTGGCTCTAATGCCAAACCAATCAAAAATCACAGAACTACTTAAGAATAAGGTGAGCAAAGCAAATAGTGCTAAGGCAATCGCACTTACAGTATGGACAGTTTTTTTAGTTTTCATTTGGCGATTGATTTATTATTAGATTCTCCAAGCCACCATTTTGGCTTTATATGTTTTCTAACTAATTTGAATTTTTTTATGGCATGTGTTTCTATATGAGTAATTAAATCTTCCACAGAATCGGTTACAAAAAGCAGTTGCATGTCTTCCGGACTGATACTTTCTCTTTCTGCCATAATTTGAATATGTTCACATAATTCCTTGTGGTATTCGGAATCAAAAATAACTACTGGGAAATCCTCAATGACTTTTGTCTGTATCAAGGTTAATGCTTCAAAGAGCTCATCGAGCGTACCGATACCTCCGGGCATGACTACAAAAGCGTACGAATATTTTACCAAAATTACTTTTCGCAGAAAAAAGTAAGGAATGTCAATCCACTTATGGAGATATGGATTTGGTTTTTGTTCAAAGGGTAGAATTATATTACAACCCACAGAATACCCCCCTGACTCATAAGCGCCCTTATTGGCGGCTTCCATAATACCTGGGCCGCCACCTGTCATCACGGTAAACCCCAATTTTGAAAGTTCAGCTCCTATTCTCTCTGCATTTATATAATGTTCAGAATCGTTTGTAAATCGAGCAGAGCCAAAAACAGTCACACAGGGACCAATAAAATGCATTTTCCTAAAGGCTTTTATAAAGTTGAAAAACACCTTAAATGCAAAGGTAAATTCGTTAAAACGTGATAACGGACCGCGTACGAATAAAGATTCGTCCTTTGAAAGCTTAAATTTTTGTCGTCTTTCCATAACTTCTAATTTGTCTTCTTATAACTCCAAACAGCCAGACCATTCATTACAAATGCAAAAACGGTAATAACAGAGAGTTGATAAATCACATCTATAAAACCGGAACCCTTCAGCATAACCATTCGAATTACTTCCACATAGTATCGAATAGGATTTAAAAGTGTTAGTTTTTGAGCCCAAGGTGGCATGCTTTCGATAGGTGTAAACAATCCACTCATTAAAATAAAAATTACCATTAAAAACCATGCAATAAACATTGCCTGTTGCTGAGTTTCGGTGAAATTCGAAATAAAGAGCCCAAGACCTAAGATGAGTAGTATATATACTGCCGTGAATACGTAAATAAGTCCGATACTTCCAACAATGGGTACACTGAATACGATTTTGGCGATCACTAGCCCAACCGTTAAAAGCACCATTCCCAATACCCAAAACGGAAACAATTTACCAATGATAAATTGGCTTTTTCTAATAGGAGTGACGTTAATTTGCTCGAGAGTTCCTATCTCTTTTTCACGAACAATGTTCATTCCCGAAAGAAATAGTGTAATCATCGTTACTAATAACACCAATATCCCCGGAACCATGAATGTTTTATAATTCAGGGTATTATTGTACCAAAACGCGGGGATGGCGAGGATATTAATTGGCCTTGCCACTTGATGGTCTGTTAGAGATAGACTTGCACTTAGGTGTTGATTGTATTCTCTAATAATCTGGTTGATATACACGTTTTCAATGCCTGCTTTTGCCCCGTCAATGGCGTTGGTATAGACTGCGAGTTCGGCCTTTTTGTTCTTCACCAGATCTCTTTCAAAGTGCCTCGGAATATCTAAAATAACATCCACGGCGCCTTTTTCCATCGCTTGATCGGCTAGCTCTTTTGAAGTAAAATGTTCCAGTACATCAAAGTAGTTGGATGCTTCAAATTTGCTGATAAGTCCTCTCGAAGTTGAGGTTCTGTCGTTATCGATAAAGGAAAATTTAATATTTTTAACATCAAACGTAGCGGCATTGGAGAGGATAAGCAACTGAATTAACGGCAACACAAAAATGATAGGCAACATGGCTTTGTTCCTGAATATTTGCAGAAATTCTTTTTGAACGATATAGCTTATAATTCGCATTATTCTAATCGGATTTTATATTTCTTCACACTCAACACGATAAAAAAGACTGTCATTCCCAATAAAATTAGCGTTTCCTTCCACAGAAATTGTAGTCCAACACCTTTCAACATAATACCTTTTAAAATCACAATAAACCACTTGGCCGGGATGATATTGCTAATATATTGCAGCGGCAAAGGCATACTTGAAATAGGAAAAATAAATTCCGAAAGTAGAATTACAGGGAGCATCAGACCCATTAGGGAGATCATCATTGCAGTTTGCTGCGTTTGGGAAATCGTCGAAATTAATATACCCAGAGATAATGCGGTAACTATAAAAAGGATCGTTTCAAAAGCGAGTAAAAGGTAACTTCCTTCGATGGGCATTTCAAAAACAAGAAATCCAAGAACCAGAATCACCAAAGCATTGATAATTGATAAAAAGATATAAGGAAATACCTTGCCAATAATTACCTGAAAAGGTTTTAGAGGTGAAACGAGAAGTATTTCCATAGTTCCCAATTCCTTTTCTCTCGTAATCGAAATGGAAGTCATCATGGCAGAAACCAGCATTAATATGACCGTCATTACACCCGGGACAAAATTAAAAACACCCTTGAGTTCGGGGTTGTATTGTAATTGTGTTTGTACGCTAATTTGATATGGAATTCTAGCGTTTTTGTTTAAAAGCTGCTGATGATTTTGCAGGATAGACTGAACATAATTGGAAATAGTATTCGCCGTATTTGGATCGGTGGCATCGGTGATAATTTGAACATTGGCAAGTTTTTTGATTTCTAATTTTTCAGCAAAATTTGATTCAAAGACTAGTATGGCCTTGACTTTTCCTTTTTTGAGAACCGTTTCTATATGTTTTTCTGACAGTACTTCAGTTTCGATATTAAAATAGGGTGAGGCATTTATTTTTTGAATGATCTTCCTTGTTTCGTTGTCTTTCGAATTGTCCAAAATGGCGATTTCCACATTGTTAATTTCGTTGGTTATCGCAAATCCGAAGAGCAATATTTGTACGATAGGCATACCAAAAAGTATGAACATAGAGCGCTTATCCCGAAATATGTGGAAGAACTCCTTTCTGACAAAACCTATAAATCGCTTCATTTTTGAGCTTTCAGTTTATTCAACATTACGGGCAAGTTTTAGGAATACGCCGTCCATTGAATTAGTGTTGTACTGCTTTTTTAATTTCTTGGGGCTGTCGAGTGCCTCAATTTCTCCTTCCGCCATAATGGAAACACGGTCGCAATATTCGGCTTCGTCCATATAATGAGTGGTTACAAAAATGGTTGTGCCTTTATCGGCTTCAGCGTAAATTAATTCCCAAAATTGCCGACGTGTAATAGGATCCACACCGCCTGTAGGTTCATCTAGGAATACTATTTTTGGTTCGTGCAAAAGGGAGATCGAAAAAGCGAGTTTTTGTTTCCAGCCAAGCGGTAGGGATTTTACCAGTTTTTTTGATTCTTTCTGTAATCCTAAGCTTTCAATTAATCGCGCCGATTTTTGCCTAATCTGGTCTCTGCTCAATCCATAGATACCTCCAAAAAAATTGATGTTTTCCCGAATCGTCAAGTCGTCATATAGGGAGAACCGCTGGCTCATATATCCTATACTTTTTTTGACCTTTTCGGTTTGGGTTGCAACATCCAATCCGGCAACGGTTGAAGATCCACTCGTTGGTTTTGAGATACCGATCAACATTTTCATGGCAGTTGTTTTTCCGGCGCCATTTGCTCCGAGAAAACCAAAAATTTCTCCCTTATAAACATCAAAAGAGATGTTCTTAACTGCCGTAAAATCGCCAAACATTTTGGTGAGATTTTGAACCGAGATGATCTTTTCAGTTTTCAATTGCTTCAGATTTAAAAGTTGATGCCAAATCCATAAATACATCTTCTATGGTTGTAACTGCGGTATGTATATCAACGTTCTTGTGATTATTCTGAAGTAAATACGCTCGTAATTCTTCTGGTGAAAAACTAGATTTTGAATCTGTATAATGAATAAATTCTCCAAATGCATACACCGCCTCCTGCGTTGGGAATCTTTTCAAATCCTGAATCAGTCTATACGTATTCTCGGCGCTCACGTTGTAGATTATTTTTTGGTGCCTGTCGACAATGTTTTGAGGACTATCTACTTCCAGTAGCTTTCCGTGTTGTATCAATGCAATTCGATCACACAAGGCGGCTTCGTCCATATAGGGAGTTGAAACCAAAATAGTGATTCCGTGTTTATTAAGTCGTTTCAGCATATCCCAGAATTCTTTACGGGAAACTGGATCGACTCCGGTTGTAGGCTCATCCAGAAATAGTACTTTGGGTTTGTGAATTAAAGCACAGCACAGGGCTAGTTTTTGCTTCATTCCTCCCGAAAGTTTTCCCGCCCGCCGATCTTTGAACGGCTCAATTTGGATATAAATATCTTTAATGAGCTCGTAATTTTCTTCAACGGTAGTTCCAAAAATAGTGGCGAAGAAATTGAGATTCTCCAAGACGGTTAAGTCCTGATACAATGAAAACCGGCCGGGCATATACCCAACCGATTCTCGTATGCGCTTATACTCTTTCACGACCTCCATATTGGCAACTTTGGCCACACCTTCATCGGCAATTAGAAGGGTGGTAAGTATTCTGAATAGGGTTGTTTTTCCCGCGCCATCGGGACCTATAAGCCCAAAAAGTTCACCCTCATTTACCTCAAAAGAAATAGCATCTAGCGCCTTTATTTTGTCGTAGGATTTACTTAGGTTATGGACAGAAATACTCACTTGTTTCGGGATTTGATGTTAAGATTCGGTTTCGATTTTCGGAATCATCGTAACCTTCGATTTTACTGAATTTGTAATCAAACAGGCAGCTTCCGATTTTTCTAATACCTTTAAGGCTCTTTCACGGTCTTCTTCTCTTTTAATCACGACAGTTGGTTCAAGAATTACTTCAGACATTAGGTATTTTCTGTCAATTTGATCCAATATCCCTTTGGACTTACAACTAAAACTTACAAAGTCCAATTTCGAATTTTCAGCAATTGCCAAAAAAGTAGTCATTAAGCAGCTACTAACAGCAGCCGTGAACAAATGTTCTGGCGACCAAATATATGGCATCCCTTTTGGGAATTGAGGCGGTGTAGCGACTTCAATACAGTTTGCGGATGGTGCGTTGGTCGGGTTTAATTCGGGAGAACACATTATCCCTTTGCGTTCTTTGTTCCATGTGATATCGACATTATATATATGTTTTTCCATGATTTATGGGTATAAACTATTTGAAATAATTGGAATAGGCTTCTAGGTTTTCGATGATGCTTTCGACAATTTGATTTCCTTCATCTGTAGTCGAAACCTGTAAGAGCCCATCTATCTTTTCGATAAGCGGATGTAAGAAAATATGCAGGTTGTCGTGAGAGGGTCCAGTCATTGTACATTCCTTTACGACATAGTTTTTTTCTTCGTTTAGTTTTGCAGCCAGATCGTGATAGTCTTCTACAGTTTTTGGATCGCTTTGTTTTATCATACCGAGCATATTATCGACACCTTCGTTTGTTTCCAGATTTGCCACCCATTTCGCACCATTGTCGAGTGCTATCTCATTCACCCAGTTGTTGTTAAACGAATGTGAGGTTTTCAGATCAGTTTCCTCATGTTCATGAACCACTTCCGATGCTTCAACGGCTTCATGTTTCTCTTGTTTTTCTTGTTTTTCGTTACAGCTTACTAATAAAGCTGCTAGGATTGCTGTTGTAAAAATTACTTTTTTCATAATGTATTATTTAGAATTTGTATTTGTTTTTATTTTAAGTTTCAGCGCGTGATTGCTTTAATCTTTCTATTCACTGTTCACACTAATCCACATTTCTGCTGGCATGCCAATTTTCAGGCTTCCATCGTTTTGTACGCGGACCTTTACCGCATAGACCAGGTTGACACGTTCCTCTTTGGTCTGAATTATTTTTGGAGTAAATTCGGCGGTTGAGGAAATCCAGAACACCGTACCTTCATAGGATTTCATTTCATTTTCAGTATCTATTTTGACCGTTACCGTCTGACCTTGATTAAGTCCGGCGAGTTGCGTTTCACTCACATAAACACGTAGTGTCATCTCATTTAAATTTGCCAATTTGTAAATGGGTCTGCCAAAAGAAGTTACTTCACCCGCTTCGGTAAATTTTGTTAGAACAGTTCCGGCTATAGGATTCTTGATATTACTTTTCTTTATTTGGTCGTCAATTTGTGCGACTTTCGCCTTAATAGATTTCAGTTCGTTAACTATTGGTGCGTTTTGCGTTTCAACATTTTTTATTTGCTTCTTTAGCACACTCACCCGGCTGCTGGCTTCATCAGCTTGTCGTTGGGTTGCCGCATTTTCTGCAAACATTCCATCTACTCGATCTTGCTCTGTTATCGCAGTTTTCAGCTGCTCTTCCAGAATGCCAATTTGTGACCAAACAGTACCAGATTTCGAAGCGATCGTAGTCATAGTTGCCTGTAGTTGACGCTTCGTTAAGTGAAGTTGCAGTGTGTCAATAAGCCCAACAATGGCATCCTTTTCTAAGAGGTCACCTTCCTCTACATTTAGAAATTCAATTTTTCCGTTTGCTTCAGAAGAAACCGTGATTTCTGTTGCTTCAAAATTTCCATAACCATCGGCCTTTTCGCCATTAGTACAGGATAAAAAACTTCCGAAGATTATACCAAAAATTAATATTGTCGCTTTTTTCATTTGTCCTTTTTTTTATTCTGAAACCCCTTTAACTACCAAATAGTTTGCAGTTGTTAGGCCTAATTGGATTTCGTGTATTTGCTGATCTGTCTTTGCCTCATAGAGCATATTAAAATCGATAATATATTGTGAAGCGGTTATAACACCGTGTCTAAGCTGTGAGTTGGAAGCATCCAACACCTTTTCTCTTAAATTGATAATTTGAGAGTCGGTTAAAATGAGTTGCAGGTATTTATTTCGGTCATTTTCCAGCTCTTTCAATTGAATTTCATTGTTTAAATTGAACGTTTCCCTTTCCGTATTAATTAATTGCTGTGAAATTGTTAATACCTTATCCTTTTCCTTTGTTTTACCCCAATCGAAAATATTCCAGTGGAGTTTAATACCCGCCATATAGAAATCTTGAAACGAATTATCCAGCATATTTAAACCTGGATTTCCATAACCGACTTGAGCAAAACCCATGACTTTTGGATATTTTAATTTTGAATTCACTTCTTTAGAGGCTTCGATTTCTTGTTCTTTCAATTCAAATAATTTGAGTTCTGGCCTCTTTGATTTTGCTTCGAAACTAAGTGTAGATATGGGTTGACTTAAAATTATATCGTCGTCAAATGTCATGTTGATTAAACTAGATAGGTTGTCAAGGGCTTTCTTTCTGTCGAAATTGGCTTGTGAGATTTGTTGCTCAATTTTAAGAAGTTCAGCTTCTATTATTTGCCCTGCTGAAGCAAGTACAGCACCGAATTTAATTCCCGAATTGACTTCTGCTAACCTTAGTGCTAGCTGTTCTTTTTTTGTATTGAGTAGTTCAAGGTGTTTCTGAAACAGCAATGTGCCAAAATAGTATTGATTGATTCTGCTTTTTAATTGATAGAGATTTACAACTACTTGTTGTTGCTGACTTTGCAATTCGGCGGTTTTCAATTGGGTGGTTGCCGCAATGATTCCGCCGTTGTAAATAAGCTGATTGGCGTCTAAAGTAGCGCGATATTGATCCTTATTTGGAGCTTCAATTGTTACATTTGGCAGTTGTAAAGGAAATTCAATAACATCTGATTGATAGGTTGCCTGTGCGTTTAGATCAAGTTTGGGGTATTGTTCTTTTTTGATCGTATTAATTTCGGAGTCGATTTTATTTTTTAATAAATCGCTTTGTTGTGCTAAGGGATAATTCTTTTCAGCCAAATCATAACAGGTATCCAAATCCAATACTTGCTGTGCGTGTAGAAGTAGCGGGGATATTAATACTATTAGAAATAAAAACTTTTTCATTTTTCTTATATTTTGATAGAATCGATAATCTGGTCGGCGATTAAAGTCTTTCGCTCTTCCATAAGTGCTTCGAATTCTTCTTCGGAAATATTCAGCAAACCCTTTACCATCACAGGGGCGACAAAAGGAAAGGCAGAAAGTGCGAAAATATTCAAGAGCACTTGTTTCGGATTTATTTGTCTTATAGTTCCGGCGGCAATTTCTTTGTTAAGTTGATCGATAAAAGGTTGTGGATTTGGTTTTCCGTCATGACTCATAAATTCTACGGCAAAATCTGGATTGTTATTGAGCTCTTGAATTATAAATGATGGCAAGTATGGATTTTCTACTACAAAATCTATATAGTCTGCCGTAAACCATCGAATCTTTTCGAAAATTCCTTCAGTTCCACTAAATATGGCATTCAACTGAGGTGCTAGCTTTCCAAAGGCTTGCATAAATACAGCTCGAAATAGTTGCTGCTTATTCTTGTAATAATAGTGTAGCATCGCCTTATTGATGGCCGCTTCATCTGCTATTTCTTGCATGCGGGCTCCGGCATATCCACTTCTGTGAAATACATTTTTGGCAGCAACGAGTATTTGTTCTTCTGTCGATATCATAATTAACTAAATGGTTTAACCAAATGGTTAACAAAGATAAAAAAAATATTGTTCTTTTCATCTTTTAAAAAATAATAATAATAGTGGAACTTTCTAACTAGCAATACTATTCAAAAAAATTCAAGCAAAATATACGGTACATCTCCCTTTAAAAAGCTGATAATTATCAGTTGACATTCTTCGTTTGTAAACGCCAATGGAAACTGATGGATGTCATAGTTTTCAATAGAGTTTCTCTGTATTTTTATGTTTAAGTAACTGAGTATTAACAAATAATTAAAATGCTATGTCACTTATTAAATTAAACCGAAGAAGATTTCCTTGGCTAAATGATGCGGTGCCCTCTTGGTTGGACACCGATGAATTTTTAGGAGATGATTTTTTTCTAACCGAAAGAAACATACCCGCGATGAATGTCAAGGAGCATGAAACCAATTTTGAGATCGAGTTGGCCGTACCTGGTTTTTCTAAAGACGAAATCGAAGTGGTTTTGGAAAATGACCTTTTACAAGTAAGCGCTAAAAAAAGCGAAGAAAAAAAGGAAGACAAAGAAGGATACAGTCGTAAGGAGTTTAGCTACAATCAGTTTGAGAGAAAATTACAACTTCCTTCGAATGTTGATCCTTCAGAAAAGGTGAAAGCCGTTTACAACAATGGAATTTTAAAGCTTGAACTTCGAAAAATTAAAGAAGCAAAGGCTACTCCTAAAAAAATAATCCAAATAGATTAACCTATTGTGAAAAGCAGGAGATGAATGAGGAGTCGTTCTCTGCTTTTCTAGAATCCTACCATCATGGAAGTTAATAAATCAAATATTAAATACATTGAGTGGCGAAGTACAGAAGACCTTCATGAGGATATCCGAAATAGTATTTCCGAGTTGCGGTTTATAAAGGATGAGCAATTGTTTTTAGAAGATTTAATTAAAGGTCATACCATCCAACTCATATCCGGAAATACATACGAAGAGAGCAAAGAAGTGATTTCAATGCTATCAAAACACAGTAAAAAGCTTCCGCAATTGCTAACTCAATTGATGACACACAGCAATAACCTTCAAATTCTTTTAGATGAACAAGAAGTGCCGGGTGAGATGCAAGATTATAAAGAAGTGCATTATAAGTTAATGTTCGATGTGATTGCGTATCACTCAAAATTCAAAAAAATAAAACGAAAAATATTCCTGCTTATTAAGCAATTAATGAAACAAGACCGACAAAAACGATTGTTGAAATAACAGGCTGATCTATGATTCCTAAACTTACATGTGTTATGAAACTTTCTGTGCTTTTTTTAATTCTAGTCACGCTTAGCGGTTGTTCTTCAAGTAAAGTGATTGAACAATGGAAAAATGAGGAGACACCAACTTTTCAAGCCAATAAAGTATTGGTTATTGGTATCTCAGCGAATGCCGAATCACGAAGATTATTCGAACAGAAATTGGTTTCTGAATTAGCGAAGGAAGATGTCGTCGCTGTTAAAAGTATCGACTTCTTTGACGATTCGTTCACCAATGCCGAAAAAACAGAAAAAGAACTTAATAAAATTGAAAGTCAGTTGCTGGCAGCGGGTTTTGATGCGGTCTTATTTTCGAAGATCACGGGCTCTGCAAGTAAAGTCAACTTAGTCAACTCTTTCAATAATATCAATAGTAGCCTCAATAATTTCCGTGACTATTTTTACGAGAATCAACATGTCTATTTTAGAGAGCACAACCAGGAGTACTACGACATTTATCATACGGAGACTTTATTATACTGTATCTGTCCGGATAAGGCACGAGAATTATTATGGAAAGGATCTATCGATATAATCGATCCTCAAAAACCCAAAAAGGCCGTGAGTGACTATGTAAAGACCTTATTGAGTCAATTGAAGGCACAACAACTCTTGGTCGTGGAATTGTGAAAAAAAAGGTGTTAATATATAGTGCTAAGAATTTTGAAATTCCCTTTTTGAAAGCGGCAAATCGTCAAAATCATCAGGTGGTATTTACTTCAGAACGGCTGACTTCTAAAACGGCTCAAATAGCTATTGGATTTGAAATTGTATCTATTTTTTCTGCCGATGATGCCTCTCCTTTGGTCTTGGAAAAGCTGAAGGACTTTGGCGTGAGATATATTACGCTTAGATCTGCTGGACACGACAATATCAACATAAAGGTCGCGAAAAAATTAAAGTTAAAAGTCGCCAATGCACCCGGATATTCCCCAAATGCCATTTCCGAACACGCCATTGCCCTCCTATTGGCACTTAATAGAAAAATCTGTACCGCAGTTGGTCAAGTTAAAAGGCGAAACTTCACTTTAGATGCCTTGGTGGGCTTCGACGTGCAGGGGAAAACAGCAGGGGTTATAGGCACAGGTAAAATTGGCAGCGTTTTGGTGAAGCTATTATCAGGTTTTGAATGTGATATCCTCGCAAACGATTTGGTTAAAAGTACGGCCCTTGAAGCAGCATATAAGGTTCGCTACAAATCATTGGAAACCCTTTGCAAGGAGGCGGACCTTATTTTTTTATGCCTTCCCTTAACATCAGAAACACATTATTTGATTGACAAAAAACTACTTGCCTTTATGAAGCCGGAAGTTGTGTTAATAAATGTTGCCAGAGGAGCTATTGTAAACACCAGAGAGGTACTTCAAGCATTGGATTTAGGAAAAATTGGAGGCTATGCAACCGATGTATATGAAAAAGAAAGCGGGATATTTTTTTATGACCATTCTGATGCTGAAATTAAGGATACTTTATTATTAGAGTTATTACAACATCCTAAAACAATTGTAACTCCACATCAAGCGTTCGTCACAAAGGAGGCACTTACAAATATTGCTAAAACTACCTTTTATAATATAGACGCTTGGAATAAGCAAAAAACACCTGTTACATCTTTAACAGAATAAAAAATGTTTTCTACAGGCGCAGAATAAGTAGAGGTACACGGCTGTTATAACTTATTGCTGAAGTTTCAGAACCAAAAACAAAGCGATCCAAAAAGGATTTTTGCTCTACAATCAAAGCATGCAAGTCGACAGGGAATAATTGCTCGAATGCATCAATTGCAATAGGTATGGGGATGCCGGAAAGTAAGTAATAGTCATACGATAAATTACCCAATAAATCTTTTAACGAAGCTTCGGTTTCGGCAGATGTTACGTGGATGTTTTCTTCTTTAACATCAAGTACTTTTAACGTGGCCTTATATAATTTCAAAATCTCAATTAGCGGAGCTATCGAAGTAGTTGGGACGCCTTGATAGTTTATCGAAAACAAAACATTTTTTATGTCCTTAAAGGTATAGGCTTCAGGCACTGCAATAAGCGGACAATTCACCTGGCGAATAACATTAAGCGTATTGCTGCCAAATAAAACCTCTTTTGCCCCTGTGGCTCCATTGGTTCCCATAATGATAAGGTCAATATTCTTTGTGACCACAGCCTGCTGCATTGCATCGGTAAAAACATCAAAATCTACTAGGCCATGAAAGGTATATTTTTCACCAACACATTCCTTTTTTAATTTTTCGATGAATTTATTGAGGCTTTTTTTATTGTCATCCAAAATGGCGCGATAAACGGTACTTCCAGAAGATCTTGACATAAGGTCCGCTGTAGTGTAATTTGAAGTTTTTTGAACATTAAGGACAAAGAAATCCACTTCAGAATTTTTAAAAAAGGCCATTGCATATCGAATAGCATTTAGAGAATTCTCAGAAAAATCTGTGGGTAGTAAAATGCGCTTCATCATTTGTGAAATTAGCTAATAAATGTAATAAAACATTTGTGTATACACCATGATTTATATCATGAAGCAGAGGGTTTCAAAATAAAATACCAAACCATCTTAATTATGACAATTGTCATATTTTAAGAGAACCTCTGCTAGTACTTTTGACCCAGAAATATTAATCAACAAATACTATGAAATACCTATTGAAATCGATCGCTTTACTTTTTGTAATCACTCTAGTAAGTTGTGGTGGTGGTGACGAAAAAAAGGAAAAAGAACAAGTTAAAATTGGCAGTTACAAAAAAGAAGAAACCAAAAAAACTTCTGAAACCACAACATCGGCAGAGGCTACAATAGACTTGACCAACAAAGGGGTGGGACCTATTAAAAATTTGGAGCTTCCTGAAACTATTGACCAAGCAATGGCAGCAACAGGTGCCGAATTATTCAAAACCAAATGTACCGCTTGTCATAAAACAGACAAGAAGTTCATTGGACCGGCTCCAACGGGTGTTACAAAAAGACGTTCGCCAGAGTGGATTATGAATATGATTTTAGATCCTGAGGGAATGACGCAGAACGATCCCATTGCAAAGGCCTTATTGATCGAATATAACGGATCGCCTATGGCAAATCAAAGTTTAACAGAAGTAGAAGCACGTAGCATCTTAGAATATTTTAGAACCTTAAATTAAAGAATTCTATACACTTAAATATTCACTTTTAAACCTAGTCGAACCAACTTCTATTTTACAATAGTTGTTGGTTTGACACCAAAAAACACAACATATGAAGACCATATTTAAAATACTGTTTGTATCAGTTTTTATACTTCTTTCAAGTTGTAAAACTGAAACCAAAAATGAAACTACTTCAACGGAAGATCCAGCAGTTGAAGAAACCACGGATACCGAAAAGCAAGGACAGGCCTTTCTCAAAGACGACGAGTCCAGACCTACTGTTTTACACATTGCCATTGGATCGCCAGATCATTCCACTTTAGTGGCGGCAGTTCAGGCTGCTGAACTTGAAAATGTACTGGTGAATACGGGACCGCTCATGGTATTTGCTCCTACCAATGATGCATTTGCTGCATTGCCGGAAGGAACCGTGGAGGATCTCCTCAAACCGGAGAACAAAGAAAAACTAGCTTATATATTAAAGCATCATGTAACTCCCGGAAATTATACCAAGGACTTTCTTAAGAAGTTTAAATCGTTGGGACAGGCCAGCAATGAGAATATCACAGTTGAAGTAAAAGGTGATGATGTATATGTAGGAGGTGCTAAGATTATTGCTAGCGTTCCGGCAGGGAATGGGATAGTGCACGTAGTGGACAAAGTGATTTTACCAGAAAATTAAACTAAAAAACAATTTAATTCAGATAATTATGAAAAAACAATTAAATATTATGTTATCTCTCATCTTCCTTGTGGGATTAGTGAGTTGTAACAACAGTGATGCTTCTAAAAAAAATAAAGGGGCACTAGGTACCAATGCTGCTGAAAAAGTATATGTAGCACCTGGAGAATATGATGAGTACTACGCCTTTATTTCAGGAGGATTTAGTGGACAATTATCTGTTTATGGATTGCCTTCAGGGCGTTTGTTTAAGGTGATTCCCGTTTTCTCTCAAGATGCTGAAAAGGCCTGGGGATATAACGAAGAAACCAAACCCATGTTGAATACGTCTCACGGTTTTGTGCCTTGGGATGATTCTCACCACCCTGATATTTCACAAACCAATGGAGTTGTAGACGGTCGTTGGGTGTTTATCAATGGAAACAATACACCTCGTATTGCTAAAATTGATCTAACCACCTTCGAAACCACAGAGATTATTGAAGTTCCCAATAGTGCTGGGAACCACAGTTCTTCATTCGTTACCGAAAACACAGAGTATGTAGTGGCGGGAACACGTTTTTCGATACCGGTGCCTCAACGAGATATGCCTATAAACGAGTATAAAGGAAATTTCAAGGGAGCATTGTCCTTTATTAGTGTTGATCCGGAAGATGGAGGAATGGATATAAAATTTCAATTATTAATGCCTGGATTCGATTATGATCTTTCACATCCCGGTCGAGGAAAATCACACGGTTGGTTCTTCTTTACTACTTATAATACGGAAGAAGCGAATACGCTGTTAGAAGTAAATGCATCTCAAAACGATAAGGACTTTATCGCTGCAGTGAATTGGAAAATAATTGAAGAGTATGTGAACAATGGCGGCGGAACAAAAATGCCGGCCAATTATGCTCATAATGTCTATGATGAAGAAACACATACTGCTACTTCAACCATGAAAAAGGAAGTATTGGTTGTAGATCCTTTAAAGGTGCCTGGAGCGGTTTACTTCTTGCCTACTCCAAAATCTCCTCATGGTTGTGATGTAGATCCATCTGGTGAGTATATCGTAGGAAACGGAAAACTTTCAGCAAATTTAACGATTCACTCGTTCACCAAAATGTTGGATGCTATCGAAAACAAGAAATTTGACGGAGAAGCCTATGGAATTCCAATTTTGAAATTCGAGGATGTATTGGCAGGTGTTGTAGAACAACCCGGATTAGGACCATTACACACCGAATTTGACGGTAAAGGAAATGCATATACTACCTTCTTTATTTCTTCTGAAGTAGTGAAATGGAAATTAGGAACCTGGGAAGTGGTTGACAGACAGCCTTGTTATTATTCTGTGGGTCACTTAATGATACCCGGAGGAAACTCACGTGAGCCTTTTGGCGATTATGTATTGGCAATGAACAAGATTACCAAAGACCGCTATTTACCAACAGGTCCGGAAGTCACTCAATCTGCTCAGTTATATGATATTAGGGGTGATAAAATGGAATTATTATTGGATTTCCCAACTATTGGAGAACCTCATTATGCAGCCGGAATAAAAGCCGACATTATAATGAAGAACTCTAAAAAGATTTATAAACTGGAAGAGAACAAGCATAAATATGCAATTACTACCGAAGCCGGTGCGAAAGTAGTTAGAAACGGAAACGAAGTACATATTTATATGTCAATGATTAGAAGTCACTTTAACCCGGACAATATTGAAGGCGTGAAAGTGGGAGATAAGGTATATTTCCACGTAACGAATCTAGAACAAGATTACGATGTACCACACGGGATAAGTATTATTGGTGCAAATACATCCGAATTGTTAATCATGCCGGGACAAACCGAAACTTTTGTTTGGGAACCTAAACAAGTGGGCGTATGGCCATTCTATTGCACCGATTTCTGTTCGGCCTTACACCAAGAAATGCAAGGGTATGTAAGAGTATCCCCTGCCTCCTCTAGTATCGAGCTTAGCTGGTCTTTAGGAGAAGATTAATAGTTGTTAATACCGGAAATACAAAATAGCGTAGTGATTAGTAGTATTTCCACAAGAGACGGGAGTTTTCGACTGCTCCCGTCTTTTATTAAACCCAAATTGCAATGAAGAATTCACGAATTATAATGACCCTTGGAGCGCTCTTAATTTTAGGATTATTTGTGTTTCCGCTTTGGAATATAACACTCGAAGCACCTCAATATCCTATTCCCCTTGGAATGGATATTTATATCTACGATTTTGCAGATAAAAATCCACATGATATCAAAAATATTAATTTGATGAATCACTATGTCGGGATGAAATATATTCCGGAAAACATCCCTGAGTTTAAAATATTTCCTGCTGTTATCTTAGTGATGTCACTCTTAGGAATCATTTTAGGGCTTAAGGCAAATTATAAATGGTTTCTTGGTTGGTTTTTATTGATGGCCCTACTGGCTGCTGCCGGAATTTACGATTTCTATTTATGGGGGCACGACTATGGACATAATCTGGATCCAAAAGCTATCATGAAATTTACAAATCCGGATGGCTCGGTCATGGGCTTTCAGCCACCTTTATTTGGATCGAAAGATATTTTGAATTTTAGAGCACACTCATATCCACAATTAGGAGCTTATTTCCTAGCTTTTGGAATGGTACTATCCGCGGTTGCCTTCTTTGTAGGGAGAAGAGCTTCAAAATCGAAAACATAAGTTCATAAACCATGAAAAATCTTATCACACTTGTCGCGTTGTTGGTTATCGTTGCATCCTGTAATGTCAAACCAAAGGAAATTAATTATGGAGAAGATGCTTGTCATTATTGCAGCATGACTATTGTCGACAGACAACATGCCTCTCAATTAGTTACCGATAAAGGGAAGGTATATAATTTTGACGCCATAGAATGTATGGTTAATCACCTTTCGGAAGACACTACACCCATAGCACTTTATTTGGTTACCGATTACACACATCCCGAGGAGTTGATAGATGCTAAAAAGGCCACGTTCATTATCTCACCAAATATTCCCAGCCCTATGAAAGCCAACCTTTCAGCCTTAGAGTCGAAAGCGAAAGCGGAAGAATTAAAAGCTTCAAAAGGAGGCGAATTGTATAGCTGGGAAGCTTTGCTGGACCATTTGAATGAGGAATAGCTATGTATGAAAATGCGAAGACGATTCCAGATTCGGTTATGCAGCGATTAAAATCTCAGGAATTCGCTTCAAAGGTTGGATGTGAAACACCTTTAATCTCCTTGCAAAAAGGGTTTGGGTTTTCGGAGTATTCGTCACCAAGAGATGCGTTACCTATTATGTTGGAAGGGGATATTAATTTCAGTATAAATCATACTGCTTATCAAGTACACACCTACCAACCATTTTAATTTCTGGCAGAGGAAAAGCACAAGGTCTTTGCCAACAAAAATTCCAAGTTTTTAATTATAAGATAGTTTTATCTTTATAGCCAAATTGCAATTCAGTGATAATGATTAGCCGTTTACTTCTTTTTGTTTTCTTATGCCTGATTTCATTTTCAGTATATGGGAATACGCTTATCGTGTGCAACACTTGTTCGTACAAGACGATCAACGAAGCGTTGCAGCAGTCCAAAGCCTATGACACCATCCTGATAAAAAAAGGAACTTATAAGGAGTACAACCTAATTGTGGACAAACCACTGACTATTCTTGGTGAAGATTTTCCTGTAATCGATGGTCAATCGAAAGGTGAAATTATCAAGATCATTTCAGACTATGTTACCTTGGATGGCTTATTTATTATTAATGTTGGAACAAGTTACACCGAAGACTACGCAGCAGTTCGCGTAGTTAAAAGCAAGTATTTTACCATTCAGAATTTGGTATTGGAAAAGTTGTTCTTCGGAATTTACCTCGAAAAAGCGAGCGATGGAAAAGTATATCACAATAAGATCGTGGGCGATGCCGAAGAAGAATACAATTCGGGCAATGGAATTCAACTTTGGCACTGCAGGAACATCGAAATCGATCAAAATATAGTGACCCATGTTCGTGACGGAATCTATCTGGAATTCTCAGATTTCTGTACTATTACCAATAATATTAGTTCTCACAATATCCGGTACGGTCTTCATTTTATGTTTTCGAACGATGACCTATACGAAAACAACACCTTTCAGAATAATGGTGCCGGCGTTGCTGTCATGTTTTCAAAAAAGATTGAAATGTACAATAATACGTTTCGCGACAATTGGGGATCTGCCTCTTTTGGTATTTTACTGAAAGAAATCAACGATTCGAAAATAATAGGGAACTTGTTTGAAAGTAATACCATAGGAATCAACATTGAAGGCTCTAACAGGGTCGATTACAAGAACAACGATTTTATTAATAACGGATGGGCTATCAAGTCGAGAGGAGCGTGTTATGCCAATATTTTTACCAATAATAATTTTATGCATAACTCTTTCGATTTATCGTATAACAGCAAGCTTAATGATAATAAATTTGAGCATAATTATTGGAGCAACTATACGGGGTACGATTTAAATAAGGATGGGATAGGCGATGTCCCGTACCGACCTGTAAAATTGTTTTCCTATGTAGTGAATAGGACGCCCGAAGCTATTATTTTGCTCCGTAGTTTGTTTATAGATATTATCGATTTTTCAGAAAAAGTATCCCCGGTATTTACACCGGATAACCTCTTGGACAATGCGCCAAAAATGAAAAGAATTTCTCATGATTAGTGTACAAAATCTACATAAAAAATTTGGAAAGAACCTGGTGCTTCAAGGTGTTGATCTGGAAATTGAAGAAGGTGGCATCTTTGCCATTTTAGGACCCAATGGCTCTGGAAAAACTACCCTGATCAAATGTATATTAGGAATGGTAATTCCGAACAAAGGAACTATCGAAATTGAAGGGAAACGAATTAAACGAGATTGGAAATACCGACATAAGATCGACTACCTGCCCCAAATTGCAAACTTTCCCTCAAATCTTACCGTCGAAGAATTAATTAGAATGATCAAAGACCTTCGCGGTAAACAAACTGTGGATGATCAACGTCTTATCAAACTCTTCAAATTGGAACCCTTCCTAAAGAAGAAGCTTGGAAATCTTTCCGGCGGGACCAAACAAAAGGTAAATATCGTGCTCGCCTTTATGTTTGATAGTCCGCTTATCATTTTAGACGAGCCCACCTCCGGGTTGGATCCTATCTCTTTAATTAGACTAAAAAATCTTATTACCGAAGAAAAAGCAAAGGGTAAAACCATTCTAATTACATCCCATATTATGAGTTTTGTTGAACAGGTGACTAACGAAATTGTTTTTATACTTGAAGGAAAAATTTATTTTAAAGGAAGTATTTCTGAGTTGAAATCGAAAACAGCCCAACCCGATTTCGAACATGCCATTGCCTCTATTTTACAACAAAGTTATGATTAAGATATTAAAATATAGTTTTTACGATTTAATGCGAAGCCGTTGGAGTTACGTGTATTTTGCATTTTACCTCATGTTGGGAATTGTATTATTGTTCTTAAACAATGATCTTTCAAAAGCAGTGATTACCCTCATGAACGTCATCATTATTCTGGTACCCCTCATAGGGACAATTTTTGGTGTGATGTATTACTATAATTCGAAAGAATTCACCGAACTGCTATTAGCGCAACCCATCAAGCGCTCTTCCATCTTCCTGGGGCAATATTTGGGGGTGGCATTGTCGCTGTCCATGAGTTTGATCATTGGCCTTGGCCTGCCCTTTATTTTCTATGGAATTTTTAAATCATCGGCCATATGGGATTTCTCTTTGCTGCTTATTACCGGCACCTTTTTGACGCTCATATTTACGGCCCTTGCTTTTAATATTGCCCTTTATAACGAAAACAAAATCAAAGGTTTCGGATATGCCATACTACTCTGGCTGTTTCTGGCAGTTATTTACGATGGAATATTCTTGATGTCTTTAATCGCTTTTGAAGAATACCCACTTGATACATTTTCATTGGTGGGAACCATGTTAAACCCAATCGATCTCTCCAGAGTTTTAATATTGCTGAAGCTGGACATTTCGGCCTTACTGGGGTATACTGGGGCTGTTTTTCAAAAATTCTTCGGAACCAATTTCGGCCTAATTATCTCCTCGGCTATGTTGTTGCTGTGGGTGATTATTCCTGCCTTTTTTATTCAACGGAAAGCAAAACGAAAGGATTTTTAATCTATGATTTTTATCATTTGATTACTGCAGTCTTAGCCGAATCTTTGCTGAAAATTTATTGCTATGAGTTTAACCAATACAAGCGAACTAAAAATTGTTACTCCCGCCGAAGCGGTTTCGGTGGTGAAATCGAATGACCGAGTCTTTTTTCAAGGCGCGGCAATGACACCTAATTTATTGATAGATACGCTCTGTGCGCGGTACACGGAATTGGAAAACGTCGAGATTGTTCAAATTCATACACATGGCGATGCAAAATATACCCGAGCGCCCTATTGTGAGGCATTTAGATTGCAGAGTTGTTTTGTTGGTGATAATGTACGCAAAGGCGTAGATGAACGTAGAGGCGATTATATTCCTGTGTTCTTAAGTGAAATTCATTGGTTATTCAGAAGAAATATTCTTCCACTAGACGTGGCATTTATTCAGGTTTCACCCCCCGATAAGCACGGGTATTGTTCATTAGGTGTTTCCGTAGATATCACCTTACCGGCCATTCAGACGGCAAAAACAGTAGTGGCATTAATTAATCCCCGGGTGCCTCGAACACATGGTGATGGCATTATTCATATAAAAAATATCGATTTCGGAGTTGAGATTGATACGCCAATTCATGCGACTGCTTTAGGAGAACCCACTCACATCGAAGCTACCATTGGTAAGCATGTTGCAGGCCTCGTTGAAGATGGCGCTACCTTGCAAATGGGGATAGGAAATATCCCAAATGCTGTTTTGAGTAACCTAACAAATCACAAGCGATTAGGCATCCATACCGAAATGTTTAGTGATGGAATTTTACCCCTAATAGAACAGGGCGTGATCACCGGAGAGGAAAAGGAGATCAAAACCGGCAAGATTGTTACCTGTTTTGCCATGGGAACTCAGAAGTTGTACGATTTTATCGATGACAATCCTATCGTCCATTTTAAAGAAGCGGGATATACCAATGATACCGCCATTATTCGGCAAAACCCAAAAGTAACAGCTATCAATAGCGCCATCGAGATAGATCTAACCGGGCAAGTATGTGCCGATTCCATTGGTGCGTTTCAGTACTCCGGAGTGGGAGGGCAGATGGATTTTATTAGAGGGGCCTCACTTTCTGAAAATGGAAAACCAATTATTGCGATGCCATCGGTCACAACAAAGGGTATATCTAAGATCACCCCTTTCTTAAAACAGGGTGCCAGCGTTACAACGACCAGAGCACATGTGCACTATGTGGTTACTGAATATGGGGTGGTGAATTTATTCGGTAAGAGTTTGGAGCAACGCGCCAAAGCGCTTATATCGATTGCGCATCCTGATCATAGGGATGTTTTGTGCCAAGCTGCAATGCGAAGATTTAAGGTGTAAGCCACTCCAAATTCTGCATTAAAAAGCGGTCTGTTAATAACCTGTTTACAAACAAAACCGAAGCAAATAAAAATCACTTGATAAGTTCTATATTTTTATAAAAGACAAAAAGGTCTTTTATACGTGTATTATCAAAACTTTCAAGTAGTACTTCAAGAGGTTCCGGGAGAAATAAGTCTTTGTTTTTCTATTTCGGGCTGCTCTTTGCGTTGCGAAGGGTGTCATTCTTCATACTTATGGAAAGAAAAGCAGGGAACACGACTTACAGAAACCCATTTTCAGCAACTCATTAAAACTTATAAGAGTTTTGCGACCTGTGTTCTTTTTATGGGAGGAGAATGGCATACAAAGCACCTCGCACGCCTTTTACAACTCGCAAAAGAGGAGGGATATAAAACCTGTCTGTATACTGGAGAAGAAGAAGTTTCTCCTAAAATTATGAGTCGCTTGGATTGGATTAAAACAGGTAGGTGGGAAGCTAATTTAGGAGGACTGGACAGCAAAAAGACCAATCAGCGATTTACTGAAATACGCACCAATAGAAACCTCAATTATTTATTTACAAAAACCCAATATTTATGATACGACTTTCAGATGCACAACTAGCCAAAAAAATTGACTTTATTGATCACTATATTAATTCATCCAATGCTGCGGACGGTTCTAAAGTAGATGCCAATGCCAATGTTACTTCAAAGAACATCGCTACCATGGAGGCAGAACTAAACAAGGATATTAATATTCAGGTGAACAGAGCATTAATTGCAAGAAAGATCGCATCTCTTTTTGGTGAGCATACGGCCAAAGAATACATTCGACAGATCGAAGAGCACGAGATCTATGTGCACGACGAAACCTCTTTGAAGCCCTATTGTGTTTCTATAAGTATGTATCCGTTTCTTTTGGATGGACATACAAAAATGGGGGGCGAGAGTAGAGCTCCCAAACATTTGGAAAGCTTCTGTGGTGAGTTTGTCAATTTGGTGTTTGCAGTGAGTTCGCAGTTTGCAGGAGCCTTGGCTACTGTGGAATTTCTCCTGTATTTTGACCATTTTGCGCGCAAGGATTATGGAGATGCCTATCTCATCACTGACCAAAATATTATAGAAAATCATTTGCAGCATGTGGTCTATGCCATCAATCAGCCGGCTGCTGCTAGAGGCTACCAATCTGTTTTTTGGAATATTTCGCTATACGATGAGGCCTATTATAATAGTATGTTCGGTGAATTTGTTTTTCCGGATGGGGTATTGCCCAGTTGGGAGAGCGTTAAGAAGTTACAAGCTTTTTTTATGAAATGGTTCAATGAGGAACGTACCAAGGCTATACTAACATTTCCCGTGGTAACAGCCGCCATGTTGGTTAACGAAGGGAAACCTGTAGACACCGAATTCACCGAAATGTGCGCTCGAGAATTGAGTGAAGGCAATTCCTTTTTTATCTATCAATCGGAAAATGCCGATAGTTTGGCTTCCTGTTGTAGACTTCGAAACGAAATTAGTGATAATACCTTTAGTTATTCTTTAGGTGCAGGAGGTGTCGCCACCGGATCTATCAATGTGATTACCCTCAATATGAACCGCTTGGTGCAAAAAGGAGCCGATGTAGTACAAGAAGTGAGAAAAATACATCAATATCAGGTGGCCTATCGAAAATTAATTGAAGAATATGAAACTGCCGGTTTATTGCCGGTCTATGAGGCCGGATTTATATCTCTAAACAAACAATTCTTGACCATTGGAATCAACGGGATGGTTGAAGCGGCGGAAAGCTTAGGGATTGAAGTTAAAAACAACGACACTTATAAGAATTTCGTAAACAAATATTTAAAGGCAATTTATGATGAAAACAAAAAAGCGAAACAATCGTATGGGTATATGTTTAATACCGAATTTGTTCCGGCAGAAAATCTGGGAGTAAAAAATGCAAAGTGGGATCGCGAAGACGGCTTGTTTGTCCCTCGGGATTGTTATAATTCGTATTTCTATGTGGTGGAAGATGAGCAGACCAATTCCTTGGATAAAATTATCCTACACGGAAATGAAATTATCAAATATCTGGATGGAGGATCGGCCTTACATCTCAATCTGGAAGAAACACCCAATAAAGAAGGGTTTATAAAGCTTATTCATGCAACTGCGGCAGCCGGATGTAACTATTTTTGCTTTAATATTCGAATTACAATTTGTAATGACTGTAATCATATTGACAAGCGAACCCTATATCAATGTGGACATTGCGAATCGGTAAATGTTGATCACGCCACACGTGTGATCGGGTATTTAAAACGGGTTTCAAGTTTCAGTTCGGGGCGTCAAAACGAGCATCGATTACGCCACTACCACAAACAGAAATACAGCAACAATCTTGTGAATCGAAGAGCTGAAGTTTTATTGAAAGCGAATGAAAAAACAATTCAAAAAATACCAACTTCTAACTAATTGCTAGTCTCAGTTGAGACATATTATTTCTTATTTTTTCCCAAGAAGTTATAATTCGTTAACTCAAAATGACCATTGTCATATTTTGATATTTAATAAAATCTGAATATTTGTAATAAAGATAAAAAGGTCTTTTAATATTAATTAACCAATCTATTTCTATGTTATCAAAAAAACAGGCCCGAGCCTTCTTTCTCGGAGGAACATTAGTCACTTTTTTAGTGTTCATAGGACTGACCATCTTCTCATTTAGCAAGGGGCAAGATCAAACCAATTACGAGGGTATTACCGAACAAGTTGTTCGAGGAAAGCAAATTTGGGAAGCCAACAATTGTATGGGATGTCATACTATTTTAGGCGAAGGCGCATATTATGCACCCGAGTTGACCAAAGTAATGGAGCGCAGAGGAGAAGGATATGTTAAAGCAGTCCTTATGACACCAAACGCATGGGCTCCTAACGGCCGTAAAATGGTGGCCTATGGTTTCTCGGAAGAGGAAGCCATGGACGTAATTGCCTTTTTCGAATGGATAGGCGGTATCGATCTCAACGGTTTCGATCGAGTGGTATCACCGCTTGCAAAAGATGAAAAATCAATAGATAACAACTAAACTAACTACCATGAAATACAAATCACAAAAAGTAGCATATTGGTTTTTTGCCTTATCGATGCTATTGCTCATTTTACAACTTACTTATGGATTCATCATGGGTTTTGCCAGAATTGGCATGGATGGCTTACACGATTTTATCCCCTTTAATACGGCCAGAGCGGTCCATACTAATCTATTGGTCGTTTGGCTATTATCCGGGTTTATGGGGGCTGCCTATTACATTATCCCCGAAGAGGCGCAGCGTGAGCTGGTTAGTGTAAAATTAGCATATGTTCAGCTTATATCTCTAGCTTTGGTAGGTGTTGCTGCTATTGTTGGCTACCACTTCAATTGGTGGGAAGGGCGGAAATTTTTAGAAATCCCTAGACAACTGGATTACTTGGTAGTAGCTAATGTCTTGCTATTTCTGGGGCTCATATTAACCACCTTGTTTAAGGGAAAACGAAAAACAACGACCGCCCTGGTGCTTTCTATGGGCTTGCTTTTTGCGGCCTTGTTATATATACCGGGAATGCTGCCTTTCGATAGTCAGGTAACCGATTCATTCTTCCGCTGGTGGGTGGTGCACCTATGGGTTGAAGGCGTATGGGAATTGATTATGGGAGGTATTCTGGCCTTCCTGCTAATCAAACTCACGGGAGTCGATAGAGAAGTCATTGAAAAATGGTTGTATGTAATCGTTGGTCTTACCTTTCTTTCAGGAATTTTAGGAACGGGACACCACTATTATTACATAGGAGTCAATAAAATTTGGCTTGTTGTTGGAGGTATTTTCTCGGCTCTAGAGCCGCTAGCCTTCTTGGCGATGGCTCTGTTTGCTGTAAATATGTATCGAAAAGGAGAAAAGAAACACCCCAATAAAATTGCTTTGTTCTGGACATTGGGATCTGCAATCGTATCGTTTGTGGGAGCAGGATTATTGGGGTTTGCGCATACCTTACCACAAACCAACCTTTATACACACGGAACCTTGGTAACAGCTATGCATGGTCACCTTGCTTTTTGGGGGGCTTATGCCATGATTGTACTGGCTATTATAAGTTATTCATTACCTAATATGACCGGTAGAAAGCTTTACGACGGAGTTCGGGGTCGAATTGCCTTCTGGACCGCAAATATAGGAATGATAGGAATGACAGTAGCCTTTGGTGTAGCCGGCGTAGCGCAGGTATACCTAGAACGCAAGTTTAAAATGGACTTTATGGCTGTACAGGAAGAAATTAGCATTCATTTCGTGGTGCTTATTCTTTGTGCCTCATTGTTTACAATTGGAATTATTGCCTATATCATTGATTTTATAAAACACGGCCGTCCAAACGACGAGGCTTTAGAAAAGATTGAAACTTAAATTATGCTTGGCTAATTCAAAAAAAGGTCCGAAATAGGCATAGACTCATACCTGATAACTGACGTGATTCATTTCATTGAAGTGTGCTTATCCGGGCCTTTTAAAAGTAAAATTAAATGACACAGAATACAACTTCAGATATTGAAACAGTTCAAAATAAGAAGACTATGTACAATGCATCAAAAGATATTATTACACCCTTCTACAAGGCTATAGATCGTGAGATTGAAGTCTTTCAGCAATCCTTTGCAAATAAGCTGCCCGTACTATTGAAAGGCCCTACAGGGACCGGTAAAACAAGATTTGTTGAATTTATGGCACACGAACTCGATATGCCATTGATTACAATTTCATGCCATGAGGAAACTTCCTCCACAGATCTAATAGGTCGTTATATTATTAGGGGTGCCGAAACGGTTTGGATAGACGGACCATTAACACGGGCAGTAAAAGAAGGTGCAATTTTGTATTTAGATGAAATTGCCGAAGCACGTCCCGATGTGATTGTTGCTATCCATTCACTTACCGATCACAGAAAAGAATTATATATAGATAAATTAGGTGTTACTATTAAAGCCCATCCTAATTTTATGTTGGTGGCTTCTTTTAATCCGGGATACCAAAAAGGGTTTAAAGAACTAAAACCATCTACAAGGCAACGATTTGTAGCACTTTCTTTTGCCTATCCAAAACCTAAAGATGAAGCCGAAATTGTTTCTGCCGAAACAGAGATCTCGTTAGATATAGCCAAGAAATTGGTGAACATTGCCAATAAAATTAGAAACCTAACCGAGTTAGGTCTTACTGAAACCGTTTCAACTCGTTTGCTCGTTGACGCAGCCAAACTAATTCATACCGGTTTGCCCAAACGCCTGTCTGTTAAAGTTGCCATAGTAGAGCCGCTTACCGATGATGTCGAAATTACACAGGCGCTCACAGATCTATGTGATTTAATGATTTAAGCCCTGCTATATGTTTGAGCCCGATGAATTTCTGTTTTCTAAGGTTGCCAAATTCCTTAAAAATAAGCGAAAGAGTGCTAAAGAGGCCGAAAAGCACGCCATTCTCTTAGAACAAATAAAACCCAGACTTACATTACTGGCGCGGGCTGTAACCGGACATCCTATTGAGATATTTCCCGCCGAACGCGAAGGAGGCTATAAAAACAACAACTTTTTCTTGCCTATTCGCTTTGCGGAATTTGATAGTGCCGAAAAAAATACCCTGTTCTACCTGTTCAGGATATTGTACTTGGCGATTCAGAAAAACGAGCGATTTAATTTTGTTTCGGGTCAGGAATACACGCTCGAGGATGCCCGAGACAATGCTTTGGAAACTTCCGAAAAAGTGCTTCAGGAATTATTCGATCAATTTCCTGTGACCGAAACAGTGCATGACGATTTAATACAATTATTTCAGAAAAAAGCTTCGGGTAAAAACCCGCCAGACTATTCGTACATCTACGGAAAGTGGATGCAAAACGATCCGGAAGCGACCAAAAAGAAGGTGCTTCAGCAGATTTCAGAAAACGTAAAAACGGCCATTCAGGAAGAAATAAATACGATCTTGAAAGCGAATGCGGTAGAGGAGATTACCTCCTTAGAAATTGATAAAAAGGCGCAGGATGACTATGTGTTGACCCATAACTTCGAAAAGGTGGAAACTGCCGAAGAATGGGAAGGTGGCTGGCGCGATTTTGATGGAGACGATGAGTTGGACGATCATGCCAATGCCTTGGAGGATCTAAACATGAAACATACGGTGAGAGTAGACGATCCTACTCATTCTATTTATCAAGCAGATTTTATTGAGAATACCACCATATCGGAGAGTGCTGAGGTGCCTTCTGAAGAATTTTATTATTCCTACGACGAGTGGAATTATGTAAAGCGCAACTATAAACCGAATTTTTGTAAGGTGTATCCAAAAACCCAAACCGAAACAGACGGCGCCTATTATAAAAAAACGCTTCAGGAAAATGGGTCAACACTTATGGGACTTCGTAAAATGCTCACTTCTGTCAACAATAAATACCGTCAACAAAGACGTCAGACCGATGGAGAGGAGTTTGATCTCGATGCCATAACCGATCTGTTTGTCGATGTGCATACCGGGCATACCCCTTCAGAAAAAATATACCTTTCAAAGCGAAAAAAGGAAAAGGATCTTTCCATCCTTATGCTATTGGACAATAGTCTGTCCAGTGACGGCTATGCCGCTGGAAATAAAGTGATCGATGTGGAAAAGCAGGTGTCTATTATTTTTGGAGAGATTTTAAACGAATTCAATGTGGATTTCGCTATTGACTGTTTTTATTCAAAAACCCGAAATTACAGTACCTATTTAACATTGAAAGGCTTTGATGAAGATTGGAACAAAGCCAAGCATCGCATAGGAGCCATTCAGCCCAGTGGATACACGCGCATAGGGGCAGCCTTACGGCATTCGGGTGCTTTAATGGATCAACGCAATACCAAGAACAAATGGGTTATCCTGCTTTCGGATGGAAAACCAAACGATTACGACAAGTACGAAGGGAAATACGGAATCAACGATGTAAAACAGGCCTTACGCGAATTGAACCAACGCGGTATTAATTCGTATGCACTTGCAATTGAGGCACAGGCAAAGTATTATCTGCCACAAATGTTTGGACAAAATCATTATCAAATATTAACCACACCGGTAGAATTGTTACATGCCCTTGTAAAATTGTACGATAAAATTAAACACCAAAGCTAGGGAATGGAACAACTTAAAATAGATTATAAAAATATTTACTACCCACCTGGCGGTATCTTGCTGTGGATCATTATTTACCTCGAACTGCTCACCTTTGGAATCGCCTTGGTTTTTATGGCGATAAATGCTTCGGAAACGCCCCAAGAATTTCATGAATCCCGTTTGCTCCTCAATACAACTTTTGGCGCGGTAAATACGCTGTTTTTGTTGAGCAGTGGATGGTGTATGGCGCAATCGGTTCATTTTTTTAAACGGAAGAATTTTAATAGAAGTCGGTTCTTTTTAAAACTTACAGTATTGGGAGGAATCCTATTCCTTCTCTTAAAAGGCGTGGAATATTACGAAAAGATAACCGCCGGTTTAACCATGAGCTTCGATACTTTTTTTTCCTATTACTGGATGCTGACCCTTTTTCATGTGGTACATGTATTGGTTGGAATTGTGATTTTAGGGAGTATGGGTAGGGGTTTGCGAAAACGCCCTAACGAAGTAAAAACAGAAGATTTTGAAGCCGCAGCCACCTTTTGGCACCTATGTGACCTCATTTGGTTATTGCTATTTCCCATCATTTATCTACTTTTTTAACAATGGAAAAATCATTCAATTATACCTGGCTCGCGCTAATGGCACTTACCGTCTTGTCAACCTTATGTGCATATCTCGAATTGCGTTATACCACCTTACTTATTGTAGGACTTGCATTTCTGAAATTTATGGGAGTCGCATTCAATTTTATGGAATTAAAGAAGGCGCATCTCTTTTGGAAAATACTTGTACTTTTCTTTGTGGCGATCTTACTTGTTGTGATTGTACTAATTTGAAGTCGGGGCGTCCAAATCTTTTTCAATTTTAATCCGAACATCCACAGCCGTTATGGCTCGCTTCGTACCAATTAATGGATTGATGTCCATTTCGACAATCTCGGGCGCGATACGCACCAGAGCAGATAGCCGAAGGATGATATCAATAAGTTGTGACTCTTGAATGCCTTCTTTTCCACGTAGGCCTTGCAGTAATTTATACCCACGCAACGACTGGATCATGGTAGTTGCTTCTTTTCTAGAAATAGGGCTCAGGCCGGCGGCGACATCATTTAAAACTTCAATAAAGATCCCGCCTAAACCACAGAGTATGGTATGGTCAAATCCGGGTTCTTTTACAACACCCACAAACAATTCTAAGCCAACAAGCTGTGGTTGTGCCATGACGGCCACAGCATCTTCAATTTCCATCAATTGGTCAAATATTACAGCTGCCTCTTCGGAAGAGGTAATATTTAAATGGACCCCTTTGGCATCCGATTTGTGTATGGGTCCAACGACTTTCAACACCAATGGAAAGTCTATTTTTTTTATGGCCGAAAGGAATGCAGTTTTTGAGTTTTCTACTATTTCTAGCACTCTTGAGATCCCCGAAGCATCGATGAGTTGTCCGGTTGTTTCCGGGTCCAGATAACCATTTGAAGCGGTGTTGATGATGCTTCGGATCTGTAATGTATCTAAAAGAGGCGTTTTAATTTCTTCTGAAGCCGGTTCGGGGGTGTTGTATACCTGTGCTAGTGCTTTCCCCAGAACTACTTCGTCCGGGAAGTTAACATTCCCTTTCGCTAAAAATGTCTGTATTTCCTTTTGTGCGTTGATTACCGATGGTAATACCGGAAAAATTGGTTTGGTACAAATGTCGAGTTTTACACTCAATACGTTATATACGTTTTCTACATCGAACAGGCCAGGACTTCCAAAAACAACCACCATGGCGTCAATAAAATTGAATTTATGCTCACAGTAATCTATAATAATACTTAGTTGTTCGGCAGTACCTGTTGCCAGAAAGTCGATGGGATTTCCTACCGAAGAACCCGGATACAGAAACCCTTTAAGTGTTTGGGCTTCGGCCCCACTAATTTCCGGGACTTCTAGTCCTCCTTTTGAAAGTTCATCGGCCAACATAACAGCCGAGCCTCCTGCGTGAGTGATAATCGCGATGTTCTTACCCTTGAGGGGTTTGTAGTAAAAAATAGAGGCGACACTTAACAGTTGCTCCCTGCTGCTACAATATACTATACCCGCCTTATTAAACAGTGCACGGACGGTCATATCGCTGCTCGCCAAAGCGCCGGTGTGAGAAGTAGCAGCCCGACTACCCTCCTTTGTACTTCCTGCTTTAATCGCCGCAATCTTCGCTCCTTTATTAATTAAAGAGGAGGCGTGCTTAAGTAATTTTTTAGGATCCTTGATGGTTTCGAGATATAATAGTTTTACCCTAGGATCATTTGAAGGGTCAAAATGGATATCCATATATTCTAAAACATCCTCGGCACTGGTTTGAGACCCGTTTCCAATAGAAAATATATTGGCAAAGGTAACGCCCAACGCCATACCGGCCTCCATAATAAAAACAGCCGTCGCCCCCGATCCCGAGATAAGATCACAGCCTTTTTTATTGAAAACAGGAATGGGAGAGGTAAAGACCCCCTTATAGGTTTGTGTGATTACTCCGATACAATTTGGGCCAATCAAACAACCATTCACACTGTTTACCACTTCCGAAATTTGTTTCTCCAATTGTGAACCTTTGGCATCGGCTTCGCCAAAACCTGCGGAAATAATGATAAAGGCTTTGGTTTTTTTTTGTTTCGCAAGTATAGTAACCGCTTCTAAACAATAGTTTGAAGGAATTGCCAAAATCGCGAGATCGGTTTCGGGCAAAGCTTCGGTACTAGCATAACTTTTTACACCTTGGACGTTTTTCTCTTTTGGGTTTACCACTGTCAATCTGCCCTTGTAACCGCCATCGATAATATTTTTCAGCATTTTCCCTCCCGGTTTTCTAATATTGTTGGAAGCGCCAATAACCGCAATACTTTTTGGAGAAAGAAGTTGTTCGTTCAGCATGTGTTCGGTGTAATAATCTGTAAAGCTAGGAAAGGTAAATTGACTGTAGCATGATAAAAATCATGTAAAGGAATAAAATAACTCTGAAATCAAACAGCTCAAATAACTGATAAATGTCATATTTGGAATTTGGCTATTTCTCTACTTTTAAAGCCCGATTACAGCTACTAAAGATGCCGACCGATACTAAAAAGTACATTGTTATTATTGCAATATTAATTGCACTGTTTTTAGTGTACAATTATATTATTTATACCAATGAAGGATATACTGCAAAGGTTGAGTTATCTCCAATGGCGATGGAAGGGCAGCTATTATGGCAAAAAAACAATTGCTGGTCCTGTCATCAATTGTATGGCCTGGGAGGCTATTTGGGACCGGATCTTACCAATGTGTATTCTCACCCAGATAAGGGACCGGTATATATTAATGCCTTTTTAAATAGTGGGGTAAAGACGATGCCCCAATTTCATTTTAATGAGTCAGAAAAAGAAGCCATCATCGAATATTTACGCATAATCGATAAAACTGGATATTATCCCATTTTTGATGCTAGTATTGAGCCTTCGGGGTGGGTAAACATCAAGTATAAATATGAAGACTAAACTTCCACTGTACTTTTTAGCTTTTGCCCTTATATCCTTGTTACTTGGAATCACTTTCGGTTTGTGTGCCTCCCTACAATATGTTTTTCCCGAATTTCTAAAAGAATACATCCCCTTTTCAAAATTACGCCCTTTTCATGTAACCTCTGTAATTTCTTGGATTATACTTAGTGCTACAGGAAGTATTTACTTTTTTTTGGTGTATGTGGAGCGATTGAAGCTCTACTCAGACCGACTTTTAAAAGCACATTTTTGGATCTTTGCGTTAACGGGCTTGGCCATTTATATTTCGTATCTGGTAGGTTATACAGAAGGCCGAGAGTATTTTGCATTCGGTCCTGTCATCATGATTCCTATTCTATTGGGTTGGGTGCTGTTTGGGATTAACTATTTTAAAACACTTCGGAAAGCGGTTTCGGGATGGCCGGTATATTACTGGATGTGGGGTACGGGTATAGTTTTTATGATCTATCACCTCACCGAAGCTCATGTATGGGTTTTTGAATATTTCAGAGAGAATTTTATTAGGGATATGTCGGTGCAGTGGAAATCGTATGGCTCCTTTACCGGATCCTGGAATATGTTGGTATATGGAATTTCCATCTACGTGATGTCTAAAATAAAGGGAGACCAGAAAATGGCGAAGAGTAAGACCGTCTTCTTTTTTTATTTTTTAGGACTGACCAATTTAATGTTTGGGTGGGCACATCATACCTACTTTTTACCCATCCAACCGTGGATTCGCTATGTGGCCTATGCGGTAAGTATGACCGAATGGATTGTTTTGGCGTCTATCATTTATAATTGGAAACGATCCTTACCAAAGGTTAAGCTCGAAAATCATCCAATGGCAACCCGGTTTATGATGTCTGCCGATGTGTGGATTTTATTGAACCTAATTTTGGCAATTCTATTTTCCATTCCGGCCATCAATTTCTTTACACATGGCACTCATATTACCGTGGCACATTCTATGGGAACAACCATCGGTATTAATACAACGATCTTATTTTCGGCCCTTCTTTTTATATTGGGAAAGCTGAATCCCACATTCAACACCAATCAGTTTTCTTTGCGAAGAGGCCTGCAATTATTTAATATTACGCTTTTCTTTTTTTGGTGTTCCCTATTGACAGCAGGAATTAAAAAAAGCTATTGGATGTATTTTTCGAAAAAAGGCCTATTTTCTGAAATGCAGGATGCGATGATGACAGTCTATATCTTAATTTTTGTTTTTGGGACAGGGCTTGTCATTGCTCTGTGCATGATCTCATTCCCAATTTTGAAGGAATTTTTGAGGAAGATAAAGCGCTAACTAAAACGATCAAATTTCAAGCTCCTTTAGCGTAAGATACGTTCCTTTTTCAAGGGATTCGTCTGCATATTGCCCGATGGTTTTATCTCGGAAATTTTCAAGTATTTGTTTCTTAAATGGTGACACGATTGCATGTGCCGGACATGGATTTACATCATTACACTCGGATAGGCCTAAAAAACACTGATTGAATTTTTCACCTCCGTCAATACATTTTATGATATCCCAAAGTGATTTCTTTCGGTTTTTTGCGCTTAAATAAAACCCTCCATGCGGACCTTTGGCAGATGAGACTAGCTTGTTAGTGGTTAATTGTTGTAATAATTTGGCTAAAAAAGACTGTGGGGTTTCTAGATCTTCTGCAATGACCTTCACACTTATTTTGTGATCTTCAGAACTATTTGTAGCCAAATAGAGGATGGATCGTATGGCATATTTAGATGCATTTGATAACATGTGATCTTGTTTTGTGATTTCAAATATAACTAAAAAGAGTGATTAGTCCTTTATTCTTTATGTATCCCTTGTAATTGCTTGTTATTATTGAATCTTTTGATTATCTAAAGTATGATTTTTATCATATATTTCACCTGTAAATCTATTTAATTTTGCGGTTTATAGATTCTTAATCGATTTTGATAATGAGTTTGGTAGATGATATATTACAGCTGAAAAAGGAGAAGAACGCAGTTATCCTCGCGCATTATTATCAGCAACCCGAAATTCAAGAGATAGCCGATTATGTGGGAGACAGTTTAGGGTTGTCCCAAAAAGCAGCTGAAACTGATGCTGATCTCATTGTCTTTGCAGGAGTGCATTTCATGGCAGAAACCGCAAAAATCCTAAATCCTTCAAAAAAAGTTGTACTCCCCGACCTGAATGCGGGTTGTTCCTTGGCAGATTCATGCCCGCCAAAAGCATTTTCAGAATTTATAAATGCACATCCCCATCATGTAGTGATCACATATATTAATTGCTCCGCAGAGATCAAAGCGATGAGTGATATAGTTTGTACTTCTTCCAATGCCTTGAAAATTGTAAATTCAATTCCGAAAGAGGTACCCATTATTTTCGCACCCGATAAGAACTTAGGAAAATATATTCAGAAAGAAGCCGGTAGGGAATTGGTATTGTGGGACGGTTCGTGTATAGTCCATGAAGCGTTTTCCATTGAAAAATTACTCAGCTTGTACAAAGAACATCCCGGTGCGAAGATTATAGCACATCCCGAATCTGAAACCCATATCCTCGATACAGCAACCTATATAGGATCCACCGCAGGAATGATCAATTATGTGAAGGAACATCCTTCTGAAAAATTTATCGTCGCGACCGAAGCCGGTATTCTTCATAAAATGCAGCAGGAAGTTCCTAATGCAGTGTTAATTCCCGCCCCTGCCGAAGAAGACAATACCTGTGCCTGCAGTGAATGTGCCTTCATGAAGCTAAACACTCTTCAAAAATTATACGACTGCTTATTGCATGAAACACCTCAAATTGAGGTACCTGAGGAGGTCAGAAAACGCGCCTTGCTTCCTATTGAACGTATGCTTGCCTTATCAAAATAAGATGGTAGAAACTAATTTTCTTGTTATAGGCTCTGGAGTGGCGGGATTGACGTTGGCAGTAAAATTGGCTTCAACTTTTCCAAATAAAAGGGTAACCATAGTTACCAAATCTAACGAATCTGAGTCCAATACCAAATACGCTCAAGGTGGTGTAGCTGCTGTCTTTAATGCAGAAGAGGACTCCTTTCAGAAACATATAATCGATACGCTTCAGGCGGGCGATGGCCTGTGTGATAAGAAAGTGGTGGAAATGGTGATAAAAGAAGGCCCCAAACGATTGTACGAGCTTATGGAATGGGGTGCGAGATTCGATAGGGATACTTCTGGAAAAGTCGCTTTGGGAAGAGAAGGAGGGCATTCCGAAGACCGGGTGCTACATCATAAAGACATGACCGGTTTCGAAATTGAACGTGCCCTGCTTGAAAAAGCACACCAACTTTCGAATGTGATACTTCTGCCGCATCATTTTGCCGTAGACCTTATAACCGAACACCATCTGTTGGATGCAAAAACAGATCGTATTTCCTGTTATGGCGCCTATGTGATGGATCAGATCTCAGGAAACATAATAACGATTAAATCGGATACCACAACCCTGGCGGCCGGTGGTTTGGGACAGGTGTATGGGCATACCACAAATCCTGCGGTAGCCACTGGCGATGGAATCGCTATGGCATATCGGGCAAAGGCTCGCATCAAGGATATGGAATTTATACAATTTCATCCAACGGCATTGTATGATGGCAAAGAAGGTGCTTCCTTCTTAATCTCGGAGGCGGTTCGTGGTTTTGGAGCTTTGCTTCGAAATGGGAAAGGCGAACGATTTATGTTGCGGTATGACCCCCGGGCCGAATTGGCATCGCGAGATATTGTTTCGCGAGCTATCGATTCTGAATTAAAAAAATTAGGAGATACCTGTGTGTATTTGGATTGCACGCATCTGAATATAGCTGAGTTTGAACATGAGTTCCCAACGATCTCCGAAACCTGCAAAAGTAAAGGAATAATACTTTCTAAAGATTGGATTCCGGTAGTACCGGCAGCGCATTATGTATGTGGCGGTGTTGAAGTTGATGTACACGGCAGGACTTCTGTATTAAATTTATTCGCTTGCGGGGAATGTTCGAGAACAGGTCTGCACGGTGCTAACCGACTCGCATCGAACTCACTTTTAGAGGCCTTAGTGTATGCGCATAATATCTTTGAATACCACTGTAAGTATTCGTTGTCTTCATCGACCATTAGCATTCCATATTGGAATGATGAGGGCGTTGTCTTCTTGGAAGAACATAAAATACTTCAAAAAAAGATAAAAAAATTACAAAAATTAATGCGGCGATATGTCGGTATCCTGAGAAGTAATGCAGAATTACAAAAAGCATCAACAGAGCTGGATAAACTATATGTCGAAACCGAAAGGCTTTATCAAAAACACAAATTAAACACCTCCCTTTGTGAACTGCGAAATATGGTAAACGTAGCACACATGATTATTGATCAATCACTGAGTCGTACTGAAAATAGGGGAGGATATTTTAATATGGATAATTTAATAAAAAAGACAAAATCTTATGGAAAAATTGATCACTGAAGCTGTAAAGGCTGGAATGACCTATGCTGAATATAACTCACTTTTTAAGCGATTGGTTGAGGCCGGCCGCACAACAGGCGAATCGACAACCGAAAAGATTACATACACAAAATTGAATTTTAGTAGAAGTAAACGTTTGGACAAAACCTTTTTCCTGACCGATATTCAAGCCAAGCAATTTAGGAGCCTGACACAAAAACAAACCTGGCTTGTTATTACAGAGCCATGGTGTGGTGATGGAGCACAAACGCTCCCCTTATTGCACCGAATAGCAGAAACATCTCCACACATAGATTTGAAAATAGTACTTCGAGACGATTATCTCGATCTTATGGACGCATTTTTAACCAATGGATCTCGATCTATTCCGAAGCTAATTATTTTGGACGAACATATGGAAGTGTTGGGGGACTGGGGACCGCGCTCAAATGCCGCAACACAAATGGTAACCGATTACAAGACGACGCATGGAAAAATTGATGCAGCGTTTAAAGAAGAATTACAGCGCTGGTATAACCAAGACCGAGGACAGGCTATAATTAAAGAACTACTGGCATTGATTCCTGTTATTGCAAAAGGCGCACTAAAAGAGGTCTAACGATTTTTACTCGAAAATTGCGCCATAAAAACCCAGCCTATGGCCAAAACAAGGGATATACTGGCGAAAGTCAGAAAGTAGTGATAATTCGCGCTAAGTGACCCACCTATCCATACGAGGATACCCTTGTAGAAGATAAGTGTTTCGGTAGCTAAAAAACCAAAAAGGTATAAGGGAATACTCAGTTTCGGTATATAGATTAGTTTAGCTGAATTCAGAAAGGCTAATAATGCGACACTCACAACTCCTAAAAATGTCCAATGGAGGTAGCTGATGACCAGATCGATATTGGCTGAAATAGATTGGGCTGCTTCAGGAAAGGCACCAATCAATTGCGCGATCAATTTTACCAGTAAAAAGATACCGGAAGCAATTAAGAGCCTTGTTATGGGTAAAGAAAGTTGTTCCTTTAACCGCTGGAACGATGTATATATTTTTCGGAATAATATTCCGAAGGCTGCCAGTTGTAAAACGCCTCCTACGCCTGCCAATATATAAAAGACAGGATGAGGTTTCATCCACAATACCGATAGGAAAAAGCTGAGTAGTACCCCCCAATTCAGCAATAGAAAAAAAACACGGAACGACTTTTTTGAAAGCGAGAGCTTATACCTCTCTAAGACTACAAATAAAAAACCACAAAGCGCAACTATAAACCAGCCGTTATATTGAAAGTGTAAAAAGAAATAGATAGCGTTTCGGTACCAGGGAGAACTGCTTCCCAGAGTCGTCATAATACCTCCCAAAGCCCAAGGGCCTATACTAGAAAGAATCATAAACCAGAGGGCAACACGAATTAATTTGAAGGATTGCCGCTGCTTTTGATCGGCATCTATTTGCTTCAGAAAAAAATAAGTAAACCAATAAGACGCCAGTAAGAAAAGGGTTGAAAACAGGATTGAGAAAAATGCATAGCCGGTAAAAGGAAAGGAAACCAACATACCTACTATGGTAAGTTGTGTACTCCAAAAAATACGTCTGTATTTCTTAGCGATGGGTTTATCTTTTACATAGTGAAAGTAGAGCAGGGTCGTGATAGCCGTGTATACCCATCCTAATAGGGCGATATGTGAGTGGGTATGCACAACAAACCGATAATTGGCCGGAATATCCACCACTTGGAATAACCTTAGTACAAGCCCTAATACGGCTATGATTAAGAAATAGCCAAGCGCAATTTGTACGTGCTTTTTTAAATCCATGAGTTACTATACAAAACTAAAAAGAGGCGGTTTGAAAAGTTGTGTTTTTGTCAAATTGAACTTGATTCAGTTTCTAACAACTATTGGCAATCAATGCTATAAGATTCTGAATTAAATTCAGAATGACAAGTTTTTTCTTTTCGAGCAGCCTCTTTTTAAATTATATGTACATACTAGTTTTTCAACTTTTCCTCAAGGCGTAGGGCTTTTGGATGTAGAATGTTGTTTTCTAGGTGAATGTGTTTGTGCAGATCTTGCTCAAATTCATCCAGCTTATCGTACAAGGCTCTAAATGTATTACAAGCTCCTTCCGGTGGGGTGTAATTATTTGTGAGACGGGCAATTTCTTTAAAAATATCGCCAACTTCTTCGTGTTCACTTTCCATCATATGAATAGGGTTCTGAACGGATCCAAAGTGTGCATTGGGTGGGGTGCTATTTTCTTTTTCAGCCTTTACCAACTGCTTGATATAAGGGAATAGTACTAATTCCTCCTTTTTCATATGTCCGGCCAATTCCTTGGCAGCTAATTGAAATAGTCTATCTATTTCTACAACCTCGGTATAATGGTGCCCATGCACTTTGGCTACCTTGGCAGCGTACAAAAGCAGCATCGGCGTGCTTTCTTCTACATAATTGTGATGTACATTTTCGATATAGTCGATCAAAAAAGGAAGCGTCCATCGATTGTAATCGTTATTGTCTTCAGCAGACACATTCACTTCTTGTAGTTCTTGCAATAATGTATTGTAATCCAATCCTTTTTTCTCACAAACCTTTTCGATGGAAACACCACCGCCACAACAAAAGTCAATGTTGTATTTTTTAAATACATGAGAAGCTTTAATGTTTTCGGTAACTACCTGTGCTACGGTTTTATCTTTTGTAATATTCATAACTAACAATTTATGCACTTAACGTGCGGTTTCAACAATTTTTTCAACAGTTTCCTTATTATTAACACCCAGACCTTCTTTTTGGTGTACGAGCTCACCTTTTTGGTTAAAAACGCTGATAATATTTGAATGCGAAAAGTCCATAGGTGATATTTTCTTGTAATTTACGGCCAATACGGCTGCAAATTCGCGGGTGTCTTCTTCAGTGCCCCGTAAGAAGATCCATTTTTCGTCATCCATATCATTTTCGATAGCGAATGCTTTTAGTCGTTGTGGTGTATCGGTAGCCGGATCGATACTTATAAAAACGTACTTGACATTTCCTTTTTTCGAATCGGGGACTTGTGCTTCAATCGCCCGCATATCGGCAATCAGTCGAGGGCATGCGGCCGTGCAGGATGTATAGATCATAACCATCACCAACACATCTCCGTTCAATTCTTTTAGTTCAATCGCTTCGTTATTCTGAGTTGTCCAGACCGAGGGTAAATTGTAAATGGATAATTCAGAAATAGCTGTATCTGTAACTGAAGCTTCAGCGATTACTTCCGAATTTTTGTCCTTGCACGAGGTAAATAATGCGGGTATCACTAATATAAATAGAATATGTCTTATTATGTATTTCATTTTTTTCCGAAAAAATTAGGGTTGGTCCTCAACATCTTTTACACATCGAAAACCTAAATTTTTAATTGAATAATTTGCTTTAATACTCCCTCTGAAGGCATATCGCATAAAGGCGGCATAATTCATTAGATCTGAAGCACCTACAGCTGCACTTCCGCAAAAAAGATTACTATCCTTATCCACATCTTTCCGGGACTCCCCAGAAATAAGCACCGAGTTGAAATCACTTGTCCATTCCCACACCAATCCGTGTAGATCGTAAATGCCCCAGTAATTTTTAAAAGTGGAGCCTATCGCTTCATTGTAGGTGTTTCTCCGTTCGTACCAGCCCAAAATAAATTGATTATAGCTTTTCTTTTTTCTTGCATCTGCCGTACTTTCATCGGCCATGGCAGCATATTCCCATTCATCGATGGTTGGTAGTCGTTTCCCTTGGCATTCGCAATACTTTTTAGCTGCAAACCAAGAAATATTCGTCACGGGTGCATTGGGTTGTAATTGATCGCCAAAACTATCGTCATTGGGCCAGCCGGTGAGATAACTTTTGTTTGCAAACAACCTTTTGACCTGACTCTTTTTCCAAGTTGGAAATTTTTGAACAAAGGCAAGGTATTCGCTATTGGTAACAGGATAGACATCCATATGGAATGATGCTACTTTTACTGCCATAGAATCTACCCCATATAATGGAATATAAACCCCTTCCATAACAGTCACCATATTCTGCGGTTGCGCGACCCCGTTTCCGGAAAGAAAACCACAAATTAGAATAACGATTGTTTTTTGAAAGAGGTTCATATTATCATATAATTATTGTGCGTTTCGTCTGCTTTTTACCATGGCCGGTGTAACTTCTTTTTTCGAGTTGCCCCAGCTGTTATAGACATAGGTAAGTACATTGGCAACTTCATCATCGCTGAGATTCTGCCGTGTCATTACACTGTTGTACTTTTGCCCGTTTACGGTTATTTCGCCCGTTAAACCGTTTAAGATAATATCAATAGCTCGATTCACATCTGCGTTTAGATAATCCGATTTAGCCAGTGGAGGGAAGGCATTTGGTATTCCTTGTCCCTCGGCTTGGTGACATGCAAAACAGGTTTGCATATATGCTTGTTTACCAAATTCCATTTTTTCTTCAAAAGATTTTGCTGGAATTTCGGACGCTACAACTTCGCCAGTTTCAGGCATTTCTTGTATACCTGGTCCTTCAGGTAAGTAGATACCATCTTTAAGTTCACCGGAATATATTTTTTTATTTTCTTCACCTTCTACTTTTAGCATTCCTAAAGCACCTTTATTGAATGCTCTAAAGATGGAGTGATCAACTAGGATTAAAGTTCCGGGTACATCGACGCGAAATTCTACTATGGCAGCGCCACCAGCTGGAATTAAAGTGGTTTGTACATTTTCATTGATCAAATCTCCTCCCTCAACATGTACTTTATCAAATATTTCACCAATAACATGAAAAGAAGATACTAAACCTGGGCCTCCATTTCCAACAAAGAGTCTAACGGTTTCGCCAACTTTTGCTGTAATGGCATTGTCTCCAGTAAGTGCTCCCACCTTGCCATTAAACACCACATAATCTGCTTTTTCATCTACAGCTTTTTGCATATCAAAGGGTTGCAAACCACGCTCGCCATTCGCACCTTTTGTATAAAAATCACCTTGCATGACGTAATACTCTTTATCTACAATTGATAAACCGCCTTCTGGTTCTACTAAAATCAAACCGTACATTCCGTTAGCAATATGCATTCCAACTGGAGCTGTTGCGCAGTGATAGACGTAGAGTCCAGGATTTAAGGTCTTAAAAGAAAACACTTTTTCATGACCAGGCGCTACAAAAGAGGATTCTGCACCACCACCGGGGCCTGTTACTGCATGTAAATCAATGTTGTGTGGTAATTTATTATCTGGATGGTTTTGTAAATGGAATTCAACTTCATCGCCCACTCGGGTTCTAATAAAACTTCCCGGAACCGATCCTCCGAATGTCCAATATACATATCGAACCCCATCGGTCATTTCTCCTTCTTCTTCAAGGATTTCCATTTTAACGATCAGTTTCTTGGCTTTTCTTTTACCAACCGGTGTGGGTACATTGGGTGGTGAGGTTAGTTCGGCGATCATCTCCTGACTTACCGGAATATCCGCTTTGTCTTCATAAACTTTTTCTCCTTGTTTGTTAAAACAGGAAGAGACCATAAATGCTAACAGGGTTGCAAATACGACTAAGGATGCTGAATTGTTTAAAAATTTTAGTTTCATAAATCTTATTTTACGGGTTGGTTTTATTAGTTTCAGTCTTAAATAGTGTTGGGTGGATGGTTATCATTATCCAGCCCCAATTGTTGGTGTTATTATCGAAATTGTTTTTTATAATTTCAAGTCCTTCCGAAGCGAACATATGTGAATATCCGGCTTTTAAATTAATATCCTTAGAAAATTGATACGAATACCCAAAATCAAGTTCCGTCCCAAGTTGTTTTGAATCTGTTCCCGGAATATCAGCCGCTCCTAAAAAATAATGCAAAGCAACATCAAAGCTCGATTTTTCACTAGCAGATAGTTTTGCCTTGGCGAATAGATCAACGAGACCTACGTTGTTCATGTGATTCCCTACATAGAAATAATCCATGAAGCCATTAAATTTATGGTTGGTTCCATACAACGGTGTAAACGCATTGTTTTCTCCATTAGCAGGAACTCCATTGTCATTACCACTCTGTAGCTCACCGCCTAAACCCAAATTTACTTTCTGACTTATCTTATAGTTGGCCTCAATCCCTAACAAATAAGCACTAAGGTCCTTATTAGAAACGTCTTTTCCAAATTGGTAGTACAAATTCGAGTTCAAATGAAGATTTTCTCCTTTATACGTTAGATGTGAGCCAACAGTTTGGCTGTATCTGGTTTCGGTGTTCGATTCATTTTCAGCATCTATAAACTGGAGGCCGTTATTCAAAAATAAAAAACTGGCTCCAATGGCGTCCCAATCGTGATGTAACCAAGTATAGAATAGACTTTTATAGGTATTCACATTTAAAACATGTCCTGTCAACGCTTCTCCATTTTGATTAAAGGCATATCCGGCGTGGGCTTCGAATTTATTTTTCTGAAACTTTATAAGGGCGGCATCATGGCTACGTGCCTGCTGTGCCCATCCCACATTACCTAAAATTCGGTGATCATCATAAACAATTTCTTGCCGTCCTACTTTGGCTCTCCATTGTGGGCTAAATAAAAGTTCTCCCCAAGCCTCATGAACCGAAAATCCATTTTCGTCTGCGGTATTAAGTTGAGGGACATCTCCCCAAACTCGAACATCCTGAAGGCTGAGATAAAAGTTTAGCTTTTCGTTAGTGAAGCCTGCATTTAAGCGAGTACGTTGTGATACAAAACTTGCGGCATCCACATCGTCAGGAAAGAGCGTTTTGTAACCATGTCGGTACTCAAAACGAGGGCGAAGTTCCGCATCAACCGTAAGTTGAGCATAGGTGTTAATACTAATGAAAAGGAATAAAATTTGAATCGAAAGTGCTGTCTTTTTCAAAAGGACTAATTTAATATAATGGGTGCAAAAATTGACCTATATAAGGTCTTAAAAAATGATATTTATCATAGAAATAACTCATTTATCTTTTACACATAGTTTCAAACATTTTCAGCTTGACAAGCTTTGTTAGTTTCGTATACGAAGATACTCCTTTTGCTTTTAGTAGCTATAAGACAAAAAATAATTGTTGTCTAAATAAGGTTGTAGCCTTCTGATATTTATCATATTTTAGTAGATGAACAATTAAAACCTTTGCACCGGGTATAATGAGCAAATTAAATGGGATGGTTACGTGCTTTCATTGTGGAGACGAATGCTTAGATATAAAGATCGAACAAGACGAAAAGTCGTTTTGCTGCCATGGCTGTAAAACGGTTTACGATATACTGCACGAAAATGACTTAGGTTATTATTACGATCTCGAAAGTACACCCGGCACCTCACCTAATTCGATAGAAGGGAAATTTGATTATTTAGACAACACGACGATTGCTGAAAAACTGCTGGAATTCAACGATCAAAACTTTCAGATAGTCTCCTTTACAATTCCATCCATACACTGTAGTTCATGTATTTGGGTTTTAGAAAATCTGAATAAACTTCAAAAGGCTGTACAAACCTCACAGGTTAATTTTCCTGAAAAGACAGTCAGAATTACATTCAATGCTGAAGAGATTTCGTTAAAAGAGTTAGTGATCCTACTGAGTAGAATAGGATATGAACCTACAATCTCCTTAGAAGATTCTCAAAAGAAGAAAAAGGAATATAACCGAAGCCTCACCTACAAATTAGGGATAGCGGGATTTGCGTTTGGAAATATCATGTTCCTGTCGTTTCCCGAATATTTTGAAGTGCAGGAATTTTGGCTTGATCAGTTCAAACACGTCTTTCGCTGGCTAATGTTCGCCTTTTCGCTTCCTGTTGTGTTTTACTCGGGACGCGGCTATTTTATTTCTGCCTACAAAGGACTCCGCTCGGGATTTTTGAATATAGATGTTCCCATCGCCATTGGGATTGCAGTTTTATTTATTAGAAGTACTATCGATATTTTTTTCGATTGGGGTTCGGGTTTTTTCGACAGTCTCACAGGTTTAATTTTCTTCTTATTATTAGGAAAATTCTTTCAGCAAAAAACCTATGCCTTTTTATCTTTCGAACGTGATTATAAATCGTATTTTCCAATTGCCGTAACCAGATTGCTGCGTTCTAAAAGCGGGTTGATTTCTGAAGAACAGGTGGAAGTGTATGAAATATCAAAAGGCGACCGACTGCTAATTCGCAATAATGAGATATTACCGGTGGATGCCATTCTTATTAAAGGAAATGCACTCATAGACTACAGTTTTGTAACCGGTGAGGCCGAGTTGGTGCGTAAAACGAGTGGGGATAAACTATTTGCCGGAGGAAAGCAACAGGCGGGAATTCTTGAAGTGGAAGTGCTTAAGCCCATTTCACAGAGTTATTTGACACAGTTATGGAGTAACGAAGCCTTTAGTAGTGAAAAACCCAATCTGTTTCAATCGCTTACCGATAGTATTAGTAAGCGATTCACCATTGGTGTGCTTTCTATTGCAGTGATTGCAACGGTTTTTTGGTTGCTGGTAGACCCGTCAAAGGCGTTCAATGTGTTTACCGCAGTGTTGATTGTGGCATGTCCTTGTGCCATAGCATTAGCATCTCCATTTACTCTTGGGAATATGTTACGCATCTTCGGTAGGAATAAATTGTACCTAAAAGAAGCCTCCGTCATTGAACATATGGCAAAGGTAGATACGGTTGTTTTTGATAAGACTGGAACCCTTACCACCCATAAAAAAAATAGTATCACCTATGAAGGAATCTTACTTTCTGAAGAAGAAATAGTCCTTTTAACGAGTTCGCTTCGCGCCTCCAATCACCCATTGAGTCGTGCGCTGTATGCTATTTTGGATAAGAATAACATTCAGACATTGGATGCTTTTGAGGAAGTGACCGGGAAGGGAATTTCGGCAAGGCAGAACGGAATGCGCTTAAAGATTGGGTCGAAGGCTTTTGTGGAAAAGGATATTTCGATAGCTGCACCGATTTCCTCAGATAATCTAGCCAAAACAGCTGTGCATGTGAGTAGTAATGATGACTATAAAGGATGTTATATTTTTCAGAATAAGTACAGAGAAGGCGTCTCCGAAATTTTCGAAACACTTCATCGGGGTAGCGAAGTGATTGTACTTTCGGGAGACAATGAAGGAGAGCGAGAACGATTAGAGCAGCTACTCCCAAAGGGCACGGAACTCTATTTTAATCAAAAACCGGATGACAAACTTGAATTTGTAAAAAACCTTCAGCAATTAGGAAAATATGTAATGATGGTTGGAGATGGTTTAAATGACGCCGGAGCTTTGAAGCAAAGTGATGTGGGGATTGTAATTTCAGAAGATATCAATGTGTTTTCTCCTGCCTGTGATGGTATTTTAGACGCATCTCGATTTCAATACCTAACAAGCTATTTACAGCTTTCCAAGAAGGCGATCAAAATTATAAAATGGAGTTTTATACTATCGCTGGCCTACAACTTAATAGGGTTGTCTTTTGCTGTTACGGGTAATTTAATGCCTGTAGTTGCGGCAATATTAATGCCTTTGAGTTCCATAAGTATTGTAGTTTTTACTACCTTGGCAACGCAGTATGTGAGTAGAAATTTAAAATGAAACTAAATAAATCAAAGCTGATAAATATCATATTTTAAAGTGGAGCACGCTCCTAATTTTACGGCTTAATTCGGGTAGGTATGAGTATTATTTATGTATTACTAACAATTAGTGTCATTGTCGCATTGGTCTTCTTTGCGGCTTTTATTTTTTCAGTAAGAGCGGGTCAGTACGACGATACCTACACACCTTCTGTTCGTATGCTTTTTGAAGATGAACTAATAAAAGATCAGAACTCCCAAACTGTACAAAATCAAAAACCAATCAATAATCAAGAGAAACAGGAAACACTATGCAATTAGAACAGTTTTATTACGATAATAAGATCGTAAAGAAGTTTATCTGGGCCACCCTTATTTGGGGGATCGTAGGGATGTCTATTGGACTAATCCTTGCGTATATGTTCTTATTCCCCAATATGACCGATGGTATTTCATGGTTAAGCTTTGGGCGATTACGCCCCCTGCATACCAACGCCGTAATATTTGCCTTCGTTGGAAATGCAATTTTTGCGGGTATTTATTATTCAACACAGCGGTTGTTAAAAGCGAGGATGTGGAGTAATTTTTTAAGTGAACTCAACTTTTGGGGTTGGCAATTAATAATTGTTGGAGCTGCCATTACACTCCCATTAGGTTATACCACATCAAAGGAGTACGCCGAATTGGAATGGCCTTTTGATATTGCTATTGCCTTAATATGGGTAGCTTTTGGAGCTAACTTGATAGGCACAATACTAAAGCGAAGACAACGTCACCTGTATGTTGCTATCTGGTTTTACCTTGCCACCTTCGTGACAGTAGCGGTACTACATATTGTAAATAGTATGGAGATTCCGGTGAGTGCCATGAAAAGTTATTCGATGTATGCAGGTGTTCAGGATGCCTTGGTGCAGTGGTGGTACGGACATAATGCAGTGGCGTTTTTCTTGACCACACCATTCCTAGGACTGATGTACTATTTTGTTCCCAAAGCGGCGAACCGACCTGTTTACTCGTATAAATTATCGATCGTTCACTTTTGGTCCTTGATATTTATATATATCTGGGCCGGACCTCACCATTTATTGTATTCGTCTTTACCGGATTGGGCACAAAACTTAGGTGTTGCTTTTTCGGTAATGCTTATTGCGCCTTCTTGGGGTGGGATGATCAATGGGTTGCTCACATTACGAGGCGCATGGGATAAGGTACGGACCGACCCTGTTTTAAAATTTATGGTAGTTGCCATTACCGGTTATGGTATGGCGACATTTGAAGGCCCCATGCTTTCACTTAAAAACGTGAATGCAATCGCTCACTTTAGCGATTGGATCATTGCGCATGTGCATGTTGGTGCCTTGGCGTGGAACGGTTTCCTCACCTTTGGGATGATCTATTGGTTAGTGCCCAAATTGTTCAAAACCCGTTTGTATTCAATTGGTTTGGCCAATGCGCATTTTTGGATAGGTACCTTGGGTATTATTATGTATGCGCTACCTATGTATGTTGCAGGATTTGTTCAAGCTTCTATGTGGAAGCAATTCAACCCGGATGGAACCCTAACCTACGGAAACTTCTTAGAAACGGTTAGTGAGATTATGCCTATGTACTGGATGCGTGCCATTGGAGGATCACTATTTATTATAGGTGCTTTTATCGCATTGTATAATATTATACAGACGGTACGCCAAGGAGAAAAAGTGACCGATGAACTTGCCGAAGCGGCTCCATTAGAAAGAGTTACTAAAAAGCAAACTGCTGCCGAAGGTTACCACACTTGGTTGGAACGACGTCCTGTGAAATTGACAATTTATGCTACTATTGCCATCTTAATTGGTGGGATGGTACAGATTATTCCTTCTTTAATAGTTGACGAATATGTACCTGTAATTTCAAGTGTAAAACCCTATACACCACTTGAATTGGAAGGACGGGATATTTATATTAGAGAAGGATGTGTTTCCTGTCACTCACAAATGATACGTCCCTTTAGAAGTGAAGTAGAACGCTATGGAGAATATTCCAAAGCCGGGGAATACGTATACGATCATCCATTCTTATGGGGAAGCAAACGTACCGGTCCCGACTTGATGCGAGTAGGAGGGAAGTACAGTGATAACTGGCACCTCAACCACTTTTACGATCCACAAAGCACCTCATCTGGTTCGATTATGCCATCCTATAAATGGTTGATTCAGCGAAGATTGGATAAATCCATGACCGAAAAGAAAATGGAGGTAATGGTAAGCTTGGGAGTTCCCTATACCGAAGAAGAAATTGCCAATGCACAGTCTTGGATGGATGAACAAGGTGCAAAAATAGAACAGAACTTGTATAGCGATCCCGACTTTGTGAAGACCTATGAAGCCGATAAACTATATGCGCAGGAGAACGGATTGGATTTTATCGATATGAAAGATCGTGAAGTGGTTGCCGTAATTGCATATCTGCAGCGCCTAGGCACCGATATTAAAGTAAAAACGAATGCTGAAGCTTCAGCTAAAAACGAATAACTATGTTGCGATTTATCAAAGGAAATCTCGAAAACATTGATGGAGTGGAAGTATATCCAATTATATCCTTATTGATCTTCTTCATATTTTTTGTCGTACTTTTTTGGTGGGTTTTTACTGCCAAAAAAGAACACATCAACGAAGTAAGCAACATTCCATTAGACAATAACCACCAAAACGAAGAACTATTATGAAAACAGGAATATCGTATATACGTGTCATCATATTTATGGTAGTGGCATTTTGGTTGCTGGAGTTTATAATCGATTCCGGTGAACAAATGGCCATCGTCAAATATCCTATAATTTGGGCTGTATTGGGAGTCCTCCTATTGTTTGCAATTGCTGTGGAGGTGATTGTAGAAGCTATGAACAGCATCCTTTACAGAGGCTTGGATGAAGAAGCAAAAAAACGTTTTAAAGAACAAGAAGCACTTAAAAAAGAGCAAGGTTTCGGGTGGTTTAGCAGTACGTATAAAAAACTATTAGGTAGTAAGCCAGTTGAAAAAGAAGCCGAAATAATTTTCGATCACAACTACGATGGGATTAAGGAATTGGATAATACATTACCGCCATGGTGGGTGTATATGTTTTATGCGACCATCGTTTTTGCAGTAGTGTATTTGGTGCGGTACGAGGTTTTTGATGATGTAAATCAGACAGAAGAATATGAAATTGCAGTAGCCAAAGCGAAACTCGAAATTGAAGCCTATAAAAAGACAGCAAAAGATCTGGTCGATGTCAATACCGTCGAATTGCTAACGGATGCATCCGACCTGAGCGCAGGAAAAACGATCTATGAAATGAATTGTGTCGCCTGTCATAAGGCCGATGGCGGAGGTGGTATTGGACCCAATTTGACAGATACCAACTGGATTTTGGGAGGTGGCATTAAAAACGTATTTAATACCATTTCTGAAGGAGGACGAGCCGGAAAAGGAATGGTACCTTGGAAGAACGATTTGAAACCATTGGAAATGGCGCAAGTGGCAAGTTATTTATTGACATTTCAAGGAACAACACCTGCCGAACCCAAAGAAGCCGAAGGAGATGTATGGATAGATCCGGATGCGCCACAAATAGAAGCGAGTACTGAAGTAACACCAGATGTGAGCGACTCGACGGAAGTGAATAATTAGGAAGAATAAAACACCTTGGAAACACCCAACAACGAACAGTTTAGAGATAGTATTGGAACTATTACCGAAGAAGGAAAACGAGCGTGGGTCTTTCCGAAAAAACCTTCCGGGAAGTTCTATGAGTATCGCAAGTATGTAAGCTATGTGTTGCTGGCCTTTTTGATTTCGTCGCCATTTATAAAAATTGGCGGTAATCAATTCTTAATGTTCAATGTGTTGGAACGCCGTTTTAATATTTTCGGGTTTCCATTCTGGCCTCAGGATTTTCATCTCTTTGTCATTATGATGATTATTGGTGTGGTGTTCGTCCTTTTCTTTACCGTTGCCTTTGGTCGTATTTTTTGTGGATGGATTTGCCCACAGACTATTTTTATGGAAATGGTTTTTAGACGCATTGAATACTGGATCGATGGTGATCGTGGCAAGCAAATTCGGTTGTCGAAAATGCCTTGGAATGCTGAAAAGATTCGGAAAAGAGTACTGAAGTGGTTTGTATTCTTTATCATTTCGTTCTTGATTGCCAATGTGTTCTTGGCCTATTTGATAGGAAGTGACCGACTGATTCAATACATCATGGACGGGCCATTGAATCATATTAGTACCTTGATCTCATTGCTCATATTTACCGGGGTCTTCTACTTTGTTTTTGCCTGGTTTCGGGAACAGGTTTGTATCATTGCCTGCCCATATGGAAGACTTCAAGGCGTATTGTTGGATAATAAATCGATTGTAGTTGCTTACGATCACAAGCGAGGGGAAAAGGAGGCCGGTCGGGCTAAATTTAAAAAGAACGAAGACAGACCCGCTACCGGAAAAGGAGACTGTATAGATTGCTTTCAGTGTGTGCATGTTTGCCCTACCGGAATTGATATACGAAACGGAACACAGCTCGAATGTGTGAATTGCACGGCTTGTATCGATGCCTGTGACCATATGATGGAATCGGTTAATTTGCCGAAAGGCTTGATACGCTATGCCAGTGAAGATAATATCGAGAAGAAGGCGAAATTTAAGTTTACGCCCAGATTGAAGGGCTATACTGCCGTCTTGTTTATATTAATATCGGTACTCGTTGGGATGCTGTTTCTGCGAAATGATGTGGAAGCGCGCATCTTGCGATTACCGGGTCAGTTGTACGAACATAAGGATAATAATATTATCAGTAATGTATATACGTTCAAACTGGTGAACAAGACAACTGTCGAAGTTGAGGATGTTCATTTTAAATTACTCTCACACAAAGGAGAAGTGAAATTGGTGGCACATAGCAATTTTGTGGTTCCGGCGCAAGGATTATCTGAAGGGACCCTTTTTGTGGAGATCAATGCCAGCGGATTAAGTGGTGACAAAGACAGAGTGGAGATTGGAGTGTATAGTGGCGAAAAGTTAATTGAAACAACTACTGCGGCATTTTTAGGGCCTCGGAGTTATAAGTAGGGCCGCGTGAGGGGTAGCAGTGAAAATCCCGAACCGCCAAAGGCGGGGCGGATTGTAGCGAATAACCCGACCTTTTGAAGCTTTAGCAAAAAAGGGCACGCCCAAAAAGAGATGTACAACTAAAACCGCGCTGCAAGGCGCATATGGATATGAAAATTAATTGGGGAACGGGATTGGTGATTGGAATGATACTCTTTATAGGGTTTATCCTATTTATGGTGATTACGATGAGTACCGATGAAAAGTACAGCTATGATTTGGTCACCGAAGAATATTACAAAAAGGAATTGGCCTATCAGGAAGAGATAGATGCCGAAGAAAATTTAAGCGATTTTTCTGAAAAAATAACAGGGACTAAAGTTGCCAACGGATGGCAAATAAGTTTTCCTGAAGAAATAGAAACTTCAAAAGTTGAAGGTACTGTGTTCCTTTACAGACCGTCTAATAAGCAACTGGATTTCGATCTACCCATCGAACTATCCGGATCAAATTTGCTCATACCTGACGAACGCTTGTTAGACGGTCGATGGAACATTACTATTGATTGGAAGTACGATTCAAAGAAATACCTCTACAAAGCTTCAATAAGCTATTAACTATGTTTGTGTCGGCACTTATATTAGGGTTAATCGGAAGTTTCCACTGCGTGGGAATGTGTGGTCCTATTGCCTTTTTATTACCGGTGGATCGAACAAATACGGTCAAGAAAACGGGTCAGATATTTTTGTATCACTTTGGGCGAGTGTTGGCATACAGTATTATTGGTTTGTTGTTTGGCTTGGCGGGAAAGAGCTTTTCCCTTTTTGGATTACAACAACAACTCTCTATCGTGATAGGGATGCTGATGATTGTGGTGATCTTGCTTCCGTATAAGACTTTTAATAAATATAATTTTTCGAAACCTGTTTTCAAGGCGATTTCCAAGGTGAAAAGCGCTTTGGGTGCTGCTTTAAAAAAGAAAACACCCGATACTTTTTTCACGATTGGTTTTTTAAACGGGTTTTTGCCCTGTGGTTTGGTATATATGGCTGTATTTGGTGCGATTGCATCGGGAAATGCCATCGAGGGAAGTTTATACATGGCATTGTTCGGATTAGGGACTATTCCACTAATGACCACCGCTATTTATTTCGGAAATTTTTTAAACGGAAAAGTACGACAGCATATTCGAAGGGCTATCCCGGTAGTGGTGGTACTTATAGGGTGTCTGTTTATTGTAAGAGGTTTGGGACTTGGGATTCCTTATGTGTCACCAAAACCTATTACACAGATGGTAGATGCTAACTATAACTGTCATGTCATTTCCACTGAAGCTATTAACTAATTTATTAACACATAAAATAAAAAGACATGATGTATAATACGATTCCTTTAGTAAATTGGGAGATGGGAACTATAATTATTGGAGTTTTTGTCCTCGTTTGTATTGCCCTTGTTTTGGTAGTTTTTAGTATGATGAATTCAGACAAAAAGAAAAAAGAGTAAATTCTCATAAACAGGCAAATACAAAATTTAAATTTGCAAAATATCAATTGTAATAATTGAAATAACAACTAATAAAAATGATAAAGTCACATTCTTTTCATATTCCGGTAATGGGCATTGGTTTTACTATCGACACCCCTCTAAAAGTTTCACATTTTGGTATTGATTCGGTTATTTCTTTAGTGGATGATATTCTACTTGAAAGATTGAGAAAGATGTACTCTATAAAATTTGAAATTCCATATAAGGAGATCACAAATAAAATGGACGATTTTAGAGCTAAAAGAATTACGGCTTATTTGAATCTAATTAAAAGTTTAGCTGAAAAAAAGTTTGAAGACTTAAAAAACGATGCTATCAATAATGGTAACGAGATAAAAAAGTATTTCAATATGTTGCCCGAAACCTCCTCTATAAAACAAGAGTTTAAGCGTTTGACCGCAAACTGTTTTAATCTCAATGAAATGAGAGATTGGATTAATGAGACTATGACGATGGGAGCGATAGATGTCAATGTAATGACCAAAGTCGATAAGGATAATTACAAAAAAGATGTAAAATTACCTATTGAATTTAATGATGCCCATGCGGCATTAAGAGGATTTGCTAATAGCGATTTAAATTCGTCCATAGTGTTGTCAGCAGGAATGAATCCCAGACTTTATTCTTATATGGAACAGTTTGATGATTTTTATCCGGATGAGCAGGGTGCTTTTAAAAAGAAAATTATATTAAAAGTTAGCGATTATCGATCGGCGCTTATTCAAGGAAAATTTTTAGCAAAAAAAGGTATTTGGGTATCAGAATATAGAGTAGAATCGGGTTTAAATTGTGGCGGACATGCTTTTGCCACCGATGGGTATTTATTGGGTCCTGTCCTGTTTGAATTCAAACAGAAACGATTGGAATTGGTACAATCGATACAAGAAATATTGGTACAGGCATTAAAAAATAAGAACCGGATCCTACCTAAAAGCGATTTAAAGATAAAAATTACTGCTCAAGGGGGTGTAGGTACTGCAGAAGAACACGATTTTTTGATAGATCATTATCAGGTGGATTCTGTTGGCTGGGGAACTCCATTTCTATTAGTTCCGGAGGCTACCTGTGTGGATAAAGAGACCCTGAGGAAATTGATGGATGCTAGGGAGGCAGATTTATATTTAAGTGATGTTTCTCCTCTTGGCGTTCCGTTCCATAATCTAAAAGGTAATACGAAGGACGTTGAAAAATTAAATTTAATAGAAAAAGGAAGACCAGGCAGTTCTTGTCCGAAGAAATTTGTCGCCTTAAATAAAGAGTTCAAAGAAACAGGAATTTGTACCGCCTCTCGAGAATACCAATACTTAAAATTAAAGGAGTTGGACAAGGAGCAATTAGGATTGAGTGAACACCAACATCGAAAAAATAAAATTATCGAAAAATCTTGTACTTGTGTTGGCCTAGGTACTTCAGCCTTACTCGTACACAATTTAGACACAAAGGTGGAGGGAAAAGGTGTTTCAATTTGCCCCGGACCTAATATGGCTTATTTTTCAAAAATAGTAAGCTTAAAAGAGATTACCGGCCACATTTATGGAAAATTAAATGTAATTAAAAGAACCGACCGGCCAAATATGTTTATTAATGAGCTCAATATTTATATTGACTATCTAAGGAAGAAAATACTAGAGGCCGAATTCAATACAGCAACAAAACAAGGAAAGTATCTTACTACTTTTGTGAATAATCTTAACGAGGGTGTAATGTATTATGCACAATTGGTGGACACCTCAAAAATATACTCCAAGGCAACTAGTTTAGGTTTTTTGAAAGATTTAGAAGACCGTAAAAAAATGTTGTGTCAATTGACAGAGAAAATTTCCGAATTAGTACTTACAGAACAGAGGGCATTATTCCCAAGCACTAAATAGTCATAGAAAACAATTGTGTTTCGGGTTGTTTTCGCTGTAACAACAAATCGAAGGCCATACATACATTCCGAACATAAGGACGTCCTTTTTCGGTTACTTTGATGGCTTCCGGTGCTATTGATATCAATCCATCTTTCTCTAATTCATTCAGATTTTGAAGTACTTCGGGAAGTTCTTCAAAAAACAACTCCTTGTCATGCCAAAATGTTTCTAATCTACACATAAGGTTGAGAATGTGTTTTCGAACCACAAGATCTTCGGGAGTTAAAATATGACCCCTATAGACCGGGATAATCCCTTTTTCAATAAGATCCTGGTAGGCCTCCACCCCTTTTTCATTTTGTGCAAAACTGTACCAGCTATCACTAATAGCCGATGCTCCCAGACCAATCATTACCTGAGTCTTTGAGTCGGTATACCCCATAAAATTACGGTGTATGGTTTTGTTTTCTAGCGACTCGTAAAGACTATCACTCGGCAAGGCGAAATGGTCCATGCCAATTTCTATATACCCTGCTTCCAATAACAGCTTTTTACCGAGTTCGTATTGCTCGCGTTTTTCACCGGCGGTGGGTAGATCTGCCTCTTTAAACCCGCGTTGTCCATTCCCCTTAATCCACGGGACGTGGGCATAGCTGTAAAAAGCGATGCGGTCTGGGCGTAGTTCTTTGGTCTTCTCGATTGTATGGATAATGTGTTCTTTCTTCTGAAATGGCAGTCCGAAGATTAAATCATGTCCAATCGATGTATACCCTTCTTTTCGGGCTGCTTCGGTAACTTTTTTTACATTCTCGAAGGGCTGCTTCCTATGGATGGCCTTTTGGACGGTTTCGTTATAATCCTGTACCCCATAACTTACTCGAGTGAATCCGAGAGCAGCCAAGGTTTGTAGATGTTGCACCGTAGTATTGTTGGGGTGGCCTTCGAAACTAAGTGCTGCATCGGGCGCTTTCTTCGCTTTTCGGAAGATACCTTCCAGTAGCATTTGTAGATTTTCGGGAGTAAAAAAGGTGGGGGTGCCGCCGCCAAGGTGCAATTCCTTTATTATAGGGCGTTCACCAAATAGATCAACATACAATTGCAGCTCTTTTAAAACCGATTTAAGATAGGGGATTTCCACTCCATGATTCCGCGTAATTCGCTTATTACAGCCACAGAAAGTACAGAGGCTTTCGCAGAACGGAAGATGAATATATAGACTGATACCTTGAGTTTGGTTACTTTCAGCAAAACTCTTTTGCAGGGTCTCTTTCCAAGCCTTTAATGAAAAGTTGGCATTATTCCAATACGGTACCGTGGGATAACTCGTATATCGAGGCCCAGCCACATTGTATTTTGATACTAAGGATGTACCCATGGATTGCTATTTACAAGACAAAAGTAGGGGAGGGTATACTACTGAAAAATGATATTCGTCAGCTGTTTTGTTTTTTTGAAGGATAGGTTTTCAGAACAATCAAAAATGTGTATTTTCACTTTTTAGAAATACAATATTATGGCTCAAATTTTAGGAATTGGATCTCGGATCAATCACCCGGAGTACGGAAAAGGAGTAGTAACCAATGTCACCTCTAAAATGTATTGGGTTACCTTTATTGAAAACGGTTTGGAAACCATTGATGTGGATGCCGAATTCGAAATCATTGAAGCTGCCGAAGATGAGGTAGATACCGTAAGTTTTTATGAAATTGAGCGCAGTCTTCGCGGTATTCTGAAGAAGTGGAGTGATGTAAGCGAGATTGTACCCATAGCCGATAAGTATAAAGGCGGTACCATGATCTTACAGCCAAAAGACACAAGCCTTTCTAATAAGGAGATTCCTATAGATACTTTTTTTCATAAAATTGTGATGTTGCGGGATCGGTTACGCGTCATGGAACAGAAAATAAATTCGAGCAATGCACTGGATGATCAGGACAAGGTTGACTTGCAACAATACATAACTCGTTGCTATGGAAGTCTTACCACCTTTAACGTACTTTTCAAGAATAATTCACAACAGTTTAAAGGTGAAAGTTCAAAAAGTTAGTATTATTTTTAAGCCGAATTGAAGCAAAAATCGCATGGAAGAAATACAACCACAATCACAGCAGCCACTTGTTATTAGTCAACTCACCGATGAGGTCCGAGTCGCTTTTTACAGAAAGACCTATACCCATTTGGCCTTGGCTGTACTCTTGTTTATTCTGGTGGAAACTATTTTCTTTCAGATTCCGGCACTTTTGCAATTTGCCCTTTCATTAACCGAAGGCTGGTTGTGGTTGGTCATGTTGGGAGGATTCATGTTGGTAACCAACTATGCCGAAAAAATAGCCTTGACCAATCACGATAAAAATAAGCAGTATTTGGCCTTACTCCTCTATGTGGTAGCCGAAGCATTTATCTTTATTCCACTCATCTTTATCGCAATGATGATCGCCGAGGATGGAGGTATGGAAATATTGAATCAGGCAGCTATTTTAACACTATCCCTGTTTTCGGGACTTTCTGCCATTGTGTTGCTTACCAAAAAAGACTTTTCATTTCTTAAATCCATACTTGCCATCGGATTTTTTATTGCGTTAGGACTTATTGTTGCCGGAGTGCTTTTTGGCTTTAATTTAGGTCTTTGGTTTAGCGTTGGGATGGTGATTCTGGCTTCAGCTTCTATTTTGTACCAAACTTCAAATATAGTGCATAAATACGGTGAAGATCAATATGTGGCGGCATCGCTTGGTTTATTTGCCTCCCTCATGTTACTTTTCTGGTATATTTTAAGCATACTCTCAAGGGATTAAATTCCTTTTTTGGTACGTACTAAAATGCGGTTTTAAGGCGTTTATAGACAGTGACTTAGCTATTATGACTAAATAATTGTTATATTTCACAGCCCAAATCTGTATGATGCTACTGCTACAACCCGATGAAAATGCTACCTGGCTTGCACCCTATGCGTATATCATAGTACTATTGGGTTTTGCCTTCTTTTTGTTTCGAGTGTTTGAAAACTGGTACGCAGCTGCGTATAATAGACCGCTCTACCGACATTATTTTGTCTACAAAAAAGTAACTTCAGAACAACGAAAAATCCTGGAACAAGAATTTACTTTTTACGGGAAGTTATCACCAAAACACAAACGGCAGTTTCAACATAGGGTGGCATCCTTTATTTCTGAAAAAAAGTTTGTGGGCCGAGATCAATTAGTAGTTACTGAACGTATGAAAGTATTGATCGCCGCGATGGGATGTATGCTTAGCTTCGGTCGGAAGAATTACGAATACGTGCTTATTGAATTTATACTTATTTACCCGGGAGAATTCTACAGCAGCATCAATAACGATTATCATAAGGGCGAATTCAACCCGAGGGAACGGGCACTGGTATTATCCTGGAAGCACTTTGAAGAAGGCTATAAAATAACCGATGATAATTTGAATCTTGGAATACACGAGTTCATGCATGCCATGCAGCTGGAAGCCATACGAAGCAAGGATATTGATTCATCCCGCTTTGGTAAACAATTTCAGAATATTTTACAGGAACTAACGCAACAAGATGTAAAGGACAAATTGGATGAAACGCGGTATTTCAGGGCTTATGCGTTTTCCAATCAATATGAGTTTATGGCAGTGTTGACAGAGTATTTTATAGAATCTCCCGGTGACTTTAGATCGCACTTTCCCAAATTGTACGATTACACCAAAAAACTGCTCAATTTCAACTTTGCAGGCTATTAAAAAAGGCTCACATCTTGCGAAATGAACCTTCTTATATGACAGCAGAATCTTACTTTTTCTTTACAATTATTTTCTGTGTGGCTCTATCAGTGCCTTGTCTAGCTACAATAAAATAGATGCCTTCGGCATTTTTAGAAGCATCCCATTCAGTTGAATCTGAAAGGACGATGGTATCGACGAGTGTGCCGGAGTTGTTATATACCTCCAAGGTTTCGAAGGACTGGACCGCCAAACTATTTATTAAAAACCGATTTCCAATAGTTGGTGTGACAAATATGTGACTAATTTTTTTTTCAGGGACTGAAAGCGGAATGTCATCTCGAATGACAATAGCATTGGGCGTTAATAAGATACCCGGGTCGACAAAATTTTCGATAAAATTAAAATTACTGTCATACCTTCTAATAGAACCATCGCTTCCAACACCCATAAGAAGGTCTCCATTAGGGAAGAAGGCAAATCCCTCACAGCCGTTAACGCCGGTAATCAAATCGGCAAGAAGAGTTCCTGTGGCGTCAAAACGCTTTACAATTCCGCTGTTATAGTTAAAAACAATAAGGTTTCCGTCTGCTTCAAACCAAATATTGGTAGGGCCTTGCAATCCTGAACTTATAAAAAGTCCCAGATCGTCTCCGGTGGTTCCATCGAATTTACGGATGGAGTTCCCTCCATACGAAGACACATATAAGTCGCCATTGCTGTCCCAATCAATACCAATGCTTTGCGAAACTCCTACGCTGGTGAATTCATCGACAAAGGTGCCGTTCAGGTTATAACGCAGCACTTTATTAATCGTATTGCTCCATTGCAGCACATACAACAGTCCATCTGGGCCTATTTTCATACGGGTGGGTCCGCCAAGACCTTCGGCGAAGTTTTCAATAAGGTCACCGTTTGACCAGTTGTGTTTTGAAATGATTCCCGCAGCACTAAGGTTTGAAATAAGCACGGCTTCTTCCGAATCCAGAAAAATTATGTCTTGTGGCCAAACAAGTCCGTCTTCAACGCGAATTAATGCTCCTTCATAATTTCCGGATGCATCAAACTTGGCAATTTGATAGGGCCCGCTATTAAAATTTGCGGCATCGCTCACATACACTGCCAAATTTTGTGATGAGAGAAGGCTCGTACTAATTAGCAGGTAGAGCATAGCAATTGTGTATACATTTTTCATGGTAATAGGATTTAAAAATTAACTAGGACCAATTTCCGAAGTAATAAAAAGAAACAGGTTTAGAATTATAAACGCTAACACATTTACGAGTAACTATTCGTCGGCAAGCTTTTGTTTAAACTCGAGTGGTGTACATTGATACTTGCTCTTGAAGGCCTTGTAAAAAGTAGCCTTGTTGTTAAAACCTACGTCGAAGTAGATGTTTTTTATATATTGATCATCGTTTGAAGTCAATAGGTTTTCAGCTTCCTTAAGACGATAGTCATTGACAAAATTATTGAAATTCTTTCCGTACTTCTTGTTGATGACCTTTGACAACAAATGAGTAGAATATCCCACCTGATCTGCAAGGTTGACTAAGCGCAGTTCATTATCAATATACGGTTTCTTTTGTTCCATATAATGAGTGAGGTTTTCGTAAAATTCGTTTAGCAAGGAAATCTCGAAGGGTTCGTCCTTATCGGGAATAGGAAGGAAGAGATTTGCAAATAACGCTCCGTCGAAAACCTTAGGTTGTTTTATGCTAAAATAACCAATGGTATATATGGCAACACTCATGGTTATTGAGATCATATAATCCCATTGTTCGTTGAAGAAATCAAAATTAACCAGTACATAGTACGATACATAGGCCAGAATAAATGTGATATAAAGCGAGAGCAAGATCTTTGACCATTTGTGTCTTACCTTGGTATATTCTGAAGAATTTGCGTTGTGTTGGGAAATCAATACCATGGTAAGAACGGCATATACACTCATATGCAAGGCAATAAGCCAATAACTATTGACAACTCCCATGAGCGGGATTTCAAGAGAGGTTATCCCTAAGTATCTCCCCCAAAGGACAAGCGTTGGGACTAGAACCAACAATGCCGGTAAAAAGTGTAATAAATAATGGAAGGCAATTTTTCGTTTGTAGAGATTCAGAAAATATAAATAAAGCAGCGGTCCGGTTGAAAAGTAAAAAATAGGTGGGGAAAGTACCAAATACGGGAATACATTTTCGTATCGTGTCCAAAATAAAACATACTGAAAAAGAATACAAGAAAAGGCTAAGATGAGTAAGGCGATGGGGTAATTTCTTTTTACCCTACTTGTTATAAGTACTATAAAAAGAAATATTCCCATGGCAACTGCCAATAGGAATACCGAAGTCCAAGTGTCTAATGAAGGTTCCATGCTAGTATAGCTAAAAATAGCCAAACAGGAACTTAAAATGGTAAGGGTTTATAATAATTAACTCAAATAAGGTAGTGGTTAGCCGTTGGTCATCGCCTTTAGATCTTTAATGGTTTCGGTAGGGTTTGAAGCACTAAACACATAACTCCCGGCAACCAATACATCGGCTCCAGCTTCTATTAATTGTATTGCATTCTTATTGGTAACGCCTCCGTCGATCTCGATTTTTGTAGCGGCGTCATTTTCGTCTATAATCGCTTTTAATTGCCGTACTTTCGCATAGGTATTCTCAATAAAACTTTGTCCGCCAAATCCTGGATTGACACTCATCAAACACACCAGATCTATATCCTGAATGGTATCGCGTAACAAATCCACATTGGTGTGTGGATTCAAAGCGACCCCCGCTTGCATTCCTTCGGCTTTTATGGCTTGCAATGTTCTGTGCAAATGTGTAGAGGCTTCGTAATGCACGGTAAGTATGTTAGTGCCTAATTCAGCAAAGGTCTTTATGTAGCGATCCGGTTCTACGATCATTAAATGCACATCCAAGGGTTTTTTGGCATGTTTTGCGATACTTTTTATAACCGGCATCCCAAACGAAATGTTTGGTACGAAAACACCATCCATGACATCCAGATGGAACCAATCGGCTTCACTTTTGTTAACCATTTCAATGTCGCGTTGTAAGTTTGCAAAATCGGCTGCCAATATAGAAGGGGCAATTAAAGTGTTTCTCATGGTAATAGCTTTTTGCAAAAGTACTAATATTAATAAGACCTAACTAAAATGTATTGCAATGAAAAACCTCCGGTAATCAGCCGGAGGTCATTCATCAATCAAAAAACGAACAGTTATTTTTAACTGTTTGTTGCTGTTATTGGGATTATCCCAAATATGTTTTTAAAATCTTACTACGAGAAGTATGTTTCAAACGTCGAATCGCTTTTTCTTTGATTTGACGTACACGCTCGCGGGTAAGATCGAAGGTTTCTCCTATTTCTTCCAAAGTCATAGGATGTTGATCTCCAAGACCAAAGTACAAACGGATCACATCTGCCTCACGTGGCGTAAGTGTTTCCAAAGCGCGTTCAATTTCGGTGCGAAGTGATTCGTGCAATAACGAACGATCCGGATTGGGGGATTCCCCACTGCGCAATACATCATAAAGGTTCGAATCTTCACCTTCCACCAAGGGAGCATCCATGGATACATGACGCCCCGAGTTTTTCATAGACTCCTTAACATCATTGATGGTCATATCTAATTCTTTTGCTATCTCTTCGGCAGATGGCGGACGCTCATGTGCTTGCTCAAGGAACGCAAAGGTTTTGTTTATTTTATTGATACTTCCAATCTTATTCAATGGTAAACGAACAATTCTCGATTGTTCAGCCAATGCTTGAAGAATCGACTGTCGAATCCACCAAACGGCATACGAAATAAATTTAAAACCACGTGTTTCATCAAAACGTTGTGCCGCTTTGATCAACCCCAAATTCCCTTCGTTAATAAGATCGGGCAGGGTAAGTCCTTGGTTTTGATATTGCTTTGCTACCGAAACGACGAAACGTAAATTTGCCTTGGTTAATTTTTCCAAAGCACGTTGATCCCCCGCTTTTATACGCTGGGCCAACTCTACTTCTTCGTCTGCGGTAATTAAGTCAACTTTTCCAATTTCTTGTAGGTACTTGTCTAAAGAAGCAGTTTCCCTGTTGGTGACTTGCTTCGTAATTTTAAGTTGTCTCATTAAGGTTTGTCCTTTATTTCTAAGTTAAATGATGCTTGTACATTTAATTATACGTAAAAAGACTTCAAAATGTTACAGAATGATCTAAAATCTTAAAAATAACCTATCTATTTTTCAAATACTGTCCACAGTTTTATTTGGAATGGTATCTCGAATTTTTTTAGAATTAATCAGTAAACTATCGATTATACGTTTGTCGGTGGTTTCAACTTGTGTGCCGTCACTACTGTTATAATACCTGTATGTAGTCACCGAATCCAATAGGATTTGATTTCCCTGTTTTCTATCGGTACGTGTTTTTTTCTTTGTGTTTTCTTCGGAAGTGTTTTTTTCCGGGACATCCAATTTCATCTCGTTAGGAGCTGTTTCGGATGCGTTCGATGGCAGTACGGTATTGTCTTCTTTAGAAGATACATCCCTATTCGATTTAGAAGCTTTTTCAGCAGGAATACTTGTTACATCTTCAATAGGAGGAGTCTCTGTTGTATTATTCCGTGTCAAACTAGGGGAAAAAACGAAAAACAAAAGGAATAGTGAGCCAATTCCCACTCCTGTAAACCAAAGGTACATAAGTCTTCTGCGTTTTTTTCCCTCTTGGTCCAACGTAGTATTAATTTTGTTCCAAAGGAATGCATCCGGTGATTTTTGTATACCAGCGAGTTTTTCCTTCAGTAGTACACCAATATCGTCTTTCTTTTTCATCAGTGATTTATTTTTTGATTAGCGGCATTCATTTTTATAATTTTTTCTCGTAAAATCAATTTAGCGCGGTGGTAATTCGATTTGGAGGTACTCTCGGAAATGACAAGCATCTTAGCCACTTCTTTGTGAGTGTATCCATCCAGTTGAAACAAATTAAAGACCAGCCTGTATTGATCGGGTAACTCCTGAATTAATTGTAAAATGGTATCCAACGGCAACGCCAAAATTTCTGTTTCAATCGAGGTGTCTTCCAAAATATCATCGCGTAATTCCAGAGCATGACTCTTTTTGTATTTGTCGATGGCTTTATAAATTGTAATTCGTTTTATCCAGCCCTCAAACGACCCTTTTCCCTTGTATTTTTGAATCGATTTGAATATTGCCACAAACGCATCGTGCAAATTGTCTTCAGCATCTGTTTCATTTCTACAATACTTTAGGGATAAAAAATATAGGGTGTCCTTATATCTGGAGAACAGCTCACTTTGTGCGTTCCGGTCGTTTTTTTTACATGCCTTTATGAGATCTTCTAATTCCAAATAGTTACAGCCTTTTAACAACGCTCAATCGCAAGCGATCGCTTCTATCTCAAAGGAAGAAATTCCAATTAAATTTCCGGTTTCCAAATCCTCCAAACGAACATATATGGTTTGCGGATTTGTAGTATTGACGTATGCTGAAGCTGAAATTTCATTGGTGTTGTTCTGTGCATCGTCTTCAGTTTCAAAATAAGACAGTTCCAAAGCCGAAGCCCCATCGTGATTGACGGGTATCAAATGACAAATACTGTACTCTTGTAGTTCAAAAGAAGCAAAACCCGGATTGTTTTCAAATTCGCAAACTTGATATATACCCGTCGCACATGGGATAACGCAATCTTTCTTGATAAGGATGTTGTGAATTCCAAACTGCAATTCCATTTGATCCACACCTAATCCAACCACCTTCCAATCGTGATTCCATTGGCTTCCTATGTCACCGGACGCATTGAAGTTCATGTTAAGGTGCAAATCATTTCCTATAAAGAAACTCACCCAGGTGCCAAAGTAAATATTGTTGGCACGATGAAACTGAATAATCCCGTTGGTACTTACCTTAAAATAATCGCCCTCATAATCGGTTGGGTGTCCCGACAAAGCACTTACTTTCCAAGTACAATCAACGATGTTATTGTCACAGAGCGCTTTATCCTCTAATCGTACGCAGGCATCAATAGCTTCCTTCAACTCCTCATTGCTATTTATTTCAATAAGATCGCCGTTGTTCAATGTTCCGCTAATGGGGTAGCTAAGGCTAATCGAATAGTTTTCATTCAAACTTCCCAGAAACACGCTAAATTGTTGGTCACTTGTGATCGATATCACATCCAGATATTGCATTTGTTCGTCGAAAATGAATAAGGCGAAGGGGTAGTTGAAGTCGATACAATTGATAGCATTTTCAGCGGGTTCATCGGCGATGCGCTCCATTAATAGATACAAACTCGAATCTACTTCGATTGTATCTGTGTTAATATTCGCTTCCGAGATGGGCTCATTGTCACAAGAAGTAATAAGTATTGCAAGTATTAAAACAGTAAGAATCTTTTTCATAGTAATTTTTTAATGTTTCCTTTCCTTATAGTCTCAAGGTAGTCAAAAAAGTTGCGTAAGACCCAAAAAAAACGCCTCCTTTAATAGGAGGCGTTGTATATTGAGAATTATATTGAATTAATCTCTTTTCTTATCGCGATCACGGTTTCTATTGTCCCGACCTCTGTTGTCTCGGCCGCCGCTTCTTTTATCGTCGCGTGGTGGACGTTCTTTATAGCCTTCCGGTTTTGGCAATAATGCCTTGCGGGATACTTTGTCTTTACGAGTTCTTGCGTCTACACCAAAGTATTTCACATCAAAAACATCTCCCATGTTCACCACATCGCTTACATTTTCTGTGCGTTCCCATGCTAGTTCAGAAACATGTAATAACACTTCGTTTCCGGGAGCATCCATATATTCAACAACAGCACCAAAATCTAACATTTTGATTACTTTTACCTCGTAAACACTTCCAACTTCCGGCTTGAAGGTAAGCGAATCGATTTTCGCAAGAACGGCATCAATTCCTTCTTGATTGGTACCAAGAATTTCAACGATTCCCTCTTCCGTAACAGGATCTTCGTTAATAACAATAGTTGTTTTTGTCGTTTTTTGCAATTCCTGAATTACTTTTCCACCAGGTCCAATTAAAGCACCAATGAATTCGTTTGGAATAGTCACCGTAACCATTTTTGGAGCATGTGCTTTTACATCGGCATTTGGTACAGCAATGGTTTCAGTAAGCTTACTTAAGATATGTAACCTACCTGTAGATGCTTGTTTTAATGCATTCACTAAGATTTCATAAGAAAGTCCTTTTACTTTTATGTCCATTTGACATGCAGTAATTCCTTCAGCTGTTCCTGTTACTTTAAAATCCATATCTCCTAGATGATCTTCATCACCAAGGATATCACTAAGTACGGCGTACTTTCCAGAATCACCATCAGAAATTAATCCCATAGCAATCCCTGAAACCGGCTTAATCAATTGAACTCCGGCATCCATAAGTGCCATAGTCCCCGAACATACGGTTGCCATAGAAGACGAACCATTAGACTCTAACACTTCCGCAACTACTCGTACCGTATAAGGGCAATCTGCAGGAATCATTCCTTTTAATGCGCGTTGCGCTAAGTTACCATGTCCTACTTCTCTTCTTGAAGTTCCACGAATAGGTCGGGCTTCTCCAGTTGAGAATGGCGGGAAGTTATAGTGAAGGTAGAATGTTTCTTCTCCTTCAAAGGAAGGCATATCAATTTGGTTTGCTTCTCTTGAAGTTCCCAAAGTTACTGTTGCCAATGCCTGTGTTTCTCCTCTTGTAAAGATAGCCGAACCATGTGTAGAGGGTAAATAGTCAATTTCACACCAGATGGGACGAACCTCATCGGTTTTACGACCGTCAAGTCGCAGCCCTTCGTTTAAGGTAAGATCACGAATCGCAGCTTTTTCAGCTTTACGGTAGTATTTAGAAACTAGATCTCCAAAATCTTCCAATTCTTCTTCAGAAAAAGTTGCTTTAATCTCTTCCTTTATACTATCGAAAGCTGCACTTCTTTCGTGTTTAGCCGACCCTGCTTTTGCAATCGCGTATACCTTGTCATAGGCCATATCATGAACCTTCTTCTCTAGTGCTTCGTCTTCTCTTTCATTGGGATATTCTCGAACTTCTTTTCTTCCGAAGGCCTCAGCAAGCTTCATTTGTGCAGCACACTGAACTTTAATATGATCATGAGCAAATTTAATGGCTTCTACCATTTCTTCTTCTGAAATTTCTTTCATCTCTCCCTCAACCATCATTACTGAATCGGCTGATGCGCCAATCATCATATCAATATCCGATTCTTCTAATTGAGCTCTGGTTGGGTTAATTACAAATTTTCCGTCGATACGACCTACTCTGGCTTCAGAAATGGCACATTCAAACGGGAAATCTGAAAGTTGAATAGCAGCCGAAGCAGCTAGTCCTGCCATAGCATCAGGCATTACATCGTCATCATGAGACATCAATTGAATCATAACTTGCGTCTCAGAGTGATAATCTTTTGGAAATAATGGACGCAGTACGCGATCTACCAAACGCATGGTCAATACTTCTCCGTCACTGGGTCTGGCTTCTCTCTTAAAGAAACCTCCTGGGTAACGTCCAGAAGCTGCAAATTTTTCACGGTAATCCACCGTTAGGGGTAGGAAATCTAAATCTTTCTGTTCGTAGTTAGACACTACGGTACACAGTAACATACATTTCCCTGATTGAACAACAACAGCCCCATGGGCCTGTTTTGCCAGTTTTCCGGTTTCGATAGAGATCTCTCTACCATCACCTAGGTCAATGACCTCTTTAAATACTTTAGGTATCATGAATTTGTTTTTCATTTTGTACACCAATGGCGCACGGTTAATTTGGTCAACGGCTGGTTGTCAGCCGCAGTGTTGTTGTGTTGTTGTGGTCGACCAATGAAAAACCTAAGGGTAGCTTTTCTATGTGTTTCTGAAGTGTTACTTCAAAAAAAATGAATTTTAAAAATAAGGGGGCAATGAAGCCCCCTATTGTATTACTTACGTAATCCTAATTCTTTAACGATTGCACGGTATCTCAAGATATCCTTCTTCATAAGATAATCTAAAAGAGAACGACGCTTACCTACCAATTTTACCAAAGAACGTTCTGTATTGTAGTCCTTGTGGTTTGCTTTAAGGTGTTTTGTCAAATGTTCAATGCGATAGGTGAATAACGCGATTTGACCTTCTGCCGAACCCGTGTCTGTCTTAGACTTTCCGTGCTTTGCGAAGATTTTTTGTTTTTCTTCTGGTGCTAAATACATGCCAATATTGTTTAAATGATTTTTATGTACCGACTACCACTTTGATAATCGAGCGGCAAAAGTACAAAATCTATTTAATATAGTGATACTGAGAACTCTTTTTCTTACAAATCATGTACGAAATTAAACTTTTATGCGTTAGTACTGTCATAGAATCACTAACAAATAACAAACGTATGAATACCTTAGTAAAGAAAACAGCCCTATTTTCTTGTTTGGCAGCAAGTATCTTAATGAGTAGTTGTGACAAGAGTGATGACAGTGGCACTGTTGGTGCCGATTTCTCTGTAGAAAACTCGGCACGAGCAGCTCAAGCCGACAACGTGGTGGAAAACACCTTGAATATTATGGAAAGTGCTTATGTTGAAACTGAAGGCGGCGAGGCCAATTCAGTTTCTCTTTTTACGGCCTGTACTATCATTACCATTATCCCTAATGGCGATGGCGGAACAATCATTCTCGATTTTGGAGAAGGATGTACCCTAAGTAACGGAAGCATAGTTTCCGGAAAGATCCGTTTAGAATACGGCCCAATTGTAAGTGCTACTCGTACCATTACCTATACGTTCGAAGATTATACCTATAATGGACACGGCGTTGCAGGAGGTGGAGAGATTTTACGTGAACTGGAAAACTCGAATGGGTATCCTTCCTCTACCGTAAATGAAACGATCACAGTAAGTTTTGCGAACTCTACTATTACAGCGACTCGCGTTGGATTGCGCATTGCTGAATGGACCGAAGGTGTTGGTACAGGTACCTGGGCTGATAATGTTTATAGCATCACCGGAAATTGGGATACTACTTTTTCCAATGGATTTAATAGAAGCGGTGAGGTAACTGAAGCACTTATAAGAAAGCTGTCCTGCATTTATTTGGTAAGTGGTAGATTGGATATTTCACAGGAAGGAATTACGGGGACATTAGATTTTGGGGATGGTACCTGCGATAATATGGCCGTCTTCATTTTCAATGGACAAGAGTATCCTATAATTTTAGGATTGTAACCTCACTAGGTAAAGAAATAAAAAAGCCTCCAAACTTGGAGGCTTTTTTTATGCTGTCTTTTCCCGTAGCGGCCTATTCAAAATAAGGTCGAGATATAGATTTAAATTTCGCTTCAAATTCTTTCGATGAGTGATAAAATCTAAAAAACCATGATCCAAAACAAATTCAGCGGTTTGGAATCCTTCTGGTAATTCTTTACCTGTGGTATCACGCACCACACGCGGTCCGGCAAAACCAATCAAGGCTCCGGGTTCACTAATATTTATATCGCCTAACATGGCAAAGGATGCAGTGGTCCCTCCCGTTGTTGGGTCGGTACAAAGAGAGATATAGGGTATACCGGCATCAGAAAGTTGTGCAAGTTTGGCACTGGTCTTGGCCAATTGCATTAGTGAAAGTGCTGCTTCCATCATACGTGCACCACCACTTTTTGAAATAATTAAAAATGGGATCTTCTTTTTTAAGGCATAATCGGCGGCACGTGCAATTTTTTCACCAACCACACTGCCCATAGAACCCCCAATGAAGCGGAAATCCATACAAGCTACCACAAGATCTTCACCCATAGATTTACCAACTGCTGTTCGCACAGCGTCCTTCAATCCGGTCTTTTCCTGAGCATCCTTTAACCGATCAATGTATTTCTTACTGTCTTCAAAATTCAACGGATCTTTGGATGTCATATTTTTATCCATTTCCTTGAATTTATTGTCATCGAATAGAATTTCAAAGTATTCGGCGCTGCCAATACGTACGTGATACCCATCCTCCGGACTTACATAAAAATTTGATTCTAATTCTTCGGAATCGACAATCTTTCCGGTGGGTGATTTATACCAGAGTCCTTTTGGGACATCTTTTTTATCTTCCGTAGGGGTTTGGATCCCTTTTTTTGTTCTTTTAAACCAAGACATATCTTTTCGGGTTTGAGGAGTTTCGTCTGCCATAGGGAAATTCCCGGTTATAGTGTATTGATATTATTCAAGTCCTTAAAAGCCTGCTCCAATCGCTTTCTAAATGTAATTTCACCTTCGCGTAGCCATTTACGCGGATCGTAGTATTTTTTGTTAGGAGCGTCAGCACCATCCGGATTTCCAATCTGAGACCTAAGATAGTCAATATTATTGACCATATAATCACGAATCCCTTCGTTGAAGGCAAACTGAAGGTCGGTATCAATATTCATCTTGATGACACCATAGCTAATAGCCTCCCTAATTTCTTCTAAGGTAGAACCACTTCCTCCATGAAAAACAAAATCAATGGGGTTGTGGTTTGTATTGAATTTTTTCTGAACGTACTCCTGAGAGTTCTTTAAAATTATTGGCGTTAATTTTACATTTCCCGGCTTGTAAACACCATGCACATTTCCGAAGGCTGCCGCTACCGTAAATTGATCGCTTACTTTTAACAACTCTTCGTAGGCATAGGCAACTTCTTCGGGTTGGGTATATAATTTGGACGAATCAACATTCGTGTTATCCACGCCATCTTCTTCTCCTCCTGTAATGCCTAGTTCTATTTCAAGTGTCATTCCCATCTTGCTCATACGCTCCAGATACCTTTTTGAGATTTCAATATTCTCTTCAATCGGTTCTTCAGAAAGATCCAACATATGCGAGCTATAAAGCGGAACTCCTGTTTTTTTGAAATGTAGCTCACCGGCATCTAACAAGCCGTCTACCCATGGTAAAAGATTCTTAGCACAATGATCTGTATGTAAGATAACCGTGGCGCCATATACTTTGGCCAATTCATGGATATGCATGGCACCGGCTACACCTCCTGCGATGGCGGCTCTTTGGTTTTCATTTGAAAGGCCTTTTCCGGCATTAAAATGTGCTCCGCCATTCGAAAATTGTATGATAACAGGAGCGTTTAATGCTGCAGCTGTTTCCATAACGGTGTTAATACTGTTAGAACCAATTACGTTCACTGCAGGCAGGGCAAACCCCTTTTCTTTTGCGTATTGGTGAATTTTTTGAACTTCTCTTCCCGTAGCAACTCCGGGCTGTATAGAATGACTCATGGTATGACTGATTAGGAATGCAAAAATAACAAATTTTAATGGTTTAAAAGGGATAGTTTATACCTATGTTATAAACGGCATGGGCAAAATTATAATCTTTGAACCATCGTTCACCAACGGGTCGTGCAGGATCGTGGGTTTTAAATCCTACGTCGAAGCGAAACACGAAGAAACCGAAGTCGTACCGAATTCCCAACCCCGAGGCTACCGCAATTTCCTTGAGATCCTGAATTCCATCAAATTTGAATTCTGGGGTTTCCACATCATCAAATACATTCCAGATATTGCCCGCGTCTACAAAGAATGCTCCTTTAAAATCCCCCAAGATGGTATATCGGTATTCTCCGTTCAGAGCAATTTTAAAATTGGCCTCGTTAAAATCTAAAATGCTCCCACTACTCCCCGGGCCAAGGTCATACGCTCTCCAACCTCTATTGTCATTAGTACCCCCTGCAAAATAACTACGCGTAAAGGGAATGCTATTGCTATTTCCATAGGGTATGGCAATCCCGCCGAAAGCGCGAATGGCAAATACATTTTTGTCGTTCAGTTCCCAATGTTTTATATATTCTGCTTCTACCTTGACATATTGGGAGAACACAACGCCCAAGGTTTCATATTTCCCGTCGGTATTCTTCTGAATTCCCGCCACACTTGCAATTCCTGAAAGGAAATTTCCAGCCGCCTCCAGTTTGGCGCGAAATCGCGAAAAGCTATTGTCAAAAATCCCTTCTCTGGTGTCGCGTGTCCAAACAAAATTGGAGGCGAAAATAAGGTTGTTCTCTGTCAGTCGAAACCGCCTTTCGGCAATACCCAATACCTCTTGAAAGATCGAGGTATTTGTCGATATAGAATTGTTTAAAATCTCCGAGATGAAGTCGTCCGCTTCCATTGGAATCTCAAGCTTGGGGTCTTCAGAAGGATTGTTAAAGTCGTATCCAACTTCCTGTGCAATTTCATTGAGTCGATTGTAGGAACTGGGATAGACATTAAAGTAATTCTTGGTGTTCAAATTGCGGACATATTGAATGTTCATCAGATCGAACGAATTTGTTCTAATCTTTGAAGGTTTCCAACGATAACTAAAAATAGCATTTAAGTTTTGTCGATCCAGTCCGATATTGTTTTGGGCATTCGCTCCAAAACTCATACTGGTCGATGGCGACATATATTTCGGAATCAATTTTTCTGTCCTTATAGGGAAGAGTATCCGGGGAAAGGACAGCTTTACATCGCCTCCAATTTCAGAAATATTAAAAAAACTACCACTGTTATCGGCGGCATCTTTAGAAGAACCCACATTTCCACGGCCAGAGATTTCTAAAATTTCGGCGCCTCGAAATACATTCCGGATCATTAAAGTACTGCTAAACCCAATTCCAAACTGCTGAATTGGCGATGGGAAGGGAATAACATCGAAATCTACCCCCAAGGTATATTTTTTCTGGGGTGTCAATAGAATCGTCGCAATAAGCCCGGTTCCGGTACTATCGGCAGGGTCTTCCTGATAGGAAATATTGGGATATTTAAAAATTCGCAGATCGCTTATCTGATTGTAAGTGAGCGTTCTATCAATGTCTTTAAAAATCCTGTTTGGCGTTATCGAAATTGCATCGGTAATAGCCTTAGGTCTAAATTTCAATGCATCATAGCTAAATAATTTGTAGCCGTTATATGAAATGGTATCTGTCCATGGCATATTCCTGTTGGCAAACTTATAGTCGGTTATGATACGCACCTCATTTACCTTGTGAATCTTAAAAGGTTCGGTGCGAGTACTATCATCTTCCGAAATTTTCCTATCGGGTATAATAAGGGTCATATTGGCTTTATGACCGGTTTGGACGGTATCGCCTTCAAAACCTACATAATCTTGGTCGAAATAATACAAGCCCGAATTCCGGAATTGAATGGTCAATCTGTCCCGTTCATTTACAAAATCATTGGCTGCATACTGTTTACCCGGTTTTATGAAGGAACTCCTTTTGGTTCGTTGATATAAAGAATCCACCACCGGCGAACTTATCTGAATGATTAGCGAATCACCCACAAAATAGGGTTGCGATCTTTGAACGTTATAGGTAACCGACGCGCGTTTCTCTTTCTTTTCGTTCGTATTGATCTTATAGTCTGCCGTTGCATTAAAATATCCAAAGCTGGCATAGTAGCGTTTTAGTCGATCGACCGATTTATTGATCTTTCCTTTGTCGATTACAACGGGCACGTCCCCCGATTTTTTTAGCCAATTGTTGAAGCCTACATAACTATTGCCCAATTCGTCAACTTGCTTTTGTGATATAAAACGCGTTAAACGTGCCTCCCGTTTCGGGTTTTTATGCAACCATCGCTGAAAGGTAGAATCGGGTTTCGGATCGGCGAGATTGTAAATGTAAATACCAATGGGGAGCCCAAGTACCTTGGAGTTTGGACGTTGTGATAATTGGCTAAACACCTTGGTGTCCTTTATTTCCACACTGTCAACAACAATGGTATTTTCGGTAAGTAAAAATTTATCATCTTCAACACGTTTCACGGCATTGCAGGAAAAAAGAAAGATCGTTAATCCTAAAAATAATGATATTTTTGTGAGGGTTCGGGTCAAGCGTCTGGGTTTACATCTGGCGTTCTAAAGCTCAATTCAAAAATAGGATAATTTTGGTAAGTAAAAGTCAAATAAAACTAATAACGAGTTTACAACAAAAAAAGTACCGAGATAAAACCGGACTTTTTGTAGCCGAAGGCCCCAAAGTTATAGCCGAACTTCGAGAAGCTGGACTCAATTTGCATTCCCTTTTTTCTACTGAAGCAGTTTCGGGTTCTTCTGAAACATTTTTTTCGGTGACCGAACTCGAACTTCAAAAGATTAGTTTTTTGAAAACGGCAAATACTTCCTTGGCCCTTTTTGAAATTCCGAAGCAAATAGCGATGCCTCAGCAGGGATTGGTGCTTGCCTTGGATGCGGTGCGAGATCCAGGAAATTTAGGAACTATTATTCGATTGTGTGACTGGTTTGGGGTTACACAATTGGTATGTTCTGTGGATACGGCAGATTGTTATAACCCCAAAGTCATACAGGCTACTATGGGTTCAATAGCACGTATTCAAGTTTCGTACTGCGATCTGGAATCGTATATTAAAAACTCCAAGATACCTGTATATGGTGCCTGTATGGAAGGTGTTAATGTGTATGCTCATACATGGGCTGCCAACGGAATTCTGGTGATGGGCAATGAGGCCAATGGTATTTCTGAAGGAATTTCGAAGCTACTGCATGAAAAAATCACCATTGCTCAATTTGGGAAAAAGCAGGAGGCAGAAAGTTTAAATGTTGCCACTGCAACCGCTATCTTGCTTAGCGAGTTTAGGCGGTCTACTGAAAGGTAAAGTTAATAAAGATTCCTCGTGTCGCCATTCGATCTATATTGCTGGTCCAAGGACTGTTTGGGTCCTCGTCGCGCACCAATTCATCACTCGTTGCAAAAACACCGCGAATGGAAGGTGTAAATTTGAAGTAATACAAATAGAAATCTATTCCAAAACCCAGCTCGTAATAACTCGTTCCACTGGTCATTCTAAACTGCCCGGTCGAATTATCCTCGGGATTCTTTTCGTCACCGGATAAATTTATAGAGGATGAAACTCCCCCTACAATAAAAGGACGAATGTTGTTGAGGCGTTTGGTGGATAATTTTACCAATAAAGGAACATGGATATAGGTAGATTTTACCTCGCGCAGGTAATCTTTTTGATCTTCAAAACCTGGAAAAGTCAAATTCCGCTGTGTATAGTACAGTCCTGGTTCCAGGCGTAAATTTATATAGTTATTAATCCGCATATCACCAACCAGACCAACATTAAAACCAGCCTGCCCTTCTACAAGAATATCGGTGTTGGCATCTGTATTTTGATTAATATAATCGAATTTAAAGTCGTAGCTGTTGAAACCCAAAAAATAACCCCAGGTAAGAAAGCGGTTGTCAAAATTTTCCAAATTTGCCAATCGTTCTTTGCTAAATAATTGTGCCTGTGCGCTTTGCGCGAACAAAAGTATTGCTAATACAAATAGTAACTTCTTCATAATTATTTGGTAGCGCTATAAATGGTGGCTACACCAAAAGTTTGGGGTTTATTTTTCACCTCTATAAACCCAATTTTTCTTAAAATATTGTTGAGCGTTTCTCCGTATGGGAAAACCGATGCGCTTTCACTTAAGTATTTGTAGGCAACTTTATCTTTTGAAAAAACGCTACCTATAAAGGGAAGCATTCGTTTTGTATAAAAGTGGTAACCCTGTTTAATAGGAAATTTGGTGGGGACCGATGTTTCCAATATCACAAACAAGCCATTGGGTTTTAATACACGTAGAATTTCAGAAAGTCCTTTCTCTAGGTGTTCAAAATTTCTAATTCCAAATGATACGGTAATTGCTTCAAATGAACTGTCATCAAATGGCAATGCTTCCGAATCTCCTTTGATAAACTGTATCTTTGACTGTAGAGATGTGTTAATCACTTTTTTACGAGCCATTTCTAACATCCCTTCAGAAAGATCCAAACCCACTATCGTGGGAATTTCAGTCTTTTTGGCGAATTGTATAGCCAAATCTCCGGTACCAGTTGCTATATCCAGTACATTGGAAGGGTTTTTTTCAGCAACCATTCGCAACACTTTTTTTCGCCAGGAAACATCTGTTCCAAAAGAAATCACTCGATTCAACCCATCATAATTTCCGGATATAGTATCGAACATCTGCTCAACCTGTTCCTTTTTGTTAAGGTTAGAATTTTTATAAGGGGTTACTTTTTCACGCATAATCTACGGTGTTTGCCTTTCGGTCAACACGGCTGCAAAGCTACCAAAATTTTACAATTTCATAGTATTTAAAGGAGTAAATAGATTTGCAATGTGTTAGGTGTGATTATTCTAAAATTCAATACCTTTGTCCAGCCTATTGCTTGAAAGTTTATGAAATGCCCAATAATAAGTTGCAAAACGGAAGAAATGTATTATTTGGGTATTCCTTCCGATACGTATCGGGATTCCTATTTTTCAAATAATTTATACCGATGAAAATTATAATAGCCGGCGCCGGCGAAGTTGGATTTCATTTAGCAAAACTCCTTTCATTCGAGTCTCAAAACATTACTTTAATTGACACTAACAGAGAGTCATTGGCGAATGCCGATACACATTTGGATATCCGTGTGGTGCGAGGTGATGCCACTTCCATTTCGGTGTTAAAAGATTCGAAGGTAGATAAAACCGACCTTGTTATTGCTGTTACTTCTAGTGAAACGACCAATATTACAGTTTGTGTATTGTCGAAACAATTGGGCGCTAAAAGAACTATTGCCCGTATATCTAATACCGAATTTATTGATAATAAAGAAGAAGTGGGCTTTACCAAGTTTGGTATCGACGAATTGATTTCACCCGAATCGTTGGCTGCCAACGAAATTGAGCTATTACTCAATCAGAGTGCATTTAACGATACTTACGAGTTTGAAAATGGTGCCTTGACCATGATTGGATTGTCACTTTCTCGTACCGCTGCCTTTGTAGGGAAAACGGTTCGCGAGGTAGGGTTGCAGTATCCCGAATTGAAATACGTACCTATCGCTATACAACGCTATGGTACACAATATACCTTGATTCCTCGCGGGGATACCCAATTTAAAGAGGGTGATCAAGTGTATTTTATCACAACTAAAAAAGGAGTGGAGCATATTTATAAATTAACCGGGAAGGTGCGACAAGAGATCAAAAATGTGATGATTTTAGGGGGTAGTAATATCGGCAGGAAAACCGCTAGGGATCTCTGCAAGAGTAGCTTTAATGTAAAATTAATTGAAATCGATAAGAATAAAGCATTTGAAATTGCCGATGAAAACCCCAACTGCCTGGTGATAAATGGAGATGGAAGGAATGTAGATCTGCTTCAGGAAGAATCGATTCAGGATATGGACGCCTTTATTTCGGTGACCGGAAATAGTGAAACCAATATTATGTCCTGCCTTGTTGCCAAGTCGAAAGGAGTAAAAAAGGCAATCGCATTGGTGGAGAATATGGATTATTTTCAGTTGTCACATTCAATTGGAATTGACACACTTATTAATAAAAAACTTTTGGCCGCAAACAATATTTTCAGGTATGTTAGAAAGGGTGAAGTAGTCGCGATGACCAAGCTGAACAATATGAATGCGGAACTACTTGAATTTATCGTATCACCCTCTTCCAAGGTCTGTGATTTGCTTGTCAAAGAAATTGATTTTCCCAGATCGGCCATAATCGGAGGCGTGGTTCGAAATGGTGAAGGCTTGATTGCTTTGGGAGATTTCAAAATTAAGAGCGGTGATCGAATTGTGGTTTGCTGTTTGCCGCAATCCATATCTAAAGTTGAAAAACTCTTCGTGTAATGCGCGCTATTTCGACCATTAATTTTAAGATCATTTTCCATTTAATGGGGTTGTTGCTTACGGTGAATGGCGCTTTTATGTTGTCTGCTAGTATCGTTAGTCTTTATTATAAGGACGGCGTTTTTACTGAAATGCTTTCAGCTGGAATTGTTACACTTATACTGGGAGGAGCCTTAATGTTGGCAACAAGAAACCACCGTAAGGAAATCCAAAAAAGGGAAGGGTATATTGTTGTTACTTTCGGATGGATATTTATGTCGTTAGCAGGTACGTTCCCTTATATCTTTACGGGTGCAATCCCTACATTCACGAATGCTTTTTTTGAAACAATGAGTGGTTATACAACCACCGGCGCATCTATTTTAAGTGATATTGAAAGTATTCCGAAGGGGGTTTTATTCTGGCGAAGTATAACCCATTGGATAGGAGGAATGGGAATTATTGTTTTGGCGATTGCTATTTTACCCTTGCTAGGAATAGGAGGGATGCAACTTTTTGCAGCCGAAGCTCCCGGTCCCGGGGGAGATAAATTACATCCCCGGATTACCGATACGGCAAAACGCCTGTGGCTTATCTATGTTGGTTATACCTTGGCCGAAACATTGTTGTTAAAACTAGCCGGAATGAGTTTTTTCGACGCCATCAACCATTCGTTAAGCACGTTGAGCACCGGAGGGTTTTCTACAAAAAATGCGAGTGTTGCACATTGGAACGGACAGCCACTCATTCAATATATTATTATTGTCTTTATGTTTTTGGCAGGGACCAATTTTGTGTTAAGCTATTTTGCTTTTAAAACTAAATTCAGTAAGATCTTTAAGGATGAAGAGTTTAGGCTTTATTCGTATGCCATCTTGCTTTTTACCACCGTAGCTGCACTAGTTATATATTTTCAGGCAGATTTTGCGTTTTCAAGTATCGATCATCCCATGGTTTGGGGCAAATTGGAAAGTGCCATCCGACATGCTTTATTTTCTGTAATCGCCATCGTGACCACTACCGGATTTGTAAGTGCCGATTTCACAGTTTGGACACCGTTTTTAACGCTGTTCTTTTTTGGATTGATGTTCTTGGGAGGTTCTTCCGGATCTACAGCGGGAGGGGTTAAAATTGTACGTCATCTCATCATGGTAAAGAATGGAATATTGGAATTTAAAAGAACCTTGCATCCCCACGCCATCTTGCCGGTGCGGTATAATAATAAATCGGTTCAACAGCCTATTGTATTTAATATACTTGGGTTCTTTATCCTTTATATGCTTTCCTTTATTGTTGGGGTTTTGGTCTTTTCATGGTTGGGATTAGATTTTAAGACGGCCTTAGGTGGAGCAGCATCTACCTTAGGAAACGTTGGACCCGCTTTGGGCGATTTAGGACCTGTAGATAACTACGGACATCTTCCGAGCCTAGCCAAATGGTGGGCCTCCTTTTTAATGTTGATTGGACGTTTGGAATTATTTACTGTCCTTATACTTTTGACACCATTTTTCTGGAGAAACCGATAGTTTACCATACTACCTTTACTTTATTTGTGAGTTGTTTTGTCTGGCTGTTACTTCGGAAATAAGCCCGTTACCGGCATCGTATATAAACTACGCGCACAAATAGTGACTTGCTGTTAATAGAATTTATTTTATAAATTAATCAATCAATGCCGCTTTGATTCGCTTCATGGCTTCCTTGATATCTGCTTCGGAGGCCGCATAGGATATTCTAATGCAATTTGGGTCACCAAAGGCTTCACCGGTAACGGTAGCAACAGTGGCTTCTTCTAAGAGATATAAAGAAAAATCGGAGGCAGAATTGATCTGTTTTCCTCGAAGTGTTTTTCCGAAGTAATAGGAAATATCCGGAAAAACATAGAAAGCACCTTCCGGTTTATTGGTTTTAAAACCAGGAATTTCAGAAAGTAATTTCAAAATCATGGTACGTCTCTCTTTAAAAGCATCCACCATATACTGAATCTTACTAGGCGGGTTTTCTAGCGCAGTAATCGTAGCGCGTTGTGCAATACAATTGGCACCACTTGTTATTTGGCCTTGCATTTTATTACAGGCACGCGCTATCCATTCGGGCGCGCCTATATAGCCAATACGCCAGCCGGTCATAGCATAGGCTTTGGACACTCCATTTACCGTAACGGTTTGTTCGTACATATCATCAAACTGTGCCATGGAAGCATGTTTTCCGGTAAAGTTGATGTGCTCGTATATTTCGTCACTCACGATAATGATATTGGGATATTTCACCAAAACATCGGCAAGAGCTCTTAATTCTTCTCGACTATATACAGATCCGCTTGGGTTGCAAGGAGAGCTGTAAATCATCATTTTTGTCTTTGGTGTAATGGCCGCTTCGAGTGCTTGAGGTGTGACCTTAAAATCTGAATCGATCGTCGAAGGAATTTCCACAGGAACACCTCCTGCTAGTTTAGCAATATCTGCATAGCTCACCCAATACGGAGCCGGGAGGAGTACTTCATCACCTTCGTTCAGCAAAACCATAGCCAAATTTGCCAGAGACTGCTTGGCTCCCGTTGAAACCACGATCTGTGCGGGGGTGAATATTAGATTATTATCTCTTCTGAATTTGGTAATGATAGCTTTCTTGAGATCTCCATAGCCATCCACAGGGGTGTAGGCATGAAAATCGTCCTTTACAGCTTGAATGGCAGCTTCCTTAACAAAATCGGGAACAGTAAAATCCGGTTCTCCGAGGCTTAAACCAATTATGTCTTTTCCTTCTTCGCGCAGTTCTCGCGCTTTCGCCGCCATAGCAAGCGTGGCCGAAGTTGCCATTTCGTTTACACGATTCGAAAGTTTTGAATTCATAGGTGCTATATAGAGACAGTGGCGGGATTAAGCCCCATCTCCCTTAGGTGTTTAAAATGTGCAATAATAGCCTTACGCGTCGTTTTGTATTCGTTATAAGGCAGATTGAATTCGATAGCGGTCTGTTTCACTATTTTAGAGATTTTGGTATAGTGGATATGACTTATATTCGGAAATATATGATGTTCAACTTGGTGATTCAAGCCACCGGTAAACCAGTTCATAATTTTATTCTTGGTCGAAAAATTAACCGTGGTAAACAACTGGTGAATTGCCCAAGTGTTTTTCATGGTTCCTGAAGGATCGGGTAATACCATTTCGGCTGCCTCCACCACATGTGCCAATTGAAACACTATACTCAGAATCAGCCCTGCAACATAGTGCATAATAAAAAAGCCAATGAGTATTTTCCACCAGGCAATATCGAAGAAAAGAATAGGGATAGCAAGCCACACTCCAAAGTAAATAAGTTTTGTAATTATTAGGATACTCCATTGGGTAGCCGGTTTTGGAAACTTCCCAAAAGATAGTTTTCTAGCCAAATACCGCTTTGTCTGTTGGAAATCGGTCGTTAGCGCCCAATTAAAGGTTAAAAGACCGTAGAGGAGCACGCTGTAATAATGCTGAAATTTATGCATGCGACGCCACTTTGCGTGTTTTGAAAAGCGAAGGACACGCCCGGCTTCTAGATCTTCATCGTGACCGTGTATGTTCGTATAGGTGTGATGTAACACATTGTGTTGTACTTGCCAGTTGTATACATTACCTGCGAGGATATACATACTTCCTCCCATGATTTTATTCACCCATTTCTTCGATGAATAAGAACCGTGATTGGCATCGTGCATTACATTCATTCCCACACCGGCCATTCCAACGCCCATTACAATAGTAAGCAGCAATTGTGCCCACCAAGGGAAATCGAGTGCTAAAAACAGAAAATAGGGTGTGAGGTAAATTGAAAACATGACTACGGTTTTCAAGTGCAACTTCCAGTTTCCGTTTCGCGATATCTTATTTTCTTTAAAATAATCGTTTACGCGTTTGTTTAGGGTTCGAAAAAACTTTGCGGAATCGATTCTTGAGAAAGTAATTTGTGTGTTGCTCAAAATAATTTTGTCTTAAGTAGCTTCTCTATAATTAGAAAGCGCTAAAATACGCAACTTCGATTTAAAATTACTTTCGGAAAGCATAAAATTATCAAAGAAAACATATTTTTGCGGTTAATAACTCACCATGGAATTAATTCAGGCTTATTTTTCGCATCTTTCTGAAAACCAGCAAGAACAGTTTGGTTTATTGCAAGCATTATACAAAGATTGGAATCTGAAAATCAATGTGGTATCCCGAAAGGATATAGATGAATTGTATCTGCGACATGTACTTCATTCTTTGGGAATTGCGAAGGTGCAGCCGTTTCTTTCAGGTTCGCATGTTTTGGACGTTGGAACGGGGGGCGGATTTCCCGGAATTCCATTGGCCATCCTTTTTCCAGAGACACAATTTCACTTAGTGGATAGTATTGGAAAGAAAATTAAGGTCGTTGAAGAGGTTGTTAGCGGATTGAATTTGCAAAACGTTAAAGTGACTAACGCCCGTGTTGAAACAGTATCTGGCAGCTACGATTTTATTGTAAGTAGAGCAGTCGCGCAAATGGATACCTTTGTACGCTGGGTTCAGCCTCGGGTAGCCAAAAAAAGTAGGCACGATCTTAAGAACGGCATTTTATACCTAAAAGGAGGTGATCTAACCGAGGAACTTGCGGCATTCCCCAAGGCTACCGTCTATCCGTTAAGCGATTTTTTTAAAGAGACGTTTTTTGAAACTAAAAGTGTGGTACATCTTCCGCTGAAGTACAGGGGTTAAATTTTACTTTTTAGCGCATAAAAAAACTCCGACATTAAGTCGGAGTTTTTTATTTATCTATTATTTCAGAATTAATTCGAAATAACCAATCTTTCTACTTTAACCGCTTTATCGATGGAGATTTTAACAAGATACGTTCCTGTTTGTAATCTGGAAACATCAATTTGCTGGTTGTTTGAGATATTCGATTTGGTAGCAACCATTTGTCCCAATAAATTATACACCTCGACTGTGGCAGTTTCGGCATTGGCAATATTAAATTGTGATTGGGCAGGATTTGGATAGATTCGAACCCCTTCCAACACATTATCAACAATACCTAATACCCCATTTGAAGAGAAATTTCCTTGCGCTTTATCTCCGTAATTACCACCCACGTTATACATAATATCATTATTCGAGTCGTATAAAACGATGGAAGCTCCACCATCACCACCTGAATCATTCACAGTAAATCTATAACAATCGGCAGCTAATGAGAAGGTATCCGTGAACGTTTCGTTATTTGCATAAGGTCCTCCACTAGCGATAGTACTTCCAGAAGAATCAATTAAATCCCAGGTAACTTGGCTACCACCTGTACCCGAATTCAAGATCATGTGAACTGTTCCGGTTCCTTCAACGGCAGCATCAAATGTACCGGATGCAATATTGTTTGCATTATTATCATCATTTTCAAGTGTCACTTCTACAGTGTTAACTGCTTGCACTGTATATGAGATTGCGGGTAATTCAATTGTTTCGTCCTGAAGAGACGTTAAATTTCCTGACCAGTTATAAGACTGGGTCGCTCCTCCATTTACCGAATAATTAATGGTAACATTGGTTAGGGGATCCGAACCATTATTTTGAATATTTACTTTGGGTGTAATATCAATACCGCATTGATCTTCAATGGCATCTACATATCTCGCATACGCATCGTTCGCATTTGCAAACCCGGTATAGGTGGGGAATGCTCCTGCACCACTAAGGGTTTCAGACTGAGTTTCGGTCATAAAAGCGACGATTTCCATATCTGCTAATTCTACAGGAACGTTGTTATACATAGCGGGAATTGTATAGGTATAGGTTTCATCAATGAAGGTTCCAGTAGTTGTAGGTGAGATATCCTCTCCCCATTGTCCAGTGATTAGATCAACAAGTCTGTGCATATGAACGTATTCGTTACCCATATTTCCTCCTGTTTGTGGCCCTAAGGTGTTGTTTTGCAATAGCGCTACATTCAATTTATTAGTTGCTTGCGGGCTGTTTCCTGTATAATAGGCTTCAACATGTACGGTAAGTTCGTTGTTTGAAACATCAATAACGGCTTCAACTCCAACATTCACATATGAGTTTTGACCAAGTATTTGGTTCGCTGAACTTGTCCAGGTACCTCTGCCTTGAACGGGAGAACTACCAGAAAAAATGTGACGATTGATCATGCCCGATGGATAGCTGGTCACTCCATAAAAGCTTCTGATGCCATTTCCGTCCGGTACTCTAAAATCAGGTTCACCAGTGTTTGGTACGGCAAAACCTCCAGTATGGATATTAATTAAGAATACATCTCCGGGGTTGTTGTCTTGGATCGCTTTAGCGATGGCATGTCCTTCTGGACACCACACACAATGAATTCCGGTAAACTCTTCCAGAACTACATTTTTATTTTCTGGTGTAGTATTTACAATGGTCTGGGCATAGGTAAAAGCCGTGAGAAGTGTAAATACCAAAACTGCGGGTAATTTTTTTAACATCTTCATTGAATTTTAAATTAGTATTGAGGGTTTGTTATGAAACAATTTTTTTTAATAAATAACATAGCGGTGATAAATATACAAAGAACTTGATTAAAAATACGAAATGTTAAAGCTTTCAAATTCAATTTTATGGCAAGAAAAAAAATTATCTTTTGCAATCGCTTTTGTACGCTGTTATCCCATTAAAATAATAGGTTTTTTAAAAAAATAAAAATTAACATAATTCTTTCTGAAATTAAACTTAAAATTGAATAATCTCTTTAAAATAAAGGGGTTAGAGCTTGTTTAATTTTGGAATATTATTGGTGATTTGTCATAAAAAAAGTATTTTAGCCAAAAATACAATCGACCTTATAAATAGTTAGATTGTTTTATTAACCCATAATATCATTTAATATGAAAAAGAATTTACTTTTTATGTGTATGCTTTTTGGAGCCGTTGCGATGAATGCACAATTTACAGTTGAAGACGATGAGGGAAACTTTATTGAAGACGGAGATGTTGTTGCTTATAATTCAATTATTTTTGACGAAGCTTCCTTAGAGTTTTTTGTAACAAATACTTCGTCCGATGAAATACGTTCAAGAATAGAATTTGTAAGTGCAACCAATGCAGATGGTTCTCAAATGGAATTGTGCTACGGAGAGTGTTATACGGGGATCACCATTGGAGAAAATTATCCGGTAGGCTTTGATATTGTTATTGCACCCGGTGCGCAAACAGGACTTGGAAATCATATGTTCAACGCAGATCCTGGGAATGGAACCGATGTCTTGGATTATGTTTTTAGATTCTATCAAGTTGATGTCGCAGGAAACGAAATTGGAACGCCATTGTCAATGACCTACCGTTATGACCCGCTCTTGGGTGTTAATGACCAAAATATGCTGGATGTAACCATAGCTTCTACTGTTGTGACCAGTCAAATTATTGCTACTACCTTTGAGCCGCTTGATGTAACAATATACGACTTACAAGGAAGACAAGTACTTAGTCAGAAATTAGATATAGGACAGCAAGCTATTGATGTTTCAAACCTGAGATCTCAAATGTACATTGTTCAATTTGAAAATACTGAAGGTGCTTCACAAACGACAAAAATCGTTGTGAGATAATACAAACACTCCTCAATAAAAAACCCGATAACAATTTGTTATCGGGTTTTTTTGTTACTGTATTTTAAAGCCTTAGAAGGTCACCACTAAATTGGCACTTAGGCCGGTATTCTCTGGTACGAATCTACAAACGCCACCTACACATATCAAACCCCCTCTTTGGCGACCGTAATTCAATCCAAAACGAGTCCTTCCCTTTGAGTAGCTTCCTCCCATATTGTAATAGTGAATTTCTCCTTCACCACCGTAGTTCCAAGAATCGGCTACGTAGACTCCTAATTTCGAATTGAAGTTGTATTCAATGACACCTGCGGCCCAATTCATTCGATCCTGACTGGTCCACAAATGCTCTCCGACCACTCTTAGCGACTTGCTCCCCTCAAATTGAAAGGTGCCTTCAATGGCAGCAATGCGCGCCTTAATATCTCCCTGAACACCTACAGGGCCCCCTTGAGAAACACCTTTGTCTATAATCACTTCTTGAAAGGTGGCAACCGAATTAAATTTAGGCGCCCAACGTTTTTTGATCTCAATACTCCAATCTCTATACAATCTTGGACCATCTCCAATAAATTTTGCTTCATACCAACGGTTGGTAACATTATACTCGGCATCTAAACCTGCCCAGTACGAAAAGTTTGCGGCTACTTTGGTTCCATATTTACCCCCTAAGGCACTTCCTTTGTCAAAGGTATAGAAGACATCGGCCTGCATACCTACTTCACCCGATCGTTGATCGAAACTTTCAATAATCAATCTCGGTTGCGAATTGTACACATAGATATTGGTTAGCAAATAATCTTGTTGCTTGGTAAGCGCTGGGACATAGTTAATGATCTGTTGGTTGTACACGTTACCTTCGGCTAAACGATCGCTATAAAAACTGAAATTTTCCAATCTTCTGAAAGTACTGTTCATACCAATCCCTTTCTTCGCATAGCCTAAATTCACTTGTAAAGCGGTTCCGTCGTATAATTTGTTGGATACCAATTGTCCTTCATTGGCGATTGCATCGGCATCTTTAGAAATCGCCTCAACACCACCATATAAGTTTTCCCAAACAAAGTCCAATCTACCTCCATAAGCGTTTACCGTACTTGGGATTGCTTCGTTGGTGCCCGTGCTCTGGTAACGGCCCACATAACTTGCGCCTAATTTTAAATCTACCTTATCTATTTGTAAGGCCGAACTTAGGTCAACGTTGGCATCTATACCTTGAATCACTCCTTCAGACACATCAAATCCATTGCGTTGCTGTCCGTAGACACCGGTTACATTAACATCTTTCGTCGCTTGCCATTTAACTCGTAATCCCTTTAAGGCATTGTTAATCCCCAATTGTCTGTCCTCCCAGGAGCGCATAATAAGTCCACTACCAAATTGTTCGTAGAAATATCCACCTGTGATATCCAGTGTTTCGTTTTTGAAGTTGAGGTAGTATGTACCGATATTGTTACCGCCATCATATACAGGAGAATATCCTAATAAGGCAGAAGGTAAGTAGGCTTCATATTGAACGCCGGCAGTAAATTTTCCTAAACTGTAATTTAACTGTACGTAGTTGTTTGCCCTAAATTGATCTTCAGGCGTCACGAAATTGATTCCGTCATCGTCAAGAAGCCATTGCGAATTAGATTCCAGTCCCCCAAAAAAATATCCGTTGTCCTGTGCAAGTGTAAGTCCGCTACTCAAGATAGCGATGGATAAAAGTAAATATTTCATCTTTTCGTTTTTATGGTATTGGTAAGAAAGCATGCCTTAACAACCCATGTTTCCGATTTGAAAATTGTAAAAAGGCATTTCATTTAAATAGGTTTGCGTAAATTGAGGAGACTACTTTGAATGCTCCTTTATCTTTTCATACAATTCGACCTCAGCACCGGGGCTATACCCCGAATGTCTGTAAACAATCTGATTGTTCTTAATCAATAAGGTAAGAGGTACAGTAGCCGCGCCTAGTGAGCGCTTAAGATCGTTGTTGGTATCTAATAAAATTGTGTAGTCCCAGCCTTTTCCATTGATTAGAGGCTTTACACGCTTTACAGTTCGACTGTCATCCACAGAAACTGCGATTAATTCAACATTGGTTTCGGCCTGCCAATCGTCGTAGACTTCGCTAATAGCATCCAATTCTTTTAAACAAGGGACGCACCAGGTAGCCCAAAGCGAAACAACAACCAGGTTGTCTTTATTGGTAGCATCTTTAATGTTAATAGTACTTCCACTCATGGTAGTCACATCCACATTGGGTAGGTCTTCTTGAGAAAAGGAGGTAAAAGTTACCAAAAGACATAAGAGTAATACAATTTTATTCATGATATTGGGTTTAAATAATTAGGCAATAATAGTTATTTTTCTTTTAAAATGTAAGGATAAATTGTGATAAGTCATTTTTTTGAATTCTTAAGATAATTTCTTTTAAAAAACTAGTATTATTGCATATGCAATTTAAATGCCATGATTATGAAACCCCATTATTTTAGTAGACTTTTCGCTGTTTTAACTATACTAACAGTTCTTATTTCTTGTAGTAAAAAAGAAGAAAATGTACCCCTGCAAGGAGGGGGAGATTTTACCGTTTTGGTGATCTCAAGTGATTCTCCTGACAATGTTCTTGTGGTCGATGAAACTGTTACTTTTACGGTAATGGGTGATGATGCAGTAGATTACACAAACGACGCCGTTTTTTATGTGAACCAAACTGAAATTAGCGGATCAAGTTATGTTTTTAACACCGCCGGGTCCTACGATATCTATGCCAGTCATTTAGGTGTGACAAGTAATACGCTTAGTTTTGATGTAATTGATGCAGCCGAACGGACTCTGCTAATAGATAATAAAAAAGCGCTGCGGAATCAAACGACAACCTTCACCATGGTCGATGCCGATGGAAATGATGTCACTTCCGAAGCTACCTTTTTCGTGAATAACACTGAAATATCAGGAAACACATATACTTCCGCATCCGCGGGTAACTTCGATGTATATGCCGAATATGAGGTTTCTGGAACAACCCAAACGACCGAAACTAAATCGTTTAGCGTATTTATTCCACTGCGTAAGGTGGTCTTGGAAGATTATACCGGAACTTGGTGCGGCTATTGCCCGAGTGTTGCCGCCGCCATTGTAGAAGCACATGCAGCTACCGAACATATTTCTGTAGTGGCCATCCACGAAACCGCCAATAGTTATCCGGATCCATATCACTTTCCACAGGTTGATCTTTTGCAGGCAGAATTTGGTGTGACCGGCTTACCGGCAGCACGTATAAACCGAACTACCACCTGGAGTGATCCTTATGATGTGAGTGAAGTAACTGCTATGGCTGGAGAGGAAACCGATTTTGCTATTGCCATCAATTCACAATTGTCCGGTAGTACACTTTCGGTTGAGGTAAAGGTAATTTATGAAAACGGTTCGGTACCAGGTGATAAACTGGTCTTGTATTTGATTGAAAATGGATTGCTCCACGATCAAGTCAATTACTATGACAACGATCCAACGAGTCCGTTCTATATGATGGGGAATCCAATTCCCAATTTCGAGCACAACGAAGTGTTGCGATTATCACTCACCGATATTTTTGGTGATGCTATTCCGGCAACCGATGCCTTCGATACCTATAACGCAAGTTTTAGCATAAGTATCCCATCCGATTATATTACACAGAACCTTGAATTGGTAGCCATGGTGGTAAGTGATGATAACACAGCCAGAAACTCACAGCATGCCGCCGTAAACGAAGAAAAGGAATTTGAATAGTATAGTTATAAAGCATAAAAAAACCCAAAGCATTTGCTTTGGGTTTTTTGTTTTATCAATTTTGGGAATTATCCTAAAAATGGATATCTATAATCTGAAGGAGAAACAAAGGTCTCTTTCACCATCCTTGGTGAAATCCAACGAAGTAGATTTAATTTGCTACCCGCTTTATCATTTGTTCCACTGGCTCTGGCACCACCAAAGGGTTGTTGTCCTACGACAGCTCCTGTTGGCTTATCATTTATATAGAAGTTACCAGCCGCGTTTTCTAGAACGCGAACTGCTTTTTCCAAGGCGTAACGATCTTCACTGAAGACCGCTCCCGTTAAGGCATATTCACTGGTTTCGTCTACCAAATGTAAGGTCTTTTCCCAGTCCTTATCTTCAAAAACATAGATGGTCACCACGGGACCAAATAACTCAGTACACATGGTGGTATACTTGGGATCTTCGGTAACAATAACGGTAGGTTCTATAAAATAGCCCTTACTCTTATCGTAGCCACCACCTACAATAATCTCAGCTTTCTTGTCTTTTTTAGCCTGATCAATATATTTTGCCAATTTATCAAAAGAACCTTCATGAATCACGGCGGTTATGAAATTGTTCATGTCTTCGGGAGAGCCCATTTTAAATGAATTTACATCGGCAATCACTTCCTTCTTAACGTCCTTCCAGATACTTTTTGAAATATAACAACGGCTGGCCGCGCTACATTTTTGTCCCTGAAACTCGAAGGCCCCTCGTGAAATAGCCGTAGCTACTTGTTTCGCATTAGACGATTTGTGGGCAACGATAAAATCTTTCCCGCCGGTTTCGCCTACAATACGTGGATAGGTTTTGTAATTGTGTATGTTAGTTCCAATCTTTTGCCAAATATTTTTGAATACATGGGTAGAACCCGTAAAATGTATTCCGCTAAAATCGGGACTTGCCAAAATAGTGTCGGTTATCATCACTGGATCACCCATCACCATATTGATCACCCCTGGAGGCACCCCTGCTTCTTTAAAGACATCGAGGATTACCTTGGCAGAATAGACCTGACTATCACTTGGCTTCCACAACACTACATTGCCCATTAAGGCAGCACTGGCCGGTAAATTGGCGGCTATCGCTGTAAAGTTAAACGGGGTAATGGCGTAAATAAACCCTTCTAAGGGGCGATATTCTAATCGGTTCCATGCTCCCGAAGTAGACTCAGGTTGTTCTGCATAGATCTCGGTCATATATTGCACATTGAATCGTAAGAAATCAATTAACTCACAAGCAGCATCAATTTCGGCCTGATAAATATTTTTAGACTGCGCTAACATGGTAGCCGCATTAATTCGGGCACGATACGGTCCTGCCAGTAATTCGGCAGCGCGAAGAAAAATTCCGGCACGTTGCTCCCAAGGCATATTTGCCCAACTTTTTCGGGCCTCCAATGCCGTTGCAATGGCATCGGTAATATGTTTTTTCTCAGCCTTATGGTAGCTTCCCAAAACATGTTTGTGGTCATGTGGAGGCGACATGGTTTTTGTATTTCCCGTTTTAACCGACTTGCCGTTAATGTATAGGGGTACTTCTACCGTGCTCTTGAACATTTTTTTATAGGTGGTCAAAACTTCCTCGCGTTCGGGCGAACCGGGCGCATATGATTTTATTGGTTCATTGACTGCTATTGGTACTTCAAAAAATCCTTTTCCCATGGGCGTATATATTATTGATTTGTAATTCAGAAAACACCGGATATTTTGCTTCGGTGTTGGAAGCTGCAAAGGTACAAAATTTGACACATGAAACCCCAAGATCGTGCAACAAAAGCCTATTGTGATTTTGAAAATTTATCTATTGTAGTTGTAGTTTGAATAAAAGGTTTTGTAAGTTTCAGCCTTCATAAAAAACCACTTAGTATATGTGTACCGTAACATTTATTCCCAAAGGAATCGAAGGCTTTGTGCTAACATCCAATCGCGATGAGGCACCGGGCAGGAATACCTTGGCTCCACAGATCTATTCGATCAATGACGTTGAATTGCTATTTCCGAAAGATGAAGTGGCGGGAGGCACATGGATAGGTGCGAGTAGTAAGAACCGACTTATTTGTTTGATGAATGGCGGTTTTACAACACACAATCGGAAAGATACTTATCGGATGAGTCGGGGTGTTATTGTCACCGATCTGCTTACTTCTGAAGATGTCATTGCCGATATAGAACTATATGATTTCACCGATATTGAACCGTTTACCATTATCATGGTAGAATGGCAAAAAGACCTTCGGTTGTACGAATTGGTGTGGGATGGAACAACTTCACATTTTTCTGAAAAACCGTTAGCCCCTCAAATTTGGTCGTCTTCACTGTTGTATTCCGAAGCGATAAAACGCAAAAGAGAGTCTTGGTTCTCCGATTTTTTATTTGAACATCTAAACCCTACCGAAGCAGAGTTGCTATACTTTCACAAAACGGCAGGTGAGGGTAATATTGAAACCAACGTGATCATGGATCGCGGTTTTGTAAAAACAAAAAGTATTACACAGGTGGTTAAAAAGTCGAAGCTTTCGATGCGCTATGAAGACCTTCAAACTCAGGAAGTATATTTAAACACAATTAATTGATTGCGAAGGGAGCACTCAATTTAAATGAAGGAATTACCACTCTGAATTTTCGAGTAGTAGTAAAATTGATCATTTCGTAATAGCCGTCCATAGCACCGAACGGGGATAATAGAAGGCATCCACTGCTGTAGGAATGTTTTGCACCCGATTGCAGTACGGGTTTTTTGCCAATAACGCCCTCACCTTCAACAACTTCTAAATCGTTTAAAGCATCCTTGATATTCCAATGTCTGGCCGTTAGCTGAACCGCGTCCTTACTCTGGTTCTCAATAGTCACGGTATAGCCATAGGCATAATACATTTTATAGTTCTTATAAAATGTGCCCTCATACGAAGTCTCTACAGAAACCTTAATACCTTGTGTTACTTGTTGTACCATTTTAATAGGTGGCTGCTGTTACTGCGAAAAACAATAAGGCAGCTATTGTTGAGCTAAACCAAAAAACAATGTTTAAAAATACAAATTTTATAATTGTTATCAAACGGTTCTGTTTGTAGAAGTTGCGAAGAGCCTTATAAAAATAAAACGGCCCTACCAATCCGAATAAGAGTGTGCTAAACACATCCTGGCCAAAAAGCATGTCGGGAAGTAAAGAAATTAACATCGCCAAAAAGATAAAACTGAAAATATGGAATATAAACACCATGTGTTCCATATAGGTATAATTGGTTTTGGAGTAAAATAGCCAAAAGAAAAAGGCATACATAGGGGTGAAGAAAAACAGAAAGAATGGAACCTTTTGCATCATATAGTTGGCGAAACCAAAGGGATCGTCGGATATTCGATCAATAGCACTGTTTTTATTGTAAACCCACCTATTGAATGACGTGTTCTTGTGCTTCATGCTATCCAATGCCATCGAAGCGTCCTTGATTTCATATACTTCATAGAAATCTCGGTAAAAAACGAAGCGCTCTATAATTCGGTTGCTCCATTGGATGGTATCTAAGTCTTCTTCTGTGATAAATTTAAAATTTTCTTTTGTTTTTTTCTCCTTTTTTGAAAGCGTATCCTTGTTTAATACAACGCCGCTATCGGCAATTTTCAAGGTGTCTTTCTTGCCGTCTTCATTCGTAAAAACTACGTTCTTACTACCCAGAGAGTCCAGTGATACCTTATTGCCATCGTTGTTGAAATTGATAAACGGATTCGAATTTGGGGCTAAAGAAGTAAGCAGACTTTGTAAGAGAAAATAAATGATAGAAACACTTAGAAAAAACCGAAACGGATTAGCGTATTTAAGCCGTTGGCCATTTACGTAGTTCTTTGTAATGGTTCCAGGTTTGAATAATAGGTCTTTTAGGGTATATCGAAGTCGCGAGTCGTAGACCAGAACACTGCCAATAAATTCTTCAATAAAATCTTTAAGGGAAAGCTGTTTTTTAGTGTTGAGTTGCGAGCAATACGAACAATAGCGATCGCTTAAATCCAGCGGATGTCCACAATTAAGACATTTCATTCCGCGGTACTTAAACGCCTTTCTACTATTACTCTTTACAGGTTTGTCTGATTCCATGGTTCCGTAAAGATAATTTTTTTACGGATTAATTATTTGTGATTTTCGAAGAGCTTCCTGTTCCCATCCCAACAATGCGATCGTAACGACCTCCCAGATCTCTGTAATAGACCAAAACAGTGTATTGATTTTCGGTCTGCCAAAAATTTCCATCAATGGCTCCTTCATCTACCGAGCCATCTCGATCTACAAGTACATATTTATAATCGTAATATCCCTGTTTAAAGAGTCGGGAAGTACGATAGGTATCGCTAGTCGAATCGTACTCTAAGAAAGTGGTTCCGTCAATAGTCCAATTGTTGAAATTTCCATAGATATGAATTTCCTTATCACCAATATCTTCAAAATACTGAAGGTTAAAATGAATGCGCACATAATCCGATTCAATACTTTGTCTTTCGGCGTCAATATTGCGCACCACAAAATTTCCATTTACGTCGGGATTGTAGGTGTAAGGCCGATCCTTTCGGGAGATATTTGTGTATAGGAAGTTTTCATAAATATCGTTTAGTTCGACCCTGCGTATTCCATAAGTTGCAGATCGAATATCCTTATTGTCAAAACTTAAAAATTCGTTACCTCCCCAAAATGCAGCTTCTTTGTCATACCTATAAATAAGTTCTGTTCCAATTGTGTACTGGGGTTTTAAATTGGTGATGGCGGTTTTTAAATTGCTGTTCTGAAGAACGACCGTTTTTACCGTTTGTTTGGGGTTAATGAGCAATAGTCTTGGAGAATTTATCACAAACTGAACCACTTGTTTTTCTTCTATATAATTGAGATCTCGGGATCTTTTAATTTCAACACCTACCGTAACATCCGACTCAACTACCATAAATTTCCTCGAAAAAATGAGTGCGTTATCATCGTTATAAATACTGAGTAAATAATTTCCGCTCTTTTCAATCTTACGCGTGTCCCTGTTCGGAATACGCAAGATATAATGTGAAAATAGCTGCAGTGTGTTTAAGGAATTCTCATAGGTTTGTATGCGCATTTCATCAAACCCATCCAGATATTCCCCCTTAGAAAGATCACTTGGCGTCCAGTCAAAATTATAATGTGTGATGGTGTAATAAAAATCTTCCTCTTCACCATTCAGCGCATCAAAGGTAAGATTCAGACTTTCACCAAGGCGTATAATAGGCAACTGACTTTGAGCGGTGGTGCCGCTAAATTGTATGGTGCTTATATAAGAGGGTGCTACGCGTTCCTCGACCTGTGAATAAACTGAAAATGTGAGACAAAATAGGAAGTAAAAAGCAACTGTTTTCCGATACATAAAATAAATTTTAAGCGTTTAAAGATACACAATTTTTGTGCCCTAAATAAGGCCTTAAAATACCGCTGTTGTTTTATGTGAAAATTATAAACAATTATTATGTGATGCTATATTAAATTTATAAATTTGCACTCGCTTTCCCGATAGTTATCGGGACGGAATCAAAAGGAATTTTTTTAACACTAGCATCCTATGTCCAAAGACATTAAGATTAAAAAAGGTCTTACCATTAGATTGAAAGGAGAAGCAGACAAAACGCTATCCAACGCACCTCGATCTAGAACTTTTGTGATTAGACCCTCAGCCTTTCATTTGATCACTCCAAAAATGGTAGTAAAAGAAGGGGCCAAAATACAAGCCGGAGACGTTCTATTCTATTCGAAAGCCAAGGAAGAAATTAAATTTGTTTCTCCTGTAAGTGGTACACTTACCAAGATTGAAAGAGGCGCAAAACGTGTGATCACGGAGATTGTACTTGAAGGAGATCAACAAGATACCTATAAGGACTTCGGCATTATTAATCCGGATTCGATGAAACCGGAGGATGTAAAAAAACATTTATTAGCTTCAGGTTGTTGGCCGTTTATCAAACAACGTCCTTACGATGTATTGGCAAATCCAGATGTAACCCCCAAAGCTATTTTTGTTTCGGCATATACGACCGCACCATTGGCTGCCGATTATGATTTCGTGTTACGCGGAAAGGAAAAACAATTGCAAGCTGCTGTTACGGCATTGCGTAAATTAACAGAGGGAGCTATTCACGTTTGTGTTGGTGCAAGCGGAGTTTCTCCTTTTGAAGGACTGGAAAATATTAATCTTCACAAGGTAAAGGGACCACATCCTGCGGGCAACGTGGGTGTGCAAATTGGAAAGATCGACCCGGTGAACAAGGGCGAGACTGTTTGGACTGTTTCACCCCAAGATCTCGTGATTATTGGCGAGTTATTCATAACCGGAAAATTCAAAGCCGAACGCACTATTGCTTTGGCAGGTTCTTCAGTAAAAACACCTAAATATTACACGACAAAGATTGGTTCCGAAGTAGCGACTTTTATATACGATTCGGGTTTAACAGAAGAGAATGTACGTGTGATTAGCGGAGATGTGCTTAGCGGGAAAAAGATTTCGGTAAAAAGCCATTTGGGCTACTATGAAAATACCGTCACTGTGATTCCTGAAGGGGATGATTACGACTTTATGGGTTGGACCAAACCTGTCTTTAATAAAATTTCGACATCACGCGCCCTGACATTCTCATGGATGCTTCCGAATAAAAAATTTGAATTGGACACCAATACCAATGGTGAGCACAGAGCCTTTGTGGTTACCGGAAATTACGAGGAAGTATTTCCTATGGACATTTATCCCTTACAAATTCTGAAAGCGTGTATGGTTGAAGATTTAGATGCTATGGAAGCTTTGGGTATGTATGAGGTAGCTCCTGAAGATTTTGCACTTACCGAATTTATTTGTGTGTCTAAACAACCACACCAGGAAATTATAAGAAAGGGTCTCGATTTAATGTATAAAGAAATAGGATAATGCTATGGGATTGAAACAAAAATTACATACGCTAAAAGAAAAATACAAGGGCAAAAAGATGGCACCTGCATTCAATGCATTGCACACCTTTTTGTATTTGCCCAACGAAACGACCCATTCGGGAGCACATGTGCGTGCCGCAGACGATTTAAAGCGTACCATGAACACAGTGATCATGGCGTTGCTTCCTTGTTTGATCTTCGGAATATTTAATGCCGGGTACCAACATCATTTGGGAGCTGGAGACATTCAGGCGGTAAGTGCCGGCTTTTTTAGCCCCGAATTTTGGAGCTGGACTAATTTCTGTACGGGAGCTTGGAAAGTGCTTCCCATAGTACTAGTTTCCTACGGAGTAGGTCTAGGGATAGAGTTCTTATTTGCTGTGATCAAAGGTCATGAGGTAGAAGAAGGGTATCTGGTAACAGGGATGCTGGTTCCATTAATTGTACCTATTGATATTCCGTTGTGGATGTTGACGATCGCTGTTATCTTCGGAGTAGTCATTGGAAAAGAAGTATTTGGAGGGACCGGGATGAATATTTTAAATCCGGCCTTAACCATTAGAGCCTTTTTATTCTTCGCCTATCCAACGTGGATGAGTGGAGATAAAGTATGGGTCCATGGAGCGGTTGATACCGTGGGACAACCCGATGCGATTTCGGGCGAAACTATTTTAGGTAGTCTGGCACAGAGTCAGCCAGTTGCTTACGATGTCATGGATATGTTCTTAGGATTTATACCGGGTTCCATCGGGGAGACTTCAACCCTCTTAATTGTATTGGGAGGCCTATTTTTATTATTTACGAAAATTGGCAGTTGGAGAATTATGCTTTCGTCTATCATTGGAGCCTTAGCAATGGGACTTATTTTTAACGGTGTGGTGGATGCCGGATGGATTGGTGAAACGAGTAAGTTTTACGGGTTGATGAGTTTAGATTTCTGGCAGCATTTACTAATTGGAGGATTGGCATTTGGTATTGTTTATATGGCGACCGATCCGGTTACCGCATCACAAACCAACAAAGGAAAGTGGATCTATGGATTCTTTATTGGGTTTATTTCGATCTTGATACGAGTGTTTAACCCGGCCTATCCGGAAGGGGTAATGCTCGCAATATTATTAATGAACGTCTTTGCACCTACGATTGATCATTATGTGTTGCAAGGAAACATTAAAAGAAGATTAAAACGTATAAAAGTTAAAACAGCTTAACAATGGCAATTAACACAGATAAGAATAGTTATACCGTCATTTTTGCCATTGTCATGGTAATAGTGGTTGGATCACTTTTAGCAGGATTTGCCAGCGGTTTAAAACCTTTGGTGAAAGCTAACGAGCGTTATGAAAAGCAGCAGAACATTTTGTACGCCATGGGTGTCAACAATAATGAAGGTGCTAATGATGTAAGCTTTATATCAACAGATAAGGTTGAAGCTGAATTTGAAAAATATATTACCAAGCAGCTGGTTATCGAAGGAGATAAGGTCACAGAAGATAGTAATGCCTACTTGATCGATCTTAAAAAAGAAGAGACCAAAGCAAAGGATAAAAGCTACACCAGAAGACTTCCGTTGTTTATTGGTGAAAAGGACGGTAATGAGGTCTATGTAATTCCTGTGCGAGGAAAAGGACTCTGGGATGCCATTTGGGGATTCGTTGCCGTGGATAAATCGATGACCGTTCAAGGCGTTTATTTTGATCATAAAGGAGAGACACCTGGATTGGGAGCCGAGATAAAGCAACGCTATTTCATGGACGATTTTACAGGAGAAAGTTTCTTGGTTGAAGGTAACTTTGAAGGGATTCGAGTGGCCAAAGGAAATAACGATCCGAAAAATACCGATACTACAGACAACGAGGTGGATGCGTTGGCCGGAGCCACAATTACCGGCGACGGAGTTTCAGCCATGCTTAAAAAAGATATTAGAATGTACGTGCCTTACTTTAAAAAATTAAACCAATAAGCGATGGGACTATTATCAAAGAAAGACAGCAAATTAATATTAGACCCATTAGCAGATAATAATCCGATTACCATTCAGGTATTGGGAATTTGTTCCGCATTGGCAATTACTGCACAATTAAAGCCATCTATTGTAATGGCCATTTCAGTAGTATTTGTTTTAGGGGTTGGGAATGTGGTTATTTCGCTTATGCGGAATATTATCCCATCGAAAATTAGAATCATTGTACAGTTGATCGTGGTCGCCACCTTAGTAATTATTGTGGATCAAGTTTTGAAGGCCTTCGCCTATGAATTGAGCAAAGAGCTTTCGGTATTTATTGGATTGATCATTACCAACTGTATCATTATGGGACGTTTTGAAGCCTTTGCACTAGGGAACGGCCCTTGGCGCTCTTTCCTCGACGGAATTGGAAATGCAGCCGGTTACGGAATCATATTGATCATCGTCGGTTTCTTTAGAGAATTGTTGGGGTCGGGTACCTTATTCGGATTTAAGGTATTGGGAGATCCCGTAGAGAAATCGGGATTGTACGCTATTGGGTACGAAAACAACGGATTTATGGTGTTACCTCCAATGGCATTGATAGTAGTTGGAATTATCATTTGGGTTCAACGTAGTAAAAATAAAGCACTAATCGAAGAAAACTAGTAGGCTGAAAGGCTGAAACCTAAGAATATGGAACATTTAGAATTGTTTTTTAAATCGGTTTTTGTAGACAACATGGTCTTTGCATACTTCCTTGGAATGTGCTCCTATCTTGCTGTTTCCAAAAAAGTGAGCACGGCAGTAGGATTAGGTGCTGCGGTTATTTTTGTATTAACCGTAACAGTACCACTTAACTGGCTTCTCGATCAGTATATCTTGCGCGAAGGTGCCTTGGTATGGTTGGGCGAAGGATATGCAGATTACGATCTAAGCTTTTTGTCCTTTATCTTGTTTATTGCCACCATTGCTACCATGGTACAATTGGTAGAGATTATAGTAGAGAAATTTTCACCGGCACTTTATAACTCGTTGGGTATTTTTCTTCCGTTAATTGCCGTAAACTGTGCCATCTTAGGAGGTTCCTTATTTATGCAGTCAAGAGACATTGAAAGTTTTACACTGGCATTGAATTACGGCTTCAGTTCGGGGATTGGCTGGTTCTTGGCAATTGTTGCGATAGCGGCAATTCGTGAAAAGATACGTTACAGCAATGTACCACCACCGCTTCGGGGATTGGGGATAACCTTTATCATCACCGGTTTAATGGCGATAGGATTTATGAGCTTCGGAGGAATGTTAACCGGAGGTGACGAACCCGTAGAGGTTTCTGAAGTGAAAACAGCGGATGTAGAATATACTTCCGAAGAAAATAATGAAAATACAGCTTTGACCGAAGTGGTTGAAGCTTCAGAAAAAACACAACAATAATATGTTTTTAGCAGCGAGCACATTAGGCGTTATCATTGCAACCGTTGTTGCCTTCTTGGTTTTAACCTTGCTTTTAGTCGCGTTATTGCTTTTTACAAAGCAGAAGTTATCTCCTTCAGGTCCGGTAAAGATTACCATCAACGACGAAAAGGTGATCGAAGTGGAATCCGGCAACACCCTTTTATCTACTTTGGGAAATCAAAAAATATTCTTGCCCTCCGCTTGTGGAGGTGGTGGAACCTGTATTCAGTGTGAGTGTCACGTACTTTCAGGGGGTGGCGAAGCGCTACCTACAGAAACCCCGCACTTTACCAGAAAAGAGTTAAAAGAAGGTGCGCGCCTGTCCTGTCAGGTAAAAGTAAAACAGGATATGAATATTCGTATTCCGGAAGAAGTCTTCGGAATTAAAAAATGGGAAGCAACTGTCGTGAGAAATTATAATGTGGCTTCTTTTATTAAGGAATTTGTTGTTGAAATTCCGGAGGATATGAATTACAAAGCAGGGGGTTATATACAAATAGAAATTCCTCCCTGTGAAGTGAAATTCGCCGATATGGACATTACCGCGCATCCGGAAGAACATGAAACTCCGGATAAGTTTCAAGCCGAGTGGGATAAATTTGGTCTTTGGCCCTTGGTCATGAAAAACACCGAAACGGTAGAACGCGCCTACTCAATGGCTTCGTATCCTGCCGAAGGAAGAGAGATCATGCTGAACGTTCGTGTGGCCACACCACCATGGGATCGTACAAGAAACCAATGGATGCAGGTAAATCCGGGAATTGCGTCCTCGTATATATTTAATGCGAAAAAAGGTGATAAGGTAACGATTTCAGGGCCTTATGGTGAATTCTTTATCAATCCATCCGAATCGGAAATGCTCTACGTGGGAGGAGGAGCCGGAATGGCACCGATGCGTTCGCACCTGTATCATTTGTTTAGAACCTTAAAAACCGGTCGTAAAGTGACGTATTGGTATGGCGGACGTTCTAAAAGAGAGCTTTTTTATATCGATCATTTCAGAAATTTGGAGAAGGATTTTCCTAATTTCAAGTTTTATATGGCACTTTCTGAACCACTTCCAGAAGATAATTGGAAGGTGAAAAAAGACATTGAGGACGCAGGAGATGGGTTTGTAGGATTTATTCACCAGGTGGTAATAGACAACTATTTGAACCATCACGAATCTCCTGAAGATATCGAACTGTATTTCTGTGGTCCTCCATTGATGAACCAGGCCGTTCAGAAGATGGGAGAGGATTTTGGTATTCCGGATGAAAACATCCGATTCGACGATTTCGGAGGATAAACCACCAGTTTTATTAAAAAGATTAGCCGTTTCAGCCCTCTGAAACGGCTTTTTTTATGGAATATGTTAAAAAAATACGCATTTCATCGTATAAATATTGCTTTTATCGGATTAAATTATATTTTTGAAGATTATGTTAAAATAAAAATACGAAGTATAGTCCCCAAGACCCCCAACTTATGAAAAATTTTATTCTCTCCATTTTTCTGTTATCTTTTTTTATTGGCTTCGGTCAGCAACGTACCAGCACCCAAGTCGGTTTTCAAAAAATTGCAGATACCACCAAGTATGCAACAGCAGTTAATGCGATTGTCGCAGGTTACGATCAAGCCAAATTGAACGCGCTTTACAATACGTTTAGTGAACGACAAACTTCCGAAAAGGAGGAAGCCGTTGCCTATGCCCTTATCAATAATATTCCCATCGAAAAATACAACGAGGATGGTTCCTTTGATGAGTTACAACGAATTACGTCTTATGGCGCTCCTATCTACTATAAACTGCACAATGCCAATGCTTCCATATCTACTCGAGCCAACTATCTGAACACGGGTGGTGGTTTAGGCCTAACAGTAGATGGTGATAATTTAACTGCGCATGTTTGGGATGGTGGACCTACGCGGCCTACCCACCAAGAATTCGATGGTGCTGGCGGAAGTAACCGGGTGACTATCAATGATGGGGTAACTACCATAAATGGAAATAGTTTTCATGCACAACACGTTACAGGAACCATAGTTGCTTCAGGTTTTGTTGCAGCAGCAAAAGGGATGGCATGGCAGGCTAATGCCTTAACACATGACTGGAATAACGATTTAACCGAAGCCACCTCCGAAGCCTCTTCAGGAATGTTACTCTCCAACCACTCATATGGATTTGATGCAACTGCCATTCCGGATGCTTGGTTCGGTCAATATGGATCGGATGCTCGCGACTGGGATCTATTAATGAATAGCGCGCCTTATTATTTGATGGTGAATTCGGCAGGAAATGACGGTAATGATAATACCGCAAACGGAAATCCATTGGCTGGAAACGCTGCATTTGATAAATTAAACGGAACAGCAACCGCTAAGAATAATTTTGTAATTGCCAATGGTCAAGATGCCAGTATTGATGGAAGCGGTAATTTAATATCTGTCAATCGAAACTCAGGAAGTAGTGAAGGACCAACAGATGATTATCGAATCAAGCCCGACATAATGGGAAATGGTACCAGTTTGTATTCTTCGTTAGAGACCAGTAATAGCGCCTATGGAAACCTTACCGGAACCTCTATGTCGGCGCCCAATGTTACAGGGACTTTACTGCTGCTGCAAGAACATTATTTTGATATCAATGCAGCCTTTATGAAAGCGGCGACGCTTAAAGGCTTGGCACTACACACAGCAGATGATACCGCAGCCCTAGGGCCCGATGCCGAAACAGGTTGGGGCTTGTTAAATGCAAAATTTGCAGCCGAAACAATAACAGCCAATCCTGCGTCTGCAGTGATTTCCGAATTAACTATATCACAAGGTCAAACCTATCAAGTGACAATCCAATCTGATGGGGTGAATCCCTTAAAGGCTTCTATTTCATGGAATGATCCTGCGGGAGCCATCAATAGTGGAACCAATAGTAGTACGCCTGCTTTAGTAAACGACCTGGATCTTCGATTGAATAACGGATCAACATTTACACCATGGAGGCTCACTGGAGTGAACTCGAACGGTACCGGGGATAATACGGTGGATCCTTATGAGCGAATTGATATTAGCGGAGCTTCGGGACAATATACACTAACAGTAACTCACAAAGGGACACTTTCAGGTGGAGCTCAAGATTTCTCTCTGGTTGTAACCGGCGGGAATATTGCTGCGAGTACGCCTCAAATTTCGTATGGAACAACGACTTCTTCATTAACCGAACAAACCGATTGTAGTTATACAGATGTCACTATTCCTCTAAACATAGCCATGGCGCCTTCACAGGATGCCGATGTGAATTTTGCAGTAGCCGGTGGTACTGCCACTGATGGTGTCGACTTTGATCTTATCACAACTTCAGTAACCTTTTTGCAAGGTCAGACCACTTCACAAAATATGACGGTACGTATCTATCACGATGCCTTTGTGGAAAGTACTGAAACGGCTATCATCGAATTTACCGTAAATCCCAATGGAGGCGATGCAACGGCAAATACGAATGCAAATTCTTTGACCATTACGATTAATGATAACGATGTAGCACCAACAGTCACCCAAAATTTGAACATATTATTTGAAGATTTTGAAGTGCCTACAGGATGGACTAGCATAGATGCAGATGGAGATACCTTTGATTGGGTTATTTCCAACCTTGATGGTATACATGGTTATGTAGGAAATGCGGCTAGGAGTTTTTCGTGGAACGGTTCAAATTACACACCGAATAATTACTTGATGAGCCCACAGTTTACAATTCCAGCTGGAGCAACAGCGGCTTCGGTGAGTTACGAAATTGGATCAGCAACCGATCCAAATTTTTTTAGTGAACATTATTCGGTATACTTTGTAACAGACATTTCGAATGAAGCAGCCATATTGTCGAGTACCTTATTAGTCTTGGAAAATGACCGGACGATTCCAGCCGTTGGTTCTGAAACCAGAAGTCATAATTTAAATGCAGTAATTGGTACACCGGGTTATTTTGTGGTGAGACACCATAACGTAACGGGTGAATGGTATTTGGGTCTTGATACGGTAAGTGTTGACGCAACAGTCAATACAGCAGTGCAAACAGCTGTGAATAACGGAACGAGCGATCAAAAGTTGCTAATGGGTGCAGGGACAATCTATACTGCCGACGCTAGTAGTGGTGATGTCATGTTGGATATTACGAATAACAATTCGGAAAACTATGGCTGTGTAGATGTTGCTGTTACGAGAGCAGGAACAGGAGCACAACCCTACGATGGAAGTACTTCTCCAAATTTGGTGATGGATAAAACCTTTGCTATTACACCTGCAAATACATCTGGTGCCGGCAATACAAATGTTGCCTTTTATTTTACCGAAGCCGAAATTGCCGGTTGGGAGACCGCAGTGGGTGGCACGGTAGGAGTCACAAGAAATTCTTTGGTCATAGCCCGAGATGATAATGGTTCGCTGGTTGAAACAGCAACAGCGACCCTAGGCGCATTTGGTACAAATGTAACTTTATCGGGTACTTTTTCAGGACTGGATGGAACCTATCTGTTTGGACCAATAGGTGCATTTTTAACATGCCCGGGCGTTACCAAAACTTGGAATGGAACCAACTGGAGTCCGGCCGGAGCACCGGACACTACGAATCCCGTTATAATTTCAGGAAATTATAATACTTCAGCAGCTGCAGATGGTAATCTCGATGCCTGTACAATACAAGTCGATAATGGTGCCACACTTACCGTGGGAGCCGATAGTTATTTAAATGTGAACAGCAATATTGTGGTAAATGGCAATATGGTTGTGGAACATACGGGTAGTGTTGTCCAAATAGATACGGATGCAACTGTAACAAACAATGGTGGTAATAGTATCGACGTTGAGCTCACTACGCCAATATTACAGACACGTGATTTTATGGTCATGGGTAGTCCTATGGATGGAGAGACTCGCAACGGTGTTTTCAACAGTGCCTTTTTGGTGCTTAATCATACCCCTGCGAATTTCATTCCCCATCCCGGTGTTCCTCTTGGAGGAACCAATTTTGCCGATGAAAACGGTGATTTTTGGAATGCCTATTCCGGAAATATCAATAATGGTGAAGGCTTTATAGTAAGACCGCAGTCTGGTTATACCGATCCTGCCAATACCACCTACAATATGACCTATACTCAAGGGACACTGAACAATGGAGATATTAGTAGACCCATTGTTTTCAATGGTCTGGCAAGCAATGGTGATGGTACTCCTAACGTCATCGCTAACCCATATCCGTCGGCTATTTCGGCCTCTCAGTTTATTGCCGATAATTCTTTGGTAACTCGAATTTATTTCTGGGAACATCTAACACCACCCAGTAGTAGTATTCCCGGTGCAGGAAGTATTAACTTCAGTATGGACGATATATCCATGTATATTGATGGTGGCGCACTACCTGCTGCCAACGACCCAGGTACGAGCACCGAACCAAACGGAGTGATCTCTACCGGACAAGGCTTCGGATTCTTTGCCCAAGCGGCCGGAACTATTACGTTTACCAATTCGATGCGACTTACCACAGGAAATACCACCTTGCGAAAAGGCGTTGAAGTTGACAAGGTATTGCTTAAGGTGCGAAACGAACAATACAATGTCGGAAGTCATGCCTTGGTTGCCTTTAACCCACAGGCGACTCCTGGTTTGGATGAAAATTATGACGCAGACAGATTGGCCACCACAATATCGTTATACTCTCACTTAGAAGATGGAACAGAACAATTAGGTATACAGAGTCGTGAAGCATTCGATTCTCAGATAAAGGTACCAATCGGCTTTGCAAGTCAGGTAGATGCCGAGGTGTCTTATATTATTTCTATAGCCAATTTGGAAGGAACAAATATCGATCAAGCTACGATATTCTTAATTGACAATTGGGAAAACAGTATCCATAATTTAAGTGCAAGTGATTATGAGTTTAAAAGTGCAAAGGGCACTTTTAACCAACGGTTTACCTTGTTGTTTGAACCTGAAGTGATTTTAGGAACTCAGGATAATAGCCTAGAGCATATCGTGATTTTCCCCAATCCAACCTCCCATAACATTCAAATAGTGTCTCCTTATATTACTATTGAAAAGGTGGAAGTTTACGATGTACAAGGAAGAAAAATACAAGAAGTTGTATTTAATCCGCAAAGCAGTTATCAGGTAGATCTTTCAAAATTTGATGCTGCCATGTACTTTGTGACCTTATATACCGAAAAGGGAGTGGAAACAAGAAGTATTGTAAAGGAATAACGCGATACTTTAACATTTAGAGAAGAACCTATTGTAGTGATTCTATTTAAGTGGTTTTACTTTCGATGTAAATAGATAATTGCTTAAATTTGAATAATATCAAATAGAATAGCCATACCTACGAACTATTCTTTTATAATCCATCAATTATGAAGTCTACTCTCTTGTTTCTTAAACCATTTCTAGCTAATCTTTCGCTTTCGGCCCTAGTGCTTTTGTTCTCCCTATTCATATTTCAAACCGCAGAAGCACAGACGACTAAGGCTTCTCAAAAAGAGAACAAATCTGTGCTTAAGGATTTGATACAAACCGAGAATTCCAATTATGTGATAACCGATGAACATATAAGTTCCACCAGTGGCATTCGGCATGTATATGTAAGACAGGCCATTGGAGGAATAGAAGTAGTAGGAACCGAATCCAGTGTACATCTTGACAATGAAGGAACTGTTATTGTTGAACACAATAATTTATTACCAAATATTTCAGCTACAATAGTAAATGCATCTGCGTTAATAACCGCTGAAGAGGCTATTGTTTCGGTGGCTGGACAGATGGGGTATGTTATTTCAGAATTAAACCAAATCGAGCAGAAAAACAATAGAGAATTTGTTTTCAATAAGGCAGGAATTTCTACTGAAGACATCCCGGTAAAGCAATTGTATTATTATCGACCAACAGCAGGCACTAGTATGATTTATGAGTTGTCGATTCAGGAAACAACAACTTCCGACTGGTGGAATTTTCGGGTAGATGCTTCCACGGGATCCATTATCGACAAAGACAATTGGACGGTCTATTGTGAACTGCCTTCAAAAATTAAAAGTGATGATGCCAAAACGGTTTCAGAAAACCATAACACGTTTAATTTGTTCAAACCACAGACTACATTGAGTTTCGCAGGTAGTTATAATGTGTTTCCAATGCCTATTGAATCACCAAATCACGGTTCTCGAAGTATAGTGAGTAATCCGGACGATGCAAATGCTTCGCCTTATGGGTGGCACGATACCAATGGAGCAAGTGGCCCCGAATATACCACCACCAGAGGGAATAATGTTTTGGCGCAGGAAGATGTCAATGGAAATAATGGAACGGGTACCATGGCAAATGGTGGAGCGGGATTGAATTTTAATTTTCCACTGGATCTGAGTCAGCAACCTATCGTTTATCAAAATGCAGCCCTTACCAATTTATTTTTCTGGAACAATATTATGCACGATGTGTATTATCAATACGGTTTTGATGAAGCTAGTGGCAATTTTCAGCAAAACAATTATGGAAATGGAGGTCTTGGAAATGATTATGTACTAGCCGATGCGCAGGATGGAAGCGGTATCAATAACGCAAATTTTGGGACACCTACTGATGGTAACAGACCCCGTATGCAGATGTTTTTATGGGATCCGGCACCGCCTATGATTCAACTTACCATAAACGCTCCGGGATCTTTGGCAGGAACCTACAATGTCGTTCAAGCTGGTTTTGGTCCCGATGTTCCTACAAGTCCAATCACAACCAATTTTGCACTTTTCAATGACAATACAGCGCCAGATAATTATGATGGCTGTCAAGCTGCTGTGAATGCTGGCGCGTTAAACGGAAAAATTGTTTTAATTAGAAGAGGAAATTGCAATTTCACCGATAAAGTAGTCCGGGCCGAAAACGCGGGAGCAGTTGCCGTTATTGTTGTCAACAATGCACCGGGTGCCCCAATTATCATGGGAGGAACCGATCCCGGAATTGGAATCCCCTCGGTTATGATATCTCAGACCGATGGAGAGGCTATGATCACCGCGTTACTTAATACCACCACCGTCAATGGAACCTTGGTCGGGACAGCTGCGGGAACCGTCAATATTGATGGCGACTTGGATAATGGAATTATAGCTCACGAATACGGACATGGAATCTCCAATAGATTGACAGGAGGTCCCTCCAATACAAGCTGTTTGGGTAATGCCGAACAGATGGGAGAGGGTTGGTCCGACTTCTTTGGATTAATGCTTACCATCGAAGCCGGTGATACGCGAACCGATGCTAGAGGCATTGGAACCTATGCCATTGGTGAATCGATTGCCGGAAACGGAATTCGTCCGGCTCCCTATAGCACCGACTTTGCCACGAATCCCTTTACCTATGCCGATACAAATGATACCGGGACTATTTCTCAGCCCCACGGAATAGGATTTGTTTGGTGTACCATGCTTTGGGATATGACGTGGGACCTTATAGATAAATACGGCTATGACCCCGATGTCTATTACGGAACAGGAGGAAATAATATTGCGATGAAGCTTGTTGTTGAAGGATTAAAGCTGAATCCGTGCAACCCCGGTTTTGTTACGGGTAGGAATGCTATTTTAGCCGCCGATCTAGCCCTGTACGGAGGTGCAAACCAATGTTTGATATGGAATGCATTTGCGAAAAGAGGGCTGGGAGCGAGTGCTTCACAAGGGTCGAGTAGTAGCCGTACCGACCAAACCGAAGCCTTCGACTTGCCATCTACAACATACAACGGAAGTTGGAGCAATGGAACACCAGCGCTTGGGAAAATTGCGATTTTTAATCAAAATTACAATACCACTGCTGGAAATATTGAAGCCTGTTCTTGTGAAATTAACAGCGGCAGTACCGTAACCGTTGCAGCCGATGATTATATGCTCATTGAAGGTGATATTACCGTCGACGGAGCACTAATCGTAGAACACACCGGAAGTGTGGTACAAATTGATAAAGATGCAGTGGTTACCAAAGCAGGTGGAGCCACCATCAATGTGGAAGTAGACACTCCGATCTTACAAACCCGTGATTTTATGGTCATGGGTAGCCCTATGGATGCCGAAACACGTACAGGTGTATTCAACAGTGCCTTTTTAGTGCTCAAACACACCCCTGCGAATTTCATGCCCCATCCCAGCGTTCCGCTAGGAGGAACCAATTTTGCCGATGAAAACGGTGATTTTTGGAGTTCCTATTCCGGAAGTATCGATGTAGGAGAAGGATATATTGTACGTCCCCAATCGGGTTATACCGATCCGGCCAACCATTCTTATCCGTTAACATACAGTTTAGGGACACTAAACAACGGGGATGTTAGCAGATCGATCATTTTCAATGGTCTGGGACCTAACCCGGATGGCACGCCTAATGTGATTGCAAATCCGTATCCTTCGGCTATTTCGGCCTCTCAGTTTATTGCCGACAATTCTTTGGTAACTCAAATTTATTTCTGGGAACATTTAACGCCACCCAGTAGTAGTATCCCCGGTGCAGGAAGTATTAACTTCAGCATGGACGATATATCCATGTATATTGATGGTGGCGCACTACCTGCTGCCAACGACCCTGGAACGAGCACCGAACCAAACGGAGTGATCTCTACCGGACAAGGTTTTGGATTCTTTGCCCAAGCGGCCGGTACCATAACGTTTACCAATTCGATGCGACTTACCACTGGAAATACCACCTTGCGAAAAAGTGTTGACGTTGACAAGGTATTGCTAAAGGTGCGAAATGAACAATACAACATTGGAAGTCATGCCTTGGTTGCGTTTAATCCAAATGCTACAGCTGACTTAGATGAAAATTATGACGCAGACAGATTAGCCACCACGATATCGTTATACTCTCACTTAGAAGATGGAACAGAACAATTAGGTATTCAAAGTCGTGAAGCATTCGATTCTCAGATAAAGGTGCCCATGGGCTTTGCAAGTCAGGTGGATGCCGATGCAGCCTTTATAGTATCTATCGAAAACATCGAAGGGCTTAATTTAGGAACTGCTACCGTCTATTTTATAGATAATCAGGAAAACACAATTCACAATCTTAGCAATGGACCCTACGAGTTTAGAAGCAGTAAGGGCACCTTTAATCAGCGTTTTACCTTGTTGTTTGAACCTGAGGTGATATTGGGCGATGAGGAGGATTCGTTAGAGCGAATTGTGTTATTCCCGAACCCTACCAACGACGTTCTGAATATTCATGCACCTCAATCACAGATAATGAGTATAGTAGTATACGATGTACGAGGACGGCAGATAAAGGCCGTGGATTTAGTTGGTCAAAGTAGTTACCAATTAGACCTTTCCCGATTGGAAACTGCCATGTATTTTGTCACCGTTAATACCGACAATGGATCGATCACCAAACGTATTGTGAAAGAGTAAGAATTTATTTAATCAATATAAACCGCCTTCTTTTTAATAGATGGCGGTTTTTTTATTTTTCTGAATTAAAATAAAGTAGTTCAATGCAAGTTATTTTAATATGAAGAAAATGATCTTCCTTTTGATAGTGGCTTCGGCGGTTGGTTATTTTTTCCTTTCAAAAAAAGGAAAAGTAATAAAAAACGTTGCCATGAGCTACATCATTTCGCCAAACTACGTCAATAAGGAAGGAATTACTTTGTCAACGAGAGTTCTGATTCCTGAAGGTTTTACAAGAGTTAATTACCCCGAAGGATCCTTTCAGAAATACATTCAGGATTATACTTTACTGCCCTTCCAAGCCAAGATTATTAATTACGACGGAAATGAATATATGTATCAAAGCGGCCATATAGGGATTTTGGATATTCCGGTTCCTTCAAATGGTTTACAGCAATGTGCCGATGCCTTGATACGAATTCGTGCTGAATATCTATGGGATACGCACCAAAAGGACAAAATTGGCTTTAATTTCACTTCGGGACATTACTGTTCCTGGTTGCAATATGCCGAAGGATATCGCCCAAAGATCAATGGAAGTAAGGTTGTCTTTCAGAAAACTGCTCAGGCAAATCATTCAAAAGCACAATTTTATAAGTACCTCGACCTTATCTATATGTATGCCGGTACCCAATCATTGTACGATGAATTGTCAACTGTACATACGATCGATGCCATTGAAGTTGGTGATATGCTCATAAATCCCGGAAGTCCGGGTCATGTAGTGCTCATTGCCGATATCGCGACCAATGCCGAAGGCAAAAAATTGTTTATTTTAGCGCAGGGAAACACCCCGGCTCAGAGTGTTCATATCCTTAAAAACTTGAACAACTCCGGAATTAGCCCCTGGTATGAATTAGAGTTAGATGCCTATCTCGAAATTCCCACCTATTACTTTAATAAAACACAATTTATTCGGTTTAAAGACCTATGAAGGAGGAATTAAGCTTACAAGAATTACACAATCTGGCTATGAATATTGTAGGGAAGGACCTTCAAGAGAATGGTTATGAGTTTTTAGGTGTAAATTCGAAATTGAAAAAGGATCCCCAATTTGTGGCTCTAAAGAACAAAGATTTACATTTTGTTATTGTAAGGGCCGTGCGATACCCAAAAGATGCCAATGTATACGATGCTGTTTTTATGCAGACCATCAGAGCACATGCATTGAAATTTGAGGCAAAAACATACTATGCCGGAGTAGGTTTGGGGCACGGAAGTGATTATGCCAAGCCGGTTGTTAAAAATGAAGACTACACCATGGTGTATAACGGATTACAAGAAATTCTATGAGAATAATTTATTCGGTGTTATTGCTGCTATTTGTTTCCTGTAACGAGAAGGAAGCACCGGTTGCCAAAGTATTGCAAGGAAATGCCTTCGGGACCACCTATACCATTCAGTTTTATGGTGAGCACGAAAACACCATTGAAAAAGGGATCGATTCGGTTATACATGCCGTAAATAAATCGGTGAGTACCTATATGCCCAACAGCGATATTTCAAAAATAAACCGCGGCGATACAACCGTAGTCGTGGATGATATTTTTAAAGAGGTGTTTCGTATCTCTGAAACGGTTCACAAAAATTCGAAGGGATATTTCGATCCAACTGTGGGTGTGCTTCGCAATGCCTACGGTTTTGGTGATACGAAACCGCTTCAGCATATAGATCAAAAAACGCTAGATTCTTTGATGCAGTTTGTGGGCTTCGACAAGGTAAAGTTATTAGCGAATGGCAAGGTTGTCAAGGAACACCCGGAAATCTATTTCGATTTTAATGCGGTGGCAAAGGGCTATGGAATTGATTGTTTAGGACGATATTTGGAGGGAGAAGGTATTACCAACTATATCATCGAGTTGGGCGGCGAACTTTTGGCCAAAGGAATGAACATTTCAAAACAACAGCCTTGGGTGGTGGGTATTGAATCTGTCAATTCGAATCTCAATGACCGAAGCTATGATGTTACCCTCAAATTAGAGAATATGGGTATGGCTTCTTCGGGCAACTATCGAAAATTTCGGATCGATTCCCTAACGGGGAAAAAGTACGTTCACACCTTAAATCCACTCACCGGATCGGCCGAACAAAGTAATGTGACAAGTGCGACGGTGGTTGCAAACAGCTGTGCTGAAGCCGATGCTTATGCCACTGCCTTCATGGCTTTGGGCCTAAACAAGTCTAAATTGTTGTTAAAGGAAACGTCAGGGATATACGCCTATCTTACCTATACCAATAAAGATAATAACCCACAGGTATTCATGACCGGAAATTTCCGAAAATTATTGGTCGAATCACTTGCTGCAAACGGGGAGTAATTCTCCTTTTGCCAATCTGAATGTGTCGATTTCTGCTTCGGAAAGGGTTTTGGTGTAATCAACAGCCGTTACTATAAAACCAACAGCAGCTAATTTTTCAAAATAATCCATTCCGTACACCCGAACATGATCGTATTGCCCAAATATTTTGGCGCGTTCTTTAGGGTCGGTAATCGAATCATCTTCAAAAGTGATCTCTCTATTCGCTTCGTATGGAACTTGTAAAATAGCGGTCCCCCCTGGCTTTAAAACCCTATATACCTCCTGCATTGCTTGGGTATCATTGGGGATGTGTTCCAACACATGATTACAAATGATAAAATCGTAGGTATTACTTTCAAAAGGCAATTCACAGATGTCTGCCTTTACATCGGCCAAAGGTGAATTGAGATCGGTTGTAGTATATATTATATTTTTCAACTTCCGAAATCGTTTGTAAAAGGCTTGCTCAGGGGCAAAATGAAGGACCTTATGTCTTTCTGAAAAAAAGGTCGTTTCATTTTTAAGGTATAGCCAAAATAATCGATGTCTTTCTAAGGAGAGGGTACTTGGAGACAGCACATTTTCTCGCACTTTTTCATAGCCGTAGGGTAAAAACTTTCGGAAGGATCTGCCATCTATGGGATCTGTGTATTTTTTTCCTTTTAAAAAAAATGCAACAACAGGCCGCACCACATAACTCAGACGAATTAAGAGGGGTCTTGGAATTAAATTCAGAAAAAACCTAAAGAGTTTTTGCATTGTGAAACCAATTACAACACAAGTGCTTTTTGACGAAATTCGTCTTCTTCATTACTTTCTATTCCCAAAGCTTCGTATATGTAAGCAAAGGTGGAAAGCAGTTCGGGTTTTCCGTTTACCAGAGCGACGTTGTGTTCAAAATGGGCACTCGGTTTTCGGTCTAAGGTTAGGATTGTCCAACCGTCTTGCAACTGTTCAATGCGTCGGGTTCCCAAATTGATCATGGGCTCAATGGCCACGGTCATCCCTTCGACAAACTTCTTTCCTTTCCCGCGTCTTCCATAATTGGGCATTTCAGGATCTTCGTGCATCTTTCTGCCAAGGCCGTGTCCTACCAATTCGCGTACCACACCATAGCCGTGTTCTTCACAGTATTGTTGAATGGCAAAGCCTACATCTCCGGTACGGTTGCCGGCCTTAAATTCTCGTATCCCGACGTAAAGCGATTCCTTGGTGACTTTCAGTAATTTTTTTATTTCTGAAGAGACTTCACCTACTTCAAAAGTATAGGCATGATCCCCGTAGAATTCATTTTTAACAGCACCACAGTCAATAGAGATAATATCCCCTTCTCGCAAAGGTGTGTTGTTCGGAATACCATGAACCACCTGTGCATTCGGACTCATACACAGGGTATTGGGAAAGTCATAAAGACCTAAAAACCCGGGAACGGCTCCGTGATCACGAATACATTCTTCGGCTAGTTTGTCCAGATAAAGCGTAGTAACACCGGGCTGTACCTCCTTGGCCAAAATACCCAAGGTTTTGGAAACAATCAAAGCGGATTCCCGCATTAACTCTATTTCTTCGCTGGTCTTAGGTATAATCATAATTCTTTATTAAAAGGAAAACCATCCCTTTTTCTTTTTCTTATAGTTCAATGCAGCAGGTTTTTCCTCACCAATCAATTCTTGATAGATCTCGCCCCAACTTTTTAAACCGCCAATATTCCGATCGTCTATAAAGAAGTCGGCATTTATCTTCCGACTGTATTTGGGATCGAATTCTTCTTCAGGAAAACTTTTATTCACCGCATAAAAAACAACGCCATGCTCCTTACAAAACGCCACTGCCTCATCCAATGTCCTGCCATTTCGATAGGTCCACAATATCAATCGGTGTCCCTTTTCTTGTAATTTTTTCAAAGTATCAAAGGCGAAAAGGATGGGTTTTCCAATTTTAGGATACTCATCTTCGACAATCGTGCCGTCAAAATCTACCGCTATGGTATGTGTCTCGTGCATCATGGGGTTTTAAAAGTGCAAAAATACGAAGAATATTGGCATTCCTAAAGTTTTGGGTTTTGGATATGCCTTAAAGCGCCTCTAAAATTGAAAGACCACAATTAAATCAAGGATGTTTGCGTCATGGTTTGAGGTTGTTCAATACCCATGAGTTTGAGAATTGTGGGCGCGATATCACCTAAAATTCCTTCTCGTACTGCCCTTATTTCGTTGTCGACAATAATTATCGGTACCGGATTGGTAGTGTGTGCCGTATTGGGTGAACCGTCTGGATTGCGCATGGTTTCACTATTTCCGTGATCGGCCAGGATGATGGTGGTGTACCCATTTTCGATGGCCGCTGCTACAATGGCTTTACTGCAGCCATCAACGGTTTCACAAGCTTTGATGGCCGCGTTGAAATCGCCGGTATGTCCTACCATATCCGGATTGGCAAAGTTGAGACAGATAAAGTCAGCTGTTTTCTCTTTTATTTCCGGGAGTATCTTATCCCGAACTTCAAAAGCGCTCATTTCGGGTTGTAGATCGTAAGTAGCTACTTTCGGAGAGGGACAAAGAATTCGTTTTTCACCCTCAAATGGTAGTTCTCTTCCACCGTTAAAAAAGAAGGTGACATGCGGGTATTTTTCGGTTTCGGCAATACGAATCTGAGTTTTTCCGTTTCGTTCCAAGACTTCACCCAGTGTATCGTGCAGGTGTTCCTTGTTGTAAACCGTTTTAATGTTTTTGTATGAATCGTCGTAATTGGTAAGCGTTACATAATACAAGGGAAGCGTCTTCATTCCGAAGCTTTCATAGTCTTTTTGCGTTAATACTTCGGTTAACTGTCTTCCGCGATCCGTTCTGAAATTGAAAAAGATCACCACATCATTTTCTGAAATGGTTGCCACCGGCGATCCGTTTTCTGTCATGGTTATGGGTTCCATAAATTCGTCTGTAATTCCTTCGGAATAGCTTTCTTCCATACTTTTTACAGCATTTTCTGAAGCTTTTCCTTTTCCGAAGACCAATAAGTCGTAGGCTTTTTTAACGCGTTCCCATCGTTTGTCACGATCCATAGCATAATAGCGCCCTACCACCGAAGCTAATTTCCCCGTAGTTTTTGAAAGATGTTCTTGTAATGCCTGTATATGTCCGATCCCCGATTTCGGATCGACATCCCGACCGTCGGTAAAGGCATGAACAAAAACCTCCGTTAACCCATAATTGTTTGCGGCCGTTAACAACCCTTTTAAATGATCTATATGAGAATGCACGCCACCATCCGAAACCAATCCTAAAAAATGCACTTTTTTATGGTGGTCCTTGGCATGTTGGAATGCTGCTTTTAATACAGGTTCATCTTTTAAGGTATTGTTTTGAACCGCCAGATTCACCTTGGCCAAATCCTGATATACAATACGTCCCGCTCCTAGATTCATATGCCCCACTTCGCTGTTTCCCATTTGGCCGTCCGGAAGCCCTACATTCATTCCGTGGGTTAGCAATTGGGCATGTGGATATTTTTTGTAAAGCGAATCTATAAAGGGCGTATTGGCTTGTGCAATGGCCGAAACCGCCGGATCTTGCGTAATTCCCCAGCCATCGAGGATCAGTAAAAGGACTTTTTTATGCATGCTTTTTTATATGGTGCAAAGATAAAAACAAAATCCCGCCTAGCGGGATTTGGCCTTAGAATTAGCAATAATTTTATCCTCCGTATTTCTTGATGGATTCCTTTATTTTTTCAATGCGATTATCCGGATCGGGATGTGTGCTTTGGAATTCGGGTGCTCGACTGGGTCCTGCTGCGGCTTTTAGAATTTCCATGACCGCAATCATCTCGTAGGGATCGTAGCCGGCTTTTATCATAAATCGAATTCCCAGATCATCGCTTTCCAATTCATCATCGCGACCGTTACCGAGTAATACATTTTGTCCAATCCCGGCGACCAAACCACCGGCATCGGCACCTACAGAGGCACCTTGCGACAGCGTTTGCCAAAATTCACTGTTGGCAATGCGCTCGGCTGAATGACGCCCTAGCACATGTCCTACCTCATGGCCCAATACCCCGGCAAGTTGATCTTCGGTATCTAGTTTCGACAGGAGGGCGTAGGTAATAAATATTTGTCCGCCGGGTAACGCAAACGCATTGATGGTTTCCTGATCTGCCAACAGGTGAAAATCGTATTGATAAGGCGTTTCACGAGCCATGGTGTTATCCACTAATTTTTGCCCTACCATGTCGACATAGGCTTGCAAACGATCATCTGCGTAGAGGCCACCGTATTCCTGTGCCATTTGAGGAGCACTTTGTAATCCGATAGCAATTTCCTCTTCGGTGGTTAACGAGATGGCTTGTTCTTTACCGGTATACGGATTTTCTTCGGTGTTGGCACACTTTCTGAAAAAGGCAAAGGCCACAATGGCCAATCCAATTAAAATTCTAATTTTCCAGCTGCTTCTTCGCATGATTTGAAATTTACTGACTTAAAGTTACGAAAGTAATTCGGGATTGATATCCAATATATTTTCGGAGCGATATCTTGTTATAAAGGCTTCAGAAAAATATTCGGCTCCCAAGATCTTTTCTTCTAAAAGCACTTGTTTCAGATCCAATTTTTTATAGGCTTCTAGCATTGGTATTGAAACAGGCGCATAGCTAAAGTGCCAGGGCTCGTACTTAAATCCTTTTCGGTGCGCATTATCTGTGTAAACTTCAAAAAAGCCAAAGGAATTGGCACGTACATTGAGCCAATCTTTTAATTTGCAAAAGGGGCCATTACCGTGAAAATGCTGAGGTTGTAACACACTTTCCGGGCGCGTTGCATTGGCATCGATAAGGTCAATATCGGTGCCCCAATGATGTCTTGAAGTACCGGGAATGGTCGAATATTCAATAATCTTTTCTATGGCTTCGGAAGGAGATAAACCCGCTGCGGTAAAGCCTTTATACTTGCCTTCAAAAATCTCTTTTTGCCGCTGAAAACTTCGGTAGGCCGAAACTACTTCAATTTGAATACCCGCCTTGGCGGCTGCCGTTTTCATGTTCAGAAAGGCCGTTTTTGCTTCCTTGTGCATCTTTGAAGTATAGGAATCGCCCACAATATCGGGATTGCCTTTTCCTATCAACTGATCGCGCGAGTAGCTTTGTGCGGTTTCAGCAAAAGTAAAACCCGGCAATACGGAGACGGCTATTCCCAAGAGGGCGGTTTGCTTTATGAAATCTTTTCGATCCATATAAAATGGTGTGTTTCTTAAAAGTACTATTATTTTAGAAAAGGGTGGTCAATGCGGTTCCGGTCTCTACTTCAAACGGCTCTTTATTTTGCTGAAAAATTCGCGCCGTCAGCGTTCCTTTCAATACAATATTATCTCCGGAGACTTGCAACCAACTCCCTTCTCGCAACCCTACCACCGGAACGGTATTTTGCGTATGGTATTCTTTAATTCGGGTTTCACGGGTTTCGCCCATGTGTTGGCTGGTTGGATCCGGATCTAAATAATGCGGATTGATATTAAATGGCAGAGTGCCCAGGGTCTTAAAAGACGGTGGATATACAATGGGCATGTCGTTGGTGGTTTGCATGGTCACGCCGCAAATATTACTTCCGGCACTGGTTCCCATATAGGGGAGTCCGTTAAAAATAGCCTCCCGAAGTGGTTGCATCACCTGGTTGGCATACAATTGAGCTACCAATAAAAAGGTGTTTCCTCCCCCCGTAAAAACACCCTTTGCTTGGCGTATGGCTGTTTCGGGATTGGGAAGGGTATGAATGCCTATTAATTTCTTATCTATTTTCGAAAACGCTTCGGCAGCTTTCGCTGTATAGGAGTCGTGTGATATTCCATTGGGTCTTGCATAGGGAATGAAGAGCACTTCGGTGGTGTTGTGAAAAAGTGAGGCCATTTCTTCAGCAAGGTAATCGAGGTAGTTTCCGCCAAAAACGGTAGAGGTGCTTGCCACAAGGAGGTTTTTCATATTTTGGTATCTAAAGTGTAAATTTAACAAATAGAGGCAAAACCTTAAGATTTTACTAAGAAAACAATACGTACTTTTAAAAAATGGTTAAGGTTACTGCAGCATTATTACTACTTCTCTTACCGGTAATTGCATTATCTCAGGAGATAGAACGCAATAAGATACAAGGTATTATAACAGCTCCTGTTGGTGAAGATGTGGAAAATGTAAGCGTTTATAATATTTCTTCGCAAAAAGGAACTATTACCAATATAGCTGGTGCATTTGAGTTAGAAGTGGTTGAGAACGACCGTATTCAAGTAACTGCATTACAATTTCAAAGCTTTACGATTATTGTGGATAGTGGGGTGATCGAAACCGGTCGTATGGCTATTTATTTGAATCCATCGGTCAATCAATTGGACGAAGTGATTGTACGACCCTATGATCTTTCCGGAAATATCATTGCCGATGTGGGCCGGATTAAAACTGCCAATATGAATCCCCAATGGGACCTCTCATACGAAACTCTTGAATTTGGTTACGAGTTTTCTGACGATCAGTATACGTCTATCGTCGGAAATAAGGCTGAAGAGGCTTTTTATAACGGACAGAAGCAGGCAAGTTTAAATTTTATTGGACTTGCAGGACTTTTCTTTCCGAAGAAACCCAAAAAAGAAGTTGAAAAGATAACAGACCGAGCCGCATTGATCCGTGCAATGCGACAGCGATTTAGCAATGCGTACATCACCGAAACTTTTGCCATTCCCGAAGAACGAGTGAATGATTTTATCTACTTTTTAGAGGAAAACGGAGTGGATGCTCACCTTTTAAAGTTGGAGAATGAACTGCTTTTATTGGATTTCCTAACCGCGCAAAGTATCATCTACAAAGCAGATCTTGAGACAAAGTAGGTATCTTATACTGGGCTTCTTTGTATTCTTTACGGTATTAGGATACAGTCAGGAACAACTGTTGCGTGGCAAGATCACCAATAAAAATGATGTGGAAGGTATCCACATTATGAACAAAACAACACGTTATAGTAGTGTTTCCGACCAAAATGGGAATTTTAGTATTTTAGTTAATGAGCGTGATACCTTGTTAATCTCCTCTGTACACTATGTGCCTGATCGAATTCTAATTACTTCAGAAATCTACGAAAAAGGCGTGCTTCTGATTACACTTGAAGACCTGGTCAATGAACTCGATGAGGTTGTATTGGGTACACATCTCACCGGAAATATTGCCACCGATATTAAGAATATAAAAACGGTAGATACGATCAATTTTGACGATGTTGGCATCTCGGGATTTAAAGGAGTTCCCGAAGAAAAGATTGTGCCCATGGTGCCCTATTTCGGACTGGCAACTGCGGTAGACTTAGAAGCGATGTACAAACATTTAAGCGGCTACTACAAAAAACTGAAAATAAAGCGAAAATGGGAGGGGGAGAATAGGTTGGTAGCGAATATTATTCACCATTATACAGCTGCTTTTTTTGAAGAAGCCTATCAAATCCCGAAGGATAGGTTATACGACTTTTTATTGTACTGTAATGAATCAACCGATTTGAAAAAAAATTATGAAACTGAAAATTATGCGGGAGTGCTGCAAATTTTTAAAATCAGGAGCGAAATTTATGTGACACGACTTCTGGAAAAAGACGAATAAAAATGTAATATTTGTAAAATCTTACGACCAATCTACTTCGAAAATACTGCTTCAATGAAGTTTCCTAAAATCCTATTCTTTTTATTTCTTTTCCCAATTATAACAGGAGCTACACTGCATAAGTTCTATGTGAGTACCACAAAGATTGAATACGTTAAAGAGAAACGATCGATTCAAATAATTACCAAAATATTTATCGATGATATCGAGGATGTATTACAGCAACGCTATGATCCTGATATTTCACTGGCATCTCACAAGGAAAACGCAGAAGATGTGGCTTTTTTAGAAAAATACATACTTCAAAAATTTCGATTAGCGGTTAATGGGAAGCCGGTAACGCTTCAGTATATAGGAAGGGAATACGAAACAGATATTGTTAAAATATACCTTGAAGTAACAGGTGTTGCCCAATTAAAAACCCTCGAAATTGAAAATCAAGTATTGCTCGATATGTTTGACGATCAGCAGAATATTATTCATTTAAAAACTTCAGAAAAGAGAAGGAGTATAGTCTTGGATAAGGACAATCCTAAAGGAGTGTTAAACTTCGATTAATCAGATAAATAAACATAGATAAAAGTTATTTTTAGCGACTCATTTTTAATTAAACCAATCTTATTGTATGAAATTAGCAAAATATCTCACCCTCGTAGCATTGTTCTTGGTAGCAGGAATGACGTATGGTCAGAACGAGAGTGAATCCCCAAAGCGAGAACCCGGACATTATAACAACAATCGCTTTAAGCAATTGTATGAGGAATTTTCTACTCCCAACGTCTTTCGGACGGCGAGTGGGGCACCGGGACCTCAATATTACCAGCAACAGGCCGACTATGTGATGGACATTGAACTAGATGATACCAATAAAAAAATATATGGGTTTGAGACCATTACTTACTCGAATAATTCCCCCGATGTATTAGAATATCTTTGGGTGCAATTGGATCAGAATAAAAATGCTAAGGATTCTAAATCTCCTTTGATTGAGCCTAACGGCACAGTGCCTGCCGATATGGCAAGTAATTTTGTTGGGCAGTATATGGGAGCTCCTTTTGATGGAGGTTTTAATATCGAGCAAGTAAAGGATGCCAAAGGGATGAATTTGTCTTACACCATTAATCAAACCATGATGCGTGTTGAGATGCCCAAACAACTAAAACCGGGAGAAAAATTTACATTCTCAATCAAGTGGTGGTACAATATTAAAGATCATGTTGTAGACAGAGAACGCAGTGGATATGAAACCTTCGACGATGGAAATCGCGGCTATGTTATTGCGCAGTTCTTTCCAAGAATGGCGGTTTATAACGATGTAGAAGGTTGGCAAAACAGTCAGTTTTGGGGTCGAGATGAGTTTGCATTGCCATTTGGTGATTATGAAGTGAATATTACAGTCCCGGCAGATCATATCTTGGATGCGACAGGTGAGCTTCAAAACCGAAAAGATGTTTTTTCGAAAGAAATGATGTCCAGATTCGAAAAAGCTAAAAAAGAGTACGACAAACCCGTAATTATTGTTACGCAAGCCGAAGCAGAAGCAGCATCAAAAGGATTTTCGACGGCAAAAAAGACCTGGCGTTTTAAGGCTGAAAACGTTCGTGACTATGCCTTTGCTTCTTCAAGACGGTATATTTGGGATATGATGGCCGTAAAGATTGGAGGCAAAGATGTGATGGCTGTTTCCTTATATCCGCCTGAAGGTAATCCCCTTTGGGAAGACTATTCTACGATAGTGGTTGCCAGTACCTTAAAGTCGTATAGCCGAATGACCTTTGATTATCCATATCACAAGGCGATTTCGGTACATGCGAAGAATCAAGGGATGGAATATCCAATGATTTGTTGGAATTATGGAAGACCCGATAAGGATGGAACCTATAGTGAGCGTACTAAATACGGAATGATGAGTGTAATCATTCACGAAGTAGGTCACAACTATTTTCCCATGATTGTGAATAGTGATGAACGTCAATGGACCTGGATGGACGAAGGTTTGAATACCTTTGTGCAATTTGTGGCTGAACAAGATTTTGGCGAATGGTATCCCGATGCCATTGCACCAAATAAAAAATATCCTTCTCGTCGTGGTCCGGCGAAGGCAATTGTTGATTATATGGCCGGAGATCAAAATACCTTAGCACCTATTATGACCAAGGGTTTGAACACTTATAACTTTGGGGCGAATGCCTATTCGAAGCCGGCAACCGGTTTGAATATCCTTAGAGAAACGATCATGGGCCGGGAGTTATTTGATTATTCGTTTAAAACCTACGCCCAACGTTGGATGTTCAAACATCCTACACCCGAAGATTTTTTCCGCACCATGGAAGATGCTTCAGCAGTAGACCTGGATTGGTTTTGGCGAGCATGGTTCTATACCACAGATTATGTGGATATAGGTGTGAAGGAAGTGAAAAAATTCTATGTAACCTCAAAGGTGAACAAAGAAGTTCGCGAATTGATGGAAGCACGTGGTTTGAGGGAAAGTGATTTACCTCCTTTAGTGTATCTGGTAGAAGAAGGAAGTGAAGATTATGAAGATAGTATGCGCACCGCAACGCTCAACGATGTTACTACGCTTCAAGAATATATTATGGATAATGTTCCGGCCGATGAGCGTGCCAAACTTAAGAATCCAAAATATTTTTACGAGGTAACCTTCGAAAAACCGGGAGGTATTCCAATGCCGATCATTGCTGAATATACCTATAGTGACGGTTCTTCAGAACGCATTACTTATCCGCCTCAAATTTGGAGAAAGAACGACGAATCGGTTGCCAAAGTAATTGCTTCAGAAAAAGAAATTACAAGGATTGTGGTTGACCCCGATGAAGAAACCGCCGATATTGATGTGACCAACAATACATGGCCAAAGCGTAAAAAATTAGGAGAGTTTGATACGTTCAAAGAAAATGTAAAAGGGCAATAAGACGTACAATTAATTTATAGAAGGCCTCGTTACTTTAACGGGGCTTTTTTACAGATACATCGAAACTTCATTATATTTGTAATATGATAGCGACAACTTTCTTCCTTTTTGTAAGTGGTGCAGAGATAGCCTTTATTCTCTTCATTATTTTGATGGTTTTTGGTGCAGATAAGGTGCCGGAAATCGCTCGTGGATTAGGGAAAGGCATGCGCCAGATCAAGGACGCAACCAACGATATTAAAGGGGAAATTACCAGAAGTGCCGAAAAACAAGGATTAGATTTAGACATCACGAAGGATGTCCGGAAAGAGATCGATAAGGTAAAGGAAGATGTAGACGAAATTACCGGCCCCGTTAAACGGAAATTTTAAATGTGGGAAACCCTCAAAGTATGGGATCGGGAATTATTTGTTTTTCTGAATAGCCTCGGAATTGAACAATTTGATGGCTTTTGGATTTTTATAACTAAAATAGAATCCTGGATTCCACTCTTTATATTTCTCACATTTCTTGTATTCTACTATTACAAACGCAGGAAAGGTGCTGTTGTCTTTGGGTTTGTATTGCTCACTTTTTTTATAACACTCTTCCTGACGGATGCTACGAAGGAATTTGTTTCCCGTTTGCGCCCCAACAACGTGGAAGCTTTTTCTGAATTGATACGCATACTTCAAACACCAACTTCATACAGCTTTTTCTCGGGACACGCCTCTTCCGGTTTTGCTATTACCACCTTTGTAGTACTCGCACTTCGGAACTATAACAAATGGATTTACCTTACCTTTTTATGGCCTATTCTATTTGTGTTAAGTAGGATCTATGTTGGGGTGCATTATCCCAGTGATATTTTAGTCGGAGCTCTGGTTGGAACCACTATCGCGTTTCTTTTTTATGCCCTCTGCAAGCAGATCTTAAAAAGATTTGACGGGTAGAAATAAAAAGTTCGGAGTCGCAATACTCCGAACCTTTCGGTATATTTCTATACGCATGAAAAAAAATATTTTTAATCAAAACCCTCCCCAAAGCTGCTTACGTCTTGAAGAGGGCTTTGTAAATAGATCATAGATTCTTACTTCAAATTTGGGGATTATTTTTCTACGCCGCTAGAGTGAAACACCTATTTTATCTTGATACTATCATCCTTATTTCAATAGGAAGAATCTTAAATTCATTACTATTTTCCTTCACTATCGTGAGGGATAATCCCTCTTTAACAATAGGGAAACCCCTATTTTTTGTGAATCCGATATTCGTAAAAGCCTGATATACAGTGATATGAAGAACTTTTATTATTGTATTTAATAACCCACCTTCCTTTTGTACGATTTAAATACCTAATTTTACATAAACCGTAAAATCAGTGTATTATGAGATCAAAAATCATTTCAGCAGTAGCAATTGTTTTCACAGTATTGCTAGTTATTAGCATTTCTTCCTGTGATCATCAGGCCGTTCCTCCCCAACAAGTTCTAACCTATGATGAAGCCAATGCTATAGAGGAACACTATATTGAAACGAGGTATAATATATTGAACGATACCCTTGGGTTTGAAGATACGCGGGAGTTTTGGTTCTCATTGGATTCCTTGAAAAAATATATAGAATATGTCGAATATGAGGCAAAAAAGCAGAGCCTACAAAATTTAGGTGTTCGTATTTATTTTGGAGCCTATCCTCCAAATAGTAATTATCCCGATGCCGGATATTCAACCGTGTTTATTGTCCCAACGGCTCAAAGTTCACCATCTCCCCTAAAACAAGGTTTTGTCCCAATACAACCTACTAACGATAATATAGAGGGATTAATGCCATTAAATTATGGACACGGTGGGCAGCCACCTACCGGGTTTTAACAACTAAATGAAAGTAGAGAATTTATTATTTATTACCACTCTGTTAGAATTGGTGGCAGCAATTCTGGCAACTGTTCATTTTAAAAAGTATGAAAATTCAACCGAACGATATTTTTTGTATTTTTTATGGTATACCTTTTTCGTCGAAATAGGGGGCGCTGTTATCGCCTATGTATTCGAAGTGAAGAATTTTTGGCTCTATAATGCATTTACAATTACCAGTTTTCTGTTCTATTTTTATTGGTACTCTACTATTCTAGAAAAAAAAATATTTAAACGGGCTGTTTTAATCTTTACCCTGTTGTTTTTATGCGTAAGCTCCATAAGTCTATTTTATCAAAGCTGGTTGGAATATCATACCTATACGTTGATAGCAGGAGCTGTCTTTGTGCTTATCTTGACACTGTTTCATTTCTATCAATTGTTGAACAGCAATGAGGTGCTTATTGTAAAGTACAAACTAAGTTTTTGGATATCGACAGCCTTGTTGCTTTTCTATATGGGGATTATACCACTGTTTACCCTCTTGGAATATATTAATATACAAGGACTGAGTTATATTTTAATTTTAGTGGGGCTAAATATGATTCTCTACGGCTGTTATATTATTGGATTTATATGGACGAAAAAGAAGTACAATCGTTTTTAGTTATTTTCTCGATCATTGCATTTTGTTTAGCACTGACGGTGATTCTGCTCTTTGCACTTTTTCAGAAGCGGAAGAATAAGCTTATACTTGAACAGCAAGAGGCAGAAAGCAGGTTTAAGGAGGAAATTATTGAAACACAAATAGAGATCAAAGAAGACACCTTGCGAAATGTAAGTTGGGAATTGCATGATAATATTGGGCAATTGCTCACACTGGCAAAAATTCAGCTTCAGAACGCCAAGGGAAATCCCGAAGTTATTGAAGAAGCCATTACAACCATTGGCACTAGTTTGAACGAATTGAGAAACCTATCCAAACTTATCAACCCAAGTGCGTTGAGTAACCTTACTTTGGTAGAAGCCTTGCAACAAGAAGTAGAGCGATTTAATCGTCTGAAATATCTAAATGCTTCCATAGATTATACAGATGCTTCATTTTCAATTGATAATAAAAAAGAGATCATTATCTTTAGGATGCTGCAAGAGTTTTTTACCAATACAGTGAAGCACTCCAAAGCCTCCAAACTTATAGTAGATGTTGCTTATAACAATAAGGTCTTGTATATAAATGCACAGGATGACGGAGTTGGTTTCGACACGGAGAAGGTATCTTCAAAAAAGGGAATTGGTCTGACTAACATTATCAGTAGGGCGAAATTGATTGGTGCCGATGTGAAGATTACCTCAAGACCGGGAGAGGGAACCCAACTTTCTCTCGCTTATAAAATAGATTAATTATGAAATATTCAGTAGTAGTGGTAGACGATCATAATTTACTCTCACAAGCCATTGGCGCACTGATTGATGACTTTGAGCAGTTCACTGTGTTATATCTGTGTAATAATGGACAAGAATTACTCGAGAAATTCAAGAACCCTAAAAATATCCCGGACGTTGTCCTAATGGATGTAAATATGCCTATCCTCAATGGTATAGAAACTACCGAGCAACTGCGCCAACATTTTCCCGATGTGAATGTACTGGCCCTATCCATTGAAGAAGATGAAATGACCATTTTAAAAATGCTACGCGCTGGTGCCAAAGGGTATCTCATGAAGGATGTAAAAAAATCGGAACTGGAAAATGCCCTGCTGGAAGTGTTGAAAAAAGGATATTACCATACAAATACCGTTGCCAAGATTTTAGTAGAGTCTCTGGTGCCCAAAGAAACGAGTGTTTCTTCTTTGAAAGAACGGGAAATTGAATTTATTAAACACGCCTGTTCCGAAAAGACCTATAAGGAGATCGCAGACGATATGTGCCTGAGTTATAAGACCATTGAGGGGTATCGAAATGTCCTTTTTGAAAAACTGAATCTTCGGAATCGTACCGGATTGGTAATCTATGCCATCAAAAACAAGATTTTCACACCTTGATCACAATACCCTCGAAATTGTAAGTCCATCCCGAATTGGCAATAAGACCGTTTCTAATTTTGGATGTTCGTTCAATAATTTATTGTAAACCAACAATGCTTTGGTATCCATATCATCTTCTTTCACCTTCTCAACCACTTTACCACTCCATAACACATTATCACTTAAAATGACAGCCCCTTTTGATAGCTTCGGAAGCACGAGTTCCAGATAGTTCGGATAATTGTACTTATCGGCATCTATAAATACAAGATCAAAAACTATATCAAACTTCGGAATGATCTCTAGGGCGTTGCCTGTATGCTGAATTATATGTTTTCCGAAGCCGGAAAGGTCAAAATATTTCCGCTGAAAATCGTGCAATTCTTCATTGATGTCAATGGTGTGTAATTCGCCTGATGCCTGCATCCCTTCTGCCAAACACAGGGCCGAATAACCTGTATAGGTTCCTATTTCTAGAATATTTTTAGGCCTTATCAATTTTGAAAGCATACTCAACACACGCCCTTGGAAATGACCACTCAACATACGCGGTTGCAATACTTTTTGCCAGGTTTCCCTATTTAATTGCTGAAGCAATTGAGGTTCAGCCTGAGAATGTGCGAGCACATATTCGTCAATCTTTTTTGGAAGAAAATCCATTAGCCCAGAATTCGATTTACTAATTTTTCCTTGGCCGCTGCATCATCACCACACAACCATTGGATCACGTTGTCTTCCCAGATCATGTCACATTGTTCCGAAGTTAAAATATTCCGTTCTTTCGCCAAATCCAATATTTTTCCGGGATAGGAGGATTGCTGGGCACTTTCCATTTCCCCAAGTGGATAGGGGTCATCAAGACCCATCAAGACTTGCTTCACCCCCTGATTTCTCACCAATAATTCTAAGCCTCCAGTATCGTGTACCAAGGTGTCGAAGAAAATATTTTTATGCCCCACACTCTTTCTGGGATGTACCTTCCCTTCAAATAGATCGGGGCGACCATCAAACCCTTGGATTCTTCGACCCAAATTGATTTGTGCCAATTGTCCGCCATGCGCGAAACAGGTCCTCATATTGGGAAATTTATCGGCATAACCATTCAGCGTTAGAAAGTGATAAGCATCGGCACATTGGGCCAACATCCAGATGAGATGAAATCGCCAAGAGGTATTCTCTAGCTTTATGAATTTTTCCCCGTCATAGGGGTGAATTTCAACCGCCAGATTGTATTTGCTGGCCAGTTCGAAGATGGGCTCGTTCTCTTCATCAAAAATACAACGCCATGTTCCAATGGTATCCATATAATGGGTGGGTAGGCAAAGTAATTGCAATCCTAATTCTTCTACACAGCGTTCAATTTCCCATTGTGCACCTCTTACAAAACCCGGATGTACTACAAAGCCACAGGTGAATTTTGAAGGATGATCGTGCTGTACCTTCGCATTAAAATCGTTCTGAAATCGCAACGCCTGCTTCATTTCTTCAACGCGAAGTCCGTTTCCGTATAACTGCGATAAATTGAGTACTACGGCATGGTCTATTTTAAATTGCTCCATCCATTCCAGCTTTTCATTCAGAAAAAAACTGGAATCGGTAACTGGTCGGCTCCAATCTTTCTGAAGCATGAATTTTCGATCCTTATCCACCCAAAAGATCCCCTTGTCTTTCATAAATTGAGGAATCTCTTCGGGATAGGGAAGCAGATGTGAGTGACCGTTGATGCGAAGTTTACGTTTCATAGCCGAAAGTTACAAAGATTTTGTGCGTCCACCATCCACAGGAAGATTTATTCCGTTGATATAACTGGCAGCTTCACTTGCCAAGAATGCAACAGCATTGGCCACTTCACCGGGTTGGGCAAAACGGCGTGCCGGAACCAAGTTTTTCATAAAGGCGGCAGCTTCTGCTTCGGTCTTCTTCATCTTTTTTGCCGCATTGCCCACGATATCGTCCAGCCGGTCTGTAGCTGTAAAGCCCGGTAATACATTATTGACTGTAATTCCGAAGGGTCCCAGTTCGTTTGCCAGCGTCTTGCTCCAACTCGCCACGGCACCTCGTATCGTATTACTCACCCCTAATCCATCGATAGGTTGCTTCACCGATGTAGAGATAATGTTGATAATACGACCATAATCGGCTTCTTTCATACCGGGCACGACGGCCTGTGTTAATATCTGATTGCAAACGAGATGTTGTGTGAATGCGTTTGTAAATTCTGAAATATCTGCCGAAAAGATAGGCCCTCCTTTTGGACCTCCGGTGTTGTTCAGCAGAATATGAAATACCTTACCTTCGACCGCTTTGGTTATTTTTTTACGCAATTCGTCGGGGTTGGTAAAATCGGCTACCAGGTAATTGTGTTTTTGTCCGTCCTGAAAGGGAAGTTCCAGCAAGGTATTCTTCAGTTTTTCTTCGTTGCGTGCAACCAGAGTGATAGTAGCACCCATTTCGGCCAGTTGTATAGCCGAAGCCTTTCCAATACCGGCTGTACTCCCGCAAATTATGGCATTCTTATTCTTTAAGTCTAAATTCATTTTATTGTCAGGTCGAGCGCAGTCAAGACCTATTGTTTATTACGCATAATGACCCCTCGACTGCACTCGGGGAGCCACTTTACTCATATTTAATACATATATTCTTCGCTTCTGTAAAAAAGCGCAGGGCTTCAAAACCTCCTTCACGACCCACTCCACTGTCTTTAACACCGCCAAAGGGAGTACGTAGATCGCGGTTCAACCAAGTATTCACCCATACAATTCCGACTTCCAATTGTTTTGAAACTCGCATGGTACGGTTGAGGTTGTTTGTCCAAACAGTTGCAGAAAGGCCATATTTTACACCGTTGGCCATTCGCAAGGCTTCTTCCTCTGTTTCAAAGGGCATCATGGTAACCACCGGTCCAAAGATCTCTTCCTGGTTCACGCGACATTGGTTGTCGAAAACCTCAATGACCGTTGGCTCCAGATAGTACCCGTTTTCGAATCCCTTTACTGAAACAGGGTTGCCCCCGGTTAAAATCGTACCGCCTTCTTTTTCAGCCAAGGCAATATAGGACTGTACTTTTTCTAAATGTGGTTTCGAAACCAAAGCTCCTAAATCGATTGCAGCTTCAAATGGATTCCCAACCTTTAGTTGTTGTACTTTTAAGACGAAGTCCATTTTAAATTTTTCGTAAATAGATTTTTCAACAAAAATCCGACTCCCACACAAACAGATCTGTCCTTGATTGGAAAAGGACGATTTTACGGTTACGGCCAACATCTTGTCGTAGTCGCAATCGGCAAAGATGAGATTGGGATTTTTTCCGCCTAATTCTAAAGAAAGCTTTTTAAACATGGGTGCGGCGGTACGAGCGAGGTGTTCCCCGGTCTTCGTTCCTCCTGTAAATGAAATTGCTTTAATCCCCGGATGCTCAACAATTGCCTGTCCGGCCGTAGGACCCATTCCATGGACAATATTCAAGACTCCATTAGGTAAACCGGCTTCAGTGCAGAGTTCACCGAGTAAATAGGCCGTTAGTGGCGTTACCTCACTCGGTTTGGCAACAACGGTATTTCCCGCTGCCAATGCGGGAGCAATCTTCCAGGTAAATAAATAAAGTGGCAGGTTCCACGGAGAGATACAACCTACAACCCCAATGGGTTGGCGCAGGGTAAAATTCATGGTATTCAAGCCTACACTTTCGTGTGCCTCACTGGAAAATTGCGTAATTGCATTGCCAAAGAAACGAAAATTGCTGGACGCTCTTGGAATATCCACCGTTTTAGCCAAACTCAGAGGTTTGCCATTGTCCTTGGCTTCTGCTTCTGCGAGTCGGTCTAGGTTGTCGTCTATAAGCGATGCTATCTTTAATAGAATTCGGGAGCGCTCATCAATCGTGGTATTGCTCCAACTTTCAAAGGCAGCCTTTGCCGCCTCATACGCATCGCCTATGTCTTTGTGGTTACTATTGGCGATTTGTGCATACACTTCGCCTGTGCTTGGGTTGTAATTATCCAACCATTCCCCTGATTGCGGTTCGGTATACGCTCCGTTTATGTAGTTTAAAATTTTAATCATTTTTTCTTCGGCTTATACGCCATCGCTTTGATTTCCACCACCAAATTAGGGTGGGGAAGTTGGTGCACAGCAACAGTAGTTCTCGCAGGACCCGTTTCCTTGTTAAAATATTCGGCATACACTTCGTTATAGCCTGCGAAGTCGTTCATATTTACCAAAAAGCTTGTAATGTCTACCACATCGGCCATGGTAGCACCTTCGGTTGCGAGATAGTCTTTAATGTTTTCAAGTACGGCTCGCGTCTGTTCCCGAACATCCAATCGCATGGTTCCCATTTCATCTACCTGATGTACTCCGGCAAACGAATTATCGGGTAAGCGTGAACTGGTTCCACTTACAAATATAAAATCACCTGCTCTTTTCACATGGGGGTACGCTCCTCTGGGGGTTGCTTTTCCTGATACTAATCTACTTTTCATATGTATTATTTTAAGTTACGAACTACCGCATCGTCATGAAGCATCTCCTTAGTTTCCTTCTTTACCAAGCTTAGCTTCTCTCGCAAGGTCATGGAATCCAAAAGCCTTTCATCTGCGAGTAAATTCAGGATGGCCTTATCTTGCGCACGACCTTTTCGCATGGCTTCATCATACGAAATGGCTTCGTTAAAGGTAACGAGCGAATATTTGGAGTAATATTCTTCAGGAAACTCAGCTTCAAAAGCAGTTTCCAGTTTTCTTTTTTGCTGAAATAAAGGACTGGCTGTATGTTCTTTCATTTCATGGAAATTGTCTACGGCAAGATCGGCTATGGCATCGGTATCCTTTTTTCTGGCTTTTTCATATTCAGTAAAAACTTTTTTCCAGTCACCTTCAAAACGATCTAATATTTCATCGAAGACCACCACATCTTCAAAAGAAGCATTCATGCCCTGTCCGTAAAATGGGACAATTGCATGGGCCGCGTCTCCAAGCAGTAAGGTTTTTCCGTAGCAATTCCAAGGCGAACATTTTACCGTACCCAAAGGTCCTGTTGGGTTTTCAAAAAACTCATCTACAAGTCGTGGCATTAGTTTCACTGCGTCGGGAAATTCTCTTGTAAAATATTCCAACACCTTTTCCGGAGTTGTAAGGGTGTCAAAACAATAGTCGGAATTAGCATACGGCAAGAATAAGGTAACCGTAAAACTTCCGTCCAAATTAGGCAAGGCAATGAGCATGTCCTCTCCGCGTGGCCAAATGTGCAAGGCGCCTTTGTCGGTTCGATATCCATTATTCTTGTCGGCCGGAATCTCAAGCTCTTTATATCCATGGGTGAGCCATTGCTGTGAAAAACTGAATAAGAATTTCTTATGTTCAAACATACTTTTCCGAACGGCAGATCCGGCTCCGTCTGTACCTAGTATAATATCTGCCTTTAAGATTTTTTCGGTCCCCGAATTGTAATCTTTAAAGGTCGCCGAAGCCTCTTCAAGGTCTACGCTCTTACAGCCGTGATTAAAGATTAGTTCCACATTTGGCAATGCTTCGGCCGTGTTTAAAAGTAACATATTCAAGCCCGGACGCGAGATGGAGTTGATATACTCGTCTTGTCGACCGCTGTATTTACTCAAAAAGCTGTTTCCTGCTCTGTCATGGATCATTCGGCCGTGCATAGGAATGCACAGTTTTTTGGCTTCGGCTTCAACACCCGCTAGACGAAGTCCGCGTAAGCCACGATCGCTCAACGCCAAATTGATAGAACGTCCGGCATCCTGGGTTACTTTCCGAAGATCGGGACGTTTTTCGACTAGTGTAATATTGTAACCGCGTTGTGCCAAGCGCACGGCGAGTAGACTTCCACAGAGTCCCGCACCAATAATTAGTATGTTTTCGTTTTTGGTCATTGCTGAAGTATTCTTTTCAATTTTTGAGAAAATTGATACACATCCTCAAAGTTATTATAAAGTGGCGCAGGAGCAACTCTTATTACATCGGGCTCTCGCCAGTCGCTTATTACTCCGGCTTTGGTTAATTGGGCGTGTAATTCTTTATTGGCATTTTTTACTTGAATTGAAAGTTGGCAACCTCTTTCTTCGGGATTTCTGGGTGTAATAATATTGATCCGGCTGTCCTTTATCTCATCGATCAAAAATTCCAAATATCCGGTAAGCTTCACTGCTTTTTTTCGAAGGTTTTCAAAACCAGCCTTTTCGAACGTATCCAACGAAGCCCTGATCGCGGCCATGGACAAAATAGGCGGGTTGCTGAGCTGCCAACCTTCGGCGCCCGGAAGCGCATCAAACTCGTGACGCATATTAAAACGCGTTTGTTTGTTATGGCCCCACCAACCTGTAAAACGCTTGAGCTGTTTATTGTTTGCATGACGCTCATGTACAAAACAGCCCCCCAAACTGCCCGGGCCGCTATTCAAATATTTATAAGAGCACCATACGGCAAAATCGGGACCGGTTTCATGTAAATTAGGCTGAATATTTCCTGCACCATGCGCCAGATCAAATCCAACCATACAATTATACCGATGTCCTAGTGCTGTAATTTTTTTAAGCGGAAAGGATTGTCCCGTATAATAATTAGTACTGCCAATCATGAGCAAGGCAATTTCATCGCCCTGGGCCTTCATTATATTTTCCAGATCTTCAAAGCGGCAAAGTTCTTCTCCTTTGCGTGGTTTCCATAAAACGAGACCTTCCTTTGGGTTGAAGCCGTGAAATTGCAACTGACTCTCCATCGCATATTTATCACTTGGAAAGGCATCGCTTTCAACTACGATCTTATATTTTGTTTTGGTAGGTCTATAAAACGACACCATCATTAAATGTAAATTGGTAGTCAATGTGTTCATCATGACCACCTCACCGGGTTTGGCGCCCACAATTTTTGCCATACTTTCGGTCAAAAGTTCGTGATAAGGTAGCCAGGGGTGATTTCCTTCGGTATGTCCTTCAACGCCAAGAGTCGCCCAATCGTTTAGCTCTTCCTTGATATATGCCGAAGTAATCTTGGGTTGTAGTCCCAGTGAATTTCCGCAGAGATAAATTAACGTATTTCCGGAGGTATCTTTAGGTAGGTGAAATTGATTCCTAAACGGTGCCAAATTATCTTCTGAATCACATTGCTTGGCAAATTCTAAACTATTTTGAAACATAGGTGTGGGTTCGTTTTTCAGCGCCTAACAAAAATAGGAATTAAAATTCGAAGTAAAGGCATCGAGGTAATTGTGATTATTTAACTGTTCGTAGTATATTTGATAAAACAATTTATTGTGAAGAAAGCCCTACTTTATTGTTTTATTTTCTTAGTTGCCGCCTCTTCATTTTCTCAATCGGTGGCCAGACAATGGAACGAAGAGATCCTTAACGGAATTAGAAATGACTTTGCACGACCTACGGTACATGCGCGAAACTTATTTCATTCATCGGTGCTATTATACGATATATGGGCCGTGTTTGATGACTCGGCCGACACTTTTTTCTTAGGAAAAGAGGTGGGAGGTTTTACCTGTGCCTTTGATGGTTTCAACCCCAATGAATCCACCGAAAGTGCCCGACAAAAGGCCATGAGCTATGCCATCTATCGATTGATGCGTCATCGCTTTAACAATTCGCCGGGAAGAGACGATATCTTTGCCTCGATAGAGGAATTGATGACCGGCTTCGGATATGATACCTCATTTTCATCTACCAATTATAGAGAAGGCGATGGTGCGGCACTTGGGAATTATATAGCCGAACAGATGATTGCCTTTGGATTGCAGGATGGCGCCAATGAGGCCGGAGATTATGAAAATCAACATTACGAACCTCTTAATGAGCCTTTAAACACAGATGTTTCGGGCAATCCCAATATGACTCACCCCAATAATTGGCAGCCCTTAAAAGTAGAATCCTGGGTGGATCAAAGTGGAAACACCATCCCCGGAGGGCAACCCCCGTTTTTAAGTCCGGAGTGGGGTGCGGTTACTCCCTTTTCGCTTTCAGAAGAAAATAAAACGACCTATCCGGTTTCCGGGTTCGATTATCAGGTATATCACGATCCGGGAGATCCATGGTATATTCAGGAGGGTTTAGGTATTGACGATCCTTATAAATGGCAGTTTGGATTGGTGGCTGTGTGGGGTTCGCACTTAGATCCTGAAGACCCAACCTTGATCGATATATCGCCCAAGGCGCTTGGAAATTTACCATTTGAAAGTTTTCCGCATTCCTTTTCAGAATATAAAAACTTTTACGACTTTGAGAATGGGGGAGATCCCAGTAACGGTAGAACGGTTAATCCGGTTACAGGAGAGCCTTATGCCGAACAATGGGTGCGTAGAGGTGATTATGCAAGGGTATTGGCCGAATTTTGGGCAGATGGCCCAGACAGTGAAACGCCTCCCGGACATTGGTTTACCTTGTTGAATTATGTGAGCGATCATCCTCTGGTGAAGAAGCAATTCAGAGGTGTAGGGCCGGTGCTCGATGATTTGGAGTGGGATGTAAAATCCTATTTTATTCTAGGTGGGACAATGCACGATGTGGCAGTAACCGCATGGGGGATCAAAGGATATTATGATTATGTACGACCAATAAGTGCCATTCGCTATATGGCAGATCGAGGGCAGTCAACAGATACAAGCCTTCCTAATTATAATCCACATGGGCTTCCTTTAGTACCGGGATTGATTGAAGTTATTGAAGCAGGCGATCCACTGGCGGGTGCGTTCGATGAAAATCTGGGTAAAATGAAACTGTACACCTGGCTAGGACCGGATAGAATTGTCGACCCTTCAATCGATATAGCCGGCGTGGGATGGATTTTGGCTGAAGAATGGTTTCCATACCAACGCCCCTCCTTTGTAACCCCTCCTTTTGCCGGATATATTTCGGGGCACTCTACTTTTTCGAGAGCGGCTTCGGAAGTGCTTACACTGCTTACCGGAGACGAATATTTTCCGGGAGGAATGGGGACATTTGATATTCCGAAAGATGTGTTTTTAAAATTTGAAAGAGGACCTTCTGTCGATTTTCAGTTACAGTGGGCCACCTATAGAGATGCCAGCGACCAAACTAGCCTATCCCGAATTTGGGGAGGGATCCATCCACCGGTGGATGATATTCCCGGTCGTATTATAGGAGAGGAAATTGGAAAAGAAGCCTTTGCCTTTGCTGAAAAATATTTTACCCGAAAATTGGCAGATGAAGGAATCTTATACCCCAATCCTGCTAGCGATGCCGTGACGGTTTTTTACGCTTCGGACGGAACCCTGCAATTATATGTCTACGATATTTTGAAGCGGATTGTTTTGGCTACTCCTGCAAGCTTTGATGCTGGGAATCGTTTTACCTTAGACGTTTCAACGCTCAGTCAGGGCATGTATATTGTGGTGTTACAAGATCATGGAAAGAACGTGATGACCAAAAAATTACTAAAAGATTAACTGCCTTGCTTCTTTTCGATAAATTCGTCCATGCGCGAAAGCAAGCGCCACCACTCTGTTCCGTCATCACGATAGGTTCTAATAGCACCTGCACGCACTAAAATCTTTCGAAGTTCTTCATCATCGAATCCACCCAGATGCTTTTGTAGGGTCTCAAACGAACGGTCGGTATACGATTTATGGTTTAAAAAATGTTTGGCGGTGGACTCGGCCATGAATTCGGTCTTGTGTTCTTGCTGCAACATTTTTAATTCTTGCTTAAAACGTTGGTGTTGTAAAAAATAGGTGATGAGTCCTCCTACAACAGTACCGGCAAGTGTAAATAAGGCGGTTTCCATAAAGCGTTATTTTACTGAAATATTGGTGAAGTATAATCTAAAAGTATCGGTACTATCCCTGTGCATGGTTGCGATTTTAATTCCGTTGAAATCTCGATAGTCCTGCCAAGTGGTGATCAAAGAAGGTAGGCTATCATTGGCTTCCCGAAATATCCACTCCTCAAGGGTGTAATCCTCTGTGAAAAATAGATCGTAGGCATCACCCGGCGTATATCCACCTTCGCTACCGTAGAGAATGGTCATCTGGTTAAGGGTATCTTTCGATATAGGTGCTACCGCTTTTTTAGGGTTCGTAAAGGTAGTTCCGGTATCCCAAACAAGATGGAAGGGCGCCAATAGCCAATAGCTATCATTAATGAAGGAGGCATCTGCCTTCTTGGTGATACTGTCCAGCCTTGCCTGATTGTACGATACGGTGTCTGAACTTGTAATCATGGTAACATCTTGTTGCTTCGGATTCCAAATCCAGGAACGTTCAAAATGCCGTTCGCCCCGATCTACGTTAAAGGTGAATTTTATTTCTGAAAGCTTTGCCCAATGCTCATAACCGTTCTTATAGGCGATGGCTTCGGCGGTCGTTTGTGTTTTTTGAGGTAAAATTTCCTTTGCTTCAGAAGTGTTTTTATCATTTTTACACCCAAGCAAGAATACGCCTATCAATAAAATGAAAAGAATTTTCTTCATAGCGAATCGATTTTCAGTAAAAATACAGAAACTAATCTTGCTTCAATAATTTTTGTAAATTTAAGCTATGGAAAAGAAAATAGAATATTCGAATGGCGAGGTTACAGTGGTTTGGAAACCGGGAATCTGTATTCACTCTGCCAAGTGCGTAGGCAATTTACCCGAAGTATTTAAGCCCAAAGACAAGCCTTGGATCCAGATGGAGCATTCCAAGACCGAAGCGATTGTAAATACGGTAAAAAAATGCCCCAGCGGCGCCTTGACGTATTATATGAATGTTAGCGGGAAAGAATCAACAACTTCCGAAACTACTTCACAAAAGATAAAGGTGGAAGTTTTAAAGGACGGGCCTTTGATGGTGTATGGACCACTTTCGGTGATGCACGACGATGGTCGCGAAGAACAGAAGTCTCGGGCTACCGCTTTTTGCCGATGTGGTAGTAGTGGCAACAAACCTTTTTGCGACGGAACCCATAAACTGTAACGATGGATATAAAGATTTCAGAAAACAAAGATAGAAAGCGGTTTGAGATGGTAGTCGAAGGCAAAACGGCCTTAATTGAGTATATCCGAGCCGAAAATAAAATGTACTTGACCCATACAGAAGTTCCGAAGGAATTAGAAGGCAAAGGTGTTGCATCGTCAATGGCGAAACAAGTCTTGCAACAAATAAAGGATGAGGGATTGTTTCTGGTGCCATTGTGTCCTTTTATCGCTGCCTATCTGAAAAGGCATCCCGAATGGAAGGAGATTTTGGCTAAGGGTTACAACGTGTAACCTTTTTTATTGAAAAAATATGGATCGGCACAAAGCATTTGAGACCAATCGAGAAACCTGGAATAAAAAGGTCGCCATACATGCGGCCAGTGATTTCTATGATCTGAAAGGGTTTAAAAAGGGAACATCTTCGCTGAATGCGTATGAACTTGATGCGCTGGGTGATGTTTCCGGAAAATCCTTGTTGCATTTACAGTGTCATTTTGGACTGGATACGCTGAGTTGGAGTAGGATGGGAGCCAAGTGTACCGGGGTGGATATTTCGGAAGAGGCGATCCGATTGGCACAAGCACTTAACGGCGAACTTGACTTAGATGCTCAATTTGTGTGTTGTAATGTTTTGGATACCTCTGAACATATTTCAGAAACATTTGATATTGTGTTCACCAGTTATGGGACCATAGGATGGTTGCCTGACCTTCGACCCTGGGCGAAAATGATTGCTGAACGATTGAAACCGGGTGGTACTTTTTATATGGTCGAATTTCATCCCATTGCCTGGATGTTCGACTATAAAGTCTCACCTCCCAAACTGCAATATGGTTACCATCAAAAGGAGGCCATTTATGAAGAATACGAAGGCACCTATGGAGACACAAACTCAAAAATGCTGAGTAAGGAATACGGGTGGAACCACGGATTGGGTGAGGTAATTACTTCGTTGACTGAAGCCGGATTACAAATTGCTTATCTCAATGAATACGACGCTTCGCCCTATGATATTTTTCCCGGGTTGGTTAAAAATAGCAAAGGGATGTTTGAACTGCCCGATAAAATGTACCCGCTAATTTTTGAAATAAAGGCAATTAGGAAATAAAGATTCCTAATGATCCTTAGGCTCCTTTAATAAATGTGGAAACTTCTCTTGGAATCGGCGTAGCCTCGGAATGGAAACATTCTGTATATAGGGATTGTTGGGGTGTAGCTTTTCATAATTTTGATGTTCCGCTTCGGCCTCCCAGAATTTCTGAAAAGGGAGTACCTGTGCCGCTACTTTATAATCTTCTAATTGTTCGTTTAAGGATGCTATTTTCTCGTCGATGACCTTTTTTTCTTCTTCGTTCTGATAAAAGAGTATAGAACGGTATTGCGAGCCGCGATCGGGGCCTTGGCCATTCACCTGTGTGATATTCTGCGATCCGAAATACACATCGACCAAGGTGGCAAAACTCACCACTTTTGGGTCGTAAATAACTTCAACGGCTTCGGCATGCCCTGTTTTACCCGTATTACTCGATTCGTAGGTGGGGTTTTTGGTGTGACCTCCACTGTAACCGGAGATTACTTCTTTTACCCCTTTCACACTTTCATAAATCGCTTCTACACACCAGAAACAGCCACTGGCGAAGTAGGCACGTTTCATTCCGTTGATGGTTTCCACTTCAACTGGAATCAGTTCTTTTTGTGCAGTGGCTTCGGTGGCCTTATTATTTTCATTTGAAGGTTTACAGGCTGCGGAGATTGATAGTAAAAGACTAACAGCTATAAGTAAGGAGTATTTCTTCATAATATGTTTTTAAAAAAGGTCGGAATGAGCTATGAATCCTTTCAGTAAGGTAATAAAAAAAGCCCTCACGAATTGTGAAGGCTTTGTTATAATTTACAGGAAACAACCTATTTTACTTTCGCAAAAAGTTTTTCCATTTTTTCCTTTTCTTCAGTAGCCAGTTCGGGATCTACCAAAATTCTACCACTATGCTCATCGGTAATGATCTTTTTACGAGATGCAATTTCCATTTGCACCTGTGGCGGAATGGTAAAGAAGGATCCTCCTGAAGCACCGCGTTCCACGGCAACTACTGCAAGTCCGTTCTTTACATTAGAACGAATTCGCTTATAGGCTTGGACTAAACGATCTTCGATCTGCTTTTCGTAATCTTCCGATTTTTTGATAAGTGCTTTCTCTTCTTTTTCTGTTTCGGAAAGGATTTCATCCAATTCACCCTGCTTGTGCTTCAAGTGTTCTTCACGAGCCTTTAGACGTTCCTTGGTTTCTTCGATAACCACTTTCTTCTGTTCGATCTGCGCCTTGAATTCCTTAATGTGTTTTTCGGCTAACTGAATTTCAAGTTCTTGAAATTCAACTTCCTTACTCAAGGAGTTGTATTCACGGTTGTTGCGAACGTTATCCTGTTGGGTGGTGTATTTTTTGATAAGACCTTTGGCTTCTTCAATAAGGTTTTTCTTTCCCTTAATGTCGTCTTCAATTACCTCCAGGTCACTTTTCAATTTGTCAAGCCGTGTGTGCATTCCCGTTACCTCGTCTTCCAGATCCTCCACCTCTAAAGGCAGTTCCCCGCGTACGTTACGTATCTCATCAATACGAGAATCGATCAATTGTAGATCAAACAATGCTCTTAATTTTTCTTCTACAGTGTTTTCTGTTTTTGTGGCCATATTCTAATAATAGCTAATAGGATTGGTGTTTGTTTTTGATAAAACAACCCTGCCTGCCGGCAAGGCAGGTGCAAAATTAGTGATTTTTTTGTTAAGCAGGGCAACTAATAGTTCTTTTGTGTATTGTTCGCTCTCATAATGACCAATATCCGCCAAAAACAGGGTGTTTTCAGACTTAAAAAAATCGTGATACTTTAGATCGGCAGTTACAAAGGCATCAGCCCCAGCCCGTTTGGCAGCTTCGATGGCAAAACTGCCACTGCCACCTAAGACGACAACTTTGTGTATTGGTTTACCTAGAAAAGCTGAATGCCGGACACAATTTGTATTCATGTTTACCTTCAGCATTTGTAAAAATTCTTTTTCTGAAAGGGCCTTTTCAAAAGCACCTATCATCCCCATTCCAATATGCTGATTCGTATTTTCAAGGGTAGTTATCTCGTAGGCCACTTCTTCGTATGGATGTGATTTAAATAAGGCTTTTACTACCGAAGCTTCCAAATGCTTATGAAAGGTAATTCCTATTTGCACTTCTTCCTCAAAGTTGATCGTTCCTTTTTTTCCAACAGTAGGGTTGGAGGCTTCATTTCCGTTAAAACTACCGCTACCCACAGTATTAAAGCTGCAGTTGGTATAATTGCCAATTTCTCCGGCACCTACCGAAAACAAAGCAGATCGGACGGTATCAGCATTTGCAGTAGGGACATAGGTGGTGAGTTTTTTGATGGTCTCTTTCTGTGGAAGCAATACCTTGCGATTTGTCAACTTCAGTTTTTCACAGATCATTGCATTTACGCCATTCCAGGCATTGTCCAAGGCTGTATGAATTGCATAAATAGCGATGTCGTGTTTGATGGCCTTTTGAACTACACGCTCAACATAGGTTTTTCCGGTAAGTTTTTTCAGTCCCGAAAAAACAATAGGGTGAAAACTAACGATTAGGTTACATTCTTCTGAAATAGCCTCATCCACCACATCTTCCAGCGTGTCTAGCGTAACGAGGATTCCCGAAACCTGCGTATCGAGATCGCCTACCAAAAGTCCGGTATTGTCAAAATCTTCGGCATATGCCAAAGGCGCGATCTCTTCCAATAGTTGCACTACGTCTTTTACCTGCATGAGTTTGTATTTTTCGTAAAGATAATAGAATATGAACTTTTCTTGGAAAATGATCTTATAAACCCTTCTATTTTTTATTCTTTTGAAAGCAATACACTTTTTAGTTGGAATTAGTACATTCGTGTTATGAAGTTTTTGCGGCAACTCCTTTTTCCTTTTTCTATCCTATACGGTGGTATTACCGGACTACGGAATTATTTCTACGACAAGGGTTGGTGGGAAAGCAGAAGCTATACAACGCCTATCATCTGCGTTGGGAATCTCTCTACCGGAGGCACGGGAAAATCGCCCATGATACAGTTTTTAGCCTCATTTTTAGAAGCAGATTATAATTTGGCCGTTTTGAGTAGAGGTTATAAGCGCAAAACCAGCGGCTATAAAGAAGTCTTGCTTGATAGTACGGCGGAGGAAGTAGGGGATGAACCACTTCAGTTCAAACAAAATTTTCCAAATTGTAAGGTTGCCGTTTGTGAAGACCGTCGGGAAGGGATTGAGAAGCTTCAGAAATACGCCGATGTAATTTTGTTGGACGATGCATTTCAGCACAGAAAAGTAAAGGCTTCAACCAATATTTTGTTGACTCCTTTTGACGATTTATTTTTCAATGACTATATGCTTCCCACCGGGAATTTGCGAGAACCGCGAAGTGGGGCAAAGCGCGCAGATATCATTGTGGTGACCAAATGCCCGGATGGAGTGGCCTATGCAAAACTTCAGGAAATACAATTTCGAATGGGACTTTTACCACACCAACGAGTTTATTTTTCCAGAATAGGATATGACAAGCAGATATTTGGTAAATCCGAAACATGGGCCTTGGACTATTTGCTGGATAAGAAATTTACCTTGGTCACCGGAATTGCAAATCCCGAACCCTTGGTCGCCTATTTGAAGCGAAGAGAATTTCAGTTTACACATAAAAAATATCCGGATCATCACAATTTTAATGACTGTGATGTTAATACGCTGCGCAAAGAGGAAATTATTCTTACCACAGAGAAGGATTATATGAGATTGCAACCTAAACTGGGAAAATTTGCCTTATACTATCTTCCTATCAAGACCCAAATCTTAAACGAACAGGAAACATTTTTTAAGGATGCCGTTGTGGCAAGTATAGAGAAGCAGCGAGATGCTTAGCTGCCAACAGGGGATTTTCTACCTTCTAAGGTTCGGTAGATTTTTTCGAAGAATTCTTCGGTCTTAAAAGGTTTTGGGATAATTTCATTGAAACCGGCACGATAGAAATCGTCTAGATTTTCATCAATCGTAACGGCGGTCAAGGCTATAATGGGTAGATGTTTATCGAATTCCCGAATCTTTTGGGTAGCTTCAATTCCACTAATCCCCGGCATGTGAATGTCCATTAGAATAACATCGAAATCATTTTCTTTGATCAATTCGATGGCATCCATCCCATTGTCTGCCACCTGACAGTTCATCTTATTCTTCTCAAGGATCTTCTTCGTGATCATTTGATTGATCTTATTGTCTTCCACCACTAAGACTTTGCGGTTTTCTAAGGCTAGGTAATCTACATCGTAAATAATATTCTTTGGGTTGAGATCTTCTCTAACTTCTTCAGAAATGTCGAAATTAATATTGAACCAAAACTTCGACCCTTTTCCCAACTGACTTTCCAAATGAATCTTACTGCCCATTAGTTCGAGTAGGTTCTTAACAATAGACAAGCCGAGCCCGGTACCGCCAAATTTTCGATTGATCTGAAGCGATGCCTGTGAGAAGGTTTCGAAAATACTTTTCTGTTTCTTTTTTGAAATCCCCACCCCATTATCTTCAATTTCGAAGTGAAGTGACACCTTAGTACCCTTTTGGTCAATTTTGCCAATGCGTACCCAAACGTCGCCATTTTGTGTAAACTTGACAGAGTTTCCAATTAAATTGATAAGCACCTGTGATAGTTTCAATGGATCTCCCACCAACTTTTCGGGGATGTTTTCGTCGTATTCCAAATGCAGGTTGTTCTTTCGGTCATCGGCAGACTTTTTCAAGGCAATCAAGACATCGTTGATACGTTTTTTCAACGAGAAGGTTGTTTTTTCAATTTCCACCTTGTTGGCCTCTAATTTATTCAGGTCCAAAATATTATTGATGAGCGATAACAAGTATTCTCCCGAAAATTTTAATGAATTGAGGTGTTCCTTCTGGTGTGGTTTTGGGTCTTCTTCCAATAAGAGATGTGTGAGTCCGGTGACCGCATATAACGGGGTTCTCAATTCGTGTGTAATTGTAGAAAGGAACTGTGCTTTGGCCAAGGAGGCTTTTTCGGCTTTTTCCTTCGCCAAAAGTAACTCGTTATTCTTGTCTTGAAGTAATTCGTTGGCTTTGGCTCGTAAATTATTGTTCTTGTAAAGTGATAAGGTCAATAAAGATAGAATAACTATTAACGCAATACTCAATCCGGTGGTCATTTTACCAAAGTTGATCGATTTTTGCTTCTTGTCCAGATCGTCCTTTTGAGCGGTGATGATCTCAGTTAAATTCCCAACATTGGATTCGGCATCAACCCCTTTTGAAATTGCCTTTAAATAAACCTGATAAATAGAATCGTTGCTGCTTTCATAGATTTCCAGATTCCTTTCCGCTAATAGAAAGTCGTTTTGTTTTAAAGCGAGATAGGAGGCAATTTTATAACTATCAATTTTGATCTTTGAATAATTATTTGCCGCACTTAGGGCAATAGCCTTGTCCAGCGTAAATTTGGTTTGCTCTAAGGTATTATAATTTACTTCTTCTTGCTTAAGGTATAATAGGGCCTCTGCCTTATGTAGGTACGCCATAGCTTCAGGATACGGAAGTTTATAGTTTTGGAAAAGGGGAATTGCTGCGTCAAAGTAGTTTACAGCAACCTTATAGTTTTTCTTTTTTAATTCCAAAATCCCCATGCCGAGTACAACATTTGCCTGGTTTTTTTCATCACTTTTTTCTGTAAAGTATTTATCAGCCTCTTTGAGATATCGCTCGGCTTCTTGATAATCGCCCGCACTTGTTAAAATAAGTCCGTAGAGATTATAGGCAATTGCCAATTTTTCTTGATTTCCATTTTTGGTCAGCAGCGTAATCGCATTGTTTGCTTCGGTTGCTGCTTTTTCAAAATTATGGAGGTGATAATTGAGTTCCGAAACACTTAGAAGAATTTCAGATTTTAAGCGTATATCGGTAGTTGAAGAAAGGAGTTTGTTGGCCTTGTTTAAATTAACAATGGCCGTTTCAAAATCTTGGTTCTTTAAAGCTTCTCCGGCATTCGTTTGGTGCTTTTTGACAATAGAAATAGTATCCTGTTTCGACTCCTGTGCTAATGTGAAATTAGTCAGGAAAAAACAGAATAAGGCGGGGATTAATATCTTGTATTTGAATGAGATACTATTCATTATTCTTATGTACTTCGGCGATAAATATAGTCATTTACTCGATAATGGTGCCTATTTTTTGTAAATTTGTAGGATTAAATTTACAATTCTAGAGGAATATCCTGTTTCATTATCGTACCAACCAATGATTTTTACCATTTTGCCGATTACGGAGGTCATTTCGGCATCGAAAATACAGGAATGCGTGTTACCCACTATATCTATGGAAACAATAGGGTCTTCGGTGTACTGAAGAATTCCTTTTAAGCTGTCTTCTGAAGCGCTCTTAAAAGCAGCATTTACGGCCGCTATGGTCACTTCTTTTTTAACGTTTACTGTGATATCGGTTAACGATCCATTGGGGACCGGTACACGAATCCCACAACCACCAATAACTGAAGCCAATTCAGGAAATATTTTGGTCAATGCCTTAGCAGCTCCCGTAGTAGTTGGAATAATGGATTGTCCGGCAGCACGTGCTCTTCGCAAATCGCGGTGTGGTTGATCGTGTAGGCTTTGGTCTGAGGTATAGGAATGTATCGTTGTAATATACGCCTGTTCGATCCCGCAGAGCTCGTTGATTACCTTGAGCATGGGCGCTGCATTGTTAGTAGTGCAGGAAGCATTTGAGATAATGTTGTCCTCCGGTGCTATGATGTGATCATTAACGCCGAGTACTACTGTTTTTATATCATCATCGAGGGGAGGAACCGACAGGATGACCTTTTTCGCTCCATTGTTTAGATGACTTTGCAGCAGGTTTCGGGATTTAAATTTTCCTGAACACTCTACTACAATATCTACATTTTTCCATGAGATCTTGTCAATATTCTTTTCTGAAGAAAAACGCACCGGTTTTCCGGCTACGATAATTTGCTGATCCGAATAGGAAATTTCTTCTTGTAATATTCCGTGAATACTGTCATACTTTAATAGATGCGCCAAGGTTTTAGTATCGGCAATATCATTAACGGCTACTACTTCAATTTGTGGATGGTGGATCAATAACCTGAAGAGATTCCGGCCTATGCGACCAAAGCCGTTGATCCCTATTTTAATGGTCTTCTCCATGTGGTTTAGGTAAGATGCTTTTGTGCTTTATATGAAGATCGCACCAAAGCACCACTCTCCACATGACGAAAGCCCATTTCAAGGCCAATCGTCTCGTATTTTTTAAACTGTTCAGGAACAATAAACTTCTTTACGGGTAGATGCCTTTTGGACGGTTGTAAATATTGACCTATGGTAACGATATCCAGACCTGCATTTCGAAGGTCCTTCATGGTTTGTACAACCTCTTCTTCTGTTTCACCCAAGCCTAACATAATACCGCTTTTGGTGCGCTCAATGCCTTGTTCTTTTAAATACCTAAGTACTTCCAGACTTCGTTCATATTTCGCTTGGATACGCACCTCGCGGGTGAGGCGCTTAACGGTTTCCATATTGTGGGAAACTATTTCAGGTTTTACAGTGATTATCCGATCAATATTGCGTGTCACTCCTTGAAAATCGGGAATCAGTGTTTCCAAGGTGGTTTCAGGGTTCATACGGCGAATCGCTTTCACGGTTTCGGCCCAAATAATAGAGCCCATGTCCTTGAGATCATCTCGATCTACGGAGGTGACGACCGCGTGTTTAATATTCATAAGTTTGATAGAACGCGCCACTTTTTCAGGTTCATCCCAATCAATCGTATCGGGTCTTCCGGTTTTAACCCCGCAAAAGCCGCATGAGCGGGTACAGGTGTTTCCGAGGATCATAAACGTAGCAGTGCCTTCGGTCCAGCATTCTCCCATATTAGGACAACTTCCTGAAGTGCAAATGGTGTGTAACTTATATTTATCTACCAGACCTCGTAATTCGGTATATTTTTTACCGGTAGGCAATTTTACCCGAAGCCATTTTGGTTTTGGTACAGGTTTTTGGATATCTAATGATTCAGTTTGCATAAGCAGCGACAAAGTTACAAAGAATACCTAGAAAAATAGCATTATAATGTGGTGAGAAACCAAATACTAAACGCAATCAAAATAACGATTGAAAACAGACTGTACACCTTCATAAAATTTGAAGGTCGGGCACTTTCCGGCGTGTGCTTTCCCGTGAGCAGTTTAAAATTAAAAATAGCATAAAATGGAGCCGTTAAGAACGATAAAATGGTTGCAATTTTTATAAGTAATCCCATTTCAGAAATAAAAAAGAAGAAAATAGCAAGTGTTCCTAGAGTTAGCACGATGAGCCATATAAAATAGCCGTGTTTTATAACCCCTCCGCGCCAGATCTCGCTGGTGGCATGCATTACTCGTGGCGAGGCATCCAGAGTTGTCAATGTAGTGCTAAACATGGTGGTGAGGGCCGCAACACCAATAATTATTTTGGTACCCTCACCCAAACTGGATGTATACATTGATATAAGTTGGTTGGCAAAAGTGCCTGCTTGGGGAGAAAAGGTCGCTCCGCTTCCATAAAGCACCAAAGCTCCCAATGCCACAAACCCAATCCCCAACACAATGGTGGTGATGAATCCAATGTTAAAATCGAAACGCGATTGTTTGGGCGTTATAGATGGATCTAATTTTTTCTTTTCCACCGTCCACATAGAATGCCAGATAGAGATATCCAATGGGGCCGGCATCCATCCCATAAAAGCTATTAAAAAAGCCACCGAAACAGCATCGGTAGGCAATACCTGCGCAAAACTTATCGAAGTTTCGGGTTTAATGGCCAACACTACAGCTAAGATTGTACTTAACGTTAAACAAAGCACAATGACTTTCATCAGGGAATCCAGGATTTTGTAGCGGCCAATTATTAAAATAGCGAAGCATACTGCGGTAATAATAGCTGTCCACAAAACAACCGATCCACCTCCAAAAAGGTAGGAGGCAATACCGGCAGTTACAATGGTCACCGCTGTTTGAATGGTAAACATGGTGGCGAAAGTGATTGCGAAATAGGCAATAAGCACGCCTTTGCCCATTTTCTCGTAACCTTTTAACAAGCTCTCTCCGGTGGCCGCCGCATAGCGCGGTCCAAATTCAAAAAAGGGATATTTTACAGCATTGATAAGCAATAAAGCCCAAATTAAACTAAATCCGAAATCGGCTCCGGCTCTGGTGGACTGTACCAGGTGGGAGACCCCTATGGCCGCTCCGGCAAAGAGAAAGCCGGGACCCAATCTTTGCAGCAAGCGTATCAATGTGAATGGTGTTGTGTAATAATTTCCGACAATAATTTACGGGCTCGGAGGAGCCGGACCTTTACATTGTTTAAAGGTTCTTCTAGTGCCTCAGAGATTTCGTTATAACTCATTTCCTGAAAATACCTCAGATTGATTATCTCCTGGTAGTGAGGTTTTAATTCCTTGATATATCGTAACAATTCGGCCAGATTCTGCTCGGTGATGAGTTTATCTTCCGGGGTAGGATTCCTGTCGGCGATCCTCTTGATGTGCTCCTCACTGGCATCGGTGGTTTGTAGATAAATCGAAGCGTTTTTCTTTCGGCTTTTATCTATTTGGATGTTTTTTGAAATGGTGATAAGCCATGTGCTAAAGGTGTACTTTTCATCAAAAGTATCGATCTTGTCGAAGGCCTTCGAAAACGCTTCAATGGTAATGTCCTCTGCTTCGTATTCATCCTTCACCCGTTTTAGCTGAAAGCCATACACTTCGTTCCAATAGTAATCTAATAGAAAACTGAAAGCACTTTGCTTGCCTTTTTTCGCTTTTTGGACTTGGTGTAGAATTTCTTCTTTGGCTATTTCCAACGGACTTGTTTTGAATTTCTATTGGAAATAAAGATACTCAATTGAACGAATACTAAAAACAATTCAAGAATAGGAATAAATATAATAAGATCTTTTTCTCGTAATTTCGAAGCAGCTTTCCCAAAAATAAATCCTTGTAGTACACATCTAAAGAGCACAAGTGCCAGTGGAATTTTCCAATCAACCCATATCATTGCGATAGGAGCTAATACCCAAAATAAGAGATTTGAGAGGTAAAAGAGTCCCAAAAGCAATCGATGTATTGGCTTGTACAATTTAGCCGTAGAAGTATGTCTTTTTTTCTGAAGAATCCAAGATTTCCACGTCTTCTTCGGAATAGAATACGTAAAGGCCTTTTCAGTAAAGCAGAGGGCAGTATTCTCTTTTGAAGCGACTTCGTTTACAAAGAGATCGTCATCTCCCGAAGCCACTTTCATATGCGACATAAAACCTTTGTTGTCGTAATAAAGGTTGCTGGTGTAGGCCAAATTCCTTCCCACACCCATATAGGGTATACCGGCTCTGGCATACGAAAAATACTGAAGGGCCGTCAGGACCGTTTCGAAACGGATTAGTTTATTTAAAAAACCGGATGCTTTCTCGTAGGCACCATAGCCTAGAATTAATTGTTTTGTTTCCGAAAAAGGGGCGGTCATCTCTTTGATCCAATCGTCACTCGCCGGACGGCAGTCTGCATCGGTAAAGAGCATGCGCTTGTGCTTTGCTTTTTTTATTCCTAGGGTAAGGGCGTATTTTTTACTGGCCCAAAAGGCTTCGTTATTCTCAACATCTACAATTTTAATACGCGAATCGGTTAAGGCAAAGGCTTCCATTATATCCAGTGTCTCGTCATATGAAGCATCATTAATGAGGACAAGTTCGAAGTCGGGATAGTTTTGCTTCAGCCAAAGCGGAATGTGTTTTTTTAAATTTTCGGCTTCGTTCTTGGCACAGACAATAAGGGATATTGGAAATTTTTCCGAAGCTTCTATTTCCGAAAGCTTTAAAAACGAGAATTTAGAAAAGAGTAAAAAATACAGACAGTTTACAAAGACCACCGCTGCAAAAATGTAAAGTAGCACCATAGGCAGAGGAGCGGGTTATTTTACTTATGAGGTGGTTCGTTACAAGAGTCAAACTGGTCCGGTGTCTTTCCACAAAAACCACAAGCTTCTCCATCTTTGTTTAAAAATGGACTCTGACTCGCACATGTCCCGGCAAATTTCCCATCTTTTTTACCCCAAATTTTTATAGCGATTCCGGCAAAGGCGAGGAGTAATAATATAAAGGTGATTATTAAAAGTCCCATACGATTAATTTAAGTTACAAAAATACAATCTTTCTTGGTGATGTACTTGTAATTTGATTATTTTTAGCATCCAATTTTTCAACATTTATTATGAAATATATCTATCGATCATTACTTGTTTTTACAGTATTCGCTGCTTTTATTGCTTGTAAGAATGACGCGAAAGAGCCCGCCATGGAAGATGGACAGGTAAAAACCGATACCGTCGTTAAAAAGGTGCGTAAAGTCCCAACCGAGGAGGAAAAAGCTCAGGCGAAAAGTGTTATGGCAGTAGTTATGATGAATCCCGATCTAAAGGCATTTGCGAGTCATTTGGTTACCGTTGGGATTACCGATATACTTCTAAAAGAAAAGGGACCCTATACTGTTTTTGCCCCGACCAATGCGGCTTTCGAACAATTAGATGAAGCAAAAAAGAAGCGCTTTTTAAATCCTAAAAATAGAGAAACCCTTATGGCCATTTTAAAAAGCCATGTGGTGCAAGGTAGTTTTGACTCGGCAACTTTACTTGAAAATATAAAGTCGAATAAAGGATCTTTTGTATTGCAAACCATATCGGGCGAATCGCTTACCGTTTCGAAAAGCGGGCGTAATATTGTGGTTACCAATACGACCGGGGCAAAGGCAATGCTGTTGGACAAAGGGGATATTTTGGGCTCAAATGGTATGGTACATACCGTAGGCAGCCTGTTGATGAAGGATTAGAAAATGTTTACTTCCGGTTCGATATAGATACCGAATTTCTCTTTTACTGATTTCTGAATCTGTAAGGCCAATTGCCATATTTCATTTCCGGAAGCGCCGCCGTGATTTACCAAAACCAACGCCTGATTTTTATGAACTCCGGCATCACCCATGCGTTGTCCCTTAAATCCGGCTTGTTCAATAAGCCATCCTGCGGGAATTTTAAACTCGGTTGGTGAAACTTCATAAAAGGGAGCTTCCGGGTATGTAATTCGGAACCCCTTAAATGCCTCCGCATCGATTATAGGGTTTTTAAAGAAACTACCGCTGTTACCCAGTTCTTTGGGGTCCGGGAGTTTGGAACGACGAATAGCGATAACTGCATCCGAAATATCCTTGATGGTGGGCGTTTCAATCTGCGCCGCTGCCAGTTTTTCCTGAATCGCTCCGTACGAGGTACTAAAGGAATGATTTCCCTGTTTCGTAAGTCGTAAGGTTACGCTGGTAATAATGTACTTTCCTTTCGCCTCATTTTTAAAAATGGAATTCCTATACCCAAATTGACAGGCTGTTTTACTGAATTCCTTTTCCACCTGTGTGGCGATTTCAACAGCATTACAGCTTTCAAAGACGTCTTTCAGTTCAACACCATACGCACCTATATTCTGAATGGGGGCCGTTCCTACATTGCCGGGAATTAAGGATAAGTTTTCTACGCCACCATAGTCGTGATCGATGCAATACATAACAAATTCATGCCAGTTTTCACCTGCCATTACCTTCAAAGTCACATGGTCTTTATCTTCAGAAACTTTAGAAATACCCTTTAAATTTAAATAGAGTACCAAGTCATTGATATCTTGGGTGAGTAACATATTACTGCCGCCACCTAGGATGAAAAGTGGTTCATTGGGCCGCATGGAAAGTACTTTTCTAAGATCTGAAGTAGTAGTCACTTCAACAAAATAACGTGCCTTACAATCAATTCCGAAGGTGTTAAATTCTTTCAGTGATTTATTTTCTTCGATCTGCATCAATCCTCGTATTGTTCTAGGGCAATGCGTAGAATTTCAACTGCTTTTATCAAACTTTCTTTTTTAAGAACATATGCAATCCGCACCTGATTAAGCCCTACTCCGGGACTTGAATAGAATCCGGCAGCGGGTGCTACCATGATTGTTTCCCCCTTATGGTCAAATTTTTCGAGCAGCCATTGGGCAAAAGCGTCACTATTTTTTACGGGTAGTTCTACGATACAATAAAAGGCTCCTTTTGGGAGTCCAACTTTAACTCCGGGTATTTTTTGAAGGTGTGAGATTAATGTGTCACGACGATCCTTGTATTCGGAGATCACTTCGTCAAAATAACTCTGAGGTGTGTCTAAGGCGGCCTCGCTCGCAATCTGCGCAAAAGTGGGCGGACTAAGACGTGCCTGCGCAAACTTTAAGGCCGTTTTAATGATGTCCTTATTTTTCGATACCAGGCAACCAATTCGCGCGCCGCACATACTGTATCTTTTGGAAACTGAATCGATAATGATGCCGTATTCAGCCATGCTCTCCTCTTGAAGAATCGAATAGTGTTCGTATCCATCATAGGTAAATTCACGATACACCTCATCGGCGATTAAAAAAAGATCGTGTTTCTTTACAATAGCTGCCAGGGTTTGAATTTCCTCTTTCGAATATAAATATCCGGTAGGATTTCCCGGGTTACAAATTAGAATCGCCTTTGTTTTCGGGGTGATGAGTTTTTCAAATTCTGAAATAGGAGGAAGGGCAAAATTGTCTTCAATCTTAGAAATTACAGGAACTATATTTACACCCGATGCGGTGGCAAAACCATTGTAGTTGGCGTAGAAGGGCTCGGGTATAATGATCTCATCTCCAATATCGGCTACACTTCCCATAGCAAAAAGTAGAGCTTCACTACCTCCAGTTGTTACTATGATTTCGTCTGCGGTAACATGAATATCATTCTTCTTGTAATAATTGGCAATTTTCTTTCGGTAGTCTTCAGAGCCTTCCGACCTCGAATAGGCTAGCACATCTAAACTGTGCATGGCCACAGCATCCATTGCGATCTGAGGGGTTTTAATATCGGGCTGACCTATATTTAAATGGTATACGGTCTTGTTTTCCTTATAGGCTTTTTCGGCAAAAGGAACCAACTTTCTAATAGGTGATTCCGGCATGTTTTGTCCTTTACGTGATACTGAAGGCATAGCGAAATTGTTTAGCAGCAAAGTTGCGAAATATATTTTATAAATCCACACAGTAATGTGTTACATTCGGCAAATTTTTATATCTTCAATTCCATTGAAAACAGAATATAAAATAATACGGTTAGCCCTTTTCTTAGGTGTTTTTTTTGGTATTTTCGGCACCGCGCTTTCACAAAATGGATTTGCACTACCAGAAGGATCCAAGCGGGATAAGGTTCGTTTCGAATTGGTAAATAATCTGGTAGTAATCCCGGTTGAAGTGAACGGCACCAAACTTTCATTTCTTTTAGACACCGGTGTTAATGCCACTATATTGTTTGGAGTATCTCAAGAAGATTCATTAGAGCTAAAAAACGCTAGGCCCTTAAAGATACGGGGATTGGGGGATGGAGGCAGTATTGAGGCACTTCGAAGTAAAAATAATACCCTTAAGATTGGCGATGCGGTGGATACAGATCATACCATCTATGTGATCTTTGAGCAATCCCTGAACCTCTCACCTCGTATGGGGCTACCTGTTCACGGAATTATTGGTTACGATTTCTTTAAAAAATTCATTGTAAAAACAGATTATGTCGTAAAAAAGATAACGTTTTATGACCCTGCACATTTTGAACCAAAAATCTGTAGATCGTGCGAGGTATTGGATATTACGATGTACGAGAACAAGCCTTACATAGATATTTCGGTCACGACTTCGAATTCACCAAAAGAAGTAACTATGTTGATTGATAGTGGATCCAGTGATGCGCTTTGGTTGTTCGATGAGAATCATGGTATTTCAGAATCACCAAAAAACTATTTCGATGATTTTCTGGGTTTAGGATTGAGCGGAAATATTTACGGAAAGCGATCCCGACTTAAAGAAACGCGCTTAGGCGATTTTAAATTACAGGATGTGAATGTTGCTTATCCCAATGAAAGTGCTATGGACAGTGTGAAATTTTATAAGGAACGCAACGGAAGCTTAGGCGGTGATATTTTAAAACGCTTTACGGTAATCATGGATTATCCATCGAATAGAATGATACTTAGGAAAAACTCAAAATTTAATGATCCTTTTTATTACAATATGAGCGGATTGACTATAGAGCACGACGGATTGGTTGTTGTTAAAGATGAGAAGGAAATTTTGGATAATCTGTTGAATATAAATCAGGATACTGATTCCAACGGGGTGATTAGCATAAAAACTCAAAAAGTATTTAGTTTTTTTCTAGCGCCAAAGTTTATAGTGGCCGATGTGCGGGATGGCTCACCAGCAGCACTTGCTGGAATTGAGAACGGTGATGAGATTATTAGCATAAATAACAAGCTTTCCTATAGATATAAATTATACGAACTCGTAAATTTGTTCAGTTCAAAAGTGGGAAAAACTATTACCATGATAATCGAACGAAATGGCAAGCAAGCCAAAGTGAAATTCAATCTCAAAAAGGTACTATAAAAAAAACCGCCCACAATTTGTGAACGGTTTAGGGTTTCAAACTAAGTAATTTTTTATTTCGTTTTCTCTAAAACACTTTTTCCTTCTTCAACAACTTCTCCTTTTATCTTAAGCGCTTTGATAGGCTCATCGGCATTAGAATACACCGTTACTGTTTTACGGATGGGGCCAACACGATTGGTATCGTACTTCACCTCAATAGTGCTACTGGCACCAGGAGCAACAGGTCCATCCGGTTTCTTTGGGACCGTACATCCACAACTGGATTTAACATCACTTACAATTAAAGGTGCATTTCCGGTATTGGTAAATTCAAAAACACGTACACCATCACTCCCTTTCGCAATAGTTCCGTAATCGATTGTTTCCGATTTAAATTTGATTTTAGCCTGCGCGGTAGCAGCAAAGCTTACTAAAGTGACAACGGCTATTAAGACTAATTTTTTCATAATAATTTTCATTTTAGAATAGCTAATGTAAGTATCTTTCTTACAAACTGCAAAATAACTTATTCACTTTTATAATCCTGCAGATATAACTACTTTTGCACATTACATTTCAAAAACTAGACCAAACATGGCCTTAGATGCAAAATATAATGCTCAAAAGATTGAGGATAAGTGGTATAGCTACTGGATGCAGCACGGTTATTTCCACAGTGAAGTAGACGAAAGGGAGCCTTACACCATCGTGATTCCTCCTCCCAATGTGACAGGGGTATTACATATGGGTCATATGTTGAACAATACTTTACAAGATGTTTTAATCCGTCGTGCGCGACTAAAAGGGTTTAATGCATGCTGGGTGCCGGGTACTGACCACGCCTCAATTGCAACGGAAGCCAAGGTTGTAGCAAAATTAAAGGAAGATGGTATCCATAAGGCCGATCTTTCCCGCGAGGTATTTTTAGAACACGCCTGGGAATGGACCCATAAGCATGGTGGCATTATCCTGGAACAGCTAAAGAAATTAGGAGCTTCCTGCGATTGGGAGCGAACAAAGTTTACGATGGATGACGATATGTCAGCTTCGGTCATAAAAGTGTTTGTCGATCTATATAAAAAAGGAAATATTTACCGAGGATATCGTATGGTCAACTGGGATCCTCAGGCCAAGACTACATTGTCTGATGAAGAGGTAATCTATCAGGAAAAGCAAGGAAACCTCTATTATTTGAAATATCAAATTGAAGGGAGTGAGGACCATTTGACGATTGCAACCACACGTCCTGAAACTATTTTGGGAGATACGGCAATTTGTATCAATCCAAATGATGACCGTTTTAAACATTTAAAGGGGAAGAAAGCTATCGTCCCTATCTGTAATCGTGTTATTCCAATTATAGAAGACGAATACGTTGATATTGAGTTTGGAACCGGATGTTTGAAAGTAACCCCGGCTCACGACGAGAATGACAAGATGCTTGGCGATAAACACATGCTGGAAGTAATTGATATTTTGAACGAGGATGCTACGTTGAATAGCTTCGGAATGCATTATCAAGGAAAAGATCGTTTTGTGGCGCGAAAGGAGATTGTGAATGAACTGGAAGCCTTGGGCGTTTTAGAAAAAATTGAGCAACATACAAACAAAATCGGGACGAGTGAGCGAACCGGCGCTGTCATTGAACCTAGATTGAGCGATCAATGGTTCTTAAAAATGAAAGATTTGGCACAACCTGCCCTAGATGCTGTGTTGGAAAAAGAGGTGCATCTGGTGCCGGAAAAATTCATAAACACCTATCGTCATTGGATGGAGAATGTTCGAGATTGGAATATTTCACGTCAGTTATGGTGGGGTCAGCAAATTCCGGCATTCTATTATGGCGATGGGAAGGAAGATTTCGTGGTAGCCGAAACATTGGATGAAGCAGTTACAGAAGCACGTAAAAAATCGGGAAATTTAAATTTGGTGGCTGCCCAATTGACGCAGGATCCAGATGCACTCGATACTTGGTTTTCATCTTGGTTATGGCCTATCAGTGTATTTGGCGGGATACTGGAACCCAACAATAAAGAAATCAATTATTATTATCCTACCAATGATCTGGTGACAGCCCCGGAGATTTTATTCTTTTGGGTAGCCCGAATGATTATCGCAGGCTATGAATACCGAAATGAGAAACCGTTTACCAATGTGTATTTAACAGGAATCGTTAGAGACAAGCAACGACGAAAGATGAGTAAATCGCTAGGTAACTCACCGGACCCTATTGTTTTGATGGATCAATACGGAGCCGATGGTGTTCGCGTGGGAATGCTTTTGAGTTCACCGGCAGGTAATGATTTGATGTTCGACGAAGATCTGTGTAAACAGGGGAGTGCTTTTGTAAATAAAATATGGAATGCCTATCGTTTGATCGAGGGTTGGGAGGTATCCGAAACCAAGGATGCCGATGCGGCTGGCGTTATCGCCTTAAAATGGTATAAAAATAGATTTCAGAAAACCTTGGCTGAAATTGAAGACCACTACAGCAAATACCGAATCAGTGATGCCTTAATGGCAACCTATAAATTGGTTTGGGACGATTTCTGCTCTTGGTTGCTAGAGATGGTAAAACCGGCCTTTGGCGAACCCATATCGAAAAAAACATATCAAGAAGTAATTGCGATTTTGGAAGATAATCTGCGAATCCTACATCCTTTTGTTCCTTTTATTTCTGAAGAGATTTGGCAACATATTTCAGAAAGAACACCCAATGAAGCCCTTATCATTACTAAATGGCCCGAGCTGACTTCATTTGATGATGACTTGATCAAGGAATTCGATTTTGCTTCGGAAGTGATTTCAGGTATTCGAACCATTCGGAAAGAGAAGAATATTTCGTTTAAAGAGAAAATCGATTTTTTAGTACTGAACCATGAGCATGTTGCTCCTACTTTCGATGAAGTAATTGCAAAATCCGGAAATACACAATCTGTAACCTATGTTTCAGAAAAACCTGAAGGCGCTTTGACGTATAGGGTAAAATCGAACGAATACTTTGTGCCCATTGCAGGAGCCATCGATGTTAAGGAAGAGATCGCAAAACTTAAGGAAGAGCTTAAATATACCGAAGGCTTTTTAAAAAGCGTTCAAGGAAAGCTGAAGAACGAAAAATTTGTAAGTGGGGCCCCCGAAAAGGTGGTTGCTATGGAAAAGCAAAAAGAAGCGGATGCCTTGGCGAAGATTGAAACCTTAAAAGCTTCATTGGCGAATTTGCAGTAAAGGGCGGGTTATTTTCTATATAAAAAATATTGCTTAACGGCTTCGATGTAGAGTTCCTTAGCTTGATCGGTGCTAATCCCACGGGCTTGGAAAAGTGCGTTTGTTTTAAAGGCCGAAATAAGAGGATTACTACTACTTGGACTGTCTTGTGAATTGGTGGCCCGTTTGTAATAGGCATATAGCTTCAGCAAAACATCGGCAGGAAAGGGATCTGTATGACTGTTGATGCTTTCCACGGCGTTCTCAAAGGCGATATTTAATTCTTCGGGTGTCATTTTGAAGCAATAATGGTCATTCCGCCTTTTACAACTTGGTTCAGTTTTACATCTATTTTTGTATTGAGCGGCAAGAATACATCTACACGGGAACCGAACTTTATAAACCCGCTGTCCGAAGCCTGAGTTACTTCCTGTCCTTCTTCGGCATAATTTACGATACGTTTTGCCATAGCGCCTGCAATTTGGCGATGCAATACATTTCCGAAGGATTTACTGTTGACAACCACCGTAGTTCTTTCATTTTCCTCACTGGACTTTGGATGCCACGCCACCAGAAATTTCCCCGGGTGGTATTTGCTGAAAACTACTTGTCCACCCACCGGGTAACGCGTTACATGAACATTAATGGGAGACATGAATACCGAAACCTGTATGCGATTTTCCTTAAAAAATTCCTTTTCGAAGACTTCTTCTATAACCACTACTTTGCCATCTACGGGTGACAACACTTGTGACTCGTTTAGGGTAAAATTTCGTTTTGGGTTTCTGAAAAACTGTAGGATTAGTATCAACAGGATCATTAGTATGATAATGATGCCTCCTTTTAGCATTGTATTCGGCACAAAAAACTCAACCAAAAGGCTTATAATCACACAACTAAAAAATGCGATTAGAATAATTTTATATCCTTCTTTATGAAACATAATCTACCACTTCTAAAAATGCATAAATAAACGGACTGGCAAATATAATACTGTCTAATCGGTCATACAATCCACCATGTCCGGGCATTAAAATACCACTGTCTTTGACACCGGCCTGACGTTTGAATTTGGATTGGATCAAATCGCCAATAGTTCCAAATAGGGTAACGATAAACGCTAGGGTTAGCCAAATTATAAGATCAAATTGTTCGATGTATTTAAAGATAAAAAATCCTGCGCATATCGAGCCGATCAAACCTCCTAAAAACCCTTCCACTGTTTTTTTTGGGGAGATTCGCTCTAACAATTTATGCTTTCCAAAATTCTTGCCAATAAGGTAGGCAAAGGTGTCATTTGCCCACACCAGAATAAATATTCCAATGATAATGGTTGGGATGAATTCTTCATTGCGGAAGGGGATTAGTGTCAAAAACACAAATCCGCTTATGATATAGAAAATAATGGCGATGTATTTCTTTTTTTCAAACATGGGAATTTTACTCACCCATAAAACATCCTTTAAAAGAAACAGGTTGACAAAGGCCGAAAGAATTAAAAAAAGATACACGGCATTGCCATCGAAGACCTTATAACTTAAAAAGTACATTCCTGCCGCCAAAAGGACATAGGCGAGGTAACTTTTTAAGTGTACCAGTCGTAAAAATTCATTGAGGGTAACAAGGGCAAGTAGAAAGAAGAGTCCCATAAACCATTCGCGCGATGCAAACATTGAAATGATTATGATCGAGATATAAAAGGCTCCCGATATAGATCGCACAATAATTTCCTTCATAGGTTAGAGGTCTTCCAATAGCAGCAAATATAGGTTTTTTGTGCTACTTCCATAACTCATGAAGTCCTTTTCTTTTTCTGTTTCGAAGTCTTGAATGGTCGTTATATTGCTTGGAATGTGGCTCCGGCTCTGGTTTTTAATATTGCGAAGGCCTTCACTAATATTGTCAACTAATTGGCTGGTGGTTGCAAAAATGACAAAATTAAAAGGAAGTTCTTTTAACTTTTTCTCTTTAATCTGATTGGAGCAAAGTAAGATGGAGCCATTGTTGGCAACCAACGATTCACAGGTAGATAAGAAGAAAGTGGCGTTGGTTTTTTTTGTGAAATTTAAATTGTATCCATCAAAACGCGACATGAGTTGGTCGTTAATGCAAAATACATCTTTCTCATACCAGTCGTTCTCTAAAAGAATGTTATCAAACGACTCTAATACTTCCTCTAAGTTTTCACAATACAGGAATTTTCCACCATTTTTATTGAAGTTATAGGTGAATTTTTCGTCGGTAGGAAGTTTCTCTTCAGGGTAATATTTACTCTGGTCAGATTTTGCTTTTTCTTCTGACTTATAATTAGGGTTTAAAAGTCTTTTAAAGAGACTCATGCATAACTTAATTTGAGGAGTGATACATCGTTATTCATCAAATATATAAAATCTATAGCGAAGTTCTGTTCCTTAAAACTAAACTTTAACTAGATAATCGAAAAAGTAACAGACTTAAGGTGTTGCTACTTTTTCTTCTTTATTTTTTTCGAAAGGTCTATCGCCGAAGATTCGTTGAAGGTTATCTTTAAAAATTACCTCTTTTTCGAGCAGTTCGTTTGCCAATAAAGTAAGCTTATCCTTATGCTTTTCGAGTAGTGCTATAGCCCTTTGGTATTGTGTTTCAACGAGTTTCGATATTTCTTTATCAATCATCTCAGCCGTCTTTTCGCTATAGGGTTTTGTAAAACCATATTCGTTTTGATTGGAAGAATCATAATAGGTCAAATTGCCTATTGCATCATTCAGTCCGTAAATAGTCACCATGGCACGAGCCTGTTTGGTTACTTTTTCCAGATCACTCAGGGCTCCGGTTGAAATTTTTCCAAAAATTACTTGTTCTGCCGCACGACCTCCCATGGTAGCACACATTTCATCGAGCATTTGTTCGGTTCGAACAATAAGACGTTCCTCGGGCAAATACCAAGCAGATCCTAGTGATTGACCTCTGGGAACAATCGTAACTTTCACTAAAGGAGCAGCGTGTTCTAACATCCAGCTTACCGTGGCATGTCCTGCTTCGTGGAAAGCAACGGCTCTTTTTTCTTCAGGTGTGATAATTTTATTTTTCTTTTCAAGACCTCCTACAATACGATCTACCGCATCTAAGAAATCTTGTTTGTCTACGAATTTCTTTTCTTGTCGAGCCGCGATTAAGGCCGCTTCATTACAAACATTCGCAATATCTGCTCCCGAGAATCCGGGTGTTTGTTTGGCCAAGAAATCCAGATCCAATGAATCATCGATCTTGATAGGACGCAGGTGAACTTCAAAAATTTCTTTACGTTCTCTAACATCGGGCAGGTCTACGTAGATCTGGCGATCGAACCGTCCAGCACGCATTAGGGCCTTATCGAGTACATCGGCACGGTTGGTAGCAGCCAATACAATAACATTCGTATTGGTGCCAAAACCGTCCATTTCGGTTAGTAATTGATTCAAGGTGTTCTCGCGTTCATCGTTAGAGCCAGAGAAATTATTTTTACCTCTGGCACGGCCAATGGCATCAATTTCATCGATAAATATAATGGCGGGTGATTTTTCTTTAGCTTGTTTGAACAGGTCACGAACTCGTGAAGCTCCAACTCCGACGAACATTTCAACAAAATCGGATCCTGATAAGGAAAAGAAAGGCACTTTTGCCTCACCGGCAACTGCTTTTGCCAATAAGGTCTTTCCTGTTCCCGGAGGTCCTACTAGTAAGGCTCCCTTTGGTATTTTACCTCCCAAGGCTGTGTATTTTCCAGGGGTCTTTAAAAAGTCCACAATTTCCTGTACTTCTTCTTTGGCACCTTCGAGTCCGGCCACATCTTTAAAAGATGTTTTAACATCGGTCTTTTCATCAAAAAGTTTTGCCTTTGATTTTCCAATATTGAAGATTTGGCCACCTGCTCCACCACCTGCTCCGGAAGACATACGTCGCATAATAAAGATCCATATTCCAATGATGACAATAAAGGGCAATAAGGTTAGGAGCAGTTCGCCCCACATATTGCTATCGGTATTCCAAACAATTTTGGTGCTTAGGTTGTTATCTGTTTTTATTTGGTTGATGTCGTTCTCGAAATTCTGAAGATCACCAAATTCAAACTCGTAGGAGGCATCATTAGCTCCCGGAGGGAAAATGGAAGTCCCCTTTTTCTTAGTGTGAATTTCTTTGCTCTTTGCTTCGGGAGTTAGGTAGACCTTTGCCGTTTTTTTATTGATAATTTCAATCTTTTCAACATCGCCGTCTTTCAGAAAATTCTGAAATTCAGATTGCGTTGTTTTAGCGGGTTGCGACCAACTATTTCCACCAAAAAATTGAATTCCTAGAAACACTACTATAATAGCAGCATAGATCCAATAGGCATTGAATTTTGGTTTTTTAATTTCGGGTTTTTTATTTTCTTCAGCCATATGGCGTTTTTACGTTTTAATAAGTTGTTTCTATTTTAACCGATTTTGCATCTCCCCACAGGCCTTCAATATCATAAAATTCACGAATGTGCTTCTGAAATACATGAACCACCACATGAACATAATCAATTAACACCCACTCGGCATTATCACTTCCTTCCACATGCCAGGGTTTTTCTTTAATGGCTTTACTAACAATCTTTTGAATGGAATTAACGATGGCGTTTACCTGTGTATTGGAGGTCCCATCGCAGATGATAAAATAGTCACATACGGTGTTTTCTATATCTCTTAGATCAAGGATTTCAATATGTTGGCCCTTGACTTCCTCTATTCCTGTTATAATTTGTGTTACAAGTTGATCTGTGCTTGCTTCTTTTTTTGACATTAAATGTATTTATTTGCGCAAAGTTATTACTTTTTTGTTTCTTGAAAGGCTTTGTATACGTATAAGTAAAACAATCTTTTGTCAATTGAAAATAATCAAACTTAGTGCCATTGATTCAACCAACTCCTACCTAAAGGAATTAAGTAAAAAAGAGGACTTGGAGGATGGGTTAATTGTAGTGGCCAAAGCGCAAACAAATGGTAGAGGGCAACTAGGTTCCACCTGGCAGTCGGAAGTTGAGAAAAGCCTTACATTTAGCATGTTTAAACGATTTTCTAAGGTCTCGATATCTCAGCAATCCGGGATTACTTTTGCGGTTTCATTGGCCTTAAAAACTGCGCTGGATCGCCTGCAAATTCAGGAAATTGCAATTAAATGGCCTAACGACATTATGTCATACCAAAAAAAATTGGCAGGGATCCTAGTCGAAAATCAGGTACAGGGAGCCCAATTAACCAATAGTGTGATAGGCGTGGGACTCAATGTTAATGAAGCGAAGTTTTCTGGTTTACCACAAGCTACTTCCATGTTCCTAAGCACCGGGCAGACATATAATTTAGATGAAGTGCTAGCCGTGGTTTCTGAAGCTGTGCTAAAGCAATTAAAACGACTTGAAGCGGGATCGTTTTTGCTGATGAAAGAGGAATATGAGGAAACGCTCTTCAGAAAGAATGAAATAATGGTTTTTGAAGATGTCGTTGGAAGACGGTTTAACGGAATTGTACGCGGTGTTGCGGAAACGGGCGAACTACTGCTAGAAACCGAAGCAGATGGAGTGCAAAGATTTCAGCATAAAGAAATTAAAATGCTGTTCTAAATGGCCTCCAGATTTGTGGTTAAGGTTTCTAAAAATTTGGTAATGGGTCCTTTAATCATCATCGCCATCATTGGGTTAAAATCTCCTTCAAAGACCAACTCCGCTTGAGATGAAGCATCATCAATGGCTTCGATATTTCCAATTAAAGTAAACGGAATTTTATCGCTTATCGCACCAAGAACTACCTTGTTGGGCGCCACAACTTCTTTTACTTCCAAAGCAATTTCGGGCATGCCTTTAAGGGCAAAGACAAAGGCATCTGCTCTAATCACTTCAAATTTGCTGATGTTTTCAGGCATCAATTGTTCAAAATTCTTTACATCACTTAAAAATTCACAAAGTGCCGCAGCCGATTTTTTTACAATTATTTTTTTACTATTTAATTCCATGAATGGGTTTTCTTATTAATATGATTTTGACAGCTAAAGGACAATAACTATGCCTTTTCTTTATTGACCTTCATTTTCGGATTCCAGTGCTCAGGGTCTTTCCGCCACTGACTTAGTAATTTGGCTTCAGAAGCCGAAATATAATTGGACTTCTCGGCTTGCAAAAGTAAGCTGTCGTAATTACTCAGTGTATGTAAAGCAACATCGGCTTTTTTGAAGTTTTCGGAAGCAATTCCAAAACCATAGGAAAAAATGGCCATCATTCCCTTCACGTTCACATTCGCTTCTCTCAAAGCATCCACCGCTAACAAACTACTCTTTCCGGTACTTATAAGGTCTTCCACTACCACTACGGTTTGATGAGGTTCAATATATCCTTCGATCTTATTTTGTCTTCCGTGCTTCTTAGCTTCTGGGCGGATATAACAAAACGGTAGGTTCAGATAGTCTGCGACCAAGGCACCAATGCCAATGGCTCCTGTTGCCACTCCGGCAATTGCATCGGGCTTGCCGTAGATCTCTTCAATCTGTGCCGCCATATGCTCTCGAATGAAGTTTCGAATAGCGGGATATGAGAGTGTTATGCGGTTGTCGCAGTAGATGGGAGATTTCCATCCCGAGGCCCAGATAAAAGGGTTTTGTGGTTGTAATTTAATTGCATTAATTTGCAATAGCAATTCAGCAGTTTTTTGTGCTGTTTCTTTATTTAAAATCATAGTGCAAATGTATAAAGTTTTTGTCAATGATGTTCCAATAATTCTCTCTACCGAGAAAAAAATAGGGAAACAGTATACAGCCATTCCGTTGAAGTTGGCCAAGTTTAAAAAATTGATTGAAAAGATCAATAATGGCGAACTCACCTATGTAAATTTATACCATAAAAATCCGGAAAAACTTGAACAGTTTTTGCGAAAGAAGCTACCTGTCGTTGAAGCGGGAGGAGGTATGGTCTTTAACGATAAGAAGGAAATTCTTTTTATTAGAAGAAATTCGAAATGGGATCTCCCAAAGGGAAAGGTTGAAAAAGGAGAGACCTATGAAGAAGCGGCACTTCGGGAAACCATTGAAGAGACCGGTGTAAAGGATTTGGTGATAAAGCGATTTATTACCAAGACCTATCACGTGTTTAAACGAAATGACAAGTTTAAACTGAAGGTAACCTATTGGTACGAAATGTATTCCAATTACGATGGACCCTTAATTCCTGAACCCAGCGAGGGGATTAAAAAAGTAAGGTGGAAAAATTTTGAAAAGACCCAGAAAGCACTTCAAGATTCCTACGAAAATATCAAGCTGCTGTTTCCGAAGGAGTATCTAACCACCCACCCGAACGATAGGATACCGCAGGTGTGAGCTTTCGTAATAGGGTGATTGTTTGTGAATCCAATCCAATTGCGCGTACCAATTTCCTGCAAAATTAGGGTCTTCAGATATTTTGGCATCAAATTCGGCTTTAATTTGGGGATTGTCATTTAGAAAGGCTTCGGCCATATCTTCCCACACATAGGGTGAAAAGCCTTCTTTTTGTTGCAGGATCGCATCGAAAAAATTCCAATTAAAAAAAGAGTCGGGTGCTATCGGTTCCAGTGTTTCCAATATATACCGAACCCCATCCTGATTGGTATCTACCAAATAATCTCCTGCCTTGACGGTTATTTTTTCGAAATTTGATGTTACCTGTGTATTGTAATGTAGATAATGCCCTTCGTATGGGTTGCGAACCGTTTCGTAGTTTTTTATCTTATAGACTTCGGCATCTACAATACTGTCTTTTTCCATCATTGGGACCTTTATACCATTATTCCTTAGAATTTGAACGATGTTCCAGTATCCGCTTGGAATAACATAGGCAGCAGGAATTATCACACTGTCTTTTGCCTTAAAATAATTATAGTAAGCTACCTCCTTGGTAAAGGGCCTGTCACGGTAGTATTTTAATCTGGAGGCATTTGTAACATTGCTTTTTATCATTTCACTTTCAAAGCCTTTAAATGAAATTTTTGTGACTTGTGTGCTGTCCAAATTCCAGGAGAGTGGATAAGCACTTCCCGGTTTAAACGAAGCGATTGCATTTTTTCGCAGTGCGCCTATAACCTCTACATCCTTGTCTACAATATTTATAAAGCTTTTCATAAGCTCATACGTGCCTTCCACCCGTTGTTTGTATGGCTTTAACATATGAGTTTCGACCATCATTCCCAGCGTGTTAAAGAGGGTGGTATAACCGGTGGAATATCGCGGAGAATCCAGAAACTGTGAAAAACCTTCATCCGGTGGCTGGTTGAAAACATTTACATAGGGGGTGATGTCCCAGGATTTTTGTTTGAGAGAGTCTTCTAATTGAGGCATTAATGAGGTGTGTAAATAATGACCAAGACCACCACCTAGCTTGTTGTGTTGTGTAAATAAATGAGTCAAGGTATACTGATAATCGGCACCGTTACTCACATGATTGTCAATAAAGAGATCCGGCTTCACCGTTCTGAATAATTCGACAAAGGCCTGAGCATTTCTGGTATCGTTCTTTATAAAATCCCTATTTAGGTCGTAATTTCTGGCGTTGCCTCTAAAACCATAACTTTTCGGACCATTCTGATTGGTTCGAGTGCTGCTATTTCGGTTTATAGCGCCTCCAATATTATAAATTGGAATCACTGCGATGATGGTATTTTTTGGAGCCGTTAGTTTTCCTACCGCAAAATCACGCAGCAATAGCATGGAGGCATCGATTCCATCACTTTCGCCGGGATGGATGCCGTTGTTGATTAGCAAAATATTTTTTTCTTCCCTATCGGAAAATTCCGATTCGAAGGTTCGATTCGGGTTAAAAGTTATAAGATGCAGGGGTTCACCTTGATCGGTTTTACCCATCTCATACATGGCAATTGAATTATAAGCTTCCGAAAGTACTGTGTAAAATGCGATAGTTTCGGTATAGGTAGCGGTTTCTAATCCATCTGTTTTTTCAAATGTTGTGGTAAAATCGAATTCTGAAATTTCCTTGTTGTTTTCACAAGAAATTAGACAGCACAGACAGCATAGGAGGAATAATTTTTTCATACAACGAAGAAACAAAAAAAGACTGAATACACTATTTATAGTATATCGGAATTAAATTTGATGAAACTTTTAACACAAAAGATATGAATTTATAAATTGCTTTTCTATATTTGTTGATCAATATTAAACATTTAAAACAACTAATTATGAAAAAAATTACCCTAATGGCGGTGCTTTTTGTAAGTGGATTAACACTTCAAGCACAGACTTCTTTTACTGGAAATACTTCTGGTGACCCTGTTTACAATACACCTGCAAGTGAAAGACAAGTTGTTCTTATTACACACAGTAATACGCAAACAATTAACCCTGGAGACGAGATAGCATGTGCTTCTCCAACAAGTTTCCGTGATAACAGTATTTTTAGAGACTTTGATTTGGCAGTTGATTTTGGTATTGCCGGAGCTTTCGAAGTAACCTCTGCTGAAATTGCAATTGGACCTGTAACTTCACCAGCCGGTTTTCCATTAACAGTTAATGTATATTCTATGACAGATCCGTTCCCAGGTTCATGGCCAGGTTCTGCTGTATTAGAAGGAACTGCAGGAGCGATTATCACAAATGCTGATGCTGAATCTCTTTTAAGTATTCCTTTGGCAGCTACTATTCCTGCCGGATCTAGAATGATTTACGAAGTTATGATCGTTGATGATTTAACTGACACTAACTTTATGCGTTTTGGAGCTAACTTAGATGGACAAACTGGTCCTTCTTGGATTATGGCTGATGCTTGTGGTGCTGCTACTCCAATGGACTTGGCAGTTGCTTTTGGTTTACCAAATTCATTTGTTATGAATATCGTTGGTGACGAAGTATTAGGAGTTGGAGACAATGCACTTTCTAAAATTGCTGTATATCCAAACCCTGCTTCTGATGTATTGAACGTTAGTGTTCCTGCTTCTTTAGAAGTTAAAGGTGCTATCTTATACGATGTATTAGGAAAGAATACTGGTATCCAATTGGTTAACGGTACTATGAATACTTCTAGCTTGGCAAGAGGAATTTACATGTTGAATGTAAACACTTCTGCAGGTACTTTTACTAAAAAAGTAGTTAAGCAATAAGGAGTTTTTCTAAACTCATATTTAAGCCTCGCATTGCGAGGCTTTTTTTATGATTCGTATTTTGATAAGCGGTGACACAACGGAATCTATTTGGTATAAATACAGTTCTTGTATTTCAAGTATTTATCCTGCTATCGGAATGGAAGCGTAATTAGCGTGATCGATATTTCTTTCTGAAGCAATGCAGCACGCCAAAGAATCTGAGATTCCTCGTTGCACTCGGAGTAACAACTGCAGGTCAGTATGAGCCATAAAAAAAGCCGAATCCAATGGATTCGGCTTTTATATTATTGGTTTAAAAATTTCTTATGCGTTCATGGAGATTAAAAACTCTTCGTTATTACGCGTTTGTTTAAATCTATCGTTGATGAATTCCATTGCTTCCACCGGATTCATATCGGCCAAATACTTTCGCATCACCCACATACGTTGGATTATGTTCTCATCTAACAGAAGATCATCTCTTCGTGTACTGGATGAGGTAAGGTCAATAGCAGGGAATATACGTCGGTTAGAGATCTTTCTATCCAATTGTAATTCCATATTACCGGTTCCTTTAAATTCTTCAAAGATCACCTCGTCCATTTTCGATCCGGTTTCAGTAAGCGCCGTAGCAATGATACTCAAAGAGCCACCATTCTCAATATTACGGGCCGCACCAAAGAAACGCTTCGGTTTGTGCAATGCATTTGCATCGACACCACCACTTAAGATCTTTCCGCTGGCAGGTTGCACTGTGTTGTACGCTCTCGCCAATCGAGTGATCGAATCTAAAAGAATAACGACATCGTGTCCACATTCTACCAAACGCTTTGCCTTTTCAAGCACAATGTTGGCTACTCTAACGTGTTCAGTTGCTTCTTTGTCGAAGGTTGATGCCACGACTTCACCACGCACATGGCGTTGCATATCGGTAACTTCTTCAGGACGTTCATCGATTAATAAAATAATCTGATACACTTCCGGATGGTTAGCCGCAATGGCATTGGCAATATCCTTTAGCAACATCGTCTTACCCGTTTTAGGTTGGGAAACGATCATACCACGTTGTCCTTTACCAATTGGTGCAAACAAATCAATAATACGTGTAGATATAGTACTTTGCTTTTCGGCAATATTAAATTTCTCGGTAGGGAAAAGTGGGGTAAGGTGTTCGAAAGAAACACGATCGCGCACCACATTCGGACTCAATCCATTTATTTTATTCACCTTTATTAAAGGAAAATACTTTTCTCCTTCTTTCGGAGGCCGTACTTCGCCCAATACGGTATCTCCCGTTTTTAAGCCGAACAATCGTATCTGCGATTGAGATACATAAATATCGTCCGGAGAAGAGAGATAGTTGTAATCACTAGAACGAAGGAAGCCATAGCCATCCTGCATGATGTCTAAAACGCCTTCACTTTCAATAATACTGTCAAATTCGAAATCAGGCTCTTTATATCGATTGCGATTGTCTTTATTGCCGTTGTTTCGATTTTCTTTAGACCCGTGCGTATTCTGTTTATTACCGTCCTTGTTTCGGTGCTGGTCTTTTTGAGGTTTTTGTTTTATATCGGTATTGCCATCTTGCTCTTTCTGAGGTTTTTTGGCCTCTTCCTTAGCATCCTTTACCTCCAGATTGCTCTGTTTTCGGGTATCCGGATCATTCGCCTTTTTAGGGTCCTGATTTCTCTGTGGCCCTTTCTGATTGCGATTATCGCTACGCGGTGGGCGTTGACGATTGTCTCTTTGCTGTGGCTTTTTATCCGGAGTGTCTTTTTGTACCGGTTTTTCTGAAGTCGCTTTAGGCGTTGCTTCTGATGTAGGCTCATTCACTTTAACCGACTTAACGGCCTTAGGATTAGCAGCTTGGTAGTCAAGAATTTGATAGACCAAGTCAAGTTTTTTTAAGCTTCGGTATTTTGGAACACCTAAAGCATTAGCAATTTCCTGTAACTCAGGTAACAGTTTTGCTTTTAATTCTGAAATTTCAAACATTTAAAAAATGTGTAAGTTTAAATTGATAATATGTAATTTTCCGTGTAGGTAATTTAGTTGAAAAATTTATCGAAGACTAAGTAACCGTTGTTGAAGTGGTTACGAATAGATACTGCAAGTATACAACAATAAATTAAATTTTGCATTTAATTTTCTTAAAAAGAAACGCTATTTTTGCAGTCAAATGTTGCTTTTACCATGATTCAACGTATCCAAACCGTCTATCTTATCCTTGTAGCTTTGCTTATGGTTGCCTTGTATATTTGGTTTCCTGTCTTGCAAAACGAGGCAGGTGAGGTAGTAATGGATCGCAGTGAGCTTATGGTTATGATACCCATTTTCGGGGCTATCGCATTGGCACTCATTTCAATTTTGAATTTTAAAAAGCGGCAATTACAATTTGTAATCAACCGTTTGAACATCATATTAAACTTTGTATTACTGGGAGTTTTCGTATATAGGTCTCTAAGCGTATCCGGAGAAACATTGGTTTCAATGAAGGGTATTGGGGTGCTTATTCCCGTCATTTCTATCGTTTTTTTAGTGCTGGCCAATAAGGCCATAAAAAGGGACGAGGATCTCGTAAAATCTGTAGACCGATTACGTTAAACGACACCTTAGTATATTTTAGTGCAAAACCCTCAAAGAATGCCATCTTTGGGGGTTTTTTGATGAAGTTATAATACGAACACTACTTTTTAAATTCAATTACCTCCAGGTTCTGAATTTTCGCTCCATCTATTTCAAAGCGAAGCATGGTGCGCACTTGTTGAAAGCCATGTTTTCCCACGGCACCGGGATTCATGTGTAGCACCCCTAGCTTTTTATCGTTCATCACCTTCAGAATATGAGAATGCCCCGTGATGAATAGTCGCGGTGGGTTTGTATGGAGTTCTTCTCTAATCGAAGGGTTGTATCTCCCCGGATAGCCACCAATATGGGTAATCCAGACAGCAACCTTTTCGCAAAAGAATCGGTTGTGGAGCGGAAATTCGACTCTGGCTTTGGCATCGTCAATATTTCCATACACTGCGCGAAGCGGCTTTAATGCCTTGATGGCATCCGTTACCCTGAGGTCACCTATATCCCCCGCATGCCATACTTCATCGGCCTGCCTGACATAACTCAGAATTTTATCGTCTATATAGCTGTGTGTATCGCTGAGCAGTAGTATTTTTTTCATGTATTTCTGAAAAGGGGATGCCTTTTGAATATTTCAGTTTGTGTATCTTTGATGCTGTCTCAAAAATACTCATTCCTTGCGATATTTTATCGAAATAAGCTATAGCGGAAAGAATTACCACGGTTGGCAAATTCAGCCTGACGCAATCAGCGTACAGGAGGTTTTGGAACGCACGCTTTCTACCTTGCTTCGGAGCGAAATAAAAGTGACCGGGGCCGGAAGGACCGATACAGGTGTGCATGCCAAACAATTGTTCGCTCATTTTAATGCGGAAGAGATTTTAGATGTACAAGAACTAATTTTCAGACTTAATTCTTTCCTTCCGAAGGATATATCGGTAAACGATCTATTTAGAGTAACCGATGAAGCCCATGCGCGTTTCGATGCCGTGGCACGTGAATACCAATATGTTATTTCATTAAAGAAAGATCCATTTCGAGAGGATTTTGCCTATCACCTACATCAGGAACCTAGCGTGACACTAATGAATGAAGCTGCAGCAATGTTATCGTCCTATAAGGATTTTCAATGCTTCTCCCGCTCCAATACCGATGTAAAAACGTATTATTGTACTATCCAAAAGGCAGCATGGGAGCAAGAAGAATCCCAATTGGTTTTTACCATAGTAGCCGATCGCTTTTTGCGAAATATGGTGCGAGCCATCGTTGGAACCCTTTTGGACGTAGGATTTGAGAAAATTTCACGCCAAGATTTTAAAGATATTATAGAAAGTAAAGATAGAACAAAGGCTGGGGCTTCTGCTCCGGCACATGGGTTGTACCTTACCAAGGTAGTATATCCGGAAACGATAAAGAGGTAGATGGCGAATTCGGGAAATGCATTCGATTTTAAATTATTTAAGCGGTTACTGGCACATACCAATGCGTACCGTTTGATCTTCTATTTTGTAGCCTTTGCAGCTATTGTCATGGCCGGCCTTGCAGCCCTGCGACCTCATTTATTACAATTGGCAATCGATAATTCCATAGTTACGAAGGATGGAGACGAATTCCTGTTCTATATTCTGATGATGTTGGGCGTGTTGCTATTGGAAGTTGTATTTCAGTTTGCTTTTATCTTTTACGCCAACTGGTTAGGACAGAGCGTTATCAAGGACATTCGAGTAAAACTCTTCAAATTGATGCTGAGTTTTAAAATGAAATATTTTGACAAAAGTGCCGTGGGAAGATTGACCACTCGTGCTGTAAACGACATAGAAACCATCTCCAGTATTTTTAGCGAAGGTCTGTTTATGATTATTAGTGACTTGCTGAAGATGCTTGTCATTGCTAGTGTCATGCTTTACAAGAGCTGGCAACTTGCTTTGATTGTTTTTGCGATTCTTCCACTCATACTCTATGCAACACGGGTGTTTCAAAAGGCGATGAAAGTTGCCTTTGAAGATGTTCGGAATCAGGTGGCCAATTTAAACTCCTTTGTTCAGGAACGTATTACCGGGATGAAGATCGTTCAGATTTTTACCCGAGAAGAGAAAGAATTTGAAGCGTTTAAGGAGATCAATGAAAAGCACAAAAAGGCTTGGGTGAGGACCGTTTGGTACAACTCCATCTTTTTTCCAATTGCTGAAATGTCTGCTTCGGTAGCTATTGGATTGGT
>NZ_JAIOHK010000061.1 GCF_019913785.1 Altibacter sp.
TTATCGGCCGTAAGCGTTTTACTGATCCAGTTCATCACCGGCTTGGCCACTACGGCGGCCTTAAACCGATTGTTCTTTCCGATGATCCAGGCCGTCATGATCCCTCCGGCACTTCCTCCGGTAACATAGAGTTGATCGGCATTGGCGATGCCTTTTTTTAGCAGCACATCTACTCCATCCATCACATCGTTATAGTCTTCTCCCGGATAGTTGTTGTACAATAAATTCCCGAATTCCTCTCCATAGCTGGTACTCCCTCTTGGATTCGGGTAGAACACCACATAGCCCGCCGCGGCGTATAATTGAATCTCGGCCGAAAAGTGCGGCCCGTAGTTTAAAATAGGGCCTCCGTGGTTCTCCACCAAGAGGGGTGTTTTACTGCCCTTCTGATAATTGGGCGGATACACCACCCAACTTTGGATCTTTCTGCCATCCACCGAGGAGGTATACCACAATTCTTCTACTTCTCCCATGGTTCGGTAGTCTAACAGGTCGGCATTCAGATCGGTTAGGACTTTTTTCTCCTTTCCCTGCTTGTTCACCAAGGCCACATCGGCCGGACGGTCCGGCTTGGATTGGGTATAGGCGATCATGCCGTTGCCGGAGACGCTAAAACTTCCGCTGGCATAGGGTCTTCCCAGAGTGGTTCCCCCTACATTATTCACGAGCTCATGGACGCTCCCTGAAAGACTGATATAACCGATCTTGGTTAGTCCCAGATCGTTATACATAAAATACAGGCCCTTGCTGTCACCGGCCCATACGATATCGTCCACGTCCCTATCAAGGGCAGCCGAAATACTTCGTTTCCCGGTCCCATCCACATTCATAATGGAAAGCTGACTCACCTGATAGGCCTGTACCTTATCTTCAAAACCGGTATAGGCGATGTATTTGCCATCGGGAGACACCCTTGGGGAAGAATCTGGACCGGGACGACTGGTAAGTGCGGCAATAGCGCCCGTATTCGTATTAACCGAATACACCTCACTGTTCCTGAATTCGTATTCCCAGTTATCGTTTCTATTGGCAGAAAAGTAAATATGGCTTCCGCTAGGTGACCAGGAAAGGCTTCCTCCGTGATTAAAATCCCCACTGGTCAATTGCTGCGGGCTCCCTCCTTCCGAAGGAATTACAAAAATATGATTGAAACCGGGCTTTAAATAGCCTGCCCCATCGGCTTCGTGCTTTAACCGGTCGGTAATACGAGGGGCTTCGGCCCACTTGGCGTCCTTAGGTTTCTCGGGCATCTTGGCAATCACCGGCGCCTTGGCATTGACCTTCATCGAAAAGGCGATCCTTTTTCCATCGGGAGACCAGCTTATGGAGGATGGGCTGTTCTCCAACTGCGTTAGCTTGGCAATGGCCCCGGTGGCCGTCCAATAGACATAGATCTCGCTACCGGCATCGGTGCTACTCACGTAGGCAATACGATCGCCGCTGGGCGACCAGCGCGCCGTACTTTCGTTCCCCTCGAAAGCGGTGAGTTTATAATGTATTCTCTGGTTGTCGGTTGTGAGCAACCATAAATTCCCTTTGGAACGGTCCTTCATGATATCGAAACCGGTACGGCGGTAGACCACATAGTTCCCATCGGGGGAGATTTGTGGGTCCGACGCGTATTCCAGCTGAAAGACATCTAGGGATTCAAAGTTTTTCTGAAGTTGAGAAAAGGCCTCCATACCTATAAAACAGATAAGTACAGCAAAGCAACGTGATAATGTGCGCATGAGTTTTATTTTAGAAGCCTAAAGATACTTCTTTTAGGAGGTCCAATCAAATACCATTTAGTTTGATATCTTTGAAAAAAGCATTCCTATGAAATCGGCTATAATCAAAATTCTTTCAATCCTTTCCCTAGGTGTACTGGCCCTGTTTGTATTTCTTTCAGAAAAAGACACTGCACCTCAGGAAAATGCGGAGCTCGCCAAATTATATCCCCATGAATGGATGTACAACCAGCGGGCCTACCCCAACAACTTTATCAATAAAAACGCCATGAAAGCCGCCTTGTTGCAATCCAAAGATATGCTTGCATCCCGACCCGAAGCAAGTGGTGGCGACTGGAATCTAATAGGTCCCTTGAATACCGGAGGACGAATCACAGATGTTGCCATTTCACCCGAAAGTGATGATGTACTCTATGTGGGAGCCGCCGTTGGGGGGGTGTTCAAAACCACAGATCGAGGTCAGAACTGGACTCCCATTTTCGACGATATTGGGAAACCCTCTATAGGCGATATAGCCATTGCGCCTTCCGATGCCCAACGTATCTATGTGGGTACCGGAGAAGCCAACGGAAGTGCTACCGATGGCGCGTATTTTGGCGATGGGGTGTACAGATCGGACGATGCAGGTGCCACCTGGAACCATATGGGATTGGACGATAGTGATCATATTGGTCGCCTTGTTGTAGACCCCACCAATCCCGATCGGGTTTTTGCGGCAGCCGCCGGAAAGCTATACGGCTACAATCAGGAAAGAGGGATCTATCGCACGACAAACGGAGGTGCCAACTGGGAGCAGGTGTTATTTGTTACCGACTCTACTTCTGCCATAGACGTTGCAATTAATTCACAAAACCCAAATATCCTATATGCCGCTATGTGGGAACGCACACGCAAGCCGTGGCAGCGGGATTACGGCGGACTTACCTCAGCGATTCACCGTTCCATGGATGGAGGCACCACCTGGACCGAATTGGGAGCCACCCATGGGCTACCTGCCCCCTCCACCAATACCGGGAGGATAGGGATAGCCGTATCACAATCTAATCCGGCTACCGTATATGCCCGATTTACCACCAACGAAATTACCAACGTCTTTAACGGACTCTATCGCTCGGACGACAATGGTGATAACTGGACGCTGGTGACCTTGGGCGATCTTCAAGGTATCGATGCCAGTTTTGGCTGGTACTTCGGAAACCTTCGCATTCACCCTACCGATCCCGACGAGGTGTATGTACTGGGACAAGGCATTGCACGAACTACCAATGGCGGGACCAGTTGGCAGGACGTAAACGGTATGCACGTGGACCATCATGCGATGGAGTATTCGTTAAATAATCCCAACTTTATACTGGAAGGCAACGATGGCGGTGCTTATATTTCAGAAAATGGCGGTAACAGCTGGTCGATGTTCGCCAACCTGCCTATTACCCAGTTTTACAATATTGAAGTGGACTACACCCAGCCCGAACGCCTCTACGGTGGTACTCAGGACAACAACACCATACGAACGCTTACCGCCGGCTCCAACAACTGGAATTCGATCTGGGGCGGCGATGGTTTTCATGTGAATGTAGACCCGAACGACAATAATTTTATCTATGTTGAATCTCAAAACGGCGGCCTGGGAAGATCTACCAATGGCGGCGCATCGTTTATGCCCGCTACCGATGGTATTAGCAATGGTGATAGAAGAAACTGGAATACCCCGGTGATTATTTCCCCCTTTAATTCTGAAAAAGTGTATTGTGGCACGAACCGCTTATATATTTCAGACCACTCGGCCTTTTGGACGGTTCAAAGTCCGGACCTAACCGACGGCCAACACCCCAGTGGTTCCTTGTCGTATGGCACCATTACTGCCATTGCGCCTTCTTATAACAATCTGGATGTGGTCTACACAGGCAGTGACGATGGGAACGTGTATGTAACCTTTGATGCGGGTGTAACCTGGACCAATATTAGTGCCGGGCTTCCGGATAGATATATCACCTCCATTGCCATTTCACCCAGCGACGATCTAACCGCCTATCTGACCCTATCGGGCTTCGGGCTATTGGATTACGACCCCCATGTGTTTAAAACCACCGATGGCGGTCAGAATTGGGTAGACATCTCCTCAAATTTACCGAGTATTCCCGCAAACGATATAATTATAAATTCGGACGAAAATATCTTATTCGTGGCTACCGATATGAATGTATGGTATTCGCAGGACGATGGCACCAATTGGGATATCTTGGGAAACAACCTGCCCTTTAACATCATGCGGGACCTAAAATTGCACGAGCCTACCAATACATTATTTGTAGGAACCTTTGGGCGCTCCATGCACAGCTACGACATTTCCAATATCATTCTGGGTGTGAGTGATACCGCTTTATCTTCAGAAAAAATAAAGATATATCCCAATCCGGCGACTTCGCAATTTACAATCGATCATATATTGTCTTCCGAAGGCACTATAGTCCTTATTGATATTTCAGGAAGAGTGATTAAGACGGTATTCAAAGGAGACTTCGGAAGGAATCAAAAGATTGCTATTTCCACGGAAGGAATTCAGGCAGGTATTTATTTCGTACAACTTCAAGTAGGGAATCATTCGGTCGCTAAAAAGCTGGTGGTACGATAATATCCTATGGTAAAAAGAACCCCTTCATTGCCGAAGGGGTTTTATATATTGCTTATCGAATTAGCTTCTTGTATTTGATACGCTTCGGCATGAGATCCCCGCCCAGGCGTTTCTTCTTGTTTTCTTCGTAATCGCTAAAACTACCCTCAAAGAAGTACACCTGACTATCGCCTTCAAAGGCCAAAATATGCGTACATACTCTATCGAGGAACCAACGGTCGTGAGAGATCACTACGGCACAGCCCGCGAAATTCTCCAAGCCCTCTTCCAGGGCACGCAGGGTATTTACATCTAGGTCGTTGGTAGGCTCATCTAATAATAAAACGTTTCCTTCCTCCTTCAGGGTCATGGCCAAATGCAGGCGGTTTCGTTCCCCACCCGATAGCATAGATACTTTTTTGTTTTGTTCGCTTCCGCTAAAATTAAACCGACTCAAATACGCTCTCGAATTCACCTGTCTCCCGCCCATCATAATGAGTTCCTGCCCCTCGCTAAAGTTTTCCCAAATCGATTTACTTGGGTCGATATTAGAGTGTGCCTGATCTACATAGGCGATCTTGGCGGTATCCCCTACTTCGAAGCTGCCCTTGTCTGCTGTTTCTTCGCCCATGATCATTCTAAAAATGGTAGTTTTACCGGCACCGTTGGGTCCAATAATGCCGACAATTCCGGCCTGTGGTAGTTTGAAGTTCAGGTCTTCATACAAAAGCTTATCGCCATAGGCTTTGGCGACGCCTTTGGCTTCAATCACATTGGTTCCCAAACGCGGACCGTTCGGAATATAGATCTCCAGCTTTTCATCTAACTGCTTTTGATCCTGACTCATCAGCTTGTCGTAATTGTTCAAACGGGCCTTTTGTTTTGCCTGTCGTCCCTTGGGCGCCATACGGACCCATTCCAATTCGCGTTCTAAGGTTTTCTGACGTTTGCTAGCCTGTTTTTGTTCTTGGGCCAAACGCTTTGACTTCTGATCTAACCAAGAAGAATAATTCCCCTTCCAAGGAATGCCTTCCCCTCGATCCAATTCCAGGATCCAACCCGCTACATTGTCCAGAAAATATCTATCGTGGGTAACGGCGATTACCGTTCCTTTATATTGTGCCAAGTGGTGCTCCAACCAATGTACGCTCTCGGCATCCAGGTGGTTGGTAGGCTCGTCCAGCAGCAACACATCCGGTTCCTGTAACAGCAACCTGCACAGGGCGACGCGTCTGCGTTCTCCTCCCGATAGCACGCCAATTTTCTTATCAGATTCGGGGGTACGCAGTGCGTCCATCGCAATCTCTAATTTGGTGTCCAGCTCCCAGGCATCGGAAGCATCGATCTGATCCTGTAATACCGCCTGGCGATCCATCAGCTTTTGCATCTTGTCGGCATCGCTATAGACCTCTTCCAAACCAAACATATCGTTGATCTTGTTGTATTCATCCAAAATAGCCACCGTGGCAGCAGCTCCTTCACGAACCACCTCCATCACTGTTTTGTTATCGTCCAGCTGCGGTTCTTGTTCGAGGTAGCCCACGGTATAGCCCGGAGCAAAGACGACGTCTCCTTGGTAGTTCTTTTCGACCCCTGCGATGATTCTTAACAAGGTAGATTTACCGCTTCCGTTGAGGCCTAAAATCCCAATCTTGGCGCCGTAGAAGAAACTTAAATAAATATTTTTAAGGACCGGAGTTTGCGCATTTTGATACGTTTTGGTCACTCCGGACATGGAGAAAATTACTTTCTTATCGTCAGACATTTGTTGTTTGGTGTTTGGTGTTTTAAATTAGTCTTTCTTAAATTTTTGACCTTTTATATCAGAATTTCGCAGATAATACATAAAAGCTCCTATTTTGTTTATTTCCAATTCGCACATTTCGATGAGTGCTTTGTATTGTTCCTCTGAAATTAATTTTTTATCAAGTCCTGTTGTTTGAAATAGGTCTTCTACATAAATGCACAGGGAACGAGCGAGTTGCCATACTTCCAAATCTTCAAACTTCTCTACTCTTGCCATGGCATCAACTACAAACTATAAACCACAAACCATTAAACCCTTCCTTTTAGGGCGTTAAACACCCAGGCAATCGCAAAGAACCCAATGCCAACAGCGGCGAATCCCCAGCCGGCTACATCGTCATATCGAAAGGCACCCATCGCTATAAGCGCAACGCCTACTATAATCATAATAAAGGTGGCCCATCCCAAAACGGTATTTTTATTCATCATAGGTATTTATTTTATGGCGTTCCCCCGCTAAAAGCGGGGTCGGGCTTTCGGTAGTCGCTTTTTACCTCCTCAAAGCTCCTCACCCTTTTAAGGGGGGAGGTGGTTTCCAATGCATTGGAAGTCGGAGGCGGTAAAAGAGCTCCAACAATACCTCAATCCCTAACGCAGTTATACTTTGGCCACTTGATTACACTTTAGAAGCCAATGGCAAATATCGGTAATAAAATAGATTTTTCAGTATGCAAAATACCATACTTTTGTATTTTTGAGCAAATCACAATAATCCATGGACATCAACTTCAATAAGAACGAAGACCACAATAAATTATTAGTTTCCGAATTGCGTAAAAAACTGGCCCAGGTAAAATTAGGGGGCGGTGAAAAACGTATTGAGAAACATCATACCAAGGGAAAGATGACAGCGCGGGAGCGTATCGCCTACCTGCTTGACGAGAAAAAGCCCAGTATAGAAATTGCAGCCTTTGCCGGTGAGGGCATGTACGAGGAACACGGTGGCGCCCCCAGCGGCGGCGTTGTTGTGAAGATTGGTTATGTAAAAGGCAAGCAGTGTATTGTGGTCGCCAATGATGCCACGGTAAAAGCAGGCGCCTGGTTTCCGATCACCGCTAAGAAAAACCTACGTGCACAAGAGATCTCCATTGAAAACAGATTGCCCATTATTTACCTAGTAGATAGTGCGGGAGTATACCTTCCTATGCAGGATGAGATCTTCCCGGACAAGGAACATTTCGGACGAATATTTAGAAACAATGCCGTTATGAGCAGTATGGGGATTACCCAGATCTCGGCCGTGATGGGCAGCTGTGTGGCCGGCGGTGCCTACCTCCCCATCATGAGCGACGAGGCCTTAATCGTAGACAAAACCGGAAGTATATTCCTGGCAGGAAGCTATTTGGTAAAGGCCGCCATAGGTGAAAGCATCGACAACGAAACTCTTGGAGGAGCGACCACACATTGTGAGATTAGTGGTGTCACCGATTATAAGGCCAAAGACGATAAGGATGCACTGGATACCATAAAAAACATCGTATCTAAAATTGGCGATTTTGACAAGGCAGGATACAACCGAGATAAACCTGCTAAACCGGCATTAAATCCGGAAGACATATTCGGTATTGTGCCACGCTCCAGAGCAGACCAATACGATATGCGAGAGATCATCAAGCGTTTGGTCGATAATAGCGATTTTGAAGAATACAAAGAAGGATATGGCAAAACCATCCTTACCGGCTATGCGCGTATCGACGGTTGGGCGGTTGGTATTGTAGCCAACCAACGTAAACTCGTAAAGACCAAACAGGGTGAGATGCAGTTTGGTGGTGTGATCTACAGTGATAGTGCCGATAAGGCCACGCGCTTTATTGCCAATTGCAATCAGAAAAAGATTCCGCTTGTATTTCTACAAGACGTCACCGGCTTTATGGTGGGTAGCAAGAGCGAACACGGAGGTATCATTAAAGACGGTGCCAAAATGGTGAATGCCGTAAGCAATAGCGTGGTCCCAAAATTTACTGTCGTAATTGGAAACTCTTATGGTGCCGGAAACTATGCCATGTGCGGAAAGGCCTACGACCCCAGGTTGATCGTCGCCTGGCCCAGTGCCGAATTGGCCGTAATGAGTGGAAATAGCGCTGCCAAGGTATTGCTTCAAATTGAAACGGCCTCCTTAAAAAAGAAGGGCGAAACCATCACCCCTGAAGTAGAGAAAGAACTGTTCGACCGTATCAAAGCACGATACGACAATCAGATTTCTCCCTATTATGCGGCTTCCCGTATTTGGACCGATGCCGTGATCGATCCCTTAGATACCCGTAAGTGGATCTCCATGGGGATTGAAGCCGCCAACCACGCCCCTATTGAAAAAGCTTTTAACCTGGGTGTGATCCAAGTCTAAGATTATCCGTAATTTCAACGGATGGGAAATCAGAAGGGATCTAAACATCCGGCATATCATATCCTGCTGCTTATTTTGGCGGGAGAGGCTATTTTTATTCTTCCGTTCGTATTGGCGCGTGTTTTTAGACCCACTGTCTTAGATGTTTTCAATCTTACCAATCTAGAGCTCGGTACCTGCTTTTCGGTGTATGGTATTGTGGCCTTTGTTTCCTATCTCTTTGGTGGCACGCTGGCCGATAAAATACGACCAAAGGTATTAATAGCGGTAGCGCTATTTTTAACAGCTGCAGGCGGCTTGGTCCTTGCTTCCTATCCCTCCTATTTTGTATTGAAACTGCTCTATGGGTACTGGGGCTTTACCACCATTTTTCTATTCTGGGCAGCCATGATAAAGGCGACACGTGTTTGGGGCGGTTTAAAAAGACAGGGGCTTGCCTTTGGCTTTTTAGATGGCGGAAGAGGTTTGGTGGCAGCCGGTTTTGGATCGTTGGGCGTTCTAATCTTTTCGTTGTTTATAACTGTAGAAATTGCAGAAGCATCCTTCATAGATCGCAAAGAGGCCTTTCGGTATGTCATTTTAATTTCGTCGGCGATTATAGCATTTGTAGGGGTTTTAATTCTTCTTTTTCTAAAGAACAAGGCCGAGGACGATGACCGTCTGCTTCGGAAAAGCTGGCGCGAGACCTTGTCCAATTTCAGAATTGTCATAAAGATACCCGCAGTTTGGTTACTCATGATTATCATCCTCTGCGCCTATGTAGGCTATAAAATCACCGATGTGTTTTCGCTATACGCCAAGGAAGTGATGGGATACGACGAAATAGCCGCTGCAAAAGTAGGTACCTACCTTCTGTACATCAGACCAGTTATTGGAGTAGGCATCGGGTTTTTAGCCGACAAAACCAAGACCTCCTTGATGATGATTCTTGGCTTTATAACCATGTTGGTTGGGGCATTGCTATTCAGTTCCGGATTTCTGGGTCCCTCTATGAACTTCTTTTTCTTGATGTCACTGCTGGTCACAGCGACCGGTGTTTACGCCTTTAGAACCCTCTATTTTGCCGCCATGCAAGAAGGCTATATCCCACTGGTTGTAACCGGCACCGCTGTGGGCCTGATCTCCTTGGTGGGATATACACCCGATATCTTTATGGGGCCTGCCATGGGTTATTTATTGGACAATTCGCCCGGCGAACCGGGGCATCAACATGTGTTTATATTACTTTCGGTGTTTGCCACAATTGGATTGGGCGCCGCCATTGCATTTTTCAGAATTACAAACAGTGCGAATCGTGTTTCAAAAAAAAATACATAACTTTCTCATGCACATCAACCAACGCATAATACAAACCATATGAAAAAGTCTACCCTACTTTGCACCTTCCTTTTGCTTTTAGCCATTTCAATGCAGGCACAGACCAAGGGAGAAGGTCCGTTCACCCAATTAATCATTCGCGGGGTTACCCTTATTAATGGAGACGGCGCACCGCCTATAAGTCCGGTGGACATTGTTGTTGAGAATAATATCATCAAAGAAATTAAAGTAGTAGGCTACCCCGGGGTGCCTATTGACAACGCCAAAAGACCAAAACTAAAATCGGGTGGAAAAGAACTGGATGCCGCTGGGATGTATTTGCTGCCGGGCTTTGTCGATATGCATGGTCATATTGGTGGAGAAGGACAGGGTGCCGACTGGGAGTATGTTTTTAAACTGTGGATGGCCCATGGTGTGACCACCGTTAGGGAACCCAGCGGTCGTGGGTTGACCTATACCTTAGATCTCAAAAAGCGTAGTGCCAAGAATGAGATTATTGCCCCTCGTATTTTGGCCTATACCGGTTTTGGATCGGGTAGTGACACGGAGATCACTACCGAAGCACAAGCTCGTGCCTGGGTACGTGATAACGCCATCAAGGGAGCGGACGGAATTAAATTCTTTGGAGCAGAGCCTCAAATAATGAAAGCGGCCTTGGATGAAAATAAAAAATTAGGACTTCGCTCTGCCTGTCATCATGCGCAGTTAAGTGTTGCCAGATGGAATGTGCTGCATTCGGCAAGAGCCGGACTTACCTCTATGGAACATTGGTATGGACTTCCGGAGGCATTATTTAATGATAAAACGGTTCAGAATTATCCGCTGGATTACAATTACAACAATGAGCAGCATCGTTTTGGAGAAGCGGGCAAGCTATGGAAACAAGCCGCTGCCCCCTATTCCGATCACTGGAATGCCGTGATGAATGAGCTGTTGGAACTCGATTTTACACTGGATCCTACCTTCAATATTTACGAAGCCAGCAGGGACCTGCAACGCGCCCGCCGTGCCGAATGGCATGAGGATTATACGCTGCCATCCCTCTGGCGCTTTTATCAGCCTTCTAAGATAAGCCATGGTTCCTATTGGCATTATTGGGGTACCGAAGAGGAAGTGGCCTGGAAAGAGAATTATCGCTTGTGGATGACCTTTGTGAACGAGTATAAAAACCGTGGTGGCCGAGTAACTGCAGGTTCGGACAGTGGTTTTATCTTTCAGCTCTATGGCTTTGCCTATATCCGAGAACTGGAATTGCTTCGGGAGGCAGGCTTTCACCCCATGGAAGTTATTAGATCGGCCACCTTAAATGGCGCCGAAGCCTTGGGAATGGATGATAAGATTGGTTCGGTACAGGTTGGTAAGTGGGCCGACTTTGTTATTGTGGAAGAGAATCCCCTTCAGAATTTAAAAGTGCTGTACGGAACCGGGGCCATAAAACTTACCGAAGACAATGAAGTAGTCCGCGTAGGAGGTGTAAAATACACCATCAAGGATGGTATCATCTACGATGCAAAGCAGTTACTGAAAGATGTAAAAATTATGGTCGATACAGCAAAAACCGCCGAAGGATTTGAGTTAAAACAACCGGGCATTAAGGATTAATTTGCTCAATCGATTAAAATATTTTTTAAAATTTATTCAACATACCCCTAAAAATGAGTACCTTATGGTAGTCTAACCAACAAATTTGCAATTATGGGAGTGATAAAATCTTTAAACAAATGGGCCAATGCACATACCTATTATCCGTTGGATCTATTACGTGTGGCCTTGGGGGCCTTTCTATTTATTAAAGGAATTGATTTTATGGGCAACAGTGCCATGCTCATGGAACTTATCAAACCAATTAAAAGTCTGGTAGGTGGTATGGCGTTAGTGCATTACGTAGCGCCTGCTCATTTTATTGGCGGACTCTTAATTGCCTTTGGGCTATTGACTCGCTGGGCGGTCCTGGCGCAACTTCCTATCTTAATTGGGGCAGTACTTATCAATTTTATAGGTGAAATGCACACGACCAATCTAATCCTTTCTATCGTGGTCTTATTGACGTGTATCTTCTTCCTGTTCTACGGATCGGGACGCCATTCGGTGGATAAATACTTAAAGATGCAGAAATAAAAACTATTTGGTTTTTATGGGCTTGATGGCTTCCTGCCTACCATGGACATATCGGAATCCATTTTCACCGTAGTATCCTGCTTCTTCCAGCATGATGCGTATGGATTTGTCCCATTCAAGAATCTTAACTGTTGTATTTAATTCAATGGCGTAGACCGTATTTCGGTGTAACGGATAATCGCCATTGACGGGAACACCCTCCTGCGAATCCCACATCCCAAAAGTAGTCCCGGCACTGTGTCCGTAGGTACCTAATGGGTGTGTATAGATAGCGGGCATCAGCCCTTCTTCCCTTCCTTCAGCAAGCGATTTTAAAAGAATTTCATTCCCCGTTTTTCCTGCTACAAAGTTGGATGTAAAGATATCTTGAACGCGATTTCCCTGTTTAAAAGCAGCTGCCAGAAATTCGGGAACTGCCTTCTCGCCCTCTTTTAAAACATAGGCGTGTTGCTGGCAATCGGTATTTAGTCCTATATAGGTAATTCCGAAGTCACAATGCAGTAGATCTCCCGGCCTAATAACATCTTCAGGTTTTCCCTTGCTGAAAGACTCAATCTGACTTTTTAGCGCTTCGTTGCTCCGCTGAATATCTATGGTGGGATGAAACCAGGTTTCCAGGCCCAGATCGGTTACTTTTTGGCGCATCCACCAAACCACATCTTCGGTGGTAGTGCTTCCGGGGGTAATTACTTTTGAGGAAAATGCTTCGTCTATAATATCATGTGTAATCTTCACTAAGGTATTGTACAACTCCATTTCCTTTGCGGTACGTGTTTCGATCCATGCGATGGCCAATTTTTCGGCAGAGACCAGTTTGTCCTTTTGCCCCTGAGGAAGTGCCGCAAGTAGTTCGTCGTAGTCGGTTTTTACCAAGCCATCTGCAATTCCGTAGTATTCAGACACATTGATCCCAATTTTGGAAGGGTTTCGTTCCTCGATAAGTTCGACCAGTCGTTGCCATTGATCGGGTTGTTTTTCCTTGTCCCAGGCCGAAGTAATATTTTCCCCCACATCATACCGAGCGACGGCCAGTTTTTCTATGGTATTTTCGGCCTTGTTCCGATAGAACACCAAGATGGTTCTCCTTCTGGCATTGAGCCATTCGGCGGGTAGCATGGTGCGCATTACCGGGTCTTCATTGTATTCGCGGGCAATCACCAGCCACATATCGATTTCGGTATCGTCCATCAATTGAGGTAATACATTGTTGAAGCGATCTGCTAGCAGCTCGTCTTTTAGGGTGGCGCGATCGCGTTCGGAAAGGATCTGGCCGGAAAGCGTCGTTGAGAGTAACAAGGTTAGAAGGACTATTTTTTTCATTCGAAGTGTTTGAGTTAAAAATAGGCACTTTCATGGAATAAAAAAAGGAGCATTTTAATGCTCCTTTAAAACAAATAACTATCCAACTATCTGGCTGAATTCTTATAACTTTTTACCAACCGTATGAACTCGGCGCGATATCCTTCCTTATCTACACCCTTCCCGGCCTCTGCCATGGCAATAACATCTTTTGTACTAAGGGTATTTATAAATATAGACTTTCGAAGTTGCATTCCAAATAAGGCAACGGACGCCGCGTATTTGAAATCTTCGGAAGCTTCGGTAAACCGGCTATTTGAATCCTGCACTATTTTTTCAATCAATTTGCTCTTTGTACCATCCGGCTCTTTGTAACGGAACTTTACCGTAAGAATCTCATTGGTGTTATTGGTATTAGACGTCTTTGTATACTTCAAATCAGCCACATCTTTCACGTAGATGCTTTTCACCCCAACCGGAATTATTTCATATAAGGCAGTTACCGTATGTCCACTTCCCAATTCTCCTGCATCTTTGGTATCATCTTTAAAGTCTTCATCGTTCAACAATCTGTTTTCATAACCAATCAATCGGTAGGCTTGCACCTTGTTTGGATTGAACTCTACCTGAATTTTAACATCCTTAGCGATGGTATACATGGTTCCAAAAAATTCGGTTCCCAGTACTTTTCGCGCTTCCTGCATGGTGTCTATATAGGCGTGGTTGCCATTGCCCTTATCGGCTAGCGTCTCTAATTTTGAATCTTTGTAATTTCCCATACCAAACCCCAGACAGGTTAAGAAGACACCACTTTTACGTTTATCTTCAATGAGGTTTTCCATCGCACGGTCACTGGAAGCTCCTACGTTAAAGTCGCCATCTGTCGCTAGTATTATTCGGTTGTTACCTCCTTTGATAAAATGCTGCTCTGCAATTTTATAGGCCAGCTCTATTCCTTGTCCTCCAGCAGTAGAACCACCCGCCGATAAGTTATTTATAGCATTTAAAATCTTTTCCTTTTCTATTCCTGAAGTAGGTTCCAATACGACACCTGCTGCACCGGCATAAACAACAATTGCCACTTTATCGGTTTCACGTAGTTGGTCTACCAACACATGCATTGCCGATTTTAAGAGGGGAAGTTTGTTAGGGCTTTCCATAGAACCCGATACATCTAGTAGAAACACCAAGTTTGAAGCAGGCACATTTTTAGTGGAAATATCTTTACCGCGTAAGCCAATTCTAACAAGCTTTGCCTCCTCATTCCATGGTGACGATGCAATCTCTGTATAGATTGAAAACGGATCATCACCTTCAGGTTGTGGATAGTCGTAACTAAAGTAATTGATCATTTCTTCTAGCTTTACGGCATCCTGTGGCACGACTTGACCGTTGTTTATAAATCGTCTTATGTTGCTATACCCTGCCTTGTCAACATCGATTGAAAAGGTAGAAAGCGGCGCGGTTTCCACTCGCTTAAAAATGTTTTCTACGATTTTGCCGTAGGATTCGTCATCGGTATCAAGGTTTTTATAACCGGTGCCTATTCCGGCAATAGTTTCTTGACTAATGCTAGAGACAGCATACCCCACTACAGTTTTTGATCGTTTCGGAGCATAAGCTGTAACAACAACCTCATTCAAAACCGCAGCGTCTTCCTTCATTTGTACATTTAGAATGGTTTTATTGGCCTTAACTTTTTTATGTATCGTTGTAAAGCCGACATAAGCAAAAACAAGGGTGCTGCCTATTTGAGTTTCAATCTCGTAATTTCCATCAAAATCGGTTTGCGTTCCTTTGGAAGTACCTTTTTCGATAATGTTTACTCCCGGAAGTGGCAATCCGTAATTATCTGTTACGTTGCCGGTAATGGTAACCAACTGTGCCTGTGCTTGCACCGCAATTAGTGCCATGATAAAAAAATGTAGTAGTGTCTTCATAACGTTGTGGTTTTAAGATTATGAAGTGAAACTACTACAATGGTATATTTCTGAAAATGGCGAATGAGTGAACCGCAGGTTTGAGCGAGGCAACTAAGCGTAAAGCTTAGGAAATTACTTTACCGATACTTCTGAAGCACTTGTAATACATCGGCTCGTTTGATCTTTCCCGTTTCGGTATACGGAAATCTGGAAATGGTGTACACCTTCTTCGGGCGTTCAAATTTGTCCAAGGTCGAAAAGGCCTCCGAATAGTTTGGGATTTCGGCTCCTTCTCTATTTTCGAAGATAAGCACTACCCGCTCTCCCAGTTCGTTATCCTTTTCCGAAGTAATCATAAATGGAAGCTTAATAAATGTTGAAAGCTTTTCCTCTATCCTTTCGGGGAACAATTTTACCCCTCCTGTATTGATCATATTGTCCGATCGTCCCAACCATTTAAACGTAGTGGGAGAAATCAATTCTACTACATCGTTGGTAACCAAAGGAGCATCTAGTAGCTCGGAAGCGTGTATCACCAGACAACTGCGCTCATCTGTTGAAAATTTTACATTAGGCAAGGCAGAAAAGGTATCGGACTTCGCCGGACCGTTGATCCTTCGTATCGCGACATGCGTACAGGTTTCGGTCATCCCATAGGTGCTAAAAACTTCGGTACTAACCTCTTGCAGCTGCGCTTCCAATTCTTTGGAAACAGGGCCACCGCCGACGATCATTTTTTTAACTTTTGACAAGGCTTCTATAGAATGCAGTACTTGGTAGGGCACCATGGCCACAAAATCGTAGTCGTTATCATACTGAGTGAGTGCATCCTTTTCGGGAGCAACTACATGCAGGTCCCAGCCTAGTACCATCGCGCGTACCAACATCATTTTTCCGGCAATAAAGCTAGAAGGCAGGCATAATAAGGCCAGGGTCTTTTCACCCAATTTAAAATAGACACCTGTGGCACGAGCACTGCGAATCATCCATTCCTTCTTCAACTGAATTTTCTTCGACTTTCCGGTGGCGCCTGAGGTTTTAACAACGATACTCGTTTCATCGTTCAGCCATTTTTGAACAAATTTCCCAAGGCTTACTTCAAACTCATCCCCTTCCGATTCGAGTTCTTTTGCAAACTGTATGAGTTCCTCTTCAGATTCAAAATGAATTCCGTTAAGGGTAAAAGCCGGATGAAGGTTTTGTGACGTTGGTATCAAAATTGCTTCTTATAGGGTTTCTTCAGAAATAGTTTCAAGTGGCGGCTGTATTTTTCCAAACAATTTGCCACCCCAGTCCGTCCATTTATATCGCCAAGCCATAATGGCCAAAAATATTGGATAAATGATAAACACGGGAGCGATCACATCGATACCGGCAGACGGTTCAGAAATATCTTTTAGCACAGAATTTGTTTGAAACACCGTCCAATCTGCGGTGACGAGCAATGCAGCCACCATATTGTTGCCGGCGTGAAAACCCAAGGCCAATTCGAGTCCTTCATCCATCAGCGTCATAATTCCTAAGAAGAAGCCAGTACCAATATAATAGACCATGATAATATTACCAATTTTGCCTACTTCAGGGTTAAAAAAGTGCAGGCCTCCGAAGATCACAGAAGTCAATACCAAAGGCAACCACCTGTTTTTAGCACCAACGCCTATGCCTTGCATTAAATAACCCCTAAAAAAATACTCTTCGAAGCTGGTTTGCAAGGGCACCATTACGATGGCAATAACGGCTAGAATTAAGAAGGGAATTAGATCGAATTGTACCACATAATCCTCCGGGTTGCTATAATAATCCAGGCCTGTTAAAACTACAGTGGTTACGGCTATCAATCCGAAGCCAAACCACACCCGTCCCCAATCGGTTTTGGGCCGAGCAGTAGTCACCGCCCGAAACGGTTGTTTGTGGATGTATTTTACCACCAAATACAAGACCCAAAGCCCAATCGCAAAACTCAGCAGCATTAAAAACAGGGTGAGATTGGAATCTAGAATCGTCATAATAATATTGGGATCCTCCAATTCGTCCAAACTTCGACCTTCCGAAATCAATTTATAACTAGCCAATCCTACCAGCGGAAAAGCTCCTACCTGTGATGCAAGAAAAATAACAATCGCTCCAACTAGATATCGCCACCCATCGTGTAAATACTTAAACGCCTGTCCAATATACATGTAACATTATTTTAAATGTTCAGAAAACAGCTCTGTATCCCACTGTTTCTTACTGTTATAATTTAATTTTCCAGATTTGATTTCGAGAGGAGCTGCGATATTATTGGTATACAAACTTCCGGTCCCCAAACCTTGTGGCAATTTACTATTTTTTGTGAACGTGTATTGCGAAATTGCATTTAATCCAATATTACTTTCCAGTGCCGAAGTTATCCACCACCCCACATTTAATTTGTCGGCCAATTCGATCCATGCATCGCTTCCCCGGAAACCGCCAATCAAACTTGGTTTTAGAATGATGTATTGCGGTTTTACCGTGTTTAATAGATTTGCTTTTTCTTCGGAAGAAAATATCCCTATAAGTTCTTCATCCAGCGCAATAGGTAAGGGTGTTACCTCACAAAGTTTGGCCATTTCCTGCCATTGACCCTGCTGTATGGGTTGTTCTATAGAATGCAACTGAAGCGCTGCAAGCAGGTGTAACTTTTCAAGTGCTTCGGAAGGAGAAAAAGCCCCGTTGGCATCTACACGTACTTCTATTTCTTCAGAAGAAAAGGATTCCCGAATGGATTTTAGCAAGGCTATTTCCGAAGCAAAATCGATCGCGCCAATTTTCATTTTGATACAATTAAACCCCTGCTCCAATTTTTCTTCGATCTGATGTTTCATAAAATCGGGATCCCCCATCCAGACAAGTCCGTTAATAGGCATGGCTGTATTCCCTTGTGTAAATTCGGAGGGAAACAATTCGAAAGGGGTTTCGGCAAAAAACGATTTGAAGGCTGTTTCTACCCCAAATTGGATGGAAGGAAACTCCGAAAGGGCTTTGTAAAGTGCTATCTCTCCCAACGCAATATGGTCGCAAGTCCATTTTAGTTTGGCTTCATAATCGGGTCGGTCATCGATGGAAAGTCCGCGTAATAGCGCACATTCCCCAATGCCCCAGCGATCGCCTTCTTTCAGTATCAAAAAACAGGTTTCCTTTGTATTTAAAACACCCCGTGATGTCCCGCTTGGATTTTTAAAACGGAGTGTATGTGTAAGGTAGGTCGCTTTTAGCATATTCAAATCCCTCGACTGCGCTTAGGGAGACATTATAGTAGTTAGAGTTCGATGGAGCTTCCTATTTCTAGTAACATAAGGTCTTTTCCGGCATCGTAGAATTTTTTCTTGGCTGCTTCGTGATCTATTTCAATATAGCCAAAGGTATCGTAGTGCACTCCCAACACCTTATCGCATTGTACAAAATCACTGGCTAGTATGGCATCGTCAATACCCATGGTGAAGTTATCACCAATTGGTAAAATTGCTAGGTCGAGCTTTGTGGTCAGCGGGATAAGTTTCATGTCCATCATCAAGGCGGTATCTCCTGCGATATAAATGTTCTTGTGTTCGCCTTCGATTACAAATCCGCCCGGATTTCCGCCGTACGACCCATCCGGAAAAGAACTACTATGGATGGCATTTACATATTTTAGGTTTCCGAAATCAAACTGCCAACACCCTCCGAGGTTCATTGGATGCACTTCGATGCCTTTTTCCTGATAATGTGTGGCAATTTCCCAGTTGCTAATGATCGTTGCTCCTGTATTTTTGGCAATGGCTTCGGCATCGAGTATATGATCCTGATGTGCGTGGGTGAGCAGAATATAATCGGCTTTCAAGGATAGAATATCTACCTTATCCTTGGATAAGGGGTTTCCAGAAATAAACGGATCCACCAGAATATTCATCCCGGAAACTTGGATAGCCAAGCTATTCTGACCGTAGTATGTAATTTTCATAAGGTTTATTTTCCTCTAAAGATAAATCTAAAAGAATTTTGTCGCAAAAAACAACACCGAAAATAAAAAAGTACTCAAAGCCACCTTCTTGAGTTCGGGATCCAGAAGACGTGGTTCTTTGTTTTTAAAGACGGTAAAAATGTTCAGGAATAAAGGTAAAAACGCAATTAGCGGAAGGTAGTCCAATCCTTTTTCAGCAATTAAAAAAAAGTATCCTAGCGCGCTTATAAAGGCTATTCCAATTAATAATGCGTGGTATAATTTTACCGCCTTTCCTCCTAAGACTACGGCTAGGGTGTTTTTATTGACCTTGGCATCGGCCAAGCGATCCCGCATATTGTTCAGATTCAGTACAGCAGCACTTAATAGTCCAATGGTAATAGCCGGTAGTGCGATATAATTTTGAAACGATTGCGTATACAGAAAATAGCAGCCTACCACGCCCACCATTCCGAAGAAAACAAATACAAAGACATCGCCTAAAGCCCTGTAACCGTATGCTCTTTTACCAACCGTATAGGTCACGGCTGCTATGATAGCCGCAATACCGAGGTTAAAAAACACGACCGAAAGTATAAAGTGTTTATTTCCGAAAGCGACAAAGATCAACATACTGGCGAGTAATAATGTGATAGTTGCCGTGGTGAACATGCCTCTTTTTAAAGCCTTGGCAGTAAGTGAACCACTTTGTAAGGCACGTGCCGGCCCTACCCTGTCTTTATTGTCGGTGCCTTTAAGTCCGTCGCCATAATCGTTTGCAAAATTAGATAGGATTTGAAACCCCAAAGTAGTGGCCAATGCCAGTCCGAAAATTATCGAATTAAATGCTCCTATACCCATGGCAGCAGCACTTGCTGTTACAATTCCCGATATGGACAAGGGCAATGTTCGAAGTCGTGCGGCCGAGATCCAGGCCTTAATTTTGGACATATATGCAACTTTATTAGCTAACAAAAATACACTTTAAAATTGTTTTGTACATTTAGCTTTTTCAACTTAACAACAAAAACATATACGATGAATTCTACTCGCACCCATTTTGGACTATTGCTACTTCGAGTTGGGGTTTCCGCACTTATGCTTACGCACGGAATCCCAAAATTAATAAATCTGGTTACCGGAAATTTGGAATTTGGAGACCCAATAGGGATTGGAACCACTGCCTCCCTAATCCTTGCAGTTATTGGCGAAGCTATCTGTCCGATGCTGGTCATTGTTGGCTTTAAAACCAGATGGGCTGCAATTCCGACAATTATTACGATGGGTGTGGCCGCTTTTATAGTACATGCCAGTGACCCAATAGGGACTAAAGAAAAAGCCTTATTATTTTTGGTAGCGTTTCTCGCAATTGCACTTTTAGGCGCCGGGAAATACTCAATCGATAAAAAATAGGTTAGTTAAAGATCTTCACAATCAATTCTTTTAAAAGATCTCCCTGTGAAAGGTTAGCAGCGCCAACACCCTTGCTTTTCATATCAATTTCCCGGATGGAAGCAATAATGGCACTTACCTTTTTCATGGAATAGTTGCGCGCTGCCAATTCGTAATCTTTAATAAAGTACGGGTTTACTCCAAGTGCCTTAGGTGCTTCCGACTTATTTGAAAGCGCGTGGTACTTCATCAGTTTTGAAAAGAAACTGTACAACAATGCAACAGTCATTACCAAAGGGTGGTTCTTCGGATTTTGAGAAAAATATTGGATAATCACAAAGGCCTTCTTGATGTCCTTTTCCCCAATGGCGTTTTGCAGTTCAAAATTATTGAAATCCTTGCTAATCCCTATATTCTCTTCAATATCCTGAGGTGTGATCTGCGCTCCGGGCTGTAAAATTAATTGCAGCTTCTCCAATTCGTTATTGACCTTGCTCAAATCGTTCCCAAGAAATTCCACCAACATTTGAGATGCCTTTGGTGTAATGGTAAATCCGCGACCAGCCAACACACGCCGAATCCAATCCGGCACCTGATTCTCATATAATTTTTTACTTTCAAAAAGTACCCCGGCCTTATTAATTGCCTTTGCCAGTTTTTTACGTTTGTCCAGCGTTTTGTATTTATAGCAGATCACCAGAACTGTCGTGGGTTGAGGATTCTCTACATAAGACACTAAATTTTCGATAGTACGCGATAAGTCTTGTGCTTCTTTGACAATAACCACTTGCTTGTCGGCCATCATGGGATAGCGCTTAGAACTGCTAACAATATCATCGATCGAAACATCACGTCCGTACAATACCATTTGATTGAATCCTTTTTCTTCTTCAGACAGTACCGAGTTTTCAATAAATTTTGCAATGCCATCGATATAATAAGGTTCTTCCCCCATTAAAAAATAAACAGGTTTTAGGTCGCCTGACTTTATACCGTTGATAATACTTTTTGCTTTGTCTAAAGGCACAATGAATTGTGTAAGGTAATATGAATAAAAAATAGGGTACTTTAGTACCTTTGTGAAATGCAGGAACTAAACTTCCCGGGGTATCAATTTCGTTTCAAAAGTAACGAAAACAAATCATTGATTTTTGATGAAGTACGAAAAAAATTCGTGGTACTCACCCCCGAAGAATGGGTTCGTCAACATGTGATTCATTTTTTACATTCAGAAAAAAAATATCCTCTATCCCATATCAATGTCGAGAAACAGCTGAAGCTTCACAATACGGTGAAGCGCTACGATATAGTAGTCTTTAATGCAGACGGCAGTATTCATTTAATGGTAGAATGCAAAGCACCTTCTGTAGAAATTACACAGGATACTTTTGACCAAATCGCGCGGTATAATTTGGTCTTGGATGCCACGTATTTGATGGTAACCAACGGATTAGAGCATTACTACTGTAGGATGGATCTTGAAAACCAGCGTTATGTATTTTTGAAGGACATTCCACTTTATGGTATCAAATAAACTAGTTACTTTGCAGTCGTGAATGTCGCTGTCGTCATACTCAATTGGAATGGAAAGCAATTGCTGAAGCAGTTTTTGCCTTCGGTGGTGGCTTATTCAAAAGGGGGCAATATTTATGTAGCCGACAATGCTTCTACAGATGATTCGGTGGCCTTTGTAGCCGAAGCGTTTCCGTCCATAACAATTATTCAGAATACATCCAACGGCGGATATTCCAAAGGATATAATGATGCGCTTTTAGGTTTGTCTGAAGAACTATTGGTTCTCCTGAATAGTGATGTGGAAGTAACCGAAGGTTGGTTAGGACCCATCATTTCAGCTTTTAAGGAAGATCCGAAACTTGTGGCTGCCCAACCCAAGATACTCGATTATAAAAACAAAGACTATTTTGAATATGCCGGTGCGGCCGGAGGCTTTATTGATGCCTTAGGCTATCCCTACTGTCGCGGCCGCGTTTTTAATACGATTGAAAAGGACCAAGGGCAATACAATGACACTATTCCTATATTTTGGGCCACGGGAGCCTGTTTATTTGTTAGGAATACCGCCTTTTGGGATGCAGGGAGTTTTGACGAAGATCTTTTTACCCATCAGGAAGAAATTGACCTTTGCTGGCGACTTCAGGCAAAGGGAGGGATTGTAAAGTATATTGGTA
>NZ_JAIOHK010000062.1 GCF_019913785.1 Altibacter sp.
ACTAATCACTAATCACAAATCACTAATCACTCATTCCAACTTTCCTCTCAAGGTTTTGTCCATAAAAATATACAGGGCATACATCTCTTTTTTTCCCGCTGCTTTTCCCATTTTTCCGGCGAAATACAGTGCGAACCAAATCACCACCAATAATATCATAACAACCACCTGTACCGTAAATGGGGTATCCAATGAATAATTGCTGTACGCCCAAACGCCAAAGCCCAGAAAGAGGGTGGCCACTAGAAAATGCAGGAACATAAACAAGGTCCATACGGTAGGGGCCGGCCCAAAAAGACCAAATAGTTCACTTTCGGTATCGGTAACAGGAATAATCTCCAGGTGCAATTGAGGCGACCAGAAATGCTGCTGGTGCTTCGGAAATCTAATAAACACATGATCGTCTATCCGTGTAACCACAAAGTCGGACTGTGTTGCCTTGGTGGCTTCAAATGTATTCAACACTTGGCTTTGCGGTTGCTGTAGCTGTTTTTTGAAACGTGGCCGAAGCACAATTTCATTGGGTAGTTGCATAGTACTCTGTTTCAGGGGTTAAATTATCATTTTTTCTGTAAACTAAAACAAAGTTGTAGTAAGCTTCGGCTAAAAAATAGTATTTTTGCACCCGCCTATCAAAAGATAGACCATAAAACCGAGTATATGAGTATTGTAGCCATTGTGGGAAGACCAAATGTTGGAAAATCGACCTTCTTTAATAGATTGATCCAGCGGCGTGAAGCCATCGTGGATGCCGTAAGTGGTGTTACACGTGACCGTCATTATGGCAAAAGCGACTGGAACGGTAAGAAGTTTTCGCTTATTGATACCGGTGGTTACATAAAGGGAAGTGACGATGTATTTGAGGCCGAAATTGACAAACAGGTAGAACTCGCCATCGAAGAGGCCGATGCCATTGTCTTTATGGTCGATGTGGAAACCGGTGTCACCGGTATGGATGAGGATGTGGCTAAATTACTTCGGAAATCGAAGAAGCCCGTTTTTCTCTGTGTAAATAAGGTAGACGGTGCCAGCCGGGTGAATGATGCCCTTGAGTTTTATGCCCTGGGCTTCGAAAAATACTATATGGTTTCCAGTATCAGCGGAAGCGGTACCGGGGATCTTTTAGACGATCTGGTACTCGCCCTGCCGGAAACCCCCGAAGACGATGAGACAGAACTCCCGCGATTTGCTGTAGTTGGACGTCCCAATGCCGGGAAATCGTCCTTTATCAATGCACTAATTGGGAAAGATCGCTATATAGTAACCGACATCGCAGGAACTACCCGCGATAGTATGGATACCAAGTACAACCGCTTCGGATTTGAATTTAATCTGGTAGATACGGCCGGAATTCGAAGAAAGGCCAAGGTAAAAGAAGATCTGGAGTTTTATTCGGTGATGCGAAGCATCCGTGCCATTGAATACTGTGACGTAGTAATCCTCGTGTTCGACGCCCAACGTGGCTTCGATGGGCAGGTGCAAAACATCTTTTGGCTGGCCCATAGAAATAACAAAGGGGTTGTGATCCTGGCGAACAAATGGGATTTGGTCGAAAAGGACACCCACAGCGTCAAGGAATTTGAAAAGTATATCCGCGAGCAATGTGAGCCCTTTACCGATGTGCCTATTGTATTCATGTCGGTACTCACCAAGCAGCGTATCTTTAAGGCCATTGAAACTGCTGTCGAAGTGTATGAAAACCGAAGCAAGAAGATAAAGACCAGTGTCTTAAACGATACGATGCTTCCCATCATTGAAGCCTATCCACCCCCGCAGTACAAGGGGAAATATATTAAGATCAAGTACTGTACGCAATTGCCTACACCCTATCCAAGTTTTGCCTTTTTCGCGAACTTACCGCAGTATGTAAAGGAGCCGTATAAACGCTTTTTGGAGAACAAACTCCGCGAGCATTTCAATTTTACCGG
>NZ_JAIOHK010000063.1 GCF_019913785.1 Altibacter sp.
TTGAATGGGAAGCACCATTTGTCCATCCAGCCCGATAAACGATATATACGAATTGTCAAAATTAGCCACGATATTGAGTGGATCGTTCGAACTCTTTAATACAAATTGCTTGGAGGGATAAAAAATGAATTCTTCATTATAGGCTTTCCAATGATAGGAGGAGTCCGTTAAAAGGAGTTGCTTGAACGCTACGATTTCGTCCTGGGTAAGTTCTCTTACAAAGACCAATTTATTAGAATACGCCAAGGTCTCCGTATCAATAAGGATGTGTTTTATAGTATGTAACGAAATTTGGTGTGTCTCCATTACCTTATTGTACATACGCTCCGGAAGAAACCCCTCAATAAGTTCGTTCTCCACCTTGGGCTTCTGGGCCTTTAGTGTATCCTGCGCGTAGCCGCAGCCTATTGTGAACACAAAGCCCAACATCAAAAAGAAAGTGCGTCCCATATTATTTTCTTTTAATGTCAAGTATCATCATGGCCATCGTTCCATTCACATATTCAGCTCGAAAACCCATCGCGTTTTTGTTTAGGGCTATATCCTCCTTGCTGATTAATTTGTCATTAAAAATAATATACAGTTTGTCTAATAGGTCCCCTTTCATGCTATCCAATCGCTCCTTCACAGCCTGTGCATCTATTTTATCTTCCGAAAAAATAACGATGGAATAATCGGATGTAACATCACTGTTTAGGCGAAACCAATATTTCTCGCCCGGTACGATTACCGAAGTATTTTCATAAGCAATATAAGGGCTAATCTCTGCCTTGTGCGGAAATAATACACCGCTATCGTCATTGCTGTCGGCGCCAATTACATATACATAAGCCGGTTTACTCACCTTGGCGTACATTCTATATCTGGTGCCCATGGGATAGGCGTCTGTCGTTGCATAGTCCCCAATACTTTGAGTTTCCTCATCTACCACCACATCCTGAAAACCTAAAATGGTTCTTTTGTATTCTCCCGAATTCTGTACGACCTTCATATGGGAGTGGTCGTACAATTTAAGCTCTAATTCCCCTGCCAATACACTTTTTTCGATCTCCACCACCTCGTCTTCGGTATCATCCTCTACCACTTCTACTACCACTTCATCCTCTTTAATATCATCGTCCTTTTCGTCATCAACAACTACTTCGACCTTCACTTTTTTCTTGGTCTTCTTTTGTGCGATCATTTCGAAGGCATATCTGGAATATTTGGCGAAGTCTTTATAACGCACCCAGATATAGCCATTGTTCCCCCATTGATCTCCCCAGCTGTTTACAATTTCAAAGGAACCTCCGTATTTTTCGTCATCAAATCCAATCACACACATGGCATGCCCTCCGGTTTCTTCACCGTTATCAGGCTCATAGACGTTTTTAGCGCTGTAAAAGGAATTCTCCACTACGAAACCTATCACCACCGGATTCTCATTGATCAGGGCACGCTTTACGGTTTCTATTTTTAGTTCATCGGGTTCGTTGCTCCCGAACAATCGGACAAAGTCCTTAATCCTATTCTCTCTAGCCAATTGCAACACCGATTCGGGTACTTCGGTTTCACACATTACGTCGAAGTCTTTCAACAAGGGTGCCCCTTCGTCCACCATGGTTTCCATCGCCCTGCCAATATAGGCGCCACCTTGGCAATTATAGTCGTCTTCCACATTGGATCGCAAATAGGTAAAAGCGGGTGCGTAGGCATTGGCCGAAATTTCATCGGTATCGGTTAAATTTTCTAGGCGAGCATTTAAGATGGTACGTCCGTAGTAGGTAGAAGACCAGCCCACACAGGTGCCATAACCACCCTGATTTCTAATTTCAGGAACAAAGGTTTTTAAAGATACTGCACTTGTTTCGCCTACCACGTCTTGAAATGAGACATTACGTGCCTTCATGGGTGTTTTTTCGTAGGCATCATCGTCAAACAATAAGCCCGTCTGTGGCCTGTCTTGAGAAAACATTGCTAAGGTGCAAAACAACAGCGCACAGAAAACTGTGAGGTTCTTCATAATAGGGAATTTAGTTAGTTTAGTTCCTCCTAAAATACAATAAAAATGAAGACTTTGAAGAAATTCGTATTCTAATGAACGTCAATTCGTTAAAATTGAAGATGCGCCGGTTAAACGGGCACTCCTACGGCAACCACTTTTTATCGAAATTAGGCTTTCGTTTTTCCAAGAACGCGTCTCTACCTTCCTTTGCCTCATCGGTCATATAGGCTAATCGGGTAGCTTCTCCGGCAAAGACCTGCTGGCCTACCATACCATCATCGGTTAGGTTCATGGCAAATTTGAGCATTTTTATACTTGTTGGTGATTTTGCCAATATTTCCTGCGCCCATTCGAAGGCTGTATCTTCTAATTGGGCATGGGGTACCACTGCATTGACCATCCCCATTTCATACGCCTCTTGAGCGCTGTAATTTCTTCCGAGGAAAAAGATCTCCCGAGCCCGCTTCTGCCCTACCATTTTAGCCAAATAGGCACTGCCGTAGCCACCGTCGAAACTGGTCACATCGGCATCAGTTTGTTTAAAAATAGCGTGTTCCTTACTCGCCAAGGTCAGATCACACACCACATGCAGACTATGACCGCCACCCACTGCCCAACCTGGAACGACACAGATTACCGCTTTTGGCATAAACCGAATGAGACGTTGTACGTCCAAAATATTTAACCTGTGGTATCCATCTTCACCCACATAGCCTTGACGCCCTCTAGCGGCTTGATCGCCACCACTGCAAAAGCTATATACCCCGTCTTTGGCGGAAGGCCCTTCGGCCGATAGTAAAACTACCCCAATACTCGTATCTTCCTGCGCATCGTGAAACGCATCTAGCAACTCGGATGTGGTTTTAGGACGAAAGGCATTGCGTACGTTGGGCCGGTTAAAAGCAATTCGGGCTACGCCCTCACATTTTTTATAGGTGATATCTTCATATTCTTTGGCCGTTTTCCAAGTAGGTGTGCTCATAATTATTAAATTTACACCAAAGATAAAAATTAATCGCAGCTGAAGCGATCTCTCTCGTTGCTGATTGTTTAAAATTAAACATAGTTGTTATGAAAAAATTACTATTGCTCTTTGGAATCCTATCCATAACGTTTACCAATCTCGCACAAGAAGCCTATCAGTTTACCGAAGTCATCGACCTCGAAGCCACTCCTGTGATTAGTCAGGGCCGAACCGGAACCTGTTGGAGTTTTTCAAGCACTTCTTTTTTGGAGTCTGAAATTATCCGTCTAACGGGGAAGCAAATCGATCTTTCCGAAATGTATACCGTTCGGAATACCTATCCGTTAAAAGCCGAAAATTTTGTCATGCGACAAGGAAAGGCGCAATTCAGCGAGGGCGGACTGGCACACGATGTAATTAATTCGGTGCAGCACTACGGTTTGGTGCCCAACATTGTCTATAGTGGCTTGTTTAATTCAGAAGAACATCACAACCACGCCGAAATGGTGGCCGTATTGGAGGCTATGCTCAAAACCTATGTCGACAATCCGGGTAAAAAACTATCGAAGAATTGGAAATTGGCAATGGAAGCCGTCCTAGATGTATATTTAGGAAAGAGCGTGTCGCGTTTTACTTACGAAGGAACCTTGTACACCCCCATGTCATTTCTTGAAATGACCAAAATTGTACCGACCGATTATGTAACCCTTACCTCTTTCACCCATGCGCCTTATTATTCAAAATTTATTCTGAATATTCCCGACAACTGGAGCAACGGAGCGATGTACAATGTGCCCTTGGACGAAATGATGGCGACCATAGATCATGCGCTTCAGAATGGGTTTACGGTAGAATTGGATTGCGATGTGAGCGAACGTACCTTCTCTTCGAAAGATGGTGTGGCAGTCATTCCAATGGATTCAGAAAATAATATAAAAGCATTACAAGGCCTGTACCCCGAAATGAACATCACTCAGGAATACCGGCAGGATGAATTTGAAAATTATACCACCACCGATGACCATTTAATGCATATTACCGGACTCTTACGCGACCAAAATGGCACCAAGTATTACAAGGTAAAAAATAGTTGGGGCACCGATGCATCGCGCAATGCCAATGGTGGGTATGTATATTTTAGTGAAGCCTATATGAAACTAAAGACCATTAGCGTTATGGTACATAAAGATGCCGTCCCGAGGAACACTTCTAAAAAGTTAAACTTTTAAAAAGGGAACTCAACTTCGGCTTCATTTTTGATACATTTGATGCAATGAAAAAATGGCTCTTCCTCTTAGTATTAAGTCCGTGGGTGTTATCTGCCCAGTACGATTTTGATTCGCGCTATTTTACGATTAATTCAGAATCCTTACCTGAAATTGAAGAGCTTACGGCATCCTCATTTACATTGGATAAGGCACCGCTTCTCCCAACAAAGTTGAAAACCTTTCAAATGAATGCCGAAAACTATCGACAACCGGTGGATATGGCTGCTGTTGTGAATGAAAACCAGCGGTATATACAGCGAAAGGTGGATGTACTCCCCATGCAGCTCAAAGTATTGGGCATCAAACCAGGGAGTCGAATCTATCAAGCAGATGGTTCCAGCGGAGTTAAAAACATTGTCTATAAAGAAGTACGCGGATTGGATATTTTAGATCCTTGTCCCCCATTTGGCATTTGTGCACGTTGTGCTCCGTATCGCGTAGGACGAGGTTATTAGTCAGTTAGAAAAGTAATTGCGTTTTTTAAATTAGTTCAATACCATCTTCCTTAATTACAATCTGCTTTTCCTTGTAAAGTGTTCCAATTGCCTTCTTAAAGCTTTTTTTACTCATTCCCAATTCATTTTTGATAGTATCGGGATCTGTCTTGTCGTGTATAGGAAGAAACCCGCCTGCCGCTTTCAACTCATCGAGTATAAAATTGGCGTTGGGCTCTATACTTCGGTAACCAGGTGATTGCAGTACTACATCGATCTTATTATCGTCACGTACTTTCTTAATAAAGGCCTTGATCCGGTCTCCCGTACGAATGTCTTCAAAAATATCATCGATATAGATAAGCCCCTTGTGTTTTCCGTTGATGATCACATTGGCCCCCTTTTCGGTCAAATGCGTAACAAGTACATCAACCTCCTCGAATTTTTCAACTGTCACCTCGTCATTATTGACAAAACGGTTGGTTTTACTCGATCCCACCAAGCGATTGGTAATTTCATCCATATACAAATAGACAATATACCAGTTGCCAATTTTCATAGGGCGTGCCTGCTCTTTAAAAGGGACAAACAGTTGTTTTTCCAGACCCCAATCCATAAAGGCACCGTACTGATTTACATCACTACAATGCAGATATCCAAAGTCATTGAGATGTACAAAAGGTTCTAAGGTGGTGGCCACCGGTCGCTCTTCATGATCCAGATATACAAATACGCGAATCTCATCGCCAATTTCGAAAGATTCGGGTTTGTATTTATGTGGTAGGAGCACTACATTTTCTTCTTCATCGCCCAAATAGAGCCCGGGATCTGTTTCCCGTAATATGGTAAGTGTATTATATTCACCTAGTTGAATCATAGCTGCAAAGATACAATTTCCAGTGCGATAAAAATGATAAAAAAGACGCTAGAAATTCGTTCTATTTTCTTAATTTCACGTGCAATGAACGCCAATGTCCCCCACCATTTACCCAATTCGGCTATCCTTCAAAACGTGCTTGAAATGGATATAGGTACTGCTTATTTTTACAATAATATTGTGGTAGTTGAAGCAAAAGAAGGAGTGACCATCTCCTATAAAACAGGGTTTTCCTTTTTGGTAAAAGGCTTGCAATACATGGGGACCAAACCCTGGGTCTATATTGCAAATCGCATCAATTCATATTCGGTTAATCCCAACGATTATAAATATTTAGAAAAGATTCCAACACTTAGAGGAATTGCCATTGTCACTCCCACCGATCTCGGTAAACAGAATGCCGCACTTGAGGCAAATTTTTTCAACAAGGATTTTATCATTTTGGAGAATCTTTCGAGTGCCTACGATTGGGCAACAGCGCTGCTTAACAAGTAGGCTAGGAGATATACTTGAAATAGTCTAACAGCACCCTGTCATTACTTTCTGAAGGTGTAAAAATCTCTAACAGTTTTGGGCCTTCCGAAGTATTAAAAAAACGCATTAGCGCTTCCTTAACCTCAGCTTTATTTGTAGCCGAATCGTATTCAAAACCAAACATCTCGCATAAATGTGTCGCAGAAAGTTGGTGCTTGGTTTCAAAATAGGTCGAAAAATGTTCGGTATTCTTCGCTCCGGGTAGGATTCTGAAAATACCTCCTCCACCATTGTTAATAACTATAATCTTGAAGTTGGAGGGTATATAATTATTCCACAGCGCATTGCTATCGTAGAAAAAGGCAAGATCGCCGGTCACAAAAACTGAAGGGGTTTCCGAAGCATGGGCAGCTCCAATAGCGGTGCTCGTACTGCCATCGATACCACTGGTTCCTCGATTGCAAAATACGGTCAATGTCTTTGGCAGGTCAAATAACTGCGCATAGCGAACAGTCGCACTATTTCCCAATTGCAGTTGCAGGTCGTCCGGAATGAATTTAAAAATTTCAGAAAAGACTGTAAAGTCGGAGAACGAGGCCTGCGCCTCAAAGTCTGTATGTTTTTGTAGCCTGTTTTTCTTGACCTCAAGCCATTTAGTACGATACAAACTTACGGCCATTTCAATTTTTGGTAAAAACTGCTTCAGAAAAAGGGCAGGTGTTGTTTTAAAATGATGATCTAAAACAAAATAAGTGTCATAGGCTTTTTTGGGATCCACGTGCCAATGATGCTTCGGTGGATAGGTCCGGAGGAAGGCCTTGATCTTTTTAGAGACTACCATTCCTCCCATGGTGATTAATAATTCGGGTTGTAATTCAGAAAAACCATTTTCCTGCAATGGGGCAATAAGTTGATCGATCGATGAAATAAAATTATCGTGATGCAAATTGGAAGTGGTTTCCGTAAACACTAAAACACTATCATCTGTAGCCAATTGGTCGATCCATTGCTGCTCAATGCTGTTGGGAGGCAGTACCCCCACAAGGATCAGTTTTCTTTTCGCGTTATTCCACTGCTTCAGAAAAGGTTGTAGATCTTCATCAAATTGTCTCGTGGCAGTTCTAGCGGGAACCTGTTGCGGACGTACTTGCATATCGGAAACCGTTTCATACAAAGGTTCCGAAAAAGGCGCGTTGATATGAACAGGGCCTTGCAATTCGATGGCCAGATTCAGTGCAATATTGATTTCTGTTTCGTTAAAAACTTGATGTTCCTCCCCTTCCAAACAATTGGCGCTGTATAATATGTGATTTGAAAAAACGTCTTCCTGCCGAATCGTTTGTCCATCGCCTATATCGATCATTGCTTTTGGTCGATCTGCCGAAATCACCACCAAGGGGATATCGCTATAAAAGGCTTCGGCTATTGCCGGATAATAATTAAGCAAGGCCGAACCCGATGTGCACACCAAGGCGACCGGTTTTTTTAGCTGCTGCGCAAGCCCCAGTGCAAAAAAAGCGGCACAGCGTTCATCTACAATACTGAAGTTTTTAAAGGAAGGATGTTCAGTAAAACCAACCGTAAGAGGAGCATTTCGCGAACCGGGGGAAATAACAATATGATCAATCTCTTTGGCGAGGCATAGTTGCGTAATGGTTTGTGAAAGGATCTTCTTAGAGAAATTCATTGCGGCAAAGGTACGAAGTGCAATGACAATATTAAAGCATCGGTTGCAATACCTGAAGCATGGTTTGCAATTTGTTCTGGGTCTCTTCCCACTCATCAAGCGGTATCGACCCTAGGGTAATTCCACCGCCCACATACAGGGTGGCTGTATTTCCAACTATCTTCATACAGCGCAGGTTCACATATAAGCTGGAACAGGAATCATTGCCACAAATAGGGCCAATAAAACCCGTATAAAACTCACGGTCGTATCCTTCTTTTTCTAAAATAAATTTCTTCGCACCTTTTTTCGGAGTACCACATACAGCGGGTGTTGGGTGCAAGGCTGCCGAAATTGTTTTAAGCGTGGTCTTTCCACTTCGTAAAACTCCGGTAATATCGGTACGTAAATGTGCCAACGTCCCGGCTTGGTGGGTATAGGTTTTTGATATTTTTAAAACATCGGTTACCCTTTGCAAGCTCGTGGTAATGGCATCGGTGACGTATTGATGTTCTTCAATTTCCTTATCGTTCCAATACACGGGTGTTTTTTCATTGAATTTTTGAGTACCCGCCAATGCCATCGAGCTGAAGGAAGTCTTTTCTGTTTTCACCAATACCTCGGGGGTCGCCCCACACCAAAGACCGTGTTTCGGATGGAACCAAATATATCGAAACGCGGGGGGATACAAGCTGAATACGCGTAACATCAACATTGAAAATTCAAATTTCTTCAGCTTAAAATCCTTCATTCTTGAAATGACAATTTTGGCGGCATTTTTTGTCTGAATAGCCAGCATTGTCTCTTTTACCAATTTCAAATACCTTTCTTTTTCGGTCGGATCCTCATCACAGCGCAGGTCAAACAGCGCAACCGGACTTATTTCTAAAGTGGATTCGAGGTGGATGCTTTCAGATTCAGGGATACAGTGTGCAACCGTTTCATAGTCGAAAGGCGCCATAATCACACCTGTATCGGTAAAGGTTTCGGTGGTATGCAACTGCGTATCTTTTTGTAGTAGCGCTACCAACTTATTACTTTCGGGAAGTGAATAAATAACAAAAGGAAGTCCTTGTTGATAATGGTTCTCTATTTGCTCAAGGAGTAGTTTTTGTTCCATTGCCTCTAAGTGCGTAACGTTATGGTGGTTAGTTTTACCTGAGAAATTAATTGGTCATTCTCATTGGTTATAGGAATTTGCCACAATTGTGTGGTTCGCCCCTTGTGAATTATTTTGGCCTTGGCATACACAAAACCGGAGCTGACACTCTTTACGTGATTGGCAGCGATCTCGATGCCTCTTATTTGTACATTCACTCCAGATAAAAAAAATAGTGCGCCCGCACTTCCAACACTTTCCGCTAAGGCTACCGAAGCCCCACCGTGCAAGACGCCATCGGGTTGATGCACCCTTGGAGTTACAGGCATTCTAGCTACGATACTGTCTTCAGACACATCTATAAATTCAATACCCAAGGTTTCCATTAAAGTGTTTTTACACATGGCATTACAGCGTTCTAACACTTCTTCTTTGGAATACTTCATAAGATTGATTTACATTTGTAAAAATACAAAATGTACCCATATTATGTCTTTAGAAAAACAGGTTTCTTTTACAGCCACAAATACCTATTCAACATTAAACACCTTTACTTCAAAAACCAAGAATTATTGGATGGTATTTCACGGCTTGGGATATCTGAGTAGGTATTTCATCAATTATTTTTCGCAATTGGATGCTGCTGAAAACTATATCGTTGCCCCACAGGCTCCCGCGAAATACTATCTCGGTGATACGTTTAAGCATGTGGGAGCTTCATGGCTAACTCGTGAAAATACAGTCGAAGAAACTAAAAATGTTCTCGCTTACGTGGATGCTGTTTTTAAAGCTGAGCCAATTAAGAACGATATCAACTTTATAATTTTAGGGTATTCGCAGGGCGTATCCATTGCCACCCGCTGGATGGGCCTTCGAAAAATACAATGCAATCACTTGATATTACATTCGGGCGGTATCCCCACCGAATTGACAACCTCTGATTTTGAATACCTAAACAAACAAACTAGAGTAACTTACCTCTACGGGGATAAAGATCAATACATTCAAGAAGCTCGAAAAACAGAAGAACAACTAAAAGGCACAGCACTATTTGGCCATAGACTTGAAGTGGTTGAATTTAGCGGCATTCACGAGGTACATACACCATTTTTAAAAGAAGTGGCTCGCAGTAATTAATTTTTTTAGTGCATTTCATCGATTTTATTTGCAATACAACTAAATATACTATTTATTTACGTTGTAATGTAAGAATTTTCATACCCCCGAATCATGAAAAAAACACTTCTAACCCTATGCAGCTACCTATTTGCGGTGGCTATTTTTGCACAAGTGAGTGCAAACGATAAACAGGTTTTATTAGACCTCTATGTTGCCACTCAAGGTGAAAACTGGATAAGTACTTGGGATACCAACGAACCGGTGGAACACTGGAAAGGAGTCACTGTTGAAAAGGATCAAATAGTCGGCATCAGTCTTCTATTCAATAATATGGAAGGTGAGTTACCGGCATCATTAGGTACGCTAACGGAACTTAGAATATTGGAGTTATCCTTCAATCGCATTTCGGGAACGCTTCCCGAATCGCTTGGGAATTTAGAAAACCTGGAAGTCCTTGCCTTTAACGGGAACAACCTTAGCGGTTCTATTCCTGCAAGTTTTGCTCAGTTGAACCAACTGAAACAACTACATCTTAGCAGCAATAAATTAAGCGGTGACATTCCCAGCAGTATTGGGGATTTAGCACATATTGAAATTTTTAATGTATTCGACAATGAGCTAGAAGGTGAGATTCCTACCGGATTAGCGCATCATAGACACCTGCGCGAGCTGATGGTTGCTGAAAATAACCTGACAGCGACAGCCGATTTCTCTACGGTATTATTGTTTAATTCGGGAGCAAGAATGGATCTCAACCGACCAATTTTATCTCCAGGAGCGAAAACAGTTATTGCTATTGAGACAAGTGACGATAAAAATTGATTTATAATTTTTTATTTATTGTTACATTAGGCGACTCAAATTGAGTCGCTTTTTATTATTAAACTTTTTCTTACAGCAAACTTTAATTGCTAATGTCTGGTAAAAAGATCTACTTTCGGAAATACTATTTTTACCGTTAACCGATATTTTTGTAAAAAAAAATCAGTTTTGTATTACAAAAAAATACTATATTGTCGACGAAATTAACAAATAATCAGATGTAAGGATTAATATTGGTTAATTAATAGTCTTATATTTTGGTTAGGAACGGCTTCTTACGAAGCCGTTTTGTTTTTATGTAGTCTATTGTTTTTATTTTGTAACTTGCTGTATATCAAAAGTTTTAATTGACATGAAAACGATGACGTTCCTTTTTACCTTTTTTATTGTAGCAATGCAAGGGTATTACTCACAGACCTATTTTGGCAGTTTCGATTTGGTGGCTACACAGCAATATCAGAACGGGAATGAACGCAGCGACACCATTTCCTATTTCTTTGGAGAAAAAAAGACAGCCATCATCATACATGGCAGAAGAAATCAACCGGACATGCGTATGGTCTTCGATTTTGATGATGCCACAATTACCAGTCTATTTGAACTGAATGGTAAAAAAGGCGGTTATATTCTTCCCATGAATGAAGCCTACTGGCCGGGTATGCCACAGGCAATTCGCACCTTTGGTACCGAGCCACGAACCGAACAAAATTATACGGGTGAAATTAAAGACATAGAACATCACAGCTGTCGAGAAGTCCTCGCCGAAAGTGATGCCTATTCGGCAACGCTATGGGTGGCAGAAGATATTCCATTGTCGATGACACATGTATTGGCCTATCAAAGTGTTGGAAAAGGAAAATCGAAGAAGGAAATTGAACTGTTTGATCAATTTGGGGTAAAAGGACTGCCGCTACATTTATTTCTGAAAAGTAAAACCGATAAAGCCGATGTCACGATTCACCTTATCAATATATCGGATGATTTTGATGCAGTCGTTTTTAGCACCGAAGGACATATATTAAGTGCGGTGGATTAGTTTAAACGGAGAGAAAACAAGTGAATACACAGACCATTTGAAATAAATTCAATATCTTTAGATAGCAATTTGAATTGCATACCAGCTCCCCTCTTGGTCGTAACCAAGTGGGGATTTTTTATAGGGTATGCCTTTAACGAACCTAAAAATTAATCAGTATGCTAAAAGCAACACTGGAGGCACTTATCGGAAAATCCATCAACCAGATTTGCCTCAACAACTTTCACGACGCCAATTTAAACCACTGCGCTCATTTTGTAAGCCATGCAGCGGGTTTGACATTCGATTTTAACTGCAAAACATTTCGAGGTGGATCGAACGTCGGTGCCAATATCAGGGTACATGAAGTGTTTGCACAATGCCCGAAGGTAGGGACGATCGCTCAGGCTCCTTCAGACCGACCCTATTTGGTATTTGTGACAAAGGATTCGAATGTAGACGTGGCACAAAAACGAATGCAAAACGTGCCTCAAAAACATATTGGCATTGTGGTGGACAATATGGTGTACCACTACTCTAATTCGGCAGACAAGGTTGTAAAATGGACCATAGCCAAGTTTTTAGATACCTTCCAGCGAGTCTATTCCGGCAACCAGGCCTTGTTTTACGGACTTATTCCCGGTTCCGATCTCTTATTGGATATCGACCCAACAGGAAACAGCATCACCTCTTCTGCGGCCTTTGCATTGACACAACGTCAAAACGAATGGTATGCAAAAGAAACCAATTCGAACGGTAACGAATTTTATGTAGGTAGAGAAGTGAATAATACATCGGCAGGATATTTCGGAATATACCAAAGAGCGAATGAATACTACGGAAAACAATACAATGGAGACGATTATAAGGACAGCATCGATCATTGGGCGTATCTGTTGCATATTACCGGCTATTGTGAAAGCAAAAACCACTTCAACCTTATAAATACCTATGACCGAGCCAAGTTTACCTTCGGATTTTATCAACTGGCAGCCCACACTCCCAAGGACAATTTGATATTACTTTTTAGACGTTTTTCGGAAAGTGCTAATATGAAAAAATACTTCCCGGAACTTAAAATGACCAACGGCAGTCTGCACCGCGTAAATGAGAATGGCAGTCAGACAGATCTGGAAACCGTCATGAATACAGGTCCCAACGGCGCCCCGCAACTTCAGCTCTTTATGAACTTTTTAAACCCCATTCGAAAGCGTATCGATCCGCAAGAGATCTTACATGCGGCCCGACTTATACACTGGAGTGAAAAGGATCGGCTTATGCGCGATGCCCAAGTGGCCATTGCAAACGAGTTACTTCAGAAAAAAATGACGCAGCGCTATCACAGATGGTATGACCTGGATGGAAAATCGGATATTATCTGTGCCTTGGTTGCCGATATCCATCATCAAGGAAGGGCAAGTAAAGCGAGAGTACAGGATGCGCTCAATTCGAACGATGTCCAAGAGAATTTGATTACCATCAATGCCAATTATATCAGTAGAGCAGATGATCTTCGCACCATTATCAATCAATTAAAGACAGCCGGGAAGATTGGAACTAAAGTGTATAAGGCCTCGTTGAACGAATTTGTGTAAGCTAGCTATGGTAATATTTTTAGTATCTTTCCGAAACTAAAATTTTAAACCCAAACTATGAGATCAATTTTTACCCTACTCCTTTCTATCCTTTCGGTTACGGCATTTGCACAAAGTACTTTTATGAAGAAATCGGTCGATAGGCCCATTCAAAATCGGGGCTTTGTCGCCCAAATCGTGGCCACTATCGGTTATCAGGGATATGACGAATCACAAGAATATTTTGGTGAAGGCGAATACGAGATCTTTTTAGACAATGTGGACGGCGTATTGGACAATCCCATTATCGTTCTGGACGGCTTCGATCCGGGTGATGCACGTGATATTACAGGCTTGTACAACAGTCTGAGTTTTGGCGGCCAGAATATGGCCGATATCTTACGGGATGAAGGTTATGACATTGTTATTCTGAATGCACCGCAATACATCACCGGAGGAAAGGACATAGACGGTGGCGCGGATTATATACAGCGCAATGCCATGGTTTTAATTGAAATGATCAATTATTTAAACAATGAAAAAGTAGGTGACGAAGAATTGGTGGTGTTGGGACCAAGTATGGGTGGATTAATCGCCCGATATGGCCTCGCCTATATGGAACAGAATAGTATGGATACCGAAACGAGGTTGTACATCTCTTTCGATTCGCCGCACAGAGGGGCAAACATCCCAATTAGTCTTCAATACCTTATTAATTATTTGGCTCAAGAACTCGGTGATGCCGATGCAGTTGCCATAGTCGATGAAGTACTCAACTCCCCTGCGGCGAAAGAAATGCTGTACGATCATTTGCTAGGACATTTATTGGCAGGATCCAACTACTTACAAGACCCGGCAAAATTGTTACCCGAAGGGGCTCCAAATTTTAGAGACGCATTCCAAGCCGAACTGGATGCACTGGGGTTTCCGTCACAGGTGCGAAATGTAGCCATGGTGAATGGTAGTGCCTTGGGAGCAACTACGGGATCGTCCGGCATGCAGGTAGTGGATACTACCCTCGATCTAGGAAGTGGCCTAACCGCAGATGTAGCCTTGCATTTTACACCAGATGCCGCTACTACTAATAATGTGACGAGTTTCGATTCTTTTTTCTTCGGAATACCGCTAGACAGCTTCGATGCCGAAGCCGAATCGTTTGCATTCAGCGATGGCGTTGATAGTTCACCCGGGGGGACAGGGAACATCTCAGCCGCACTGGGCGGCGGCGGTGCCTCCAATCCTGTGATCGTGGCCTTTATCGCCGCTTTGGATCAAGATGATTATAGTTTTATTCCTTTGATTAGCAGTCTGGCTATTACCAATGAAGACGATTGGTTTGCTATTCCTGATATCGGAGGAACGCACACCTCCCCTTTTGTCAATACCTATATTCCAAATGAGAACGAGTCGCACGTAACGGTAACCGCTGCCAGTGCCGAGTTTGCCTTGGATGAGATTCGGCAAACGGTTCTTGGAACTACTGATTTTGCTTCGGAAACACGATATCTGCTCGTTGAGAATCCGGTTTCAGAAACCATCACTTTGCAACTTAATCCCTCACTATCGTATGAGGATGTGTTAATCTCGGTACATGCGATATCGGGACAACTGGGACTTCAGCAAAAAATAAACAAGCCGTCGGCGCAGATCACAATAGAACACGCCATGAGTAGTGGTATCTATTTCCTAAATATCGAAGATGCTGAAGGAATTCACACGCTTAAATTGGTGGTGCACTAAAATAATAAGTATCTTTATACTTCCTCCCCGTTTCGGTCTCAGCCAATCGGGGATTTTTGGTTTTAACGACTCCTCAATAAACCATTTGTTATGAAATATTGCGTTCTCTTGGTCGCTTCCTTGGTGGTATGGCCCCTTTGGTCACAGTCGCCACCGGGAAATAAATACAAGCCCATTGTTATGGATAGCACTTATCACCATACCAAATGGGGGATCGCACCATCCGATCTTTTGTATCATTTTGCGGCCTATACTTCATCTTTCGATAGTGATGATGACGATAATGGAGACGGGGTGGGAGATCTCTTAGCCATCCCCGAATGGGTAGCATACGAAGTAAAAGAAAAGTTGGGTCCTGATATTCCTACCTACACACGCCCCACCTGGATGACCGATGATAGTCTGGCTGCCATCAAAAAAGCCCCAACCGATAAAACCTATGCCGTTAGCGGTACCCGCAATCTGCGAGAGGTCTCCGGTGATTACCGTTATGTACGTGGACATATGTGTCCGAAAGACGTAGCAGATCGTATGAGTATGTTTGCAGGTTTCAACACCCATACTGTCCTCAATGCCGTCCCACAATTACAATGGCAAAACAATGGCTTATGGAAGGCATTAGAATCTCAGGTAACCGATTGGGCCGATCAATATGGTAGTGTCTGGGTGATTTGCGGCCCTATCTTTTTTAATAAGACTCCGGCTGTGTGGCTGGGACAGGATGATGAAGTACAAGCTGCTGTTCCCGATGCTCTTTTTAAGATTGTTATACGAGAGACAGATGATGGAATTAGCACACTTACTTTTATCATCCCGAATGTCCTTCCGAAGCAGAAAAAGCAGTACTATCAATTCTTAACCAGTATGAATCGCGTGGAAGAACTCACCGGTTTGTCTTTTCTCACCAACGTAGATCCACTCGTCCAGATTATCGAAAAGGCTCTAAATTTGGATCTTACCACGGGACAGAAACGCAGGAAGGTGAATAGATGGTGAATAACGGCTATTCAGCTGCGTATAATTCACTAAATTAGGGGTGTCTATTTTCGCGGCAAATCACTTTTGTTATTTCAGTCATGAGATCATTGCTTTTACGAAATTTGTTTTTTACCATTCTCCAACCCGGAATCGTGGTTGGACTCATCCCCTATTTTATCTTGGGAGAACGGATACAAATTATCTTCGCACAACCACTCACCACCATTCAATATATGGCTGCGATTGTATTTTTAGTTGGGTTTCTCATTATGAGCCACTGTATTATCAGTTTTGCGGTTCGGGGCAAGGGAACGCTCTCTCCTGCCGATCCCACCAAACAGTTGGTCATAAAGGGTCTTTACAATTATTCTCGCAATCCAATGTATGTGGGCGTACTGCTCATGCTTCTCGCACAGGCGTTCTTTTTTGAATCGAATACCTTGTGGGGATATACGTTGGCAGTGTTTATAGCCTTCAACTTTTTTATCTTGTTCTTTGAAGAACCACGACTGAGAAAAGATTTTGGAGCTGCCTATACCGCCTATAGTAAGAAAGTAAGGCGATGGTTTTGACCCAGCGACCTTAAAAATACTATTTGCTAGAAAATTTGTATTTTTCTACTACAAATCCAACAGACTTAAAGAAATGCAGCTACTACTTTAAAAAATGGAGATAAAAATTCTTATACATAAAAAATACACAAAACATCACCAAACTTAAATCAGGACAACTGTCAATATCCTATAAATTAGTACCCATATTAAACCCAATATCATGAAAACCTGCGCCCTATCAATTTCATTATTTAGTCTAATTTTATCAATTACATCTTGTGAGCCTTCAGAAAAACAGATAAAACTAAGTAAAGAAGCCCAGCAGTTTTTAGTATATGAACAAAATGAATCATTTAAACTAAGGAATGAACAGACGAGTGAAGTAAAAACATTTTCAGTTACTTCACTAACAATTGATTAAAAAGACACACAAGAATTGGATAATATTTCACTAGGATTAGAAAAGGACCTATTTGAGAACAGAACAATATCTTTTTCAGATGACAATAACTGCGGAGGAAGTATTTCGTTACGTGCAAAAAAGGAGAATCAATTTGAATTTAGCATCTTTTTTTACAATTGTTTGGAGGGCCAAATTTTTACGAATCCCAAATATATAGGAGACGTAAATATTCGTAGCCATTTATATCATGATACTTATATGCTAAAATCATTTACTTCCAAATTGTTTTATTCCCTTCAAAAAGGAATTTTAAAAATTGAGGATTTAGCAAAAGGAGAGACTCTTTCTAGCATTGTGACTAAATAAGTAAAGTAGTTGGGTTATAAACAAAAATTAATACCAGTTGTTTTAGATATAAACTGCCCTGAATAAACTCCGGAAGCTTAGTTAATTTCTATCAAAATAGCATATCTTGGAAGTTCATAAATTTTATATGCAATCAAAAAGATATGACACTATAATTATTGGCTCTGGTGCCGGAGGTCTTTCAGCGGCAATTTGTTTGGCAAAAAAAGGTCAGAAAGTTTTGGTATTAGAACAACATGAAGTGCCGGGAGGTTGGTGCCACAGCTTCTATTTGGACGGATATCGATTTACACCCGGAGTGCATTATATTGGTCAATTGGACAAAGGACAACCTACAAGTTTATTATATGAAGGTCTTGGAATTGCAAATGATTTGGTTTTCTTTAGAATGAATCCTAAAGCCTATGAACATTGCCGGATGGGTGATGAACGATTTGATTTTCCTGGCAATTTTGATGAATTGGTTTTTAAACTTCAAGAAAAATTTCCGGCTGAAAAAAAAAATATTGCCAAATACCTAACGCTGGTTCGCAATGTGAGCAAACAACTTCAGCTAATTCCTCACATTAAAACTTTTTGGGATCAAATTACTATTCCCTTTCGCACTAAACAAATGGGGAAGTATGCACTTTTCAGTTTAAAAAGAGTCATTAACTGGTATCTTAAAGATCCTCTTCTAAAAAAGATTTTGAATATTCAATTTGGAGATCACGGTTTGGCACCCGCTCGAGCAAGTTTTCCTTTACACTGCGCTGTAATGGATCATTATTTTAATGGAGGTTTTTACCCAATGGGCGGTGGTGGTGCAATTATCAAAGCCATGACAAACTGCATAAAAAAGGAAGGAAGTGAAGTAAGAACGAGTACGAGGGTTCATCGCATTCTGTTAGAAGGCGATAAAAAAAAGAAGGCCATTGGAGTCCAGCTAGATAACGGTGAACAACTCTTCGCTGAGAACATCATATCAAACGCCGATCCGGATATTACGTATAAAAAATTAGTGGGTAGAGAAAATTTAAGGAAGCGATTGCTCAAAAAGCTTGATAAAACAAAATATTCCGTTACTTCCCTCATGTTATTCCTAACCGTAGATATGGACGTCACGAAAGCAGGATTAGATTCTGGAAATATTTGGCTTATGGCCGAAGGAGATTTGGATGAAATTTATGAAGAAATGCTGAAGCCAAATATTCTAGACGGAGATGAATTTTTGGGAATGTTTGTAAGCTGTACTACCCTCAAAGACCCAATTAGTTTTGATGGTAAACACCATACACTGGAAGTAATAACCTATATAGATTATGAGTCGTTTAAACAATTTGAAAATGAGGAAAGTCAGCGCTCAAAAGCCTATCTCGAATTTAAAGATCAATTGACAACAAAAATGATCAATACCCTAGAAAAAGTGCTTCCCGGGGTTAGTAATCATATTATCATTAAAGAATTGGGCACGCCAATTACCAATAGATTCTATATTAATTCAACCAATGGAAGCGTTTATGGCACAGAGAAAACGCTGAAGCAAATAGGTCCATTTGCTTTTAAACCTAGAAGTGAAATTAAGAATTTATTTTTATGTGGAGCCAGTATCGCTTCCCATGGTATTGCCGGAGCGAGTTATTCGGGTGTACAAACCGCAGGAGAAATTTTAAACCTTAAGCAGTTTGATCTTATTCAACCCAATGAATCACAAAATATCCGCATTTATGATGCCGAAGATGATAAAGAGTATCCTTCCTGGATGCTCAAAAAAATTGAAGTTAAAAAAGCAAGACAGAAGACCCATACTATTTATACAGAATAATCTTAAAAATGACTTACTAATCATTTTTATTTTCATCAAAACGCTATTGCATTTGCCCTATTTCAAGCACTTCACATTTAATTCACATTTTTTTTACATTTAATCCCATCCATTAACCAGCTGTCCCCTGTATATTTGATAGTTAGTAACTCTAAGCTGTAGTCAATTTTAAAAGGAGTAATCATCGTATTAATGGATAAAGAAAATACACCCTATAAAGAACAACCCAATAACCCGCTGCATGGAGTAAAACTGGTTACAATACTAGAGGTGTTAGTGAAACACTATGGTTGGGAACGATTAGCAATGAAAATTAATATCAATTGTTTTAAAAGTGATCCATCTATAAAATCCAGCCTTACGTTTTTAAGAAAAACACAATGGGCTAGAGATAAGGTGGAACAGCTATACCTTGATTTAGAAAAGAAAAAAAATAAAACAGGCAACAACAAAACCTAAACTGCATTATAACGCAGTTTAGCAATAAACGATACAGAAATATGAATAAGAAGATTCTACTAGTAAGCATAGCACTTATCACACTCACTCTAATGGCCTATGGTTTTAATTGTATGTTTGGCAGCAAAAAGGATCAAGCTGTGGCTGTTAATAGCAACAGTGTTCCTGCTGATGAACAGATCGAACAACAAGTGATTCATCCTGCCCTACCGGCCTTTTCTTATGTTGTAGGCACACGGTTTAATAGCATTTCAAAAACTGACTTGCAAAATGCGAAATCCTTCAGTGATTTTATTGCCAAGGAGCATGCCGATCGCATCGTGTCTTACGCGTCGCTGAGTGTTATCACTTTAAAGGATGGTAACCAAACCGATAGTAATAAAACAACTAACAGTGGTGTCTTTTCAGCAGCGCAACTCGCATTGCTACAATCGTTCGATTATTCAGCCAATATTTTGATTTCGGCAAAATATACCGAGAAAAGCTTCGAGACCGGCGAACTGCAACAAAGTATTTGGACGCCGTACCTCACCGTTGTACCTGAAAAGCAAGCGGTCTATACAACCGGCAAAGAGGCACTCCTTGACTACCTCAAAGAAAATAGCAAGGAACAAAGGGTCATGGTGCAGAAAAATAGGCTAAAACCAGCCAGACTGAATTTTACGATCACCAAAAATGGGGCCGTTTCAAATGCCAAAATAGTACGCACATCGGGCTATTCAACTATAGATTCCAAGATGATTGAGCTAATTAACAACATGCCGGATAGCTGGGAAGCTGCCGAAAATGCAAAAGGTGAAAAGGTAGATCAAGAACTCGTATTTTCCTTTGGAGCAGACGGTTGTTAAGTAGCTTTTTAAAAAAAAGAGGCAGCATTCACGCTGCTTTCACTTCACTTCTTTAAAAAATTCTGTAGGAATGTGTAGTAGACCGCGGTTAATAACCTACCTTTAATGCACTACTAACCAGACAGCTATGTCTATAAAATTAATTCATATGAAAAGTGTAAGTATTCTAGTATTCCTAATGATCTTTATATCACTAAATGCCTGTAAAGAGACCCCCGAGAAGGCATCGGTTGAAGAAGAAGTAGAAACTACCAAGGCCGAAGATGCTCCGGATTACGCCGCCTTCGATTCGAAAGTAGCAACCATTCGCGCCTTTGCAGCCGCACACGGTGCAGAGAACTTAGAGAAATTGTCTGAACTTCTTTCCGATACGCTAAAATGGAGCCCTCCACAATACAACGGAGGGAAATGGCTTACCAAGGCCGATCTTCTTTCAGCATTAAAGGATTACCACGCCAATTTTGACAATATTCAGTTCATGGAGGGTATCGAGTTACCAGATACCACTGCGGGTGGCATGTGGTCCGGTTCTGTTTATCCGCAAGCTTCAGCTTCTGTTAACCCGGATGCTATTCGCGTGTACGGTACTTGGAAAGCTACGCATACCGCAAGTAAAAAGGAAATCGGCGTAAAATGGTTCGGATTATATTGGATGAATGAGGACGGTAAAATTGCTATGGTCACCGACTATTACGATGTGAATGGAATTGCCAAGCAAATTTCAGAGAAATAAGCACGCAATGTTATAACAAACAAAAAAACCCAACCTTTCGGTTGGGTTTTTTTATTGCAAGCTTATGTTTTCTAACATCCAGCCGCTTACTTCACTTCTTCGAAGTCTATCCTTCAACTTACGCTCAGGACAGGCTACTTGACTTCTTCGAAGTCTACGTCTTCTACATCGGCATTTTCATTACCGTTCTGTGAAGCGGTATCTCCGGCATCACCTGCTGGAGCACCCTGCTGGGCTTCGGCCTGCGCCTTGTACATCTCTTCAGAAGCAGTTTTCCACGCCTCATTGATCTTGTCCAATGCCGGCTGAATTGTAGCTAGGTCTTTGGTTTCGTACGCCTTCTTTAATTCAGTCAACGCTTCTTCAATAGGCGCTTTCTTATCGGCAGAAAGTTTATCACCAAACTCTTCCAATTGCTTTTCAGTCTGGAAGATCATACCGTCGGCTTCATTCAGCTTGTCGGCAGTTTCCTTGGCAACCTTATCGGCTTCCGCATTTGCTTCGGCTTCCGCCTTCATCTTCTTGATTTCCTCTTCAGTCAATCCTGAAGACGCTTCAATACGAATATCCTGTGACTTGTTCGTGGCCTTATCGGTCGCACTTACCTTGATGATACCATTCGCGTCAATATCGAAGGTCACTTCAATTTGAGGTGTTCCTCTACGCGCAGGTGGAATTCCATCTAGGTGGAAACGTCCAATCGTCTTGTTGTCGGTAGCCATAGCACGCTCTCCCTGCAATACGTGGATCTCCACACTCGGCTGATTGTCGGCCGCAGTAGAAAACACCTGACTTTTTTTGGTAGGGATGGTTGTATTGGCTTCAATCAAACGTGTGGATACACCGCCCATGGTTTCAATACCCAAGGAAAGTGGCGTTACGTCCAGTAACAATACATCTTTCACATCTCCGGTCAATACACCCCCTTGAATGGCAGCTCCTACAGCTACTACTTCATCGGGATTCACTCCTTTGTGAGGTGCCTTTCCGAAGAATTTTTCTACCGCTTCCTGTACGGCAGGAATACGGGTAGAACCACCAACAAGGATAATCTCGTCAATATCTGTTTTCTTTAAACCTGCTGCCTTTAACGCAGTTTCACAAGGCTTCATAGTTCTTTTTACCAAATCATCGATCAATTGCTCAAACTTCGCCTTGGTCAAGGTCTTTACCAAGTGCTTCGGTCCACTAGCAGTAGCCGTAACATATGGCAAGTTGATCTCGGTCTGTGCCGCAGATGACAATTCGATTTTTGCTTTTTCGGCAGCTTCCTTCAAACGTTGCAGTGCCATTGGGTCTTTTCTAAGATCCATAGACTCTTCCTTTTCAAATTCTTCAGCCAACCAATTGATAATTTTTTGATCTACATCGTCACCTCCTAAATGGGTATCCCCATCGGTTGACAATACTTCAAAAACACCGTCACCCAATTCCAAGATAGAAACGTCATGCGTTCCTCCTCCAAAATCGAATACCACGATCTTCTGGTCTTTTCCTTTTTTATCCATACCGTAGGCCAAAGCGGCTGCGGTAGGTTCGTTTATAATACGTCTTACTTTTAGTCCTGCAATCTCACCGGCTTCTTTGGTGGCCTGACGCTGACTGTCATTAAAATAGGCCGGAACGGTAATCACCGCTTCGGTAACGTCTTGTCCCAGATAATCTTCGGCGGTTTTCTTCATTTTCTGAAGTACCATCGCACTCAATTCCTGAGGTGTATACAAACGTCCGTCAATATCCACACGTGGGGTATCGTTATCCCCTTTCATCACTTTAAAAGCAGCGCGTTCGGCTTCACTTTTAGATTCGGTGAATTTATTTCCCATAAAACGTTTTATGGATGAAATGGTTTTAGTAGGATTGGTCACCGCCTGTCTTTTGGCAGGATCCCCTACTTTAATTTCGCCACCTTCCACAAAGGCAATTACAGAAGGTGTTGTTCTTTTTCCTTCGGCATTCGGAATTACTGTTGGCTCGCTACCCTCCATTACGGCGACACACGAGTTGGTAGTTCCTAAGTCGATTCCAATTATTTTACTCATAGTGTTATTATTATATGTGTTACGAATTCAATTTTTAGTTATGCGAGGTATATGACAAGGACTATGCCAGTTGAAAGTGTCTGACATGGTGTCAGTTTTTATGGCAAGCTTCGCCTTTGGCGAGCCGGGCTTTCGGCTATATCTTTTTATTTGTCTCCGAAATTGTCATACTGAGTATTTCAATCGCACTCAGCAAAGACGTGGAAGTACAGTCGAAAGTCTTTGCAAATAAAAAGGATGCCGCCTCAATCCCTCTTGCACTCCATTATCACTTCATTCAGCAATAATTAATATCTTTAAGGCTAATTCAATAGTCATGTGGGAAGAAAAACTAAAAATATACGATCGTTTGGTAACGATGAATCCTAAATTCGAGCGACTTGGAAAGACCATGCCCTATACCGCAGCAAACACTCATATGTTCTCACTCCTCAATAAAGATGGTGAGTTGGGTATCCGACTTTCAAAAGAATCGCAGGAAAAGTTTAAAAAAGACCACAATACCACCATCTACAAGTCCTACGGTGCAGTGATGCGCGATTACGTCCTCGTTCCCGATGCCATGCTCGAAGATCTGGATCTACTCGCCAAGTATCTGGACGAAAGTTATCACTATGTGATGTCGCTAAAGCCCAATCCGCGGAAGAAGAAATAAGATTTTTTAAAACACACTACTTTTTTGAAAACTTCTTTTGGTAAACTTGGAATTATTCCATAATTTTGGAATATATCCAGATTGTATATGTTTGTTAATGTACATAGCTATTATAGCCTGCGCTATGGTACCATAAAGCCAAAGGATCTGCTAGAACTTGCAGAGGAGCTCGATATTCCCTGCCTCGCCCTTACCGATATCAATACCACCTCGGCCTGCCTCGATTTTGTGCGCCTAGCGCCCCAACATCACATTCGGCCGGTATTGGGGGTCGATTTTCGGAATAGAGCCCAACAGCAGTTTGTCATCCTTGCACAAAACAATGAGGGCTTTATGCAAATCAACAATTACCTGTCTTCCTTTTTATATGCGGGAGAAAAAATCCCCGGTCGCGCCAAACAACTCCCCCACACCTTTGTAATCTATCCCTTTGCAGTCTTCACAGAGACCAGCCTTTCTGAAAATGAATTTCTGGGCGTACGGGCCGAAGACCTCAACCGACTCAAATTTTCACCCTGGAGAGACCATTTGGAGAAACTGGTCATCCTACATACCGTAAGCTTTCAGAACAAAAAAGGCTTTAATACGCATCGGCTGCTTCGGGCCATTGATAATAATACCTTACTAAGCAAACTCCCCATTTCCGAACAAGGCCAGGAAACCAACCTACTCTGTTCAGAAAACGCACTAAAAGAAGCATTTAAAGAATTCCCCAAACTCATAGAAAACACCCAACAGCTTTTAAAACGATGTCGTATTTCTTTCGACTTCAGCAAAGAAACTCCTAACAACCAGCATGCATATACCGGGAACGAAGCGCTCGACTACAAACTCCTAAAAAAACTCACCTATGCAGGGCTCCCGTATCGTTACGGCACCCCTACCGATGCTATTTTGGACCGTATTCAGAAGGAATTGGGCATTATCAAAGAAAAAGGGTTTGTGTCCTATTTTCTTATCAATTGGAAGATCTTAAAATACGCCCGCACTAAAGGCTATTTTTATGTGGGACGCGGAAGCGGCGCCAACAGTGTGATCGCCTACCTACTTCGCATCACCGATGTGGACCCCATCGAGCTGGACCTATACTTTGAGCGTTTTATCAACCTATACCGTAAAAATCCGCCCGATTTCGATATCGATTTCTCCTGGAAGGATCGGGATGATATTACTGAATTTATCTTTCGAAGATTTCGAAATACCGCCCTACTTACTGTTTACAACACCTTTAAATACAAAGCCTCGATTCGGGAACTGGGGAAGGTATTCGGTTTACCAAAAGCAGAGATCGATGTACTCTCCAAAGGCGATTATAATTACAACACTTTGGATAAATTATCGCAACTGGTCGTACGGTACAGTAAATACATTCAGGGGTTTCCCAACTATCTGGGGATTCATGCAGGGGGCATCCTTATTTCCGAAAAACCCATCCACTATTACACCGCTACCTTTATGCCTCCCAAGGGCTTTCCCACCACCCAATTCGATATGGTGGTTGCCGAGGACATCGGCCTGTACAAATTTGATATTTTGAGTCAGCGAGGACTGGGGAAAATCAAAGACGCCGTAGAAGTGGTGCGGTACAACCACCCGGAGCTTCCTCCTATTGATATTCACGATATCAAGCGCTTCAAGCAGGATGAACGCATTAAGGACCTATTGCGAAACGCAAAGGCGATTGGTTGTTTTTATGTAGAATCGCCTGCCATGCGGATGTTGCTTCGGAAGTTACAGGTAGATGATTATCTGGGCTTGGTGGCAGCCAGTTCGGTGATACGCCCCGGCGTGGCAAAATCGGGTATGATGCGAGAATACATCTTGCGGTATCGCTTCCCCGAAAGAAGGAAAGACGCTCATCCTGTACTGGCAGACATCATGCCCGAAACCTACGGAGTGATGGTCTATCAGGAAGATGTCATTAAAGTGGCGCATTACTTTGGAGGCCTTACGTTGGGGGAAGCCGATATGCTGCGCAGAGGAATGTCCGGAAAGTTTCGGTCCCGAGATGAATTCTTAAAGGTGAAGCAGCTTTTCTTTGACAATTGCCACAGCAGCGGGAAATCGGAAGCACTCACCAAAGAGGTCTGGCGACAAATTGAGAGCTTTGCCGGCTATGCATTTGCCAAAGGGCATTCGGCCTCCTATGCCGTAGAAAGTTACCAGAGTTTGTTCTTAAAGGCCTATTTCCCTTTGGAATATATGGTAGCAACCCTCAACAATGGTGGTGGCTTTTATCGCCCAGAGTTGTATGTCCATGAAGCCCGTATGCATGGGGCAACCATTCTTGCTCCTTGTATTAATCACAGCAGGGCGGAAACCGTCATTGAAGGAACAAACATCTTTTTGGGCTTTGCCTTTTTACATGCCTTAGAATCGAAAGTGATGAAGCGCATTGTAAACGAACGCAATAAAAATGGCTATTACCTCAGCCTGGACGATTTTATAGACAGAGTTCCCATTTCGGTGGAACAGGTGAACATTCTAATTAAAATTGACGCCTTCCGTTTTACCAAAAGAAACAAGCGGGAACTGTTATGGGAGGCTCATATGAAGATACACAAAGTGACTTTCGAAGAACATATATTAACCCTTTTTAAAGCTGAAAAGATGACCTATACTACGCCCAATCTTCCCAGTACACGCATGGAAGATGCCTTTGATCAAATGGAATTATTACACTTTCCGTTATGCGACCCATTTAAACTGCTACTAGCTCCTTCCAGAAGCGCAATGCGAGCGAAACACTTACCCGATTTTGTAGGTAAAATTGTTGAGATAGAAGGGTATCTAGTAACTACAAAAGTTACGGTAACCTCAAATAGCAAAAGAATGTATTTTGGAAATTTTATAGACCGAGATGGTGACTTTATAGATACCGTACACTTTCCACCGGTAGCCGAACGATATAAATTTAGGGGTAAGGGAATTTATAAGATTACCGGAAAAGTCATGGAAGAATTTGACTGCATCTCTATTGAGGTGATAAAGATGGTTCGTTACCCCATTATTCAGGATCCCAGATATAGCGATACTGCATTGCAGGCCAATTCGGTTAAAAACTTTAACCGAAGGGTGCGCCCCACCAATAATGCCTGATGTTGGCTTCCTTATAGGCAACCTAGCCTTCTATTGTTAAAGATGTAGAGTATATAAATAAAAGAACAAATCGTTCGAAGCGATATATAGTTATGAACGAAAACCGCTCCATAGTACACATGGACCTTGACACCTTCTTTGTGTCCTGTGAGCGCCTGCTCGACAGCAAACTCAATGGAAAACCTATTCTTATTGGAGGCACCAGTGATCGGGGTGTGGTGGCTTCCTGTAGTTATGAGGCCAGAGCCTTTGGAATCCATTCGGCCATGCCCATGCGCTTGGCAAAACAGTTATGTCCCGAAGCCATTGTTTTAAGAGGAAACTCGGGTATCTACAGTAAATTTTCAAATACGGTGACCGATGTCATCAAAGAAAGTGTTCCGCTCTATGAAAAGACCTCGGTAGATGAGTTCTATATTGACCTTACCGGGATGGATAAATTCTTTGGCTGCCACCAGCTCGCCACCGAATTGCGTTCGCGTATCATCAAAGAAACGGGACTACCTATATCTTTTGGTCATTCAGTCAATAAAACTGTTTCCAAAATTGCCACAGGAGAGGCCAAGCCCAACAATCAGATACACATACTAAAGGGTACCGAAAAACCCTTCCTCTCCCCGCTTTCGGTGCGTAAAATTCCCATGGTGGGAGAGGTTACCTACCGATCGCTCTGTGATTTGGGCATCAAACAAATAAAAACCATTCAGGAAATGCCCTTGGAAATGATGGCGCGCGTTTTTGGGAAAAATGGAGAAACCCTTTGGAGAAAAGCCAATGGGATCGATAATTCCCCGGTAGTACAATATACCGAACGGAAATCCATCTCCACCGAACGCACCTTCGACAAAGACACTACCGATATAAAAAAACTGGAAGGAATTATCACTGCCATGACCGAAAACTTAATCTACCAACTAAGAAGGGGTAATAAGTTAACGGCCTGTGTTACTTTTAAGATCCGGTATTCCGATTTCCAAACCTACACCCAGCAAAAACGTATTCCATATAGCGCTGCCGATCATAAAATAATGCCTGTTGTCATGGAACTCTATAGAAAATTATACCAACGAAGGCTATTGGTGCGTTTGGTGGGAGTGCGTTTTAGTCATTTGGTTGAGGGTGGACAACAAATTGACCTTTTTAATGACAACGACAAGATCATCAACCTATATCAGGCCATGGACAAGATGCGGGAACGCTATGGAGATCGCGCTGTGATAAAGGCTTCGGGTATGGGTGCCAAAAGCATCAGTAGATGGAATCCCTTCACGGGAGAACCTCCTCCTCTACTAGCCAACAGAAGGCAATAACGCAGTGCAATTCAGTTTCAGAAGAAATTACAGTTCGGGCAATTCGGCATACTCAAATCTATTTGAAATCGTTTCCACATTACCTATATATTCCTTTCCTCTTAATCTAGCCACTGTATAGGCTTCAAGGTCGTTTTCAGGAAACTCCTGTATCAAACTTTCGATCTGCTGCTTGTCCAATTCAGACTGAATAGGTTGTAGCCAGGCATCTTCCATTTCTTCAGAAAGAATCACCGGCATTCGAGGTTCTTTCAGTTTTGGATTGTTGTGAATTTTGGCCATCATAGGATTTCCGGTCGTAGTTACAATGGAAAAAGTGATGCATACGCCTCTGGTTTCCAAATCATGGTACTCGCTCCAAAGCGCTGCAAGTGCCATAGGTAATTTGTCCCTTCGATGAATATAGAAGGGATAGGTTTTTCCTTTGTAATGATGGTGTTCATAAAAACCATCCACATAGACGATACAGCGATTATTGTTAGCCGAAAGACGAAAGGCCGGTTTCTCAAAAATAGTCTCCCCTCTGGCATTTAAAGTGTTATTCCATATTTTTTTTAGCTGTTCCTGATCGCGTACCCAATTTGGCACCAGCCCCCAAGTCGCTACTTCAGGGAAGTTAGGAGATCTATCTGTATAAATTAGCATTTCGGGATGACTAAAACCCGAGGCGTGGTAAATCGGTAAGTCGGTGAGTGGAGCTAATTTTTCAATAATTTCCGAAATTGCCTGCAGATCATTATTCCTTCTTGCACGTTGAAGTTGTGCCTCCAGACTTGCCTTTATATCATAACACATAGTTGAGACTTAATCATGAATTCCTGTTCCAATTCTAGTAAATATACGACTTAAACACCTATTTTTTACCTATTAAAAACTCGTTCTGAAGCAATAGAAACTCTATATTTGTCCACAAGATGTCCAAGGAAAGTATAAGTGTTTTTGATATGTTAAAGATAGGTGTGGGGCCGTCCAGCTCTCATACTCTGGGTCCGTGGCGGGCAGCAGGACGTTGGATAGAAGAATTGAAAACGAAGGGGCACTTTGCCCACATCGCAGAAGTTTCGGTCGATTTGTATGGCTCTCTATCCCTTACCGGTAAAGGTCATGCCACCGATATTGCAGTAATGCTTGGACTTTGTGGTTTCGATCCCGTTACTTTTCCAATTGAAAACATTGACAAAGATGTTGCTCATATCACTTCGAAAAGTGTTATAAAACTTAATAACGAATTGGACGTACCCTTTATTCCGAAGGAACACATCAAATTCAATAGAAAATTCTTAGAATTCCATCCTAACGGGATGATATTCCGAGCGACGCTGCGGGATGGCAAAAAAGTAACTGCTACCTACTACTCTATTGGTGGCGGATTTGTGGTACAACAGGAGCGAAAACGCGCCAAACAGAAGCTGGAGAAGTTTGCACAATTTCCTTTTCAGATTGAAAAGGCCACCGAATTACTTATTCATTGTGATACTGAAGGGAAATCCATTTCGGAAATTGTACTGGAGAACGAACGCTCTTTGCGCAGTGATGAAGAGATTGATGCCAAATTAAACGCTATTTGGGCTGTTATGCTCGATTCTATGTTCGTGGGCTGTCATACGGAAGGCAAATTGCCCGGGGGACTCAATGTACAACGCCGCGCCTTCGATATGCATAAAAATCTTATTGGAGATGCGACCTATAGCAATCCGCAAGAGTGGATCGAAGCGATTCGTGGTACCGAAGTTAAATTCAGGCAGATTCTAAAGTGGGTTTCTTGCTTTGCACTTGCAGTAAATGAGGTAAACGCATCTCTGGGAAGAGTGGTCACCGCACCCACCAATGGAAGTGCCGGTGTGATACCTGCTGTTATGATGTATTATATGGTGATTGAAAATCACGACGCCAATTTTAAGGATGTGAAACAATTTATGCTGGTGGCCGGTGAAATAGGAAGCTTATTTAAAAAAGGAGCCACCATATCAGCGGCTATGGGCGGATGCCAAGCCGAAATTGGAGTTTCTTCGGCTATGGCGGCCGGGGCGTTAGCAGAGTTGATGGGTGGTACTCCGGCACAGGTTCAAATGGCCAGTGAAATTGCCATGGAACATCATTTGGGACTCACCTGTGACCCCATTGGCGGATTGGTCCAAATTCCGTGTATTGAACGAAATGCGATGGGAGCCATCAAAGCCATCAATGCCTGTGAAATGGCACTCGACGGGGACCCGTCTCATGCAAAAGTGCCACTCGACAAAGTAATTGCTACCATGTGGGAAACTGCCAAAGACATGACCAGTAAATACAAGGAAACAAGTGAGGGTGGTCTGGCTGTACAAGTAAATATAAGTGATTGCTAATCGAAGCAGTCATCCTTCCTTCTGGAATCGATTAGATGAATGATCTTCCAACCGTCTTCTGTTTTAACCAGAGTAAATGAATTGGCGCCACAATGGCTAAAACTATCATTGAACCAAAACTGGTAGGGCGTCCATACCTGCGCTATATTTCCATCAATTTGAACCTTATAGTCCAGTAATCGTTCATCCCATTTTTGATCTACACCACGATTGGCAATTGCCATTAGTAAATTTGCCATAGATCCGTCGTTGACTTTGGCAAGGCCATCTTTATCGGTGAAGGCAGTTTGCAAAGTGACTTCCTTCATAAGCACCGAGCGCATTTTCAAGGTATCAGCCTTATGAAATCCTTCAAAAAAAGTATCAATTACCTGTTTGGCATCGGCTTCGGTAAAGTCGCTTTGTGCAAAAGTAAAGGCAGTTGCGAAAAAACAGAGGAACGTCGGTATAAACTTCATAAGAGATTGTTTAAAGATTGATTCTCAAAATTAGTACTTTTACCGCTCATTCTGTTATAAAACCTATGTCTACAGCAAAAAAAGAATACAAGCGGATTACTACCAAGACCTTGGTGGATATGAAAAACAAAGGTGAAAAAATCTCCATGCTTACAGCCTATGATTTTACCATGGCGAAAATTGTGGATAATGCAGGGGTCGATGTAATCCTGGTTGGCGACTCTGCATCGAACGTAATGGCAGGGCACGAAACCACCTTACCTATTACGTTGGATCAAATGATTTATCATGCAGCTTCTGTTATTCGGGCGATAGAACGAAGTTTGGTAGTGGTGGATCTTCCTTTCGGAAGTTATCAGAGTGATCCCAAAGAAGCATTGCGTTCGGCTATTCGAATTATGAAGGAAAGTGGTGCGCATGCGGTGAAACTGGAGGGAGGAAAAGAAATAAAAGAATCGATAAAACGCATTTTAAACGCCGGAATTCCAGTGATGGGTCACCTTGGACTAACACCGCAGTCCATTTATAAATTTGGCACCTATACAGTTCGTGCCAAGGAAGAAGAAGAGGCAGAAACACTAAAAGAAGACGCTTTATTATTGGAAAGAGCCGGTTGTTTCGCCATTGTTCTGGAAAAAGTACCTGCCAAATTAGCCAAGGAAGTTGCGAAAAGTGTATCCATTCCTATTATTGGTATCGGCGCTGGAAATGGGGTTGATGGTCAGGTGTTGGTTACCCACGATATGCTGGGCATGACACATGAGTTCAACCCAAGGTTCTTGAGAAGATACCTCGATTTGTTCAGTGATATGACCAATGCCTTTCAGCAATATATTACCGATGTAAAAAGTGGTGATTTCCCTACCGACAAAGAACAATATTAATGTACTCAACACCCGACAATCTTCAGGTATTATTTGAAGATAACCATATTATTGTCGTCAATAAGCGGCCCGGGGATATTGTGCAGGGTGACAAAACGGGTGACGTACCACTTTCGGAAGTAGTGAAGGAATATATCGCCAAAAAATACCAAAAACCGGGGGCGGTGTACTTGGGAGTGGTGCATAGGTTGGATCGCCCTACCAGCGGCATTGTGGTATTTGCGAGAACTTCGAAAGCCCTCGCCCGACTCAATAAACTATTTGCCGATCGCGCTACCAAAAAGACCTATTGGGCCCTCGTAAAGAACCCTCCTCCCAAAGATTCGGATAGGTTGGTGCATTATCTAAAACGAAATCCGAAACAGAACAAATCCTATGCGCATCTCAAGGAAGTTCCCGATAGTAAGAAAGCGGTTTTGAGTTATTCGGTGGTCAAAGCCTTGGATACCTATTTTTTGTTGGAAATTGATCTAGAGACCGGCAGACACCATCAAATTAGGAGTCAGTTATCGGCCATCGGTTCCCCTATCAAGGGGGATTTAAAGTACGGATTTGACCGAAGTAATCAGGATGCAAGCATTCATCTACATTCCAGATCCTTGGGTTTTATCCACCCGGTAAAAAAGGAAGAGATTATTGTAGTGGCTCCGCCACCGAACGATCCCTTATGGAAAGCCTGTCTTAAATAGAAATAATATTATTCTTTAAGGCAAATATCACCAGGCCGACCCTGTTTTTAATATTGAGTCGGTTAAACAATTCTTGACGATAGCCATCAATGGTTTTCGGACTCAGATTCATTACGCTCGCAATTTCTTTATAGGTCATTTCACTACAGGCGAGTTGTAAAAAAATAATTTCATTTTCTTTAAAAGCAAGCTCATCGTGTTGATTACCGGGTTGTAAGGAATGTAAAAGTGTAGTTGCCACTCTTTCGGAATGATAATATCCTTTGTCTATGACTTCCGAAAGTGCTTCCTTTAATTTATCTGGATGAATGTCCTTTAACAAATAACCCTTTACACCTCTGCGTAACATTTTGAGGATGGTGTTCTCATCATCGTCCATCGAAAGCGCAAGTACTTTTATGTCTGGGTACTCTTCGGTCAACCATTCGGCAGTTTCAAAACCATCCATTACCGGCATGTTGATATCCAGCAAAATGATCTCGGGCCGATCTTTACTGCTTTTAATTTTTTGCTGAAGATCAAGTCCGTTTTTGGCATGATAGAGTACGTGAAATCCGGTAAATGAGTTAATCAGCTTTTCTAATGAACCGGCAAAAAGTAAGTGGTCGTCTACAATGGCAATAGCGTGTTCTTTAGGACTGCTTGTCATGCGTATAGGGATATTTTAGAAATAGGTTTGTTCCTTCTCCAATTTTTGAATCAATCTTGAAATCTGCTTGTAACAACTCGGCTCGGCTTTTCATAGTATGCATTCCACTGTTCCCGTGGTGTACACTAGCATCATAGCCTACCCCATCATCTTTTGCCAAAATTTCAAGTGCGTTCTCTTTATAACTTAAATGTACGAATAAATTATTTGCTTTGGCATGCTTCATCACATTTGAAAAGAATTCCTGAAGTATTCTAAAAATAATAATTTCGTCTTGGCTTTTAATCGAAACTTCGTCGCCTTCAACTTTAAACGTGGCTACTAGAAAATTTAATCGGTTAAATCGTTCCAATTCTACCTCAAGAGATGCAACGAGGCCATTGGTTTTAATCACATCTGTATTCAGAATTTTAGACAATGAACGTATTTCGGTAACCGATGCGGTCACTACCTCCTTGGTCTCTATAATCTGTTGATGAAATTTTTCGGGCGCACTGTTCATAAGCATATTCAGTTGAATATTGGCTACCGAAAGCAATTGCCCTACATTATCATGTAGTTCCCAAGCAATATTCTTTAAGGTTTGTTCCTGAATCTCAAGCTGGGAATTGGCGAGTTCCTTTTCGAACTTTTTTTCGGCTTCTAGGCGTTCAAATAGATATTTGTTTTTTTTACGTTGAAATGCAATAAAAAAGAACACCACAAATAATACCAGTAAAAATATTACAGCAATAAAATAGGCAATTAATAAGACTTCTTCCTTCTGGAGCATACAATGAAACCAACTATAAAGGTAACGTACATAAAGATATTAGCGTATAGATATACATCGTTCTTTAGCTTTACAAAATAATCATTTCCTGCACTAAAGTAATTAGAAAATATATCAATTGGGGTCACACACAAATTATAAAGTAAAACTCCTACTGATATATAAATGGGTAAGAATTGTTTTAGCTGTAATAAGAAGTCGCTTCGGAGCAGTTCAAAATAAAAGAGAACTACACTAAAAAACAGCAGCAATGTTCCTGTAAGAGTCACATACTGAGAATATCCCACAAAGAAAACTTCAGAAAACAACAAATTGATAATTGAAGAAAATATAAAAAAGAAGATTAATACTTTAAGCAGTAATCTCGTTTTTTTAGATTTTATAAAAGACCGAAAATAGTAAACAAAAAAACTAAAACTAACAATGAGAAAACAATTGTATAACCAATAGTTTTTACTAAATGGTGTTCCTTCAACAAATGAAAAATATTTGTAGTCCGAAAAATATGCAATAGGAGCATACGAGCCAATTACTTCAACAAACAGAGTAAGCCATAAAAAAGTTACCAAGTGAACTGAACTTTTTAGGCGTGTCTCTTTTTTTAAATAATAGATTCCAACAATTGCTGCTAAAAATTCAACCAACAAAATTGGAATAGTATTCCCAATATAATCTATAAATTCCAATCTAGTAAATATTTGGTGGCCATCCACCCTGTCCTTTATTTAATGCTTCAATAGCATAATTATTTGGAGCATTGGCACTTGTCCCATTGGTGGGTGCCAAAAAAACGGTTGCCTTGGTGGATTGTGCATTGTTATAAGCAGCGAAATAGATTCTTATGCCTTGTTTTGACATCCCAACATGGTTTTCCTTAACATACTTTAAATACGCTTCCAATTCTTCCACGCTAAATATAACATCGCGTACATCGGGAGCCAGATTATTATTGATAAGTGTAGCGCGATTATCCCAATTATTATAAAGGGTTCTTGCCTCAGTTTCAGAAATACAGTTTGCGGGTTTTGCCATGATAGATATGTTTTTAAATTATCCTTAAAAATAGCTAAAAGATATGGAAGCCATAAGCAAAATCTTAAAATTAGGAAAAATCCCATTTTCTGCTCAGGAAAAAACCTATTGCTTCAAATTGGTTTAATCTGTACCTTAGACAATTACATCTAACCTACTCTTATGCCCGAAAAAAAATCAAGAATTTCACGGTTTATTGATGGAGTCAATCATTTAATCCGCTCCTTTAAGAATTTTGTAAAAGCATCGTTTTTAAGCTTAGTGATTATTCTCATCATTTTATTGTTGTTAACTCAAATGGATCAGGCGTTTACGATGATGGTCGATCTGGTTGAAAATACCAAATTTTCGCTGTTCCTCGCTTTTTTGTTTATAAATGGGCTCGCTATTGTATTGTCGCACTTTCCAATTTATACGTATTATGCCGCCGATTTAAACAACTCGGGGAACTACACCAATTGGAAAAAGGTGTTTCCATTAACAATCTGGCCTTTTAAGCGTTTTCCGGTCTTCGTGTTTACCACCAATAAGGATACGGACTACACCCCGGACAACTGGGCCAATTACCTCAGGTATTCTATTGGATTACTTATCCATATTGTATGGATCCATTTTATAATTAGCAGTTTTGCCCCAAACCTTATTTTTGAGAATTTTCCCTTGCTGCCGGTTAAGATCATTATTTATACGCTACTTATTGTGCCGTTTATATTATATATCATTCAGAAAGAAAAATTTACTTCTCTCACTGCCACAGAGACCAAGGATGGTATTCCTCTCACAGAGGATCAGAAAAGAGTAAATGGAGCAAAGCTGAATCGGCTATACAAAAAATTAGGTGTCTGGTATTTTGTCATCGCAATAAGCAGTGGTTTGCTGCTTTTTCTTATGCTTTTTATTGGGAATTTTAGTCCGGGCGGCTTTATTCTTATTTTGTTAACAAGCTACCTATTTGTATTTAACTATGTGTTTTTCAGATTATTACGAACCCGTTTATCACAGGTGAGTAGTACATTGCAGCATTCGTTATTGGCGCCTGTGCGGTTCTTCTTCAGAAGGATCCATTTCCTTCAAAAGTCGGAAAACTACATCCTCCTTTTTAATGTGCATTTTATTATTTCAATCATACTGCTTGTCTATTCAACCCTTGCGAGTATAAATGGTTGGAGCCTTTCAAACGGAATTCCTATCCTATTGGCCTTTTTCTATTTCTATTATTTTATAATCGCCAGTCTTGGCAAATACTTTTTCGTAACCAAAAAAATGAATCTCTTCGGAACGCGAAAATATCGTATCCTATTTGGAAGTGCTACGGTAATCGTGATCCTACTATTTATAACGAATTGTGCCAATGTCGAAGTTCGCACGCACGAGCTCGATCTGGTTGAAAATACCAAAACCGAAGTCTTAGAATCACAATTTTTGGATAGCGTTGCAGCAAAGAATGACAATACGCTTTTTTTTATTGCTTCTCACGGTGGCGGACTTAAAGCCAATGTATGGACGCTGAATGTGCTCAACCGACTGCAACAACGAACTGAAGGGAAATTGCTCAACCAGACCATCGCCATGTCCGGCGCCTCTGGAGGTTCACTAGGATTGGCGCTTTATACCGGTTTGTACAAAGAAAATGGAATCGATACGCTTCTCATCAAACAACAAATTGATAAGATCGCCCAGGAAAATTATACTTCACTCGATCTTACACTCACTTTTGGACTGGATTCCTATCGTAAAATATGGCCGCTGAGTCAGCGGATTGGGCTTCGGGATAGGCCGTACTATGCCATGGTGAAATATCAAAAAAATGTCGAAAACACGAGTGAGAAGACATTGTCCGAAACCTCTTTCAGGGACTATTGGAAGGAGGCCTTCCAAAGCACAGGCTATTTTCCATCGCTTATCATGAATACTGCCGGGACTACCGGAAGCCGTGGTATTTTGTGGTCGGTAAAGCCCAATAAATTCAATGCTATATTTCCGTATTCTAAAAATTTAGCCGATTTGTACGACGACACGAAGACCATCCCCTTCTATCAAGCGGTATCGACAACCAATCGATTCCCCGTGTTTAGTCCGGCGGCTAAAATCCCGGGCTACGGACATTATATAGATGCTGGCGCTATCGACAATAGCGGATTGCTGGGCTGCTTGGATCTTCACATTTACCTGCTGAATGATTCGCGTAAAGTGCTGGGAGACAAACAGGTTGCCTATGTGGAAATTATAAATAGTAAATCACTTTATGTAAATTATTTGATAAACAAATTCAAAGAAGAGCAGCAAATTGATCATATCCTTAAAAATGAAAATGAATCGGATAATATCGTAGTCGACCTTAAAACAGGGTTAAACCTGGATAAGATCCCGGGATATCTTAGTGATTATATCACCAACTGGGAAAACACCCAAAATGGAAAAATTCGATATTTTAAGATTTTCATGCCACATAAAGTCTCCTTTGAAGACGTGGAAGCCTTCTTCGACGGAAAAATTGAAAATGGCGATAATAATGTAGTTAGCGATTTAAAAGCATTCTTAGACAAAAAAAATAATGAGATTCTCAATCTTACAGAAGCCCCCAATAAATCGTTCTTCGATCCTTGGGAATTCTACGAGCCTACCCTATCACGTCATTTAAGCAAAAGCAGCCTCAATTATATCGATCATATTTTAAAACATCCGCTTCTTGATGAACAGTTCTTGGAAATTGAAAAATTGATCAATACCAAGCGCATCGAAAAAAATGAAAATCCCGAAATGGCCTTTTAATGAAGTCTAAAAGTGACCGTTTCACCAGGCCGCTTTTGGGCGATGGTATTAATTCCCGCCTCTAAAAGTTGTAGTATTCTGGCATAGCCTCCTGTGGTTTGCGCGTCGCGCATAAGTACAATACATTTCCCGGAAGGTGTTAACTGAACTGTGCCTGGTTGGACCGGCCCCGTTATGATTTCGTTTACTGAAAATGATTCAAAACCACTTAACAAACAGGCCATTCGATTGCTTTCCGGCAATAGTTTTCCCCTCGTGCTTAAAAATTGCTGCTGAATGGGTTCCGGCAATAAATAGAATTCCGGTCCTGGATAGGCTTCAATGTCTTCAGAAGTGAAATAGGCACGCTTTACCTTCACCGAAGCAGTAGCCGATTTCTGATTGGTCGCAAAGCTAAGTACAGGTAATCGGTCTCCGGTTTCTAAAGCTTGTTTTTCTGTGATTCCGTAGCAATAACTGAAACTATTCATGACTTTTTTTTCCTGAAATCCTCCGAAAACCGACAAATACGCTCGTAATCCGTAAGCAGGAAGGCCAAACTTTACCACACTGCCTGCATCTAAATTTATACGTGTATTCAGCGGAACCTCCCTATTGTTTAAGGTAGGAGAAAATCCGGCACCGGTGATCGCAATTTGTGTCGCCGTGTTAAACCGAAGTACCGGGCCAATAAATGTGATCTCTAAAACAGCTGCATCTATTCTATTTCCCAGCAAACTATTGGCTAATAGCGCCGAATAGCTGTCCATCGCACCACTTAAAGGTACCCCGTACTTTCTACAACCAAAGCGGCCCATGTCCTGAATGGAGGTATACAATCCTCCCGAAACGATCTCAACCATAGATCACCTCCTTTTCTATCGTTATGCTTCCTTTTTCTATATCCGATAACATCTTTTTATATTTCTTTTTCGAAATAGAAACAAATTGTACGTAATCACCGGCTTGTAAAAATGTGGGAGGACGTTTTTCAACCGAAAAAAAATCGATGGGTGTTCGTCCAATAATATTCCAACCTCCCGGCGATGCCATTGAATACACCCCTGTCTGCCCTCCTCCAATTCCTACCGACCCCTTTTCCACATAAGGGTTTGGTGTACTTTTTCGTGGCGTATGTATTTTTGGATCCAGTCCTCCCAAATACGGAAAACCCGGAAGGAAACCCAAAAAGTAAACGGTATAAGTAGGCTGCGTGTGTAGCAAAATCAATTCTGCAATTGATATTTTATGAAGATGGGCAACTTCGGTCAAGTCTGGTGCATATTCAAGATCATAACACACCGGAATCCTAGCCAGATATTTGGTCTTTGATTGCACATTGACTCTACCTCCTATTTCATTTTTTAATCGTTGAATAAATGTGTTGGCTGAAATAGACTCGTGCAAATAGATGGCTAATGATTGATATGCAAAGACGGTCTCAATTATTTCTTCCGAAAAGCGGGAAGATACATATTTGTCGAATTGCAATACCGCATCGTGCACTTCAGGGGTGATGCTTGCCTCCCAATTCACTAAGACCGCATGAGCGCCAAATGTACTGTATGTAGGAGCCGCTGTCATGAGACGAGTATTTGGTGTAAGTTTAGTTGCTTCCGAATGTATTTCAGTATCTCTACCGAATTTTCGTGATCTCCATGTATGCAAAACGTCGAGGCGATCAGTTCTCTTTTTTCACCCGAAATAGTGGTCACATAGCCTGTATGAATGATTTCATACAATTGATTCCAGGCCAATTCAGCAGCATCTATGACTGCATTTTTATCGGTGCGAGGAACCAGTGACAACGCATCGGTATACCTTCGATCAATAAAAGCCTCATAGACCAATGGCAACAAGTTTTCGGCTTTTTTGGCCAAAATTGAATGGTATGGCACATATAGTTTTGGGCGGATTTTCGTTGCCACAATTGCTTCCACCACTGCATCGGCTGTTGGTGCGTCTATGGCTGCATAATTATACAAGGCACCGTGTAGTTTTATATGGTGCACAGGAATATCTTCGGTTTCACATATTGCAAAAAAATGAAGCAATTGATGAAAAACCGTATCCGTCAATTCACGTTTAGTAAGCGTGATCACCTTTCGCCCAAAGTTATCTCTGTCGGGAAAAGACGGATGCGCGCCTACTTTTACCTGGTGTTTTTTGGCAAGTAATAATGTTTCTAACATACTTTCCGAATCTCCAAAATGGCCTCCGCAAGCAATACTACAAGAAGAGATCAACGGCATGATCTTGGCATCAAGGCCGGCTCCCTCACCCAAATCGGCATTTATGTCAATAGATTTTATCACAACGAAAGATTAAAAACCGACATCAGGCTTTTTAGCCCTAAAACAATGGTAATAAGTATAATCACAATTCCGAGAATATTCTGAAGCATTGAATTCTTATAATTCCCCATCACGGCATTTCGATTGACAACCCAAACCAAAAAGCAGGCAATGACAGGTAATAAAATACCGTTGGCAACTTGGGCAAATTTGATAATTTCGATAGGTTTAAAACCGATGGACGAAAAAATAATCCCCAAAAGTAAAACCAGTATCCATACCGCTCTAAACTTTTTATCCTTTAACCCTATTTTCCAACCAAAACATTCTCTTACCACATAGGCTGCAGCCAAGGGTGCAGTAATTGCCGAAGTGATTCCTGCGGCAAAAAGCCCCAGACTTAAAAAATACCTTGAAAAACGACCGTATAATGGCTCTAAGCCCTTGGCCAAATCGGTAGCATTGATTACCTCGGTAGATTGAATCGACGCAGCCGAGATGATTATGGCCATAGAAACGAGTCCGCCAAGAATGATAGACACATATAAATCGGTTCGAGCCGCTTTCAACTGTGATATGCCACTCCATTTTTCCTTTACCAAGGCTGCATGTAAGAATAAATTATAGGGAACAACCGTAGTTCCTACAAGTGCAATAATGGTAAGCCAGCCTTCTTCAGGAAATACCGGAATGAACATTCCCTTCAAAATAGCAATACTATTTGGCTGCGTAAGGACTGCGGTTATCACAAAAGACAGGCTCATTAAAATAACAAGTGCCACCAAGCTCCGTTCTATCACCTTATAATTACCAATAAATAAAAGCGCAAAGGCAATTAATCCTATGATTAAACTTAATACATTGAACTCTAGATTGGCAAAGTTAAAAGTCACTTCAGAAAAAAGCGTCTGCAGGCCTAAAACGCCACCGCTAATATTTCCGGCCTCGTAGGCTGCATTTCCAATTAAGATAGCAGCCAACATCAATAGAATAGCTGCTATTTTAATCATTGGGTGATTGACTTGTTCCTTAACCGTTTCGGCAAGACCTTTACCGTATACCAACCCAAGCCGTGCTGCCATTTCTTGCAATACAAGGGTTGCTACGATTGAAAGTATCATAGCCCAGAGTAAGGTAAAGCCGTAGTTTACTCCGGCAATGGTACAAACCGTAACGGTACCCGGACCAATAAAAGCTGCGGCAATGAGTGTACCGGGACCTATGTTATTTAAAACATTTTTCAAACTTGGTTAGTTCTTTTCATATTTAGTTAAAGGTATCAAAAAAAAGGGACGCCAATTGGCGTCCCTCTTCAGAATATAAAAAAAGTAATTTACATTTTAACATCTTTCAATTTCACTTCTTCGCCCTCTTTATCCAACAATTTTACCTCATCGAAGCCCATTTTCTTAAATTGTGCAAACTGTGTAGCTGCATCTCCAACTACCAAATACGCCATTTTAGACTCGTCCAAATATTTGTTGGCCAGCGCCTTGTGCTGTTCTAAGGTCATTCCTTTAATGATTTGCTCTTCTCCTTCAATATAATTGGCAGGAAGGTCATAACTACTCATTTCCTGTAACATTCCCAATAAGTTGAATTGGGTTTCAAAACGACGTGCATTGGATTTAACCAAGGCATTTTTTGTAAATGCCAAATCTTCTTCGGAAATACCATTTTTATAATTGGCAATCTGATCTTTAAAAATCTGAACCGATTCCCCAGTGGTATTGGTACGTACACTGGAAGAAGCAGTAAAAGTACCAGGGATCTTAGTCCCACTAAAATTGGTACGTGCGCCATAAGTATATCCTTTTTCTTCACGTAGAATTAGGTTTACATTTCCTGAGAAAGAACCTCCTAATTTATAATTCATTACTTCGGCAGGGTAGAAATCTTTATCGGTTCTTGGAAGTGCAATGTAGCCAATGTTAATCACGGATTGCTTTGCATTTGGAATATCGACAAAATACAAGGATGCTTTATCGCGGTTGTTTGCCACCGGATACTCAGGAATAGTCACTTCTTTCGCTGCCCATTTCGCTTCCAATCCTTTTAAATTCTTCAGTGCATTTTCCTTATTGATCTTCCCTACAACGTGGAAGGTACTAATGGAAGGTGAAAAATTCTTTGTATAAAAGTCTTTTAAATCGTTTATCGTAATGGCCTCTACAGAAGCTTCGGTACCCGAAGTTGGATAGCTGAATATATGGTCTTCTCCGTAAAGCAATTTATTGTAAACGTTTGAAGCTACCACATTCGGATTTGCCTGAGCACGTTTAATTTGATTGATCGTTCTAGTTTTAATAAGCGCAAATTCTTCTTCATCCCAGCGTGGTTCCAATAAGATCTCTTCAATGAGTTTCATGGTCTTCTCGAAATTACGAGTAAGTGTATTTCCTCGAATTATTATCGACTCATTCGTAGTATACATATTAATAGAAGCGCCCAATAGTTCAATCTCTTCTTCTAATTCTAACGGTGTCTTATTTACCGTACCCTCCATCATAATATCGGTCATTAAGTTGGCCACTCCATTCTTGTTTTTATCATCCAGTAAATGACCTCCTTCAATAACTAGACTGAAATTTACCGTTGGAACTTCATTCTGCTCAATTCCGTATACTTTGATGCCATTTGTTAGGCTTGCCGTCCATGATTCTGGAATACTTAATGCAGGAGCCTCTCCTTGAGTCGGTTCTACGGTACGATCAAAATTAGAAGGGGTTTTTACAATTTCCTCTTGCTTTTCTTCTACCGTTTTTGCTACATTTTCCTTGATTTCTTCTTCCACTACCGGAGCCTTGGTTGAATTATCGGCAATCAATTCCATTTTACCTTTGGGAACAAAACTGGTCATTACAAAAGGTTTTTCTTTGATATAGGTATTATAAACCCGCATCACATCTTCTTTGGTTACCTTCTTGATGTTTTCGATGTCTTCCTCGATAAATCCCGGATCACCGGCAAACACATTGTATTGTGCCAATTGAAAGGATTTCCCAAGCACACTGCTAATTCCGTTGTAGAATTGTGTTTCTAATCCGGCTTTGATGCGTTCAATGTCACGATCGGTAACCCCGTCTTTTTCGAACATGGTAAATGCTTCAAAAATTCCAGCTTCCACATCTTTTAAATTTTTATCGTTATTGGCGGTAATCCGAATATGAAATTCGCCAGCCAATTGCTGTGAGTTGTTGTATGCTGAAGTTTGAGACGTTAGATCTTTTTCTTTTACCAAAACTTTGTACAGGGGTGCCTTTTTCCCACTCGAAATAATTTCAGCCAAAAAATCCAAGGCATATGCATCGGGCGTGTACTGTTCTACCGTTGGCCAAACCATATTAAGTTGTGGTGCTGTAGCGAAATTGTCTTCGTGATAAAGCCGTTTGGTTTCTGCGAGTGTTATATTTTGAGGTTGTAGCGGCTCAACTTCTTGGCGGCGTTTGATCTCACCAAAGTACTTTTCGATCATGGCTTTGGCTTCGTCAATTTCGAAGTCACCAGCCAATACCAAAGTGGCATTATTGGGACCATAAAATCTATCGTAAAACTCACGGACGTCTTCAACAGTTGCGTTTTGAAGATCTACGAGTTCACCAATCACCTGCCAGTTATAGGGATGTCCTTCGGGATAAAGATTTTTATCCAGTACCCAGTTAGTATGTCCATAAGGGTTATTATCTACGCGCTGTCTTTTTTCATTTTGCACTACTTCCTGTTGGTTATAGAAAGCAGATTCGGTCACGGTATTGATTAGATACCCCATACGATCACTTTCCAACCACATGATCATTTCCATGGCATTCTTGGGTACAATCTCGTAATAAATAGTACCATCTTTCCAGGTTCCACCGTTAAGGGTTCCCCCTGCGTCTTGTATTTTTTTAAAGAATTGATCTTGTCCAACATTTTCAGATTCCTGAAACAACATATGTTCGAACAAATGAGCAAAGCCGGTACGACCGGTCTTTTCGCGGTTTGAACCTACGCCATATTGTATGGCGAGGGATACAATGGGATCACTTTTATCCTGGTGCAATACTACATCCAATCCATTGGCCAATTCGTATTTTTCGAATTCGATAGAAAGTTTTGCAGTTTCTTCGGTTTTGTCACCGTCTTTATTTTTACATGAGGTAAATACAAACAGCCCTGCAAACAAAGCGATTGCAAGCATTTTTAGAGAATTTTTAGAAGTCATTTTTTGATTGTTTTTAGTCAGAACAATAAAGATACAATCTGTACACATTTTGTCCTCTTAAAAATGTGTTAAATGAAAATGGCAATGGTAATTGTTGAATGTATTACTTGGCGCGCTTTTGCAAAGCGTGCCTATTTACTACTGCATTTGCAATGCCATTTACCACAACGCTACAACGCTAACTTCACTTGGCGCGCTTTTGCAAAGCGTGCCTATTTACTACTGCATTTGCAATGCCACTTACCACAACGGTACAACGCTCACGCCGGATGTTCACTTGGCGCGTCTTTGCAAAGCGTGCCTATTTACGACTGCATTTGCAATGCCACTTACCACAACGGTACAACGCTCACGCCGGATGTTCACTTGGCGCGTCTTTGCAAAGCGTGCCTATTTACGACTGCATTTGCAATGCCACTTACCACAACGGTACAACGCTAACGCCGGATGTTTCACGATTACCTTCCTCATAAACGCAATAACTCACTTGGCGCGCTTTTGAAAAGCGTGCCGATTTACTACTGCATTTGCAATGCCACCTACCACAACGGTACAACGCTAACGCCGGATGTTTCGCGATTACCTTCCTCATAAACGCAATAACTACTATTAATCCAATCCCTTTCATGATATACAAAACGAGCAGCGACAGGATTGTAATGGATATAATTAACCCTTTGTTCTAATTTCTTCTTGGTATCCAATAAGATCGGATGAAATCCGTCTTTCCAAAATTTGTAGTTAACGCCTCTTTTAATCCGTTTTGCAGCAAAACTGAATTTCTTTAGCAACCACTCACGGCGGCTTTCAGGAACTTCCTTAATGGCTTCAATAATTCGTTTGGAAGTAAATTTTTTAAAATCCCTGATAATGTCTTGTAACGCTGCCCCTTCCGAAGTTACTATTAAATGCAAGTGACTTGTCATATAAACATAGGCATGCACTCGTAACCCTTTATTTTGAATACAATAGTTTAATGACGCATCAAGGATTTTTGCATAGGCCGAACGAATAAATATATCTACCCAATCCACGACTGTTATTGTTATGAAGGTGGGTTGTGTTTGATCTATTACCTTGTACTTATGCGACATACATTAAATAGGTTTAAAAAGTATTGCAAATACTAAATATAGATGGGCACGCTTTACAAAAGCGCGCCAGTTCACAAAAGCGCGCCAGTTTACAAAAACGTGCCTGTCACAACACCTCATCACCCAAACCATCCTTCTCTGTCCAAACTTCTATACTGAATGGCTTCGGAAATGTGGTTCCCCGATATATTTTCTGAAGCTTCCAAATCGGCTATGGTTCGAGCCACTTTTAAAATGCGATCGTAGGCTCTGGCCGAAAGATTAAGGCGTTCCATCGCAGTCTTTAACAACTGCAAGGATCCTTCATCAAGCTTACAATACTTCCGAATCTGCTTTACCCCCATTTGTGCATTGTAGTGGATCTTTTCGTTAGTACTGAAGCGCTCCGACTGCAATTTTCGCGCCTTAGTCACCCGTTCTCGTATTACCACACTTGGTTCTCCCCTTCGCTCATCACTTAATTTTTCGAAAGGAACCGGCGTTACCTCAATATGAATATCAATTCTATCTAACAGAGGACCCGAAATCTTACTTAAATAACGCTGCATTTCGAGCGGTGAGGACGTGACAGGAGCATCGGGGTCGTTAAAATACCCGCCCGGACTCGGATTCATACTTGCTACCAACATAAAACTAGAAGGATAGGTTACGGTAAACCTAGCTCGTGAAATGGTCACATCACGGTCTTCCAGAGGTTGTCTCATCACTTCCAACACACTGCGTTTAAACTCGGGTAATTCATCTAAAAACAACACCCCATTATGCGCCAGCGATATTTCGCCGGGCTGGGGATATTGCCCGCCACCCACTAAAGCGACGTCGGATATGGTATGGTGCGGACTCCGAAACGGGCGTTGCGTCATCACACCACCCTTTTCTTGTGTTCTGCCGGCCACACTGTGTATTTTGGTGGTTTCCAAGGCTTCCGACAAGGAAAGTGGAGGTAAAATACTTGGCAGCCGTTTGGCTAACATGGTCTTGCCAGAGCCCGGTGGTCCAATAAGGATGATATTATGTCCGCCTGCCGCAGCTATTTCCATACAGCGTTTGATGGATTCCTGTCCTTTTACATCGGCAAAATCGAATTCGGGGTTTTGGAGGTGCTCATAGAACTCGGCTTCCAAATCGACCATGGTCGGCTCAAGCGGTATTTCGGCGTTAAAGAAATCGATCACTTCTTTAATATTTTCGGCACCATAGACTACCAATTCATTTACAATGGCGGCTTCCTTTGCATTTTGCTTCGGAAGAATAAACCCTTTAAACCCTTCTTCCTTCGCATTGATAGCAATGGGCAGGGCGCCTCTAATGGGTTGCAAACTTCCGTCCAATGAAAGTTCTCCCATGATTATGTATTCGGCCAAAGGGATCTTTTCTACAATTTGTTCGGTGGCCACAAGAATTCCCATAGCCAGTGTGAGGTCATAGGCCGACCCCTCCTTGCGCATATCGGCAGGAGACATATTGAGAATTAACTTTTTCCCCGGAATTTTATACCCGTTGTTTTGCAGTGAGGCCGCAATTCTAAAGTTACTTTCACGAATCGCATTATCGGGTAATCCAACCAAGTGGTACCCTATTCCTTTATCTACATTGACTTCTACGGTGATTGTGGAGGCATCGACGCCGAAGACGGCACTCCCGTATACTTTTGTAAGCATCTTATAAAATTAAGCGGGGAGTTGCTTTGTGAAAGATACTAATTATTTGGTATTTGTTAAAGAAAATAGGATGGATTGATTTGGTTTCATCGTACCACCATTAAAAAAACCCTTACCAAATGGCAAGGGTTTTCAAAAGAATAATTTTAAAAATTCTTACTTCTTGATGATCTGAACTATTGCGATAGTATCTTCAACCGTTACTCGTGCAAAATAAGTCCCTGCACTCAATCCTGATATATCCAATTGTGTATTGTTTGAAGTAGCCTTTTCAGAAATCATCACCTGTCCAAGTACATTCAGTACTTCAACAGAAGAGATAGTAGAAGCAGCTTCAATGTTCAAGACATTCTGAGCCGGGTTAGGGTACACCACCAAACCTTCGACGGTCTGTTCGTTAATCCCAAGGACTCCTTCTACTGTAAAACTCCATACATCAGAGAAGACCCCATCTGCACAAATTGTGTTTGGTTTCACCCTCCAGAAATACTCGGCTCCTTCGGTTACACCTAAAATAAGTACATGTGGTAAAATTACATTTTCAGAAAATTCAATATTCGTAAACCCTGCATCTCTGGCTAATTCGAAATCATAGTTGTCCACTGTTTGATCTCCAACTTCCCAAGTAAAATCGATAACTACGGGTTGGTTTATGGCACCATCCGGAGGATAGGTTAGTCCAATTGCCGGTACTGTAGTTCCTAAAATACGTAGCGTAACATATACGTTCACTGTTTCGGAAGCACCTGTTCCCGTTACTTTTATTTGATAATCTCCGGGGCTTAAACTTCCTATTCCGTTAACTGTTAGCACTACCGTTCCTTCCGAATTTAATGAAGTTGGAGCCACACTTCCGGTTGTTCCTATCGGTAAATCGGATACGGTAAAGTTAATGGTATCTGAAAATCCTGAATTAAACCCAAGATCAATATTAAAGACTGCAGACCCGTCGGAAGCACAAGCTTCTTTAATTCCTTGATGACTTGAAACCGTAAAAGCTTCCTTGTCAATTCCTGAAGCGATAAACGAAAATACCTGTCCGTCATTGGTCAATGCATTATTCTTATGTGAAATCTGGATGATATATTCTCCCGAAGCTCCCGGAATTTCAATCTTCTCGATATTGTCAACAATATTATCTCCATTGGTTGCGGCGGCCGAAAAGTTAGACGGGTCTAATTTCCATGGCATAAAGGTAGTTCCACCATCATCTGAAATACGAAGATCTAAATCGTTCACTAACATTGGCGTTGCGTTGTCATTTACTCCTGACGGCAATAAGGTGCCCGAAGGATCGGTCCAAGTTACAGTTGCTACCAATGGATTTACCCCATCGGCCTGTACTGAAATTGTATACACATCTCCATTCGATAATTCTTCTTCAATCATTACCGAAGCGGTTCCATTATCGGAAATCACCTGAGCAGCTCGTTCTGTATTCATAAGGCCCCATCCAAAACGATAGTCGGGTCCCACTGTAGTTCCTGCTTCATCAGCAGTATGAAGTACCAATCCTCGCAAGGTAGATCCTAACATAAAAGAACTATTGATATCATTGTAGTGTTGTTGTAGTACGGCCAAACTTCCCGTGGTGTTTGGTGCCGACATAGAAGTTCCGTTGTAGTTGGCATAGCTAGAAGCTCCTACCGAGGAGTACATAGCTACTCCTTTGGCTGCGATGTCCGGTTTAATTCTACCGTCATCGGTTGGTCCCCAACAGCTGAACGAAGACATCGTAACACTACCGGGGCCTGTGTAATTTAATACTTCAAAAGTAGCGGCACTTACCAAATTATTCTTGGCAACACCTCTACCAGTTAAGTAGTCATAACCTCCATCACCCGGATTTACTCCAGATTGACGATCATTCCCCGCTGAAAATACAGGCAAGTAATAGGGTGTGTTATAGCAAATATTATCAACGCTCTTTGAGTTCGAATCGTAATACCCTAATTGCCATAAGTCAACACTGGCAATATTATAACCATACGAATGATTTGATACGAGCATCCCTGCTGCTGCGGCTCCTACCATTTCTGAATTGTCATTATTAAAGTCCCAAGCAAGGATTTCTCCTACCGGAGCCATCCCCTTAGCAGCACCGCCTGCCACAGTTCCGGTACCTATCATGGTTCCTGCCACATGTGTAGAGTGGTCACTGAATGAAGCCGGGTTGTCCATTTGTGTCACTCTGTTTTGCAACAACGGATGTGTACCGCGAACACGGCCACCATCCCATTCGCCTATCACCATATCTTCACCGTTAAGATCCAATCCAGCACTTCCGCCTGTATGAACTCTGTTGGTACGTGTTGTAATTCCGCCTTCTCTATTGTGCGTCATTAAATATTTTGGTTTTCCATTTTCAAAAACGCCGACTAAAATAGCGATGCCTCCGTTTGGCATTTCGATAATCTCTTCCCATCCCTTAATGGCGGCAAGATCCAGTGCAGCTTGTTTCTCTCTTGCAAATTCGTCAGCATAGTCCGCCTCCATTCGCGATAATTTTTCTAAATCATAGTTACTTATAATTTGTTGTCTTTCAGCTAAGGTTTGTGCAACCATCATATGTGCTGAACACAAGAAAACCAATAAGTAAAGTAATGTACCTTTTCTCATAGTAAGTTTTAATTAAATTTTTTGATCTTAAGTTGCCGAAAATATCAAAAAAAAGTGAGGATTAGCCAAGAAATGGTTGAATAACCAAAATTATTTTTCTTTTGCTCTTTTAATCAATTGATGCGGGGCTTGTTTTACAAATGAATCGACATCATTAGATTCAATTAACGGCAGTATCGTTTTGGCCAAGGTCTTGCCCAGTTCTACACCCCATTGGTCAAAACTGAAGATATTCCAAATAATGCCTTGCACAAATAGCTTGTGTTCGTATAAAGCAATTAGTGAACCCAACGATTGTGGTGTCAGCTTTTCTATAAGAATCGTGTTGGTAGGCTTGTTTCCTGAAAAGGACTTGAAAGGACTCGCTACGTCTGTTCCATAAGTTCCTTGCAGCAAGGCTTCGGTTTGGGCGAAACAATTGGCCAATAGTTTATTTTGATGGTCTTTATTTCCGTACAGTGATTCAGAAAAAACTATAAAATCGGTCGGAATTAGTTTTGTCCCTTGATGTAATAGTTGAAAAAAAGCATGCTGTGCGTTGGTCCCGGTACTTCCCCAAATGATAGCACCTGTTTGATAGCTAACCGATGTACCATTTCTATCCACTTCCTTCCCGTTGCTCTCCATGCCCGCTTGTTGTAAGTAAGGAATAAACTTCCAAAGGTATTGGGTATATGGGATTACCGCTTCGGTTTCAGAGTTAAAAAAATTAGTATACCAGACCGAAAGTAAGGCCAAGATTACAGGAATGTTCTCCTTAAATTCAACTTCCTTAAAGTGAAGGTCCATTTGATGCCCTCCCTTCAGCAATTCTTCAAACCTTTTGAATCCTATCGCACAACAAATAGACAAGCCAACAGCACTCCAAAGGGAAAATCGACCTCCTACCCAATTCCACATGGGGAAGATATTTGCTGAAGCAATCCCAAATTTCAAGGCTTCCGACTCATTGGCCGTAACCGCGACGAAATGTTTTGCCACGGCAGCTTCAGAAGTATCCTTCAAAAACCAAGTCCGTACGGTATGCGCATTCGTTAATGTTTCCTGAGTAGTGAAACTCTTTGATACTACTATACAAAGGGTCGTTTCCCTATCTAGACCTTTGATCGTTTCTTGCACATGATCCCCATCTACATTGGAAATAAAATGTAGGTTCAAATGATTCTTATAAAACTGAAGTGCTTCCACAACCATATCAGGTCCCAAATGACTTCCACCAACACCAATATTTACAATATCGGTAATCGTTTTTCCCGTATGCCCCTTCCATGTTCCTGAAATAACAGCTTCCGAAAACAACTTCATCTGTTCGAGAGTTGCCTGGACTTCGGGTTTCATATTATCAAAATCGCGCAATGCCGTGTGTAAGGCTGCTCTATCTTCAGTTTCATTAATCCGGGCTCCTGAGAATTGTTGGGAAATTGCTTCCTGTAAACCGACTTCTGAAGCCAATTCCAATAAGAGGGAAACCGTTTCATCTGTGATTCGATTCTTGGAATAGTCAACATAAAAATCCTTCCATTCAATAGCCATACGTGAGGCACGAGACGAATCCTCCAAAAACAACTCTTGCATCTTTAAATCCTTAGCGGACGTAAAATGTTGGGTGAGTTTTCTCCAAGCAGCTGTAGTGGTTGGATCAATAGAAGGTAAGGACATGCGTCTTAAAGTTTGTTTTTAATATAGTAAGCAATCAAGCCATCAATGGGTCTTCTAACGATATTTCCTAACTCCAAATTGTATGTCTTAAAACAGTCCCTAATAATCGCTTCCGAAAAATGAGCAATGGAACCTATAAAATGGATGGGAACGTCATGTGCTTCCTTGAATGTTAGAATTCGGCATTCAATAAACGCTTCAACCCCTTTCTTGATTAGCGCGTAAAAATAATCGTTTATTTCTGAAGAAGTAAATATAAATTGTGCAAAAGATGCTAAGTAGGCATTCGGATTTGGTTTTTTGTACAAATTCATTTTAATCTCATCGGCCTTCAGATTGTATTGCTGCTCAAATTGTGATGCTAGATCAGGCGGCATCTTCTTATAATAATAGTCGGTTAGCAGTTTTTTTCCGAAGTAATTCCCACTCGCCTCATCCATTAACGAATAACCCAAGGCCGGAATAGGAGCGTGGATTTTAGTACCATCAAAATAACAACTATTGGATCCTGTGCCCAAGATACATACAATGCCGGGTTGTGTAGTAGCCGCATAGACCGCTGCTGCCAAATCTTCCCTAACATCGATATTCGATTTCCTAAAAAGTTGCTGCAACACATCCTGAAGCATTTTTCTGGGCGTTTCGGTGCCGCAGCCTGCTCCATAAAAATCTAGTTGTTCCACTTGCCCAAAGATAGCTGCCAGTTCCAAATTAGAACTTATCCTATGCGCTAGGTCGTCTTGAGGCACTACTGCAGGGTTGAGCCCTTCAGTTTGGGTCTTTAAAACTACATTCCCCGAACGATCCAACAGTATCCAATCACATTTGGTAGAACCACCATCGGCTATTAGTATCATATATTAGATTGTTGCAATATGGGCGGTCAAATCCACTAGCTTAGACGAATACGAGTATTCGTTATCGTACCATGCGATTAGCTTAAAGAAATTTTCATTCAGTGCCATGCCCGCATCCGCATCAAAATTACAAGTAAACGGATTACTAACAAAATCCTGCGACACTACCGGCTTGTCAATATAATCTACTATGCCGTGATACGCGCCATTCGCCGCTTCTTTAAAAAGTAATTTTACCTGCTCGTAAGAGGCGGGTTTTTCGGTTCGTACGGTAAGATCGACCACCGAAACGTTTGTGGTGGGTACTCTAAACGCCATACCGGTAAGTTTGCCTTTTAAGCTCGGAATTACTTTGGTGACTGCAACCGCTGCTCCAGTCGTTGTTGGAATGATATTGCTCAACGCACTTCTACCCAAACGATAGTTCTTTCGAGAAGGCCCGTCGACTGTTAGCTGTGATGCTGTGGCCGAATGTATTGTCGTCATTAATCCTTCAACGATGCCCAGATTATCGTCAATTATTTTTGCCAATGGTCCCAAACAATTGGTAGTGCAAGACGCATTGGAAATTATCGTGTCTTCCGGCTTCACCTGCAAATGGTTTACGCCCATAACAAACATGGGTGCGGTTTTGGAAGGCGCAGATATGACCACCTTCTTAGCACCAGCCTTTAAGTGAGCTGAAGCCTTATCAACCTCTTTGAAAATTCCGGTACAGTCAACGATGATCTCGGTCCCTACTTCGCTCCATTTTAAATGAGCAGGATCGCTTTCGGAAGTAACGCGAATGGTCTTACCATCCACAATCAAATTGCCATCTCTTACGGCAACAGTTCCCGGAAATCTTCCATGAACCGAATCGAATTCCAACAAATAGGCTAGATGATCTACGTCCAGTAAATCGTTTACAGCGACCACCTCAACATCTGGGTGTTGAGTAGCAATTCTAAAAACGATTCTTCCTATTCGGCCAAAGCCGTTGATTCCTATTTTTTTTGTACGCATATCTATTCTGAAATTAAAATGACGTAATGTCCGCCACTCGTATTAATTCTCTATCCAATTCGTTTTCGCCTTTGATAGCCTGTTCAAACGGAACAGAGGTCACTTTGTTATGTACAATTCCTATCATCACATTCTTCTCCCCCCGAAGCAAGGCATCCACGGCTCCTACTCCCAACCGGCTCGCTAGTACACGGTCATAGCAACTGGGAGCACCACCGCGTTGTATATGGCCTAAAACGGTCACCCGCACCTCGTATTCAGTTAAATTCTCTTCAATGAACTTCGCCAGTTCGAAAATATTCTTGCCTATTTGATCTCCTTCAGAAACCACTACAATGCTTGAGGTTTTCCCCGATTTCTTACTGCGTTTCAACGACTCCAACAATCGATCCTTGCCTAAATCTTCCTCAGGAATTAAGATCTCTTCAGCTCCTGCTCCAATTCCGGCATTCAAGGCAATGTCTCCGGCATCTCGGCCCATCACTTCCACCAAAAACAGTCGGTTGTGCGAATTGGCCGTATCCCGAATCTTGTCAATAGCTTCTACCACCGTATTCAATGCGGTGTCATAGCCTATGGTAAAATCGGTTCCATTGATGTCATTATCGATAGTTCCCGGAATTCCCACAATTGGAAAGTTGAATTCTTTACTAAAAACCGCTGCCCCTGCAAAGGTACCATCACCCCCTATCACCACTAAGGCGTCAATACTTGCTTGTTTTAAATGATTAAAGGCTTGTAGTCGTCCTTCTTTTGTAAAAAATTCTTTCGATCTAGCCGATTTTAAAAATGTACCTCCTCTATTGATAATATTTTTTACTGACCGAGCATCCAATTCTTTAAAATCACCCTCTCTCAATCCTTCATAGCCTCTGTAAATACCTACACATTCCAGTCCGTGATACGCACAAGATCTTACCACAGCACGTAATGCGGCGTTCATGCCGGGCGAATCTCCCCCACTAGTTAATACTCCAATTTTTCTTGGCGACTGATCCATAGCTGTAAAGCTAGACTTAAAATATAAATCGGGCAATGACAAGCGTCATTTATTCTATTTAAAAACTTATTTATAAAGGAAAAGATGCATTAAAATTAAAGATAAAATACGTGTTTGTACGTATGGATTTATGTGCTCTTGGAAATTATCTTTGAGAATGAATTAGTGAATATGTATCGAAACATTTTTTGTGGGGATAGAAAATCATTTTGATACACCGTTTAAGAGGTTATATAAAATTACTTTTTAAAATTTACTAAGTTAGGTTTGTTATAGCGTCCGGGTTTTCACTCGGACGCTTTTTTTGTGACTTGTCCAATGCTATTTCTTTCCTTCTGAAAAGTTTTTCAAACCTTCTTGTAACCATGCCAAATATTCGTCTGAGTTGGGCGTATACGCAGTAGGCGCATTCAGTAAATTGAAATCCAGATCCAGCAACACATAATAGGGCTGTGAGTTATTCTGGAAGTTTACTGTTTGGAAGGTCGCCCACTTATCGCCAATCGTCTTAATTTTCTTGACCCCGCCGGTTGGCTTTAAAAAACTAAATTTGTCTTCATCGCTAAGCTCCTTTCGATCGTCGACATATAGCGAAATGAGGACATACTCTTCGTTTATGATCTTAAAGATCTCTTCTTCACTCCAAACCTGCTCCTCCATTTTTCTACAATTTACACATGCCCAGCCGGTAAAATCGATCATAATAGGTTTACCCGAAGCTTTTGCAGCGGCCACTCCTTTGTCAAAATCTTTATAGGCATTCAACCCTAGGGGTGCTTCCGTATCCTTGTCGTACAAACTATAGAACAAGGGTGGCGGGAAACCACTTAGCATTTTTAAATTGGCATAGCTCGTATTGGTTAAACCTGGAATTAAATACAATACAAAGGCGAAACTGGCTATACCTACAACTAAATTCCCCATGGGAGGTCGTTTCTTTTTAGGACCATCGTGCGGGAAACGTATAAATCCGAATAAATACAAGGCCATCCCCAAAGCACAAAGAATCCAAATCCCAATAAAGATCTCGCGTTTTAATAAGCCCCAGTGTTCTACCAGGTCTGCATTCGAAAGGAATTTGAACGCCAGACCCAATTCAATAAAACCTAAAACCACTTTTACAGTATTCAACCAACCCCCACTTTTTGGAAGGTTGTTTAACCAATTGGGGAACATGGCAAACAAGGCAAACGGCAAGGCCAAGGCCAATCCAAATCCGCCCATACCCATGGTAAGCTGCATCGCTCCCCCATCACTGGAAAGTGATCCTCCTAACAAGGATCCCAAGATGGGTCCTGTACAGGAGAAGGAAACGATTGCCAAGGTAAGCGCCATAAAAAAGATACCGATGAAGCCTCCTATACTGGATGCTTTATCATCCATTTTTGAACTCCATGAACTCGGTAAGGTAATTTCATAATAACCAAAGAACGAAAAGGCGAAAACAATAAAAATGACAAAGAAGATCACATTCAGTGTTACATTGGTTGAAATATTATTGAGAATCTCCGGATCTACCGAATCCAACAAATGGAAAGGAACACTTAGCAATACATAGATCAAAAAGATAAACAAGCCATACAAAACTGCATTCGCTAGTCCCTTTTGACGGTTTTTAGCACTTTTGGTAAAGAAGGAAACCGTCAAGGGTATCATAGGAAAAACACAGGGCGTTAACAGCGCTATCAATCCCCCAATGAACCCTAAAAAGAAAATGGTCAAATATCCTTTTTCCGAATCTTGGTGCTGAGCCTCTAATTGTTCTTTTCCCTTGATGTCAATAGTAAGTGCCGCCGTTTTTTCAAGGTCAGCTTCGGTAAGCTCTTCGGTGGTAGCGGTGGCACTCCCGCCCGAAAGACCCACTTCAAATGTTTTCGTGTCGGGAGGAAGACATTTTTCATCATCGCAAACCGAATAATATACTTCAACACTGATTTTTAGATTTTCAGGGTTGATCACTTTAATTTTCTGAATAAAGACCGCTTTCTTTTCAAAAAAGACAATATCGGCTTCGAAAACAGGATCCCAAAAAGGATCAACCTCCGGCTCTTGTGTCTTTCCAACCAATTCGAAAGTTTCGGGGCTATTATTATAAGCAAATTCAGTAGGAATAGGTCCCAGTTCAACATCGGCTTCTTCCTGACTGTATAAATGCCACCCGGTATCGATTTTTGCAGTGATTAAGATATTGTACAAGTCATCACTTTCTTGTTCTACCTTGACATCCCAAGCTACAGGATCTAAAAACTCTTGAGCCGACACAGAGGTACAAAACCAACTCAATAAAACGAAAAGTACTGTTAGTTTCTTCATAATCAATTTAGGGTATTCTGCTAATTTTTAAAATTTCTTTTGTTTCCGGGCTTATTTTAAATCGGTCGTCTAAACGCATACCAACAATCCAAACAATTTTGGCATCACTACACAATACCCAGGTATTTTCTTTCGCGACCAAAGATAACTTTTCATCTTTAAAAAACTTGCTCAATTTCTTTTTTCCTTTCATTCCGAAGGGCTGAAAAACATCACCTTCGCGCCATTTCCGAAGCAGCAGTGGGTAGGTGATTTTATCGCTATCGACGTAGACCTCACTAGCCATAATATTTCCCATCTTTTTGGTAGAATTAAATTTTAAATGAATGGGATGGGTAATTTCTTTTTCATTTTCTGAAATAAAAAATTCATTTTTATTTGTTTCTGAAGGAATTTCTGTCAATAAAAGGGCATTTCGATCCTTCAGAAGCCTATGCGTACTCGAAAAAACCTGCTTTCCACTTTGAGCTGTCATCAAAGTCGAAATATCCTCCCAAGCAGTAAATCCAAAGGAGTGCAACAACTCATACAAAAGCGTATCCGAATTTGGCAATTCCTGCAATTTGAGAATATCGATCCGATAGCCTTCCAGTGCTTCCCGAACAACCAATTGAAACACCAGAGCCATATAGTCATCGATAAGCGCTGCGCTCGATTGCAAATGACGCTGTGTTTTCTGAAAGCTTTGAAGCAAGCCTTCATTAGCCTTTTTATACTTCGGAATTACCTCTAGACGCAATTGATTCCGCAGATAATCCGTGCTCGCATTACTACTATCTTCCCGCCAATGCAGGTTGTTCTGCTTTGCGTACTGAAGGAGCTCCTTTCGCGAAAACGGCAATAAGGGTCTGACAATGGTTTCGTTTTTTTCAGGAATTCCGGTAAGACCTCTCAAACCGGTTCCTCGCGATACATTAATAAGGAAGGTTTCAAGTTTGTCATCGGCATGGTGTGCCGTTAACACATAATCGTATTTAAAATCACTTCTTATTTCTTCAAACCAACGGTAGCGCAACTCACGAGCCGCCATTTGTGTAGACAGCTTGTGTTCCGTAGCATATTTCTTGGTGTCGAAAGTTTCGGTAAATACGGCAATGGATAACTTGTCCGCCAGATGAACCACAAAATTTTCATCTTCGTCACTTTCCTTTCCGCGCAGCGAAAAATTACAATGAGCCAGGGCAATATCGTAGGCCAATTTTTTCAACAAATGCGTAAGTGCCACACTATCCAACCCTCCACTACAGGCAATGAGTAATTTCTTTCCGATAAGAAAGTGAAGATTTTGATCGATATGGTTTTCTAATTTTTGAAGCAAGTGAATGTTTCCTAAAAATGAAACGCAAAGTTAAGCAATCAAGACACAACCTCAACTAGGGCATACTGTTATAAAAAATCTAATTTTCCAAAACTTCCCGCATCGCCTTGGCTTTAAGCAGGCACTCTTCATATTCGTTTTCGGGAATGGATTTGGCGGTAATGGCACCACCTACCGAAAAACTAACATACTTCGCCTCGGCATTGTAGAGAATACTTCGAATGATCACATTAAAATCGAAATCGCCATTGGGAGCAAAATAGCCCACCGTTCCACTGTATAACCCACGTTTGGCGTCTTCCAACTTTTCTATGATCTGCATGGCCGAAACTTTTGGTGCCCCGGTCATACTCCCCATAGGAAAGGTGTTTTTTAGTATGGCCACATTAGAAACACCCTTGGCGACCTGGCACGAAATTGTAGAGATTAATTGATGTACCTGTTTAAATGTATACACCTTGCAAAGCTCTTCTACCCTAACGCTCCCCTTCTCTGCGATTCGGGACAGATCGTTGCGAACCAGATCGGTAATCATTATATTTTCACTGCGCTCTTTGGGGTCGTTGCGAAGCAAGTCGGTCATTTTTTGATCCTCTATGGGGTCGTCAAGTCGCTTTGCGGTGCCTTTTATGGGTTGAGAAACAACTGTATCTCCTGTTTTTTTAAGGTATCGTTCGGGGGATGCTGAGAGTAAGTACAGGTCTTGTAGTTTCAGATAGGTAGCAAAAGGCGGTTTGGAAATTTCGTTGAGATGGTGATAACTTTTAAACGGATCGATCTTGGTGTTTTCTGAATAAAATTCCTGACAAAAATTTGCCTCATAGAGATCGCCGCGATGGATATGTGCCAACAATCGATTCACTTTTTCGAAATAGGCATCCTTGGAAGTACGCAGGCTAATTTTTACAGGCTGTTCGTGTTCTACCAAGAAGGATGCTTCGGAAGTTTTGGTATTTAAAATTGCACGCCAATCTGAATCCAATTCATCATCCACACAATTCAAATATTGTATTTCCACTTCATTTTCAGAAAAAAGAAATACCTTCTTGGGCTGAAAGAAATAGAGATCGGGAAACTGTAGGCCATCAAAATTGTTGGAAGCCATTTGTTCGGTATCGTTCTTAAGATCGTAAGTGAGATACCCAAAAAGCCAATCTTCGGTTTTGGTTTGATACTCCTCAAGTTTGGTGAATGCATCTTGGAAGTCGGTCTTAATAGCGGTAAATGCGTCCACTGCTAAAATAGCCTGATACGAACTGTGGTCTTGATCGTAATTATTAGAATCCAACCAAATAACTTCATCAAACTGCTGTGCCCAATGAAGTGCCTGCTTTTTAATTACTTGGGTTGAGATGCCTGATATTTTTTTAGAGAAACGCAAAAAATTGAGATTTAAAAGCTATAAAATTACTATTATTGAAAGATATAGATTACGAATCTAAATATATAATTTAATGTCCCATCCATTCAGCCTGTACTTTTATAAAGCGGGAAGTATCGCCATACTACTTCTCTTCACTTTTACCGGTACTATTTCCTTTTCGCAAAACAGGGATAACTACAATCTGTTGTGGAAAATTGAACACAAGGACGGCGCAAAGGTTTCATACCTTTTTGGAACCATGCATTTACAAGACAAACGGTTGTTCGAATTTAGTGATGCCGTACTGCCAGCTATTAAGAATTCGGAGAGTTTTGCGCTGGAAATTCACCCGGATTCTATTTATGCCGCCATGGCCGATGAGATGTTTACCGTAAAAAAGGAAAACATCTACAAAAGGATCTTAACACCAAGTGAATACAGTAGATTGGACGAGCGGTTTATAAGGATCAATGGAATATCGTTAGATAGCTTTTCGATGAACAATCCCATGATGATTGAAACCATGCTCATCGAAGAGCCGGTAAAAGAAGACGATAAAAACACCTTTGTCGATGTGTATTTGTACGGTATTGCCGATGCTTATGATAAAGAAATTAACGGACTTGAACGCGTAGAAGATCAGTTGCCCTTATCTGAAAATTTAAGCGATTCGGAATTGCGGACCAGCATTTTAGAAATCCTTGATACGAGCGAAGAGGAATACGAGAGAACGATCGAAGAGATGATCCAAATTTATTACGAAGGAGATATTTCTCGCATCCACGAATACGCCATGGGGCTTGGTGCTTACGACGCCATTATGACACAGAGAAACAAAACCATGGCGAATAGTATTAAATCCATTACAAAACACAAGACGCTGTTCGCCGCAGTGGGCGCAGCGCATCTTCCGGGAGAAAATGGCATTATCGAATTATTGAAAAAGGACGGCTATAAGGTGACTAAGGTAGTCGGAACTTTCAATAATAAACAGGAAGACTTCAAACCCGTACTAAATTTAAAGAGATGGTATAAAGGAGAAGATCTTGAACTTGGATACAGTGTCCTTACACCTACCAGGGCCGAAAACTTTAAAATGGAAGCGACATTTGATGTAAAAACATCCATCGATATGCTGTCCGGGGCCAGCTATGCATATTTTGCGATCGACATGCGAGGAAAAGAATTAAAAGAAAACTACGATATTATAGGTAATTACATTCAATACCAAACAGGAGGTGACTCGACAAATATTCTCGAAAAGCGAATTGTGACCATTGACTCGGTTCCTTTTACTGAAGTCATTCTAAAAGGCAAGAAGAAAAATTTTCAAAGAATGCAAATAGGAATGTCAAACCATATAGTTTACGGATTTTTTATGGATGCGAAATGGGATGAAATACGGTCGGACTACTCAAATGCCTTCTTCAATTCGATCAAACTCTTTCCTACAAAAAAAATAAATACCATCTGGAAGGAGTATTACGATCAACCGGGTTCGTATTCGGTGGAGCTGCCAAAAGGCAATGTACGCGATGTCTCCAGGGAAGTTGCAAATCCGTTAGGGGAAGATATTGAACCCTATAAGCTCAATATTTTTATGGGAAGCGATGCCGATGAAAAGGTGAATTATTTACTTCGATATAACGATCAGCCCTCGGGTTACTATATCAATGATGAGGGAGCTTCGTATGAAGAATTTCTGAAGTACTTCAAAGAGAAAGGAACCGTGATCGGAGAGGTCAAGTCTATGGAAACTGAGGGAATCGAAACCCGGGAGTATGAAATTATGTTTGGTGACTCCTTACATACTATTGGCCGAGTCTTCTTTCGCGGGAATCGAACCTATTTCCTTCTTGCCCAAAAATATATTACCGAGGATAAGGTAGATCGCGACAACCCGTTTTTCAATTCCTTCAAGCTCAAAGAGTATGTACCTGTGGCTTTCGATACTGTTGTCACCATAGATGAGCGCTATTCATTTTCTTTTCCGAAGGACTATAAGACACGTATAAGTGCGGAGTATTCCTTTGACGAATATTTCGATACCACCACTACCTATTATGGTCGCCAAGCAGCTTCCGGCGGTGTTTATTTGGTGGAGCACACCAAACTTAAAGCCTATGCCAAGGTTTTATCACTGCCCGAATTTTACGATGAATACATCGAAAACTTAAAGGAATGGAATGATTCCATCGTAAGCAATACCAATATCCAGATTGCCGGATTGCCAGGAAGAGAGGTGTTGTATTCAAATCCAAGTACAAATGTCTTACAGCGTATCCAATTCCTGCTGGACGATGATAACCTCTTTATAATCCAAGGGTATTATGGGAAAGAAGAACACGAGGCGAAGTTTTCCGAATCCTTTTTCGAGAGCTTCAAAAAAGGTGACGGCCAACAACGATTTGACAGGATACAATCGAAGGCATATCTAATTTTTAAACATTTAAAATCGAAGGATTCAATTCGGTTTAATAATGCGTTCGGAGCTTTGAGTTATTATGAATTTGAAAAAGAAGATGTATCGCTCTTGTCGAAACAAATGTCGCATTCGTTTAAAGACGACACCTTGCTTGAGGGGGCTAAGAATAAAATTATAGCAGCTCTGGCTCCGTTGGGCAATGATAAGACGCTTTCAGAATTTAAAAAAATGTATCTGGATCGCAGGACCAGCGCGATTCAAAAACTGGCGCTGATAGGTGCCATTCCGAAGGTTCCTTCTAAAAATGCAATCACTACTTATTTCGATCTGTTAGCGAATCATCCGCCTGATCGAATAAAAGATATTCCCTATCCCGTTCTTGATCCCTTGTATGACACCACCGTGGTGTTTGCAGAAAATGCCAATCGGATCATTCCACTGCTTAAAACAGAGCGATATCGAGACAAACTACTTTCCTATGTCAGTGATCGAACGCAGTACGACAGCTTGGATGTGAGTGATTTTATAAAGTTTATAAAGGATATCGTGGCACATTTCGAAATAGACGTCACGCGTTATATGGACAGCATTTCCAGAGAAAAGTACGAATACTGTAACTATTCACTTATGTATAACTATTTGGAGGTTATTAATACCCTGGAAGTAAATCCGGACGATGTCGCTACGGGTCTCGATAAGCTTATGTCGCAACTTGAATCGGACAACTGGTTACAGTCAAAAGCGCTGATTACTTCCTTACATATTGGCGCTCCTGTAAAAGAGGCCGTGCTGAAGAAAGCTTTGGATACACTGTATTCCCGTTTTGAAATCATGGAAGCTCTAATAAATAGCGGCAACTTAAAAAATGTTCCTGAAGCCTATTTGGAGCCTCAGGAATTCGCTAGATTATGCATTTATAATGTATTGGTAATTACGAAGGGTACCCCTATTTTATTGATTTGGTGGGCATCTTTACTGAAAATGAAAAGGACTATTTTGTGTTTTCTTATGGTTTTAAGGATGAGGATAATACGGCGAGATACGTGGCGGTAATTGAAGATATTCCGGTGGTTTTACACGACTTTAAACGTAATTACGGATATTTCGACAGGGATACACTTGTAGAGGACTGGGAAGCTCAGGGAAGACAATTGCTCAAAAAGTATAATGAAGAATAACTAAACGTTATACGTCTATTTCATGGGCAAAATTTTGCAGCACATCAATAAATCCTAGTTGAAGCACTTCGTTGGTAATTTCCTTTTTTTCTACTGAAAAGTTTTCAGAAAAAGAAGGAAAAGCAAAACTCTCAATAACGGTTCCGCCATAACGCGGCAATACACCCTTTGTATATTCTAAAGCCGAAAGGGCGCCTCGTTTTCCGTTGGAGGTACTCATGAGCAACACTTTCTTATCTATCAGGAACTTATATTCCAAACGGGACAGCCAATCCATCGTATTTTTAAAAAAGGCCGAAACCGTGCCGTTATGTTCGTTTACGGAAATAAGCAGTGCGTCTACCGCTGCAATTTCATTTTTCAATAAGCTGAGTTCAATGGGATATCCCTTTTCACGTTCCAGGTCTTCGCTAAATAGAGGTAATGGAAAATCGGTCAGCCTGACCACTTTTACTTGATGGCCTACCATTTTAGATGCCGCATATTGAACTAATTGATGATTGATAGAGGTACTACTGTTGCTTCCTGCGAAGGCCAATATTTTTTTCATGAGGCAAAGATATTTAATTTAAGACGCACAAATTGGCAATACTTACAAAAAGCAACTCTTAAAATTATTCGTTTTTTTACGCAATAATTGAAGTTTGTCGAATATTTAAAACACTTTAACGAATAACTATGTGTTTCAGACATATAAGTTTGATTATGTGTAGGAATTTTCCTTAATATTGTCAAAGAAGTTTAACGGGATGAGAGCTAATCTTATCACTAAACAGAAGTCAAAGATCCATGATTATACCTAAAGGACCCGTTTATAAATAATGAAGTAACACAGCATTTGAAGATTCACCAATCCCCCCGATTGTCTTGATTGGTGAAAAATTAAGAACCATCCGCCCTTGGCGGATGGTTTTTTTATTGTTTTATAAATTTCTGAAGTCCGATACCCCTGGGAGTTGTCACTTCAACAAAATACATACCTGCTTCCAAATTGGAAACAGCGATCGTTGTAGTAGCCGTTAATTCCTTCACCAACCTGCCCTGCATTGAGTATATGTTAACATTCAAAATGTCTTCCGAAGACTGAATAAAAAGTGTTTCACCTGCCGGATTGGGATACAATACAAACGCAATACCTTCAAATTCACTTATTCCTAAAACAGACGTATGAAACGCTTCTACATAATCAATATCGTCCAAATAGTACAAATTATCTGTCGAACTCGATCGAAACTGAACCCCTCCCAAACTTGTGGGATAAGTACCTGCTTCATTGGTAAATGGAGTCCCTTCGGGAATTACTTCCACTCCATCTATTGCGAACTGCCATGTAGATGTTCCTATTCCATCCATAATATCCACATTGACAATTAACTCAAACCATTGATCGTGCGGAAACGAAAAGGCTACATCACCCAGGGCGGTATCGTCGATAAGGCCCACTCCGGGATTTTGATTGTCTTCATTGAAAATGAAATTCCCAACAATTAATTCGCCAACACCAATGGGAAGTTCTCCTTGCAAGTTCCAGGAAGCTTCGTGATTGCTTGGCACGTACATTTGAAATTTGATGCCGGACGCTCCCTGCGTTTGATTGTTCAAGTCCAAGATAAGTTCTGAAGTTCCGTCACCCGGCAGCATTGCCGATTTAGTGCCACTATACGCCTGATCTGTTGTGATAATTGGGCAATTTGACGGACAATCGTACCACCATTCAGCAAAGGGTCCGCCTGCTTCGTATTCCATATCATCTACAAACGGAATTGGCAGCGGATCGATAAACTGGTTCGTATAATAAAAATCATCTAGGTAGTATTCATTATCAGTAGAAATAGAAAAGAAATCCATGCCACCCAAACTCGTGGGGTAAGTTCCGCTACCATCCGTAAAGGGTGTCCAGGCAGGAATCACTTCAATCCCTTTTACATATAGTTGCCAGGTCGCAGTACCAATGCCTGTACTAATGTCAACGTTCATAACTATTTTAAACCACTCATCGTGAGGAAAATTGAAATATACTTCCCCTAATGCAGTATCATCGATAAGTCCAACACCCGGGTTGATGTTGTCTTGGTTAAAATAAAAGTTGCCTACTATCCACTCACCTGCTCCAATGGGAACCGTTCCTTGTAAGTTAAAATAGCCCACTTTATTACTGGGAATGTACATCCAAAATTCCAAGCCCCATTCACCAAAGATCTTATTGCCTAAGTCTAATACGGCATCTGTAGTGCCATCGCCCGGTATTAAACCGGACCATTCGCCACTATGAGCCTGAGCAGATGAACATGCTATACCACATCCTGCTCCGCCTCCACAACCCCACCAAGTCCATATACCACCATCAAGAATTTGTCCATCAAACATACATTCCTCAAAATCTCCTACAAGTTGAGCAGTTGCATTCCAACTTAAAAAAAGCGTGGCCGCCAATAAATAAATTGTCGTTTTCATACCAGTTAGTTTTAAGGTGTTATTTCTTTATAAATTTCTGAAGTCCGATTCCCTTCGGCGTTGTCACTTCGATCACGTAGATACCATCTGCCAATAGGGAGACATCCATAATATCCGAATTATTGCTTTCCATCACTTGTCTTCCTATGATGTTGTAAACTTTGAGCGATATAATATCTTCTTGCGAATGAATTCGCAAGAAATTAGCTACCGGATTGGGAACTACTGAAAAAACAACAGCAGAAACATCATCAATCCCCAAAGAAGGGGTGTGAAAACCATTGATATAATCGAAGGTGTCAATGTACAATTGATTATTGGAATTAATTGAGAAGAAGTCTACCCCGCCCAGACTCGTTGGATAGGTACCGCTTCCATTGGTAAAGGGTGTTCCTGCCGGCACTGCCTCGACTCCATCGGCATAAAACTGCCAGGTGGATGCGTTAATCCCGCTGGAGATATCGACATTGATAATAATTTCGAACCATTCGTCATGCGGAAACGCAAACATAACCGATCCTAGCGCCGTGTCATCAATTTCACCTACACCCGGACTAGTATTATCACGATTAAAATAGATGTTTCCCACAATCCATTGTCCGGCACCTACCGGATACTCTCCTTGTAAATTCCAATAGGCCTCCTTACCAAGTGGTACAAACATCCAGAATTTCAATCCCCATTCGCCGGCTACCTTACTGCCTAAATCTAAAACTACATCGGTAGTACCATCATCCGGTATATATCCGTATTGTACTCCGCTATGTGCATTTCCCACTCCAATCGGTGGGCAACCAAAAGGTGGTCCACCACCCCAGTGCGCCGGACAATTTCCAGCCGGCCATTCCATATCATCATAAAATTGTGCGTTTGCTCCAAGCATGCAGAAACAAAGCACCATCGCCATTAGGTACTTGTTTTTCATAAGAAAAAGTTTTTTTAGTTGTCTCTTAAAGGTACAAAAAAACCATTCGCTTTCGACGAATGGCTTTTAAAAAATTGATTTTTAAGTCTTTAGATATGCAGCGCTCTATCCGCTGTAGCCGCTAGGGCAGCTTCTTTTACGGCCTCTGCATAGGTAGGGTGCGCATGACTCATACGGGCGATATCTTCGGCGCTGGCTCTAAATTCCATAGCCGTAACCGCTTCAGCAATTAAATCGGCGACACGGGCTCCTACCATGTGTACGCCCAATACCTCATCGGTCGTTTTATCGGCAAGGATCTTTACAAATCCATCTATATCGCCACTGGCACGTGAACGTCCCAAAGCCCGCATTGGAAATTGTCCAACTTTGTACACAATATTAGCTTCCTGTAATTGTTCTTCGTTCTTGCCAACCGAGGCTACTTCGGGCCAGGTATAAACAACGCTCGGTATTAGGTTGTAATCGATATGCGGTTTCTGTCCGGCAAGGGTTTCAGCAACAAATACGCCTTCTTCTTCGGCCTTATGTGCCAACATGGCGCCACGAATAACATCCCCAATCGCATAGATATTCTTTACATTGGTCTGCAAGTGTTCGTTTACATCGATCATCCCTCGTTCGGTGATTTTTACACCGGCATTTTCAGCCTTCAAACCGTCTGTGTATGGACGACGCCCTACAGAAACCAGACAATAGTCTCCTGAAAGTGTCACTTCCGCATCTTTTTTATCGGTTGCGGTAACCGTAATTTCGTTTTTCTTTCTTGAAACGGCGGAAACCTTATGCGACAGATAAAACTTCACACCTTGCTTCTTCATCACCTTGGTTAGTTCCCTACTTTGAGCGCTATCCATGGTTGGGATAATACGGTCCATATATTCCACAACAGAAACTTCGGCTCCTAAACGTCGGTATACCTGTCCAAGTTCCAAACCAATCACTCCGCCACCAATGACAATTAGATGTTTGGGAATTTCGGTTAAAGTCAGGGCTTCCGTAGAAGTAATAATACGTTCTTTATCAATTTTTATAAAAGGTAATGTTGCAGGCTTAGATCCGGTGGCAATAATAATATTCTTAGCCTCGATCGTCTGTTTTTTATCACCGGTAATCTCAATATGCGTGGCATCTTTAAAAGCACCCATTCCGGTAAAGACATCCACCTTATTCTTGTTCATCAAAAATTCAATACCCTTGGTGGTTTGTTCAACCACCGATGCTTTCCGCTCGATCATTTTTTTGAAATTGATCTTCACCTCTCCCGGAATTTCAATCCCGTGCTCTGCAAAGTGTTTCATGGCCTCTTCATAATGATGTGAAGAATCCAACAAGGCCTTACTTGGAATACATCCAACGTTAAGACAGGTGCCTCCTAAGACACTATATTTTTCAATAAGGGCGGTTTTCATCCCCAATTGGGCGCAGCGGATAGCGGCTACATATCCCCCGGGGCCTGAACCAATAATGGCAACATCGTAGGTGCTCATAAAGTGTGTTTTAAATTCGAAACACAAAGTTACAATACTATTTAGCAACTGCCAATACTGTGTGAAAAAGGATTGTTAATTTTACGCTAATTTATAACCAGTGCGGTGGTATTCTTCACTTCGTTGATGGTAAACGAACTTTGTGTACTACCAATGTGCTGTAAGGTGGTTAGTTTGGTTACCATAAAGGACCTGAAATGTTTCATATCGGTGACCAATACTTTCAGCAAATAATCATATTCTCCACTTACATGAAAACACTCTAAGACCTCATCCAGTTGCGTTACCTCTGCCTCAAACTTGGTAAGGTATTCTTTTGAATGTTTTTCCAGTTTAATCTGACAAAAGACCGAAAAACCTAGATTTACCTTGTCCTTGTCGACTAGGGTGACGTATTTTTTGATGATACCATTCCGTTCTAACTTTTTGATACGTTCATAGACCGCTGTGACCGATAGATTCAATTTGTTGGAAAGTTCCTTATTGGTCTGTTTACAGTCCTGTTGTATATAATGCAACAGCGATTTATCTATTTTGTCCAATTCCATATCTGAAAATTTTTCTAAAAACCACCAAAAAGGCTTGTAATTCTCTTATAAATAGCTACAAATCTATCAAATTATAGTTTTATTTTCTATATATGACCCATATCATTGACAAATATTCTAATTACCAATAGATTTACCTAGCACTTTAAATTGAAACGAGATGAAATTCAAACCCGCAGATAAAATACAAGACTTACAATATTTTGGCGAATTTGGAGGTGTAAACCCTTCTATTTCCGATTCTTCTACCTACACCTTTCTTTCGGCAAAGACCATGTTCGACACCTTTGAAGGAAATGCTGAAGGCTGTTATCTGTACTCGCGCCATACCACCCCGTCAAATCTTTATTTAGGAGAGGCACTAGCAGCTATGGAAGGTACCGAAACCGCCAATGTCGCGGCAAGTGGAATGGGGGCTATTACTCCTACTATTCTTCAGTTTTGCCAAGCTGGCGATCATATTATTTCGAGTCGGACTATTTACGGGGGTACCTATGCGTTTTTAAAGAATTTTACACCTAGAATGGGGATTGATACTTCATTTGTCGACATCACCAAGTTAGACGTAGTAGAAGCCGCCATTACCTCTAAGACAAAAATTATCTTTTGTGAGTGCGTGAGTAACCCGCTGTTGGAAATAGCCGATATTGCCGCACTGGCTAAAATCGCAAAAAAACACGGCTTGCAATTGTTAGTGGATAATACATTTTCTCCCTTGACGATTTCTCCTGCCAAATTAGGTGCCGATGTGGTCCTGCACAGTTTGACTAAATTCATCAACGGAAGTAGTGATACCATGGGTGGCGTTGTATGTGGGAGTCAGGAGTTAATTGATTCCCTTCGGAATGTCAACGACGGTGCTTGTATGTTGTTAGGGGCATCCATGGATAGTTTACGTGCGGCTTCTATTCTGAAAAATATGCGTACGCTGCATATTCGTATGAAGCAGCATAGTCATAACGCTTTATTTTTAGCCGAAAAGTTTGAGGCAGACGGATTAAAAACCGTCTATCCCGGCTTGAAATCACATCCCGGACATACATTGTACAAAAGCATGATGAATGAAGAATATGGCTTCGGAGGTATGCTTACTGTGGATGTAGGGAGTTTGGAGAAGGCCAATGAGTTGATGGAATTGATGCAGCAACGAAATCTGGGTTATTTGGCGGTGAGTTTAGGATTCTATAAAACCCTGTTTAGTGCCCCGGGCACCTCAACTTCTTCAGAAATACCAGAAGAAGAGCAAGTAGAAATGGGGCTTACTGATGGATTGATTCGTTTTTCCATAGGTTTGGACAACGATATAGCACGTACCTACAAAATGATGCGGCAGTGTATGGTTGAAGTTGGGGTGTTGTAGGCTATTGTACTTTCAAATATGCTTTAATCGCTTCAACATCCTCTTTAAGTGCTTCAATTTCGACTTTTTGATTTTCAATAATAATCTGTTGCTCTTGTATAGCTTTAATGGCAATAGTTCCAAAACCTGAATAATCTAGCATATAGGGGGATTCTTCGTCACTAGAATAAGAAGGTTTTTTAACTAGTTCTGGAAATATTTTTTCTATATCTTGGGCAATGAACCCTAAATATTTTTTTGAATTAGTTTGATCTTTAAAATTGTAATCCACAACTTTAAGTAATTTAACTTTTCCTAAGACTTCATCAACTTCAGAAATGTTTGTTTTCAAATTTCTATCCGAAAGAGCAGTATAATTACCTGAAACATCATCAAAACTGCCTCGAACCGCATTGTTAAATAAGATGTATAGATCATTTGTAGAATAGGTATAAAAATGCCATCTATCTGCATCTGTAGCATTTGAAATAGATAATCCGTTTGTTGTGCCTGTGGGATGATTAACGTGTAACGAAGTAGCAGGAGTTGCAGTACCAATACCAGCAAAGTTACTTATGTACATCCTACCTAAATAATAACCAGCGTAACTACCGGCCTTTTGAACATCTGAATATACCCCATAATGGGTTCCTCCTGCTGTAGTTTCAATTATACTATAGGAGCCATATTTATTTCCGGTATTTGTGCCGGTTAAACGATTATAAATAGCATAGTGAGGATTAATTCCTGTACCTCTAATATAATTGTACAGCCCATATTGTATCCCTGACCCAGCACTAGGGTTGTCATTATATATACCATAATGATCTCCAGAGCCTGTACTATTTAAAAGAATATACGAGCCATAATGTGTATTATTTGCGGCAACTCCAACCTGCGTATAATTACCGTATTGAATACCGGAACCGCTTCCACCTAAATTATTATACGTGCCGTAATGAACTCCAGAGCCTGTATTAACAATGTTGTTATTTATTCCATATTGCTCTCCATTTCCACTACCTGTTAAAAACGAATATACCCCGAAATGATCCCCACTACCGGAGCCCTCAAGTCTATTGTATATACCTCGATGAATAGCATTGCCCGTATTTGTTATTAAATTTTCTATCCCGTATTGCAATCCGGAACCAGAACCGGCAATTGTATTTGTAACTCCAATATGAGTACCACTTCCAGAATTACTCAAATTGTTAAGGACTCCTTGATGAATACCATTACCCGCTCCGTTAAATACATTTCTAACTCCAATATGTTCACCTGTTCCAGTGCCATTTAAATTATTATTCACTGTATAATGTGGACCATTACCTGAACCCGATATAATATTTACAGTTCCCAATAGTAGACCAGATCCATCAATAATTGAATTTTGAGCAGCAGCCATTGTTGAAGAACCACCTCCAGAAATATTAATTTGCGATCCTATTTTGAGACTATTACCGGTATTAGTTATATCTATTTGGCTTCCAATCTGCGGACCAGTCCCTGTTCCAGCAAGTTCAATATACTTACCAAAATGGGTGCCACTGCCACTTCCCGAAAGTTCCGAGTAGGTTCCATAATGATTACCAGTACCCAATCCATCTAATGAATTGTACGTGCCGTAATGAATTCCCGTACCATTACCCGAAAGATGATTGCTAACTCCTGTATGTGTTTGATCGCCGGAATTATTAATAATTTGAGATGTCCCAATCTGTGGGCCAGTACCACCACCAGATATATAGTTTTCTGTACCTATATGAATGCCTGAACCACCTCCGTCTATTCTAAAATATGCTCCTGTATGTCGGTCATCTCCAGAGTTATCAATATCAGTATAATTACCATATTGAACACCTGTTCCAGTTCCTGTTAATCGGGTCCAATTTCCAGTATGTGTATTGGTTCCTGAACCGCTTAAAACATTGTACGATCCTATATGCAATCCATTGCCAGAGTTAGAAATGGTATTATATGTACCGCGCTGTATACCATCTCCACTGCCCGCTAGTCGAATATCGGACCCATTATGTACGCCAGAACCATTTCCTTGTAAATTTATATATTGCCCTGAGTGCAGCCCATCTCCTGAATTAGCAATAATGACCCTATTTCCAATTTGAGTGCCAATACCGGTACCGGAAAGCAGACTATAAGTTCCATAATGATCTCCAGAGCCTGTGTTGACTAGGTCACTTCTTATTCCATATTGAATGCCATCACCAGTACCTAATAATTGAGAAAATACGCCATAATGATCCCCAGTTCCATTATTGGCCACCCTGCCATACAGGCCAATATGTGTATCGTCAGCCGAATTTGTAACTTCAGAAAGCAATCCGTAGGTGGGCACATTTGTAGAACCATTCATACGTATGGAGACACCACGACCCCCATTGGGTGCTTCCACTTCTAAAGGCCAATCGGCTGTAGTCTTACCAATGGCCACATTTCCCATGGTATACATATCGTCGGTAATATCATTCGGTGCGACCGTGGTGCCCTCTTCGTACCAATCAATGTCCTCAGTAGCCGTTAATGAAGTGGTTAATCGTTCCCATGTGGCACCATTAAAATAATAGTATCCTACCCCACTCCCGCCGGTAGTACCGGCATTGGTATTGTATATCAGTAAACCTGTGGCTGCCGTGTTAACACCATCGATCATGGTATCGGTAACATCTCCCAAGGAAACCTGAGGGATTAATATTCCCTTATTCGACGCGGAAATATCCATTACGGAGGACGGATCCGGAACCACAGTTCCAATTCCAACTTGAGCATTAGAAGTAATTAGTGAAATAAGCGCAGTTAATACTAGAACAATCCTTATCATGTCTATAAAATTTAGAATGTAGGGAAAGTTAAAGTAAGACGGGATTCAAATATAACATATTCAAAGTAAACACAATAGGGGAAAATCCCTGTATTTTTTGGTAAAAATACTGCTATTTGCATACGAGTCTACAAAATCGTAACATTACATTTCCAAAAATTCCAACTATGCAAAGCCAAGACATTAAACCAAGAGAGCCGCAAGACGAACACATTGTAGAAAATAAAGAACTCAATATTTGGGAAGCACTTATACCGGTTATCGCATTGGTTCTCATGCTCTTCTTTAACGTAAAATATGCCTTCGGAGATGATGCCCTATCCGGCAGTAATCAGTTTATTCTATTGCTTGGGGCGGCAGTAGCAGCCATCGTTGGATTCTTCAACAAAGTCTCTTATAAACAAATGCTGGATGAAGTAGCAGAAAATGTAAAGTCCACAACAGGCGCCTTGCTTATTCTTTTATTTGTTGGTTCATTAGCAGGTACATGGCTCATTAGCGGTATTATTCCATCCATGATCTATTATGGTCTTCAGCTATTGAGTCCGGAAATATTTTTACCTGCCTGTGTTATCATTTGTGCTATTATTTCGGTAGCAACGGGTAGTTCTTGGACGACTTCAGCAACGGTAGGAATTGCCTTGGTTGGCATTGGAAGTGCCCTAGGGTTTAATCCGGGGATGACAGCCGGAGCGGTTATTTCCGGGGCTTATTTTGGGGATAAGATGTCACCGTTAAGTGACACAACCAACCTAGCGCCCGCCATGGCCGGAGGCGAATTGTTTTCGCATATTAAATATATGACATATACTACGGTGCCTACGATTATACTTACATTAATAATCTTTATCATTCTTGGCTTGTCCATAGACGTACAGGGTACTACAGACACATCGGCCATGTTAGCATCTATAAAAGAATCTTTTACTATTAGTCCGTGGCTGTTTATTGTACCTGTTTTGGTGGTCGTCCTGATTGTAAAGAAAACACCACCGCTAGTCGCACTGCTAGCCGGAACCCTATTGGGCGGTATATTCGCGCTAATTTTTCAGCCGGAAATAGTCAAAACAATCGCAGGTGCAGATAAGCTTACTTTTTTAAGCGGATACCAAGGGGTGATGAATGCAATGACAGTAGATACGGCTATTGAAACATCCAATGCCAGCTTGAACGACCTGTTCTCATCTGGAGGGATGGCCGGAATGTTAGGTACTATTTGGTTGATCGTTTGTGCCATGGTTTTTGGTGGTGTGATGGACGCAATTGGTGCGCTTTCAAAAATTAGTAATGCCGTATTGAACCTATTCGATTCTATCTTTGGCTTGTTTGTAAGTACGGTCATAAGCTGTGTAGGCCTGAACGCATTAGCTTCAGACCAATACCTGGCAATCGTCATTCCGGGTAGGATGTATGCCAAAGCATTTAAAGATAAAAATTTGGCTCCCGAAAATTTAAGTCGGACCTTGGAAGATTCGGGAACTGTAACTTCAGTACTTGTCCCTTGGAATACCTGTGGCGCCTATCAGAGTGGCGTGCTTGGAGTAGATACTTTGTCCTACGCCGGCTATGCCTTCTTTAACTGGATAAGTCCGTTTACCACACTTATTTTTGCAGGATTCAGAATAAAAATCAAACAACTTAACGGAGGGTATTTGCCTAGGTAAAAACGCACTAACTTTCACATAAATTTAAGTGTCTTATCATTGTGTTTTGCTTTTTGAAGTCGTACTTTTGCAGGCTGAAAACAAGTACTAAAATTCAAAAAATATCACAATGGCATTCGTAGGAAAAAAATTCCCAAATCTAAGTGTTACCGCAACCGATAAAACAGGCGTTACACAAAAAATAAATATCTTGTCCAAAGCACAAACGGAAGGTAAAAAAATACTCCTTTTTTGGTATCCTAAAGACTTCACCTTTGTGTGTCCAACCGAATTACACGCATTTCAAGCTGCCTTGGGTGAATTCGAAAAAAGAAACACCTTGGTGATTGGCGCTTCTTGCGATACTGCTGAAGTGCATTTTGCATGGCTGAATACTCCTAAAAATCACGGAGGGATTGAAGGCGTTACCTACCCTATCCTTGCAGACAGCAACCGAAACCTTTCATCGCAATTAGATATTTTAGATATCACCAACGAACGCTACGATGAAGAAACCGGAAACGTTTTGGTAGACGGTGATAATGTAACCTATCGTGCGACCTATTTGATCGATGAAGAAGGAACCGTATTCCACGAAAGTATCAATCACATGCCGCTAGGCAGAAATGTGGCTGAATTTATCCGTTTAATCGATGCATACGCACATGTACAAGAAAATGGTGAAGTATGTCCTGCCAACTGGCAAGAAGGAGCTACCGCCATGCACGCAGATAGAGATGGTGTTGCCCAATATTTAACGCAACAACTCAATTAAAAGTATTGTTTAGATAGTTTCGTTTAAGTTAGATTAGTGTAAGCCCGTTTCCATGGAAACGGGCTTTTCATTTTACTGTATTATAATTTTAAAACTTCATGCTTGTAAATTTCAAAGAATGAACCTATCTTTCTTGTTTCTTCCCCACGCTACTTGAGTCAACTAAATACAACTTCAGTGCAAAAGAAATTATGTACCATTTTTATTTTTATTAGCCTCCTCCTATTCCTGCAACAGAGTTTTGCACAGCAGGAAATCCTCACCTTCAAACAGAGTACCATTGATGACGGACTTTCACAAAATTCGGTCACATGTATCTATCAGGATAAATTGGGCTTTATGTGGTTTGGAACGCAGGATGGACTAAATAGATACGATGGGTATACCTATACGCAGTTCAGAAATGAGCGAGGAAATCCAAATAGCATAAGCAATAATTATATTTGGGATTTATATGAAGATGATGACCATGTGCTTTGGATCGCAACCTTTGGAGGCGGTTTAAACAGTCTCGATTTACAAACCGGCGTCATTCATAGATATAAATTGAATCCCGATGACCCTGCTTCTTTTCCCAGTAACCGTTTGTTTTCTATTACTGAGTATCCAAATGGCACACTCTGGCTTGGTGCCAATGAAGGACTTATCAAATTTGACAAATCATCGGGAGAATCTGAGTTGTTCCTCTCGCACAAAAATTCGGATAAAACACTTCGCGACAACTATATTGGTATAGTGACGGCTGACGATAGTGGTAATTTATGGCTCCGAAGTGATTCGGGACTCACGCGTTTCCATACCAAGACACACCAAACAGTGTATTACCAACGTAGTCCTTACTCAAATTCGGTTAGCTTGGGAAATGTTTCCGATATACAGTTTGTGAATGGAAAATTGTTGGTTTCTTGTACGACCGGTTTGCTTCAGATTGATCCAAAACAAGAGACAGATACGTTGCTTTTGGACGCCTCATCCATTCAGATGGACGACCGAACTCCCGGATTTCGAAATGTACTTCCGTTAAACAATAAGCGCTTTGCTATTGGAACCAATATCGGGCTGCTTATATTCGATTCAAAATCCGGTAAAATTAGTACGTTTCAAAGCGATGCTACAGATGACAAAAGTCTTTCGCACAGCAATGTTTTGTCCCTTCTGAAATCGGATGATGGTGTAATTTGGATAGGAACCCGAAACGGATTAAATAAAATAGAACAGGAAAAACCCGATTTTATCCATATCCGAAATATTGCCGGAAAAAAAGGACTAAGTAGTAAGAATGTCAACTCCTTTATGGAAGAGAACGACAGCCTGTTCTGGATAAGTACGACGGACGGTTTAAATCTTTACGACAAAAAGAACAATTCGTTTACAGTTTTCAGAAAGGAGGATTCTAAAAATAACGAATTACAGACCAATTATGTTCTCTGTCTTTTTAAAGACTCCAAGGGGAATAAGTGGATGGGTACCCGAAGTAATGGATTTTACAAAATCGATTCTGGAAATAAGATCACTCGTATTAAACCTGCAAATGCCACTGTGAACAAGACTTCCATTCATTTTATTACCGAAGACAAAGAAGGGTTTATTTGGTTGGGAACTGGCGGAGCCGGTTTATGGAAATACGATGTGCAAAAAAATACTATCAAAAAGTACGGCCCTGCAAAAGACGGTACCGGGACAAGTCACTCTTATGTATTTACCATTTTACAGGATAGCTTCGACAACCTCTGGTTTGGGACTCCTACGGGTGGATTGAACCTGTTTGATCCGAAAACAGAACGTTTTATCTATTTTCTAAACAACCCTGAAAACAAAAACAGCCTCAGTAACGATATAATTTTGTCTCTTTATGAAGATGGGCAGAACAACCTATGGATTGGGACAAATGGTGGGTTAAACAAGCTTATTCCTAAACTTAAATCGAATATGTTCGATGTGCTTAGTTCAGAAAAGGAAAGAAAAAACGATTCGCTCTTCGTCAATTTTGGACAGGAACAAGGATTTCCCAATGATGTAATTTACGGAATACTTGAAGACAGTCATCGAAATCTATGGATGTCCACAAACAAAGGGCTTGTGGCCTTTGATATCAAAACGGAACAGGTAGTTAAAACCTTCGATGTGAGTCAGGGGATTCAAAGCAATGAATTCAACCAAAATGGCTATTATAAGGATCGCAAGGGCTTGTTTTATTTTGGAGGTGTTGACGGCTTTAATATTTTTCATCCGGACAGCTTAGTAGGAAATCAATTTGTACCTCCTGTGGTACTTACCGGCATGTCATTATTCAATGAACCTGTAAAAGTTGAAAATCTCATATCTGATACCAAAGAAGTTACACTCACGAAAAACCTGCCCTATTTAAAGGCTATTTCACTTTCTTGGAAGCACGATATGATTACCTTCAATTTTGCAGGTCTAAGCTTTATAAGCCCAGAAAAAAACACCTATCGCTATATGTTGAAGGGTTTTAATGAAGATTGGGTAGCGGCCGGATACGATCGATCTGCCACCTATACTAACCTCGATCCCGGTGACTATATTTTTAAAGTACAGGCAGCTAACAGCAGTGGGATTTGGAACGAAACCGGCGCCTCATTAAACGTACATATTAGCAATCCTCCGTGGTTGCGTTGGTATGCGTATCTAGCCTATTTCTTACTTCTTTCGGGACTATTTTACCTTTTTGTACGCCATCGTATTAATCAGGCAACGCAAAAAATAAAGGTGCAGGCACAGATCGACAAGGCTCGAACACAGGAACGGGAGGCCTTCCGGAAAAGAAGCTCACGTGATTTCCACGATGAGGCCGGTACAAAAATTACTCGAATTGCACTAATTTCCGAATTGGTTAAGCTAAACACCGAAGACAAACCCGAAGTTCAAAATCACCTCAAACAAATTGAAGAGAATCTACAAGATCTCAATGCTGGGATGCGTGATTTTATCTGGGCCTTGGACCCTACCAAGGATAATGCATATGAAACCTTAACGCGATATACCGAATTTGCAGGCAATTTTTGCGAATATGCAAATATCCAGTTTAAGTCGGAGCCTATATCCGAGTCATTAAAGACTAAAGAACTTAATATGGCAGAACGTCGCCATTTATTAATGATTTTAAAAGAAGCCACGAACAATTGCGTAAAACATGGTAAACCAACTACCCTGCATTTTTACATTCAACATCAACCCGGAAAACTCACTTTAAGGCTAAAAGACAATGGCAGCGGCTTTGATATAGACCAAGAAAATACGGGGAATGGCCTAAACAACATGCGCGAAAGAGCTGAAGCCCTTGGAGGTGCACTGAAAATTAAATCGAAAACAAATGGTGGCACCACGCTCACCCTTACCTTGGAAACTACCCGCTTGGGTAATTGAATTTTAATATTTTGAATCGTATCTTTCTGAAAACTATTGAATAATATGCCAATCATAAAAATTTGCATAGTTGAAGACGATGCATTAATACTGAAATCGCTTCAGCAAGTTTTGAATAATGCCGAAGGATATTCGGTAACCGGAACTTTTTTTTCGGCCGAAGCAGCATTGGAAAATTTAAAGGAACATCACCCCGATGTGCTTTTACTCGACATTGATCTTCCCGGTATAAGTGGCATTGAAGCCATTCCGAAGCTAAAAAAGCTGCAACCCGAACTCAACATCGTGATGCTTACCGTTCATGAGGAATCAGATCTGGTATTTTCTGCTTTACGGCAGGGGGCTGTTGGATATTTGGTTAAAGGTTCCAATTCGAAGTATTTGCTGCAAGGCATTTCCGAAGTTTTTGAAGGTGGAGCCCCAATGAGCCCATCCATTGCCAGGCAAGTAATTGCTTCTTTTAAACCCACCAAAGGGAGTGTTCTTAGTGAACGAGAATTGGAAGTGCTTCAAAAACTCAGCAACGGCACCAACAATAAACAAATTGCCCAAGATCTATTTGTCTCCACTAACACTATCAAGGCACATATAAAGAATATTTACAAAAAATTGCACGTAAATTCTCGTGCCGAAGCGGTAAGCAAGGCCATTAAAAGAGGATGGATATAATAAAATAAAGGGTAAATACATTCAAGGCAATAAACGCCCTAAGGTCTTGTATATCCAATGTATTGTAAATTCTTCTAGGTAAAAGCTATCGAAAAATGATTAGCAAATTAGTTTTAGACAATCAAAACCTTAAAGAACTTTAGGGACTCATATTAATTATACAGCCTTAATTTATAAAAATATGAATTACAAATTATTACTTATAGCACTGTTGGCAGCAACCCTTTCCCAAGCCCAATCCTTTACAGGAAGTTTCGATTTGATAATAACTCAGGTATATAATAATGGCAACCAACGGATCGATTCCATTTCATATTATTTTAATGAAACAAAAACAGCCATAATTATACATGCCGAACAAAATCAACCAGACTTGCGTTTGGTTTTCAGTCCGGCAGACACTACTATCACCGGGCTATTCGAAATAAAAGACACAAAAGGCGGCTATATCCTGCCAATGAATGAAAAAAACTGGCCGGCCATGCATTATGCGCTGCGTGAATACGGAACAGGCCCACGAACGAAGCTTAATTACACGGGCGAGCAAAAAGAAATTAACGGGCTTTGGTGTTCAGAAATAAACTGCGAAAGCGAAGAGTTTGAAATAAGTGTTTGGGGTACAAACACCATTGAGCTGACTCTAATTCAACTTTTGGCCTACCAAACTGTGGGAGCAGGAGAAGATACTAAAGCAATTGATATGCTTGACAAATGCGGCATACAATCCTTTGCCATCGAAACAATTTTAAGAGGCAAAAATGACAAGCCCGATCTTTCCTTAAAAGTTGAAAATCTTTCAAAAGAAGTCGATACAACTATCTTTTCTGCTAAAGGGCACATCTTGAGTGATATGCGGAAGTAGAATTAAAAGTATTTTAATTCCAAGGTGCGAGTCGTCGTTACGTACGTGCCGAGGAGAAGGTTTCAGAAAAAACTCAAGTACTTAAAAAGACAAAAGCCCTAAAGAATTAACTTTATGGGCCTTGCCTGTTGAAAAACATATCAATATAAACACTACCTACTCATATTTACAATCTACTGCGGTAACTCCATCGAGACCTGGCATTTGTTGTTCGTTAAGTTGGGGTATGCTTGCTTGTGGAAATCCTTTTAGTCGTAATCCCTTTACCGTCACATTTCCTCCATTAGTTATCTTAATTGCGTTTTCACGCACGCTAACTTCAACCATAGCCGACGAGAGGCTTGCAGCACCGGGATTTACCATAAACAATTGTGGACTGTACATGTATGCATTCGGTATATTTCTAAGATCTCCTCCCTGTTGATGTTTCAATTGCGTACCATTTACTACCAAGGCCGGTACCGAAGTATCCATAGGATTGCCGTAGTTAGCAGCATCAAATATCGGTTTTTGATTTGGGTGTAAGGTTCCTTTATTAGACATGTATAATCCTGGAGTCTGGCTTTGCCAATTGGGGTTCTCGGTAATCGGTTCAGAGCCAATAAATATAGCCTGATGTCTTGTTTCGGCTTCGATTAAAAGCGGTGGCAATGCTGCACTTCCCGTGCCGTTAAAATTGGCTTCTTGTCTGTACGTACCATTCTTTACTATAATCTTGACCGATTTTCCTCGCAAACGCTTTACATGTGCTTCAGTCAATGCTTTTTGCATGGTGGCAAATGGACTGGAGCTAGTTCCGGAATTAGTGTCACTTCCGTTTGTGGCGATATATATTTTTTCAGAAGTATCATTATCGTCATTTTGATCATCTCCGGGATCAGATCCATTTGTGTCTGTACCCAAATCGATAGTCGCCAAAATTGGATCATCTGGATCTATCACATCAGCCTCGCCACAAAAACACAATTCATCAATAAAAACCTCACTGCCATCTGTGCTTGGGTATTTTTGAGCTAACTCTACAGCACCCATCCCATAGGGAGGTGTAACCGGAAATCCACTGCCCACCATTTGCATTTGGATCAAAGCTTTTACGGGAGTCCTGTCTGGTAGAATCCTTAGCGGAATCCTAAAGGGTGTCCAGACACTCACGCTTTTTGTAATGACCGACGCTGTTTCGCCGGGCATAACGCCGCCCGCCGATAAATCATTTTCAATGGCAAGATAGGGAAGGATCCATAATTTATCTCCTTCCTTTAAATTGGCTTTGTAATATCCGCACAACGCTCCAGGAGCCTTTTCTAGCGGGAAGAACATGTTTTGACGCATGAATATCTCATTTTCCGATAAAGTGGCACTTTCACAGTCACCTTGGCAAGTAAACAACGACCCACTAAAAGAGCTTTTACGCAATTGTTCTTTTAAAGACGCAGGGAGCTTAGCGTATTCCTCTGGTTTTTCCTCTTTGATCATCTCCAAAACAGACGCATTTTTTATACGTACACCATTACCAAACTTCCCCGGAGTTTTAAAAACATTTCGCATGTCAAATTCTACTGTGGGAGTTCCGTATTTATCACCCATATTTGTGGTAAGCCAATTCACGGGGTCGTCATTCCCAGTCCAATTTTGGAAATTTCCGTTAGGGATTGGGATACAATCATCTTGGGCATACAGACCCATCGTAACTATTACTAGTAGTAAAAAGAATATTTTTTTCATAAAGTATATATGTTTAAAATTTATTGGACAATAAATTCCGTCCTTCTATTTTTTGCCTTATTCATTGCAGAATCATTCGAAGCTACCGGCTCGCTTTCGCCTTTACCCTTAGTTGTCAATCTGTCTGCAGAGACCCCAAACTGAGAAACCAGAGCATTTTTCACTGATGCCGCCCGATTATTTGAAAGTTCGAGGTTGTGGCTATCTGTGCCATCGCTATCTGTATGGCCTACGATCAAAATATTCTTATCGGGCTCGGTTTTCATGGCTTCGGCTATTTCCCGAAGAATTCCATAGGATTCGGCCTTAATTTCGGCTGAATTTACATCAAACAAAATAGCATTTGTAGTGTATTTTCCGGTGCTGAATAATTTAGCACGAGGCTCGGGCAGGCCTTCAGCAATACGAAGGTTGGTAATTAATACATTCTGCTTTTCATCTCCCACTCCATAACAATTGAAAAGCACCGAATTTAACAATGCTCCATCTTTTATAGCCCGCGGAAAATCAAATATCTTATCACCGTTGACATAAAGACGATACCGGTTTCCCTTTACAGAAATCGCAATATGTGCACCTTCCTGAAACGCCTGACGAATATCTTTGTCGCGATTCCCCCGTACAATTTCCCCTTGCTTGCTATCCCATGATTTAAAGAATTGTTCTTTTACCCATTTTTGATAGGGAGATAAAGATGCTGATGCATAATATGCTCCCTCTTTTAACGCTTTTCGGCCGTCCCCTAAAATCACATATAAGTTGGCCGTCTGAGATGTATTGTCTTCATGAATATTAAAGCCTATGGCGTCAAATTCTATTGTAAAATCCTTAGGCAAATTTTTAGGAAGATCGGGCTGATACATTCCTCTATTGTATAGTTTCAGCCATTTAACCCCAGGGTGACTACTTAACGTCACAATTTCACCGGATGAGTTAGTATTCCACAATTGCGGAAAATCACCTTCAGGATCGTCGGCAAAATCATCAAATAAGATAAGATCTTCACCAGCTACCCAATCACTTTTGGAGTACATGTCCACTATATCCGAATTGGAATTAGACGTTGAATTTGAATTCGTTTCTGCCTCATTGGAAGATCCGCTGTTTCCAGAGGTACTGCCACCACTTGAAGTGCCTCCATTGTTGCCACCATTACCCAATAAGGTATCCATAACTTTTTCGGTATCCTTTTGGGTCTTCTGTTCCAATTTACGCGTGGCGGTATTTTCGGCTTTCTTTTTTAATTTTTTTAGAATTTGGCTTTCTACATCTTGAGTGCCTGCAAATACAAAAAGAACAGACAATACAATTGTTACGATGGTGTGTTGTTTTTTCATAAAATTAATATTTAACATTGAGGAAGATTAGTATATGCCAAAGCTATTATTTCGCTAAGAGGCTGTCAATTACCCGATTGGGTAATTTTGAAGTTAATTTGTTATTAAAACCACATCCTTTCCATTCCCTTTAATGAAATACTTCGCTAGAATATGTATTTTTATATCCTGAATTAAAACTCAAACTATGGCATCTATTACCCTAGGGGGCAACCCTGCCGAAACAAATGGCGCATTACCAAAAGTGGGCAGTGTGGCTCCTAATTTTACGTTAACCGCAACCGATTTATCCGCTAAATCCCTTAGCAACTATGGCCCTGTGCGAAAAATACTGAATATTTTTCCCAGCGTTGACACAGGAATCTGTGCCGCTTCGGCAAGAAAATTTAACGAAGAAGCTTCAAATCTCGTCAATACAAAAGTGCTTTGTATCTCAAAAGACCTTCCTTTTGCCCAAAAGCGTTTTTGCGCGGCCGAAGGGATTGAAAATGTCGAGATGTTAAGCGATTTTAAAGATGTAAAGTTTGGAACCGATTACGGTGTGTTGATTACTAAAAGCGCCTTTGCCGGTTTACTGGCCCGAGCAGTGCTGGTGTTGGACGAAAACAATAAAGTTCTTTATACCGAATTGGTTCCCGAAATTGGTCTGGAACCTGACTATGCTTCGGCTTTAAAAGCAGTGGTCTAATGTGGAATTCGTTTATAGGAAAACGCCTTAAAGGGTTCGTTTATGCAACGAAAGGGGCCATCATGCTGTTAAAAAATGAACCCAGTATTCAAGTGCAGGCGGTAATTGCTATTGGCGTGACCATTGCCGGATTCTATTTTGAAATATCGGCTGTCGAATGGATGTTTCAAATTGGAGCGATCGGACTCGTAATGAGCATCGAAGGCTTAAATACGGCGGCCGAAGAGATGGCCGATTTTGTACATCCCGACTTCCACGATAAAATTGGTTATATAAAAGACGTTGCTGCCGGAGCAGTATTCTTCGCTGCTATTGCTGCAATCGCAATTGCCTGTTTTATCTACATCCCAAAATTCTAGCTTGAAAATCACCCAAACAGGTAGTTGACAGCGTTTTACTAGATTCGTAGGTTTATTCCTAATTTAATTTTTTAATTATATTTAGTAAAACTCTTTTTAACCAAAACTTTTTCAAAATGAAACAAGTAGCCATCCTTCTTTGCACATTTTTATGTTTTTTTCAAACTATATCGCAGACCAAACAAGCCCCCGAAGTTCCCTCACCCATTATATTTATTTATGATGCCAGTGGCTCAATGTGGGGACAAATGCAGGGCAAAACTAAAATGGAAATAGCATCTACTGTCCTTTCAAATTCAATAAACGATTTTGCCGAAAATCAAAAGATAGGCTTGGTAGCTTATGGACACCGTAAAAAAGGAGATTGCCGTGATGTGGAAACATTACTTTCTATTGAAAATACTTCAAAAAGTAAGGTGGCCGCCGCCGTAAAAGGTATTAAACCCTTGGGAATGACACCCCTCGCCTACTCAGCGACCACGGTTATTGATCAGCTTCGGAAAAGCAAAGAAAAAGCTACAATAGTTTTAATTACTGACGGAATAGAATCCTGCGATGGTAACATCTGTGATGTGGTAAAAGCAGCCAAGGCCGAAGGGATTGATTTTAAACTTCACATCGTTGGTTTTGGTCTGAAAAAAGGCGAAACCGAACAACTAGAATGTGCTGCCAAAGCGGGCGATGGTAATTATTACGATGCTGCCGATGCCGGTGGATTGGGCGATGCCATGACCCAAGTAGCCTCCCAAACAGTGGATAAGCCCGAGGGCAACCACGGAGTGTATGCCACAATGAATGGCAAAGCCATTGACGCTTTGGTAATTGCCTATAAATCGGGCACTAAAAACGAGGCTGGAGGCACACGAACCTATAGAGATACAGCATATATTTATCTACCCCAAGAAACCTATGATCTTGAAATTCGCCCCCTTGAAAACTCTAAAGTAGCCCCCATAGTGCTAAAGGGAGTTAAAACTTCAGACGATAAAAAGACATACAGTAATGTAAGCTTTGACGGTGGAAAATTTATAGTTACCACGACCAACAACGGTGAAGGTTGGGACTCTACTGTAAATGTAAAAAATACAGAAGGAAAGTCTGTGGGTGGAAGTCGTACCTACGGTAGATCAAACGAAATAGAATTGAATGCAGGCACCTACAGTATTGCTATAGCGGCACTCAAATTGAATGGTTTACACACAAAAACAACACTAGAGAACCAAGTAATCATAGGTGGACAAACCACTAAAGTGGATTATAATTTTGAATCGGGCACATTGGAAATCTTACCCATGGGTGGTGATAAAATAATAGACTGTACGGTTGACGTAATTGAGGTTGCTTCGGGTAAAAGTGTAGGTGGAGGAAGGTCTTATGATCGTGGGGTAAAGATGTTTATCAACCCGGGCACATACCAGGTGAAAGTAAAGGCACTACGGAAAACCGGCTTTGAGGGTGAAAAATCGGCCACCGTGACGATTAAAAAAGGCGAAGATGTTAAACAGGTCTTCAAGTATTAAAAATCTAAATAATGAAGAATTACCTCATAGTTTCGATCATTTTATTTTTTAGTTGTGTTCGCATAGTGGCACAAAACGAGCTTGGAGAGGGCTTTTTTTCACCCAAAACAGAGGAAGTCGAAACCCTGTACCTGTACGACATTCCCAACAGCAGGGCAGGCAGCCAAGAACGCCCCATAGATAGTATCACCTTTGTAAAACGATACGCAAACCATGTGGATGGAATTGGCTATGCCCCCGAAGGTTTTGCGCCGTTTCATGAAAAATTGGACTATGGTGTTTTTGCCATACGGGTAAAACGTATGGGCCGAGACTATCATGAAATTATCATTAATGAAGAAACCGGGAAGACGGCCTATGTGAGTACCTGGCAAGGAAACTTTATGACCTGGGGCGAGTTTTTTCTCAATTGCCATTCGGTAGAATTTATAGACAAAAACCAAAAAGTTTTCGACAACCCTATGATAAAATCGGCAGGAAGAGTGGTAAGTCCTACAAACTTTAGGGTTCGCTACATTATGGGCGATTGGATGGAAGTGGAAATATTGGCCGACGATTACGACACCGTAAAAGGAAAAGGTTGGATACGTTGGAAAAAAGACGGAAAACTTTTGATTACTTATAACCTGTTCGCTTAAATTTTAAAATATGAAAAACTTCTTCAAACCCGCCCGATTAGGATTTTACTTTTTAATGCTTGTTGCCTTTTTTATCATTGGCCTCTACTTCGCCGGCCTCATTGATGCAGGCAAGGGACAAGGCCTAGCTGGTGGAGCTATTGTATTGGGGTATGGTATAATGTTTGGCGTTATCGCATTTATCGCTTCCTTTTTTATTGCCCATTATGCACGGCACAAATTTATCGTATATGCCAATATCGTTTTATTGGCGGTAGTTCTTATCGGTTACGGGATAACACATTACCGCTATATTCAGCGTCAAAATGCCAAAGAGGAAAGCGAACAGTTTAAACCGGCCCCTACCGAGCCAACTCAGCAGACTGAGCCAATTGGGATGGTAACATATTATAAAAACGACGCTTCTCATTCCATACCAATAAAAAATCCAATGGGAGAAAATGACGATATGGGTCTCGGATTTTTCAAGCCTAACTTTTATCAGTATCCCACTCTTTTTTTTTACGGTAACGTGACCCATGAAAAATCGGTAAGCCAACATACCCCAACAGATAGCCTTGCACTAGGACGTGATCAATTTGGTGATTTCGCCCTAGTTTCAGCACCGCCTTGGTTGTTGCCTGAGGCCATGAATTCACCATTTGGCATCTTTTATTTTAAAGTGAAAACCGTGGGTCGCGAATTTATTGAAGTGGTAGTGAATTCAAAAACAGGGCAAACGGCCTATCTCAATAAACGAAATGGAGAGCTGCTTTTTTGGCCGGAGTTTCTTTTAACGGTTTCATCCATTGAATGTATCGAGGGTAGATCTCAAATTCCAAAAATAAAGCCCTTGGATATTGCAGGAGAAGTCAACACCCCCTATATTCACCTCCGCCCATTACAAGTAAAGGATGAATGGGTACAGCTCGTCTTAAATGACAAGAATTATCGCGAAGTGGGAAAAGGTTGGATGCGTTGGCAATCAGCTGGCGAATTATTGATAAAATATGAGCTTCCCAACATATAGTCTCCTAAGATTGTTGGATTTTAAACACCCTTTTTTTTATAAAATTTTATTTAGCTTGTGCCGTTGTATATTTGTATTTTTGCTCAAAGACAACCTAAGCGTACATGGCGAAAAAGAAATCCGCTAAATCGAAAACCCCACGTAAAAAAATTAGTTTTACGCTCTCTAAACAACAAAAGGTACTTTTGGGTAGCTTTCTGTTCTTATTGGGGATTGCCTTGTTGTTTTCTTTTGCCTCCTATTTTTTTACCTGGCAGACCGATCAAAGCGATATCGGCCTTCTAAGCGATCGCGACTTGGAAGCCCAGAATTGGTTGAACAAATTTGGGGCCAACGTCGGTCATTTTTTTATATATGACGGCTTCGGAATTTCGGCCTTTATCCTAGCCTTTTTAATCACCCTTACCGGAGTTTACTTCTTTTTCGATTTCGCAAAAAAACAATTAAAACGCTTTTGGTTCTGGGGCGTCTTACTTATGATATGGTTCTCGGTATTTTTTGGATTTTTCAAATCGACCGCCAATTTGTTCAGTGGCACCATAGGATATGAACTCAACGATCTGCTTCAGGATTATCTGGGTTTAATAGGCGCTATTCTAGTGATGACCTTTCTTGCCATCATCTACCTGGTGGTGCGTTTAAAAGTAACACCCGATAAGGTTACGACCGCGTTAAAAAGTACTAAAAAGGAAATAGCCAACGATTTTGCTTCAGAAACAATTGCTTCGGAAATAGGAACCGATGCCATCTCGCAAACCGATTACGAAAAGGAGGTAGTTGATGCGGTATTGCCTTCCGAAGAAGAAATAGAGGACCTTCCCGAACCGGTTATAAAAACTTCCGAAGATTTTTCTATTTCTGAAGAAACCAATGTCGAAATGGAAATTGAGCAGGCTCCCGAAGAAGAGATCATGGAAGGAGATATCAGCAAAAAACTGGTAGAAGATTTTGGCGAATTCGATCCTACTTTGGAACTCAGTAATTATAAATTTCCATCGATCGAACTGTTGAAAGATTATACAGGTGGAAAAGGAATTACCATCAATCAAGAAGAACTCGAGGAAAACAAGAACCGAATTGTCAATACACTTAATAACTACAAGATAGGGATTGCAAACATCAAAGCAACCGTGGGGCCTACGGTGACCTTATACGAAATTGTACCGGATGCGGGAATTCGGATTTCAAAAATTAAGAACTTAGAAGACGATATTGCCCTATCGCTTTCGGCATTGGGGATTCGAATTATAGCTCCTATCCCGGGGCGCGGTACTATTGGGATTGAAGTGCCCAACAAAACACCAAAAATTGTTTCGATGCGTTCGGTGATTGCTTCACCTAAATTTCAGAATGCCGAAATGGAACTCCCCATGGCATTGGGAAAAACCATCAGCAATGAAACCTTTGTAGTCGACCTGGCTAAAATGCCTCACCTACTTATGGCAGGAGCCACCGGACAAGGGAAGTCGGTAGGTTTAAATGCCATACTTACCTCCTTACTTTATAAAAAACATCCTGCAGAAGTTAAATTGGTACTGGTTGACCCTAAAAAAGTGGAATTGACGCTTTTTAATAAAATTGAACGACATTATCTAGCCAAACTACCCGATACCGAAGAGGCCATTATAACCGATACCAACAAGGTGGTGTATACACTGAATTCACTTTGTATTGAAATGGACGCCCGCTACGACCTCCTTAAGGATGCCATGGTGCGCAATATTAAGGAGTACAATACCAAATTCAAGGCCCGAAAACTAAACCCCCACGAGGGACATCGTTTCCTGCCGTATATCGTACTAGTAATCGATGAATTTGCCGATCTTATCATGACTGCAGGCAAGGAAGTGGAAACACCCATCGCAAGACTGGCACAACTGGCGCGAGCTATTGGAATTCATTTGATAATTGCCACACAACGTCCTTCGGTAAATGTAATTACCGGTATTATTAAGGCCAACTTCCCGGCTCGTATTGCTTTTAGGGTAACTAGTAAGATCGATTCCCGTACCATTTTGGACAGTTCGGGAGCCGATCAATTGATTGGTCGTGGCGATATGTTATTTACACAAGGAAATGATCTAACCAGATTGCAATGCGCCTTTGTCGATACCCCTGAAGTTGCCGATATAACCGATTATATTGGATCTCAAAAAGCCTATCCCGATGCTTATTTATTACCAGAATACGAAGGAGAAGAAGGTGGCACAAATCTTGATATTAGCATAGAGGAACGAGACAAGATGTTTCGGGATGCTGCAGAAGTTTTGGTGATTGCTCAACAAGGCTCTGCTTCCTTATTACAACGAAAGTTGAAACTAGGGTACAATCGTGCCGGTAGGATCATCGATCAGTTAGAGGCTGCTGGAATTGTAGGTCCTTTTGAAGGGAGCAAGGCCAGACAAGTACTTGTTCCAACCATTGACGCATTAAACCAACTATTAGAAAACGAAAGTAATTCTTAGTAACATGAAAAAGTTAGCCTTTTTAGTACTTATCCTTTTTACCTTTTCGAGCTACGCACAAGATGCAAAATCCTTGTTGAATGAAGTTTCAGCCAAGGCAAAGAGCTATGATAATATTCAGATTGATTTCAAATACAATCTCAACAACGTAAAAGAGAAAGTAAATCAGGATACACGAGGTGATGTCACGCTTTCGGGAAATAAGTATATATTACACATGATGGGAACCACTCGTTTGTTTGACGGTAAAAAGATATTTACCATTGTTCCTGAAGATGAAGAAGTAACCATTTCTACCTATAATACACAGGATGATAAAGATGTAACACCGTCAAAATTATTGACTTTTTACGAGAAGGGATATACGTCCAAAATGGATGTTGTACAGAATGTAAAGGGTCGGAAAATTCAGTTTGTAAAATTGATTCCCATCGATTCTAAGGCCGAAATGAAAGAAGTATTACTAGGTATAGACGTGCAAACGAAACATATTTATAAACTTATACAAACCGATGCCAAGGGAACAAAATACACGCTTACGGTAAATTCATTCAAAACCAATCAGCCGTTGTCCAAAACTCTTTTTACCTTTGACGAAGCTAAGTACAAGCAGGATGGATACTACATCAATAAGCTTGATTAGCCGATGTTTTGAAAATTCTGGATCGCTACATATTAGTCACCTTCCTGAAGACGTTTTTTAGCGTCTTCATTATTTTAATGTTCATTTTTGTGCTTCAAACTATTTGGTTGTACATCAATGAGCTCGCGGGAAAGGATCTGGATGTTTGGGTTGTATTAAAATTCTTATGGTACGTCTCCCCGCGCCTAATTCCATTGGTGCTACCGCTGACAATTTTGGTAACCTCCTTGATGGTTTTTGGAAGTTTTTCTGAAAAATACGAATTCGCAGCGATGAAGTCGACCGGAATATCACTGCAGCGCGCCATGCGAAGTCTTACGGTTTTTATTTTAGTGCTTGCAGGCGTTGCCTTTCTCTTTGCCAATAATGTGATCCCCTATTCGGAATATAAATGGCAAAACCTAAGGCGAAATATCGCACAGGTGAGTCCGTCCATGATCATAGCCGAAGGACAGTTTAGTCAGATTGGTGACGATTTCAACATAAAGGTAGGTAAGAAAAGTGGAGACCGAGATCAGTTTTTGAACGATATTGTAATTCATCAAAAAAAACCTTCGAAGCCCAATGGAAACTACACGGTTATTATTGCCGATAATGGCGAACTGGCTAGCCAAGAAGGAAGCAATACGCTTTCTTTAATTCTGAATGACGGAAATTATTACGATGATGTACAGGTTAAGGACATAAAAAAACAACTTCGAAAACCCTTTGCCAAAAGCTATTTCGAATCCTATACCATCAATATCGATCTTACCAAATTTAACGATACCGATATCGATAAAGAAAACGAACTCAACAACCATAATATGTACAAAATTAATGAGTTGTTCGTTGAGATCGATTCCCTGTCCAATAGCTATACCAGAGATATTGCGGCCTTTTCTGAAACCATGTATACCCGTACCGGAGTGACCAAGTTTAGCGGGGAAACACCTGTTAAAAAAGACTCCATCAAACCCTTTAATTTGATAACCGATCTTTACGAAACCAAACAACAGGCCGATATTATTTCGCTGGCCATTACAAATGTTCGGGGTACCATTCAAGCGGTAAAGGGCAAAAAAACTGAATTTCATATCAAGACCAAACGGATTAACAAACACGAAATCGCATTGCATGAAAAGTATGTGTTGGCGCTGGCGTGTATCATTTTGTTCTTTGTGGGTGCTCCATTGGGGGCGATCATCCGCAAAGGGGGCATGGGATTACCCATGGTGGTAGCAGTATTGCTATTTCTTACCTATCATTTTATAGGAATATTTGCTAAAAATAGTGCCGAAGATGGCACCATGCACCCCTTTATTGCCAGTTGGTTGAGTACGGCAATTATGCTCCCATTAAGTATTTGGCTCACCTATCGCGCTACTACAGATCAAGGCATCTTTGATATTGATTCTTTCATGCAACGAATTACAGGTCTATTTAAAAAGAAAGAATAGCATTTACCAAAGAAGTTTAGTTTTCAATATCTTTGCACTTACAATTGAATGCTATGATTACTACCGAAAAAAACACATCAATACAACTCAATACCATTTCCGAAGCCATAGAAGATATCAGGAATGGGAAGATTATTATTGTAGTGGATGATGAAAATCGCGAAAATGAAGGCGATTTTATTGCCGCCGCCGAGATGGTAACTCCCGAAATGATCAATTTTATGGCGACGAACGGTCGCGGACTTATTTGCGCCCCACTCACAGAAGAAAGATGCAATGCCCTTGACCTAAATATGATGGTTGAAAACAACACTGTTTTGCACCATACACAGTTTACGGTTTCGGTAGATTTAATTGGTCACGGTTGTACTACGGGAATTTCGGTACACGACAGGGCGAAGACCATTAAGGCATTAGTAAACAAAGATACCAAACCGGGTGATCTGGGAAGACCCGGACATATATTTCCTTTAAAAGCTAAAACCGGCGGAGTATTGCGCCGTACAGGACACACCGAAGCCACAATTGATCTGGCCAGGCTGGCCGGTTTTCAACCGGCAGGTATTTTGGTGGAGATTCTAAACGAAGATGGCACGATGGCGCGTTTACCTCAATTGGTAAAAGTGGCTAAAAAATTCGATTTAAAGATCATCTCTATTGAAGACTTGGTGGCCTATCGCATGGAGCACGATTCGCTTATCAAAAAAGAGGAGGACTTTAGTATCAATACCAAGTTTGGTAATTTCAGATTACGGGCATATAAACAAACTACCAATGATCAGGTTCATATTGCTTTAACAAAGGGTAATTGGAAAGAGAATGAACCCGTGATGGTTCGCGTAAATGCCACTCTGGTAAACGGTGATATTTTGGGTACGTTGACAAACAATACCGAACAGAAACTAGACGATATGTTTAGTGTAATCAATTCTGAAGGGAAAGGAGCCATTGTTTTTATTAATCAACAGAGTCAATCGCTAAACCTTTTGAATCGCTTAAAAGAACTGAAAGGAGCGCAAAAACCAAACGAAATAGCCAAAGCGCCGCGTATTGATATGGACAGCAAGGATTTCGGGATTGGAGCCCAGATTCTCCACGATTTGGGAATTCACAAAATTCGTCTTATTTCTAATAGTGAACAAACCAAGCGTGTTGGGATGATTGGGTATGGGCTTGAGATTACAGAATATGTGAGCTATTAATAGTTATTTTTTCTGAAAAAATAAACCGCATCACTTGGAATTTCAGGTACTACCGTATGTTTGTGTTTTTTAAACCAAGACGCATTTAAGCCTCTTTCATGATCTAAATCGTAACTACCTATTACCTCCGTTTTTACAAAATTCCAACCTTGTTTCAACTGAAGGTCATAAACCACCTCTGTTGCTGCATCTATTGTATTGGTCCCATCTCTTCGAACTTTATCTTTTCTATTTTCGGTTCCTTGCATCTTACAAGCCTCATCTACATATACCCAATAAAGAATATAACCTTCGTCACCCATGGTCAATGTACTTTGGTTGGTAAGATTATAGGTTACACGTACAGAGTTTCCCATTGTAATATTGCCAATAATTTTATCATGTTGTTCCACTTGTAAAGAAGTTCTGGAAAAAGAACCGACTTTTCCATTATCATAACGTAATGCTCCAATATCTTGGAAATCGAAAAACACAAGGTTCCCTATATAGTCTAAGCTTGTTTCGGTTGTTATAACTTCGGGTAAATTAATCTGTACAAGACCTTCAGAATTTACACTCCCAACGTGTATTATTTTAGGCTCAGATCCATTTCCTATTGATTTATACGACATTAAAAGCTTGGCAGAACCACCATCCCAATTTTCGAACTTATTATTTTTACTCATCATAGTATTTTTCCAATACCAATCGTCTTGGGAGTTTTCAGCTATTGAACTGTTATTCTCGCTTATAACTTCAGACTTCATATTTTCTACATTAACAGTTTTAGCATTAGCAATACTATCCTGAATTGCAGAAGATTCGTTTTTGGAATCTTCACTATTTTTACAACTATTCAAGAAGATAAATGCAAGTAGAATAATTATTGTTGGTTTCATAATATATAAGTTTAGGTTTTTATATTTCAATATGTTTTAGTCCCCCAACAGCAAGTAAACCAAACACAATGAAATTACAATCCACGGCTTGGAATTTACGGCGTATGTTAACTACTAAGCACCTTTTCTATCGTTTCTTTCATAATAGTTGCGCGCTCTTGAACTTCTACCTCGCTCCAACCTATTTTGATTAAAGAAGAAATCGTTCTGCTCATCCAGGCATCACTCTTAGAGAAATCGGCTGTTTTTAGATCCTGCATCCGGGCTCTAATTTCTGAAGGCAGGCGGCCCATGGATTTCAGTTCTTTCAAGTGATTCCACCCTTTGATATAATGCCAGTTGTTCGTATACCAATAAAAGCAAGCATCTACTCCTGCTTCACCCAATGCCTTATGTACTTTTTTGGCAAGGTCTTCGGTAGGCAAAAAGAAATTTAAAAAAGAATAATTCTCTTCGCCACCTTCCGGCACACGTCTAAAGGTCACGCCTTCAATAGTGGAGAGGGCCTCTCGGATTATCGAATAGTTTCGTTTTTGTGTTTTTAGAATTCCGTCAAGCTTGTCCAACTGTGCCAAACCTACTGCCGCATGCAATTCTGAAATTCTGAAATTATACCCTAAATAAGGGTGTGATTCAGCACCGCGATCATTTCCCACATGGTCGTGACCATGGTCCTGAAACTGATCTAATTTTACGGCGTACTGCTCGTTATTGGTAATAATACCGCCACCTTCACCACAGGTAATGGTTTTTACAAAATCGAATGAAAAACATCCCAAGTCGCCAATGCTACCCAAGGGCTTGCCTTCATAGGTACCTCCTAAGGCCTGACAAGCATCTTCCAGCAAAATGAGTTTATGATTGTTGCAGAGGGCCTTTAAGGCCTTCAAGTTAGCCATGGAACCACACATGTGCACCGGCATCACGCATCGTGTATTTGGCGTGATTGCTGCTTCGACCGCTTTTGGATCCAAGGTCAATGTATCATCTATATCGACCAATACCGGAACAGCGCCCAGCATCATAATCGATTCGAAACTGGCAACAAAGGTAAACGTAGGCATGATTACCTCATCCCCTGCTCCAATTCCGGCGGCAGCGAGTGCCGTGGTCAAAGCCGAAGTCCCACTGGAAACCAATTGACAATATTGCGATTGCATACGTTCGGCGAAGGCCTTTTCAAATTCCTTGGCTTTCCAGTGGCCATTTCGCATACCATCAAAACCATAGCGCATGAGCACACCACTTTCTAAAACATCACTTACTTGTTTGCGTTCTTCGGCGCCAAAAATTTCAAATCCGGGCATATCTTGTCTTAATTTTGATTGTTAACTATGATCTAAAGGGTGTAGATGAATGACAAAGGTAAGCGTTGCGTTGTCAATTCAAAATTGGTATTCGATTTAATTTATAGTAAATAAATTAAAACATAGAAAGAGATGCTAGACCTAATTAAAAGCCGTTGTACAAAGAAAAGAGACTAAAAACGTTTAAAACTTTCCGCTCAACTGCGAAATTTTATAACGATCCAACGTCCTAAACCATCCGAACCAGCATCATCGTCGTATACAAGGTCGATAAATCCTTCTCCACTAATTGAAAGTTGTGAAGTGGCTGCAGTCAATATTCTATTTTGAGGTAGTGCCAATGGACTGTTCTCCAAAATACTTACTCCAGCCGTTTCTGAAAAATAAAGTGACACATGTCTCCCATTAACACCTCCTGTGATCCCAGCAATATTTGCACTCACTAAATACCCATAAACTCTAATGAATGTGGCCCTCGAATTAATGCCGGATGACCCCAAATCAAGATCTAGGTTATTAATGGTACCTCCAGCTAATGGACCCAGGTTAAAATCACCCACAGTCCCAGACACCGGTGCAGTGTCTAGACTATTATCTATAATAATAAGATTTGCCCCAAGGTCAGTTCTATTTAGAGATCTGGAAGAAGCCGTTCCTGTGAGTGAGATTTCATTGGTAGTCCCAACTGGCAATTGATTTATTCTAACTGTTCCATTCACATCGAGCGTCGCTTGAGGATTAGATGTTCCAATCCCTACTTGAGGCGATGCCGTAGAAGAAATGATAGAGAATATGACGAAAAATACTACTCTTGTTTTCATAGTTAGTCGTGTATTGATAATAGAATCCAGCGTTGTGCATTGCCGTCATAAATAAATTCCACACTTCCGGTGCCGGCGAGTGTTTCCGAACCGGCAAGAACCTTCATCCTATTCCTCGGTAAGGAATTTAAACTCTTAGGGTCCGATTCATCGATAAACACAATATTCTTGGTCACCGAATTATAAACGAACAAATGTTGTCCATCAACCCCATCATCTATCCCTGTGATTTTTATATTAGAAGGAAGCGCTATAATATTTATCACAGTCTTTCCTTCATTTATTTCACCCGAACCCATTTCAAGATCTATATTATGAACCAAATTTCCGGGACCCACCGAAATTCCAGACAAATCGGTATCCCCTATGCTGTAATAGATACTTCTACTTAGTTCGAGTCGATTGTTCTCTAAGGTAAGCTGATTGTCTAAATTCAGAATAGTTAGGTTGCCTACATCATCGGCCCCAACAAGGGAAGTGGAATTTTCTAGTGGTTCCAATCCTTCTACGATGAGATCCCCGTTAACTTCTAATGTTTCATGAGGAGTAAGAGTTCCAATCCCTACTTGTCCATACAGATTACAAACCAAAAAATACAGTAAAATGGATATAGTTCTGTTCATAATTAAATATTTGAATTAATAAAATGAATTAGCCCCGTACATTGACCAAGATCCATTTTTCAATGGCCCCATCGTATATAAACTCTGCCACACCCACATTGTTAATTCCTATGTTTGCTCCTGATCCCGTTATAATTTTATTTTCAGAATCACTGGCAGCATTAAGATTATAAAAGGTCACACTTTGAAATTGAGAATTATAGAAATAAATGATACGCCCATCATAGCCGCCGGCAAAACCAGTTACCACATAACCAGATGTCTCTCCTGTAAACCGAATGACCGTTTTATCCTGATTCACATCTCCTAATCCTATATCGTAATTGTTATATTGATTTACGGAGGCCGTGATCGATTGATCTACATCTCCAATCAAAAAGATATTCGGGTCGACCGATTCGGTGACCTCCAAGGTGCCATTGGTAATATTAAAGGTAGTTCCTAATTCAAATTCTCGTGTTCCACCATTCTGAACAACACCTACAAGTCTAGTGGCTGATATGGATAAATTAGGTTCAAATTTTAGGTTGCCATTCACATGCAATGTAGCCTGTGGATTTGTGGTATTTATTCCAACATTTTGAGAAAATGAGACGAAAAGGGGAATGACGAGCAACACATAAATAGTAATCTTCATGTCTGGAATATTTAGGCGATAAACCTAAGTATAATTCCTTACAAAACAAACAATTATTGCCTTTTTTTCCGATTAAGTGTATTATTTACTCGATGAAATGCATTTTTTGTTAACATATCATAAATTTATGATGACTTCGTCTATTCCTCTTCTAACTTTCTTGAAATTGGCGAACATATCGTCGTCTGATCGATACCCAATGGGCAATACCAATACCGATTTCAGTCCGAGAGCATTTAATCCGAGTAAGGAATCATAGCCCTCAGGCTCAAAACCCTCAATAGGACAGGCATCGATCCCCTCTAGTGCGCAGACGGTCAATATATTCCCCATCGCTAAATAGGCTTGTTTTTCCATCCATGCATCAATTGACGCCGAGGATTTTTCAGAAAAATCGTCTACTAAAAAAGTTTCAAATGGTTGCAAGATCGCGCGAGGAGTGTTTCGGATTTCCTCTACACGGTCAAAATAATTCTCGATATATTTTGCCGTCAATTTGGTTTCAATACAAAAGACCAACACATGCGAAGCATCTTGCACTTGCTTTTGCTGCATGGTTAATGGAACCAATTTCTTTTTTATTTCAGTATTGCCAATTACAATCATTTTAAGGGGTTGTAATCCATAAGAGGTAGCCGTAAGATTGAAGGATTCCTTTAAAATATTCAGTTTTTCTTCGGAAAGAATTTTAGACGGGTCGAATTTTTTACAGGCGTAGCGCCATTGAAGTCGTTCAATTATATTGGAAGTCATTTACTGTATCTTTGAGAGCAAATTTAAGAATACTTGGACGATTGGCGAAGCATATCGCATAATGATGCCTAATAGTAGCAAAACAAAAAACTATGTCGGAAATAGAAATCTTCAAAGACAGAAGCGAAACCAGAAGTTCTAAACCCAACTTGCCATGTATCACGCCTAATCTTCACGCCAAACAAATTGGCCGGCTAGTACGCTATTGAATCGATGCGGGTGTATTATTTTTTCGAGCACAAAATTGACAGTTTCACTTTTGCTTCTGGAAATTAAGTTTTAATAATTCCTTTAATTATCATATATTCAGCATAATTTACAAGGCGTTTCTCCTCAATTAGTTCTAGTCCAATAATTTAATATCCAATTGACGCATTTAGCAGTATGAAAAGTATACTCATAGTAGATGATACCTTTGAAAATCTATATTTACTTCGTGTGATCCTTCAAAAAGGAGGATTTACAGTATTTGAAGCTGAAAATGGGGAACAAGGCCTACGAATACTTCATGAAAATAAAATCGACATGATTATATCGGACATTCTGATGCCGGTAATGGATGGTTATATGTTTTGTCAGGCATGTAAAAAGCATAAATTATTTCGAGAGATTCCATTCGTTTTTTATTCTTCAACCTACACCGCCAAACTAGATGAAGACTTTGCTTTAAAACTTGGTGGGGCTAAGTTTTTACGAAGACCTATGGAGCAAGACGAATTAATGCGTGAAATTCAAAGTATCTTCAATACGGATAATTTTAAAGCGAAAACCGGAAAGAACATACAGGTTACCGATAAAGAAGTGCTAAAATTATATAGCGAACGTCTGGTAAATAAATTAGAACTTAAAAATATTGAACTTGAAAATGAAATTCTTGAACGCAAAAAAGCAGAAGAAAAATTAATTTCAACAAACGAGCAGCTTTCTAAGGCAAATTTAGAGCTAGTTCATTTACGAAAACAACTGGAACAAGAAAATGTTTATTTGAGAGACGAACTGGATTTGGTATTTAACTATGGGGAATTAGTATATGGCAGTGCTGCATTTGCAAATGTGCTTGCACAGGTTGAAAAAGTGGCCCCAACCGATGCTACCGTTTTGTTACAAGGAGAGTCCGGTACCGGAAAAGAATTAGTAGCCAGAGCCGTTCACAATGAAAGTTTACGAAATAACAAACCCTTGATAAAGGTTAATTGCTCTGCAATACCGAGAGAACTTATAGAAAGTGAGTTTTTTGGACATAAGAAAGGATCGTTCACAGGGGCGATAAACGATAAAGTGGGTAAGTTTGAGCTGGCAGATGGAGGCACTTTGTTTTTGGACGAAATTGGTGAATTACCCATTGATATGCAGCCAAAAATTTTAAGATTTTTACAAGAAGGTGAGATTGAAGTGGTTGGTGGTACCGAGATAAAGAAGTTAGATGTGAGAGTCATTGCTGCCACAAATAGAGAGTTAAAAAAAGAGATTTATAAAAAGCGTTTCAGGGAAGATTTATATTTTCGTCTAAACGTATTTCCAATTATTATACCTCCATTAAGAGATCGAAAAGATGATATTCCTTTGTTAGTGGAGCATTTTGTCGACAAGTTTAATAAGGCGTATTTAAAGAATATTAAGTATATCTCGGATGAAGCAATTAATAAGCTCAAGGCGTATCCCTGGCCTGGGAATATTAGAGAACTAGAAAATTTAATTGAAAGAGCTTCCATTTTATCGACAAATCAAACCTTAATCATTCCGGGATTCGAATCGAAAACCCAAGCTTCTAAACAACTTATCGCTGCCAATAAAAACGATTTAACGCTAGAAATGATTCAGAGAAGTCATATAATTCAAGTTTTGGAACAATGTAACTGGAAAATAAGCGGAGCAAAAGGAGCGGCAGAAATATTAAATTTGAAACCCAGCACATTACGAGATAAAATGACCAAACTCGGCATAAAAAAGCCGCGTAAGAAATAAGACATCCGGTTGATATTCCAAGTTGCGAAATAGGATTTGGATGCTATTTTCATAACTTGCCGGATACCCCAAATAGTTAGTACCCGATGAACATATACATCAGCATATTTTTAGAATTCTTACTAATCTCCACTAGTATTCTATTCCTATTTAAATTTAGGAAAAAAATGGGCTTAGCTCCCTTGTACATTCTTTTAGGAACTGTTCAATATATACAGGCACTTTCAAATACAATGGTAGCCTTTGAAATCTTCGACAGATTTACCATATATCCCGGCTCTGTCATTTTATTCTCTGCGGTCTTATTTGCTGTTTTATTAATTTATATAAAGGAAGGTGTTACCAGTGCACGCATGCTTATTATTGGAATTATTATTTCAAACCTCGTTTTGTCTGCACTTTTTGGAATCACTTACCAACAAGAACTTGTGCTTGGAAATAATCAAGACCTCAATGCTGTTTCATCCTTTTTAATTAATTATAAATTTTTTATTGTAGGCACGGTCATATTGCTAGTAGATTTCATTTTATTGGGGATCATTTATCAATTTCTGATTTCAAAAATCAAAAAATTGAATTACTTGCTAGTGCTCTTTATTTCCTTATTGTCCGTTTTAATTTTCGATGCTTTCGCCTTTAATATAATTCTCCGATATGATTCTCCCGATCTAGTAAATTCAATAGTTGGTCATATCATAGGCAAATCTTTTTCGGCACTTATATTTTCAGTGATCCTATATGTTTATTTAAAATTTGTTGATGATGATAAAAAAAACACTGCCTTTATCGCCAATCAAAACAGAGATGTTTTATCAATTCTTACATATAAACAGAAGTTTCTAGACCTACTAGTCGAAAAAAAACAAGTTGAATCAAAATTGACCTCTCAACTTGAGACTACCTTACATAATATTTCCGATGGATTTGTCTCACTAGACACTAATTGGTGTTATACCTATGTCAATAAAAAAGGGGCCGAATTTTTAGGAAAATCACCCGAAACTTTAATTGGCAAGCATATTTGGACCGAATTTCCCGAAGGTGTTGACCTCCCGTTTTATAAGGCATACTATAAGGCCGTGGAAACTCAAAAAACAATCTACTTTGAAGAGTATTACGAACCCTTTGACCGTTGGTTTGAAAACAGAATTTACCCATCACCCGACGGGCTAACCATTTATTTTACCGATATCACAGCGAAAAGAAAAGCAGAATTAGCTTTAAAAGAAAGTGAAAATCATATTAGAACCATATTAGAAACCGAACCTGAATGTATTAAGCAATTGAGCACTAAAGGCGAATTAATTTATATGAATCCTGCAGGATTAGCAATGATAGAAGCAGAAAATCTTGATATGGTCAAAGGACACTCTATTTTAGGTCTCATACTGCCCGAACATCAAAAGGCGTTTAAAGAATTAAATAGTAAAGTTTTTAAAGGACAGTCAGGTCGCCTTGAATTTGAAATAAAAGGACTTAAAGGAACCAAGAGGTGGCTCGAAACACATGCAGTGCCTTTTAAAGATACAGATGGAAATATAATCTCATTGCTTGGAGTAACAAGGGATGTGACCCATCGAAAACTGGCAGAAACTGCTTTAATAAAAAGTGAACAGTACTTAGAAAACATCATTAATAATATTGGAGACCCTGTTTTTGTAAAAGATGAACAGAGTCATATACTACTCGTAAACGATGCTTTTTGTAAAATATTTAACCTTTCAAAACAAGACATCATCGGAAAGACTTTGGCAGAAAACGTTCCATCGCAAGAAAGAGAAAGTTTTTTAAGTATCGACAGACATGTGCTTGAAACCGGTCTTGAAAATGTTAATGAGGAGACCCTAACCGTAAATGCCAATGAAACACGAATAATTTCCACGAAAAAGACCCGGTTTATTGATGATAGCGGCACTAAATTTCTAATTGGAACTATTAGAGATATTACAGGACGTAAGAAAGATGAAGAGGAGTTAGAAAAGCACAAAAATAATCTTGAGGAAATAGTGAAACTCAGAACTGAAGAGGTTAATTCTAAAAACACTGAATTACAACGCATGAATAAATTGTTTGTTGGGAGAGAATTAAAAATGAAAGAACTAAAGAATATTATACAAGAGTTGCAGTTTAAAAAAGATAGTTAGATATAGCATGAGCGTGAAAAAACCATTCAATTTTGTTTTAGTATGAAGAGCAACCCATTTTATCTTTTCTTTAAAAGGCCTTTGGTAGCGGGTTTCTCAACTTTTATAATACTCCTTTCTATTAGTCAATACATTGCCTATCAGAAGTACTTGATTAATGAAAATGATCAAAAGAAAGAAATAGACAATCAGGTAAACCTAATCAAAGAGAAACTGCAGGCATTGGTGATGTACAGCTATTCGACAACAAAAACACTGGGGTACATTGTTGAAAGAAATGGTATACCTCCAGATTTTGATAGCATCGCCATCAAATTATTAGACAAACAAGAATATTTTGACGCCGTGCAATTGGTGGATGGCGATGGTTTTATCACACATGTTTATCCATTAAAGGGAAATGAAGTAATAGGTTTTAATATTATGAAAAGTGCTACCGCTAGTAGTGGAGCACTAGCTACCATTGAAAGAAAAGATTTTTTTATAGCAGGTCCCGTTCACCTAAAACAAGGGGGCGTGGGTATAATAAGTAGGCACCCTATTTTTATTGATGACAAATTCGCAGGATTTTCGGCCGTTATTACAAAGCTTTCCACCTTTTTTGAGGATTTGAATATAGACACATCAGGTGACAATCAATTTATTTATCAGCTTTCCAGAGTTAATTTTGAAACGGGTGAAGAAAATTATTTTTTAGAACATGATATGTCGGCATTTAAAGATTTTGCGGTCCCCATTAAATTGTCATTCGGTGAATGGAAGCTTTATGTGGTGCCAATAAAAAAAGGCCTTAATACAGGAATATGGTTCGAATTAATTGGATTTATACTCACTGTCCTTTTTAGTTGGGGGGCTTGGTATTTTACAGGACAATCGGAACGGATAAGCAAATTAATCAATGTGAAACTAGTCGAACAAGAATCTCAATTAAGTACGCTTCATAAAACCTCCAAAGCACAAATAGAAAAAAGCGAGCTGTTGTATCGCAGCCTAACTTCCAATGCTCCGGTTGCCATTTTTAATACAAATGAATTCGGGGCCTGTACCTATGTAAATGAAGAATGGATGAAATTTTCCGGCATGAGTTTTTCTGAAGCAATGGGAGTGGGCTATCAAAATGCCATACATCCCGACGATAAGGAAAGGGTATTGAACGAATGGCAAGAATCGATTGTTTCTGACACCGAGTTTAAATCGGAATTGAGATTTCAGGATAAGTTAGGCAATATTACATTCCTTGCGGCGAAAGCAACCAAGTTGATCGATGCAAATAATAATTTGCTTGGATACATTGGAATCGCATTAGACATCACAGAAAGAATTGATACGGAAAAGGAATTATTACTTTATAAAACAGACTTAGAGAAATTAGTGAGTTTGCGAACCGAAGAGCTCAACGATAGCAAAGAAGCTTTATTAAACCTATTAGAGGACTTAAATTCTCAATCTGTCGAGCTGGAAAAAGAAAAAGTAAAGGCGCAGTCGGCCGATTTGATGAAATCTGCCTTCTTAGCGACCATGTCACATGAGCTTAGGACACCTATGAATTCGATCATTGGATTTACAAGTATCTTATTGCAGGAATACGCGGGGCCCTTAAACGAGGAACAGGCCAAACAATTAGCCATGGTTAAAAATAGCGGCCAGCATTTACTAAATTTAATAAATGACATTTTAGATATATCAAAAATTGAAGCCGGTGAATTGGTCGTATCGATGGTTGAATTTGATTATGTAAAAACACTTACCAACACTATCGATTTTATTGTACCTCAGGCTTCAAAGAAAGGAATTGAAATTAAAACAGAAATTTCCGAAAAAGTGATAAAAATTAAGAGTGATAAAAGAAGGGTCGAGCAAATTCTATTGAATCTAATTTCAAATGCTATAAAGTTTTCTAATAATGGAACCATCCTCATCAAAGTAGATAGCAGAGATAATACACTCGTCACTCAGGTTATAGATGAAGGAATTGGAATCAGTAATTCAGATTTAAATAAGTTATTCATGCCTTTTATCCAACTTGATGGGGGTCTCACGAGGAGTCATGAAGGTACCGGGTTGGGGTTAGCAATTAGCAAAAATTTAGTGGAAAAGCTAGGTGGAACTATTTCTGCAAAAAGTGAAGTAAATAAAGGAAGTACATTTACATTTAGCTTACCTATAAAATAAGACGTATTAATTTAACAAATCCATAAATTAATGAAAACAAATATTTTAATAATCGAAGACAACGAGCAGAATATGTATATGTTGTCCTACCTCCTTGTTAAAAGTGGGTATCATGTAATTCAAGCATTTAATGGAGTTGATGGGTTAAAATTGGCTCATGACCATAAACCGGAGATTATTTTAATTGATATTCAATTACCCGATATGGATGGCTATGAAATTTGTATTAAATTAAGACATAATAGTATACCTAAAAATACAACAATTATAACAGTAACCTCTTATGCAATGGGTGGAGACAAAGAAAAATCTCTGGAAGCCGGTGCCAATGGTTATATAGAGAAACCTATAGATCCTGAAACTTTTGTGGCGAAAATGGAACGTATTCATCAAACCAAAGAAAAATAGTACAAAAGTCATAGCACTTGTGGACGACAATTCGGAACAGATAAAAGCACGCCTACCAATAGTAAAACAATAAACTATGTCAGAAATAGAAACCCGCAAAGACCGAAGCGAAACCAGAATATTTAAAGCGGTATTCCCTAATACTACCAATCATTACGATACGCTATTTGGAGGAGCAACTTTACATTTGATGGATGAGGCCTCTTTTATTTGCGCGACGCGTTTCAGCAGAAAAAAAGTGGTAACGGTTTCAACAGATAAAATAGACTTCACCACCCCCATTCCACAAGGATCCATCATAGAATTAGTTGCCAGAGTGGATAAAGTGGGTCGCACCAGCTGTGTGGTAAAAACCGAGATCTTTATGGAAGACATGTACAGCACCAAAAGAGAGAAAGTCGTAACCGGCTATTTTACCTTTGTGGCGGTGGGAGAAGATAAAAAACCCATTTCAATTATCGATTAAGTAGGTGTTCTCGTACAGTTTTAATACCATTCAACCTGTTTTTTTGATTAATTATCTGAATTTTAATCACTTATATCGGATTCAGATCTAAATTGCCTATCTTTAAAATTATCGCAGGTTACTTCAGCCTGCTAATTTTATGTTATCCCCATTTCGATTAAAATTGTATTTGAGCTTTTAAAAAACGAAACAGGTAAACAGCCTGCTATATATTTTACTAACCAAAACCATTTAACATGAAGAAAATTTTAATTCTTTCGGTCATGATGTTTACCATCATTGCCTATTCGCAAAAAAAGAAAAACGGAACTGTTTATAACGAGCATCCTGCCATTACCATGGTGGAAGCTTTGCAACAGGCCAGTATTGTTGGAGACACCATTAAAGTAGCTATGTATTTAGCAGATGATTTTAGGTATTTCGATGGCACGGCCGACAACAGAGACTTTGAAGGCACCAATAAACAACAATTTATAAATTGGACAAAGTGGAACAAAAAGAACATTGCCTATGGCAAAGTATTCCGCCAAGGAAGTGCCTATCCCGATGCTATCGAATACAAGGATGATGAGTCGGGATTATGGGTCCAAACCTGGGATGTTCAGCGTGGTATTCATGAAAAAACCGGTGTGAAGATTGACCGTCCGGTGCATACCTTATATCGCGTTAATGCCGATAACAAGGTAGCAGTAATGATTGAATATTCGGAAAGTCCTTTCCGCGAGATTAGAAATAGTAACGCTCCCAGAACCAATGGAACCATCTACAACAATCATGAATATATTAACAAGGTCCGCCGAATGATGGGTGCCCTTGAAAATAACGACTTAGACAAGGCGTATAGTTTTTTTGATAAGGATGCGCGTTTTAGCAATATAAATATGCCCATTGGAGAGTCGCATACACTTGCCGAAGACCGGGAAGGTTTTACCAAAATGATGGAAACCTATGAAATTCAGAGTGTCGATGTTAGAGGTTATCCAGACTATATGGAATACGAACAAGACAATGCGAAAGTAGTCTACTCTTGGTGGAACATACGGTTACTAAGAAAAAAGGATAAAAAAGAGTTTGTGGTACCTGCCCATTATTCGCATCGCTTTAACGATGAGGGTATGATAATTGCTGAAACCGGATACTATAGTTTAGTTCACTTTGAAGATAAAAAAGAGAAAAAATAGACATTTCAAATTTATAACTAAAACCCATACAGCACTGTATGGGTTTTTTATGTTACACAATATAGTTCGCGTCGAAATTATTAATCAAAAGATTTTAAAGAGTAAAAAAAGGTGCTATATTTGCAGCCGCTAAAGGAGAAATGGCAGAGTGGTCGAATGCGGCAGTCTTGAAAACTGTTGAGGGTCACACCTCCGGGGGTTCGAATCCCTCTTTCTCCGCTGATAGAGTTGTCATATGACACTTTAAAAGTCAAAACCCTTTAAACATTACGTTTAGAGGGTTTTTTGTTTTTGGTATATAGTCAAAATACACATTATATATCAAAGTTAAGTTACCCTATAGGTTACCCTTAAAATTCGTTAGAATTAGGGTAACTCTTTCTTGAGGGAATCCTTGGGAATCCCTAGCTAACCCCCTGTTTTACTGATAATTTTGTCTAATATTTAAATTAGTAAAACTATGATTAAAACATTTTTCTATCTAAAAACTGACAAGCAAAACAATAAAGGAGAGTCACCCATTTATGCCAAGATTAAACTGCAAGGTAAAACAAGAACTCTAAGTACTGGCAAATTTATTAATAAGGAACGCTGGAAATCGACCAACAAGCTAAAGAACACGCTCCGTTTAAATACTGAAAAGATAACCAAATCAACGATAGACTTACTAGAAACAAAAATTGAATCTATTTATTTAGAACTATCGAAGAGTGACCCTAACACAACACTAGACGATGTAAAGAATAAACTAAATGGCAAAGCAATAGGAAAAAGCGAAATAGACATCCTTAAGCTATTCCAAAGACACAACGATTATTTTAAAAGAAAATTTGAGAATGGAGAACGTAGCAAAGCATCTTTACAAAAATACAATAGGGCGAAAGATTTATTAACAAAATATATTAAGGTAAAATACGGAAAAACATCATTCCCTATTTCTGACATTGACAATCAATTTGTGTATAACCTTGAATCATATTTGAAATACGAATCTACGTTTAATAGTAAAGTTGGTATTAGCCATAATTCGGTTGTTAAGTATTTCCAATGTTTCAAAACAATATGTAAATATGGCATTAAAAGAAACCTAATAATATCTAATCCTTTTATCTGCTACGATGAAAAATTAAAAATAAAGGATGCTGTATTTCTCACTAAAGATGAACTTGAAAGAATTGAGGCTAAAGAATTCAGTTCAGAAAGACTAAATAAGGTCAAAGACATCTTTTTGTTTTCATGTTATACGAGTTACGCTCCTTGTGATGTGAAGAACTTAACTAAGAATAATCTGATTAAAGATTCGGAAAATTCATATTGGATTATAACTAATCGTGCCAAAACTAATATAAAATCAAATGTCCCTGTATTGCAACCTGTCATGCGAATCATTGATAAATATACTTATTTGAATGGGGATAGATTACTTCCTAAAATAAGTAACCAAAAGATTAATGAATATTTGAAAGAGATTGCCGATTTATGTAAGATAAATAAAAAATTAACTCACTATGTTGCAAGACATACGTTTGCTACGACTGTTACTCTGGGCAATGGCGTTGGAATTGAAAGTGTCTCAAAGATGATGGGGCACACCAGAATATCAATGACTCAGCACTATGCTAAAGTTTTAGATTCTAATGTAAAGAGGGATATGAACAAATTAAGACAGAAATATATATAGTTAAGCATTTTATTTACTTTAGAAGCTCTCAAAGTTGAGAGCTTTTTAAAATTATTGTCTTATGAAAAATATTTTTGAAATAAATGCTGAGATTGAAAAAATCACTAATCCTGTAATTGAATATCATCACCATTACCAAAATATTATGTTTTTTGGGGACTGGGTAAGTGAAATAGATTACACATATTTTATAAAATGGCAAGAAACCATCAAGAAAAAAATCAATGATATTGCTGATTTAGATAGTCCTAGTAAAGTGAAATTTCTAAAGGTATTTCATCAAGACGTTTTACAAAAGTATAATGAACAGCTTAAATTAAATTTTAATGAATTGGACACTCTTAAAGCTAAATTGAAACAAAAATATGTTTCAGAAGGGTTTATTAGAAAACCTAAAAAAAAGAGCAAAGAAGTTTATTACTCTCCAGATTCACATGATGATTTTGATTACATACTAACAAAAATGTCTGAAATATTTGAACTTGAAAAATTTGACATATATAATGATGATGAATGCGGTGGTCCAGAAGGGTTGAAAGATATTTTACAAGATGAAGTACTTTCAAAATTAAAAGTTGAAGATGACCAATTAGAAAGTTTATACTCCTATGTTCATTTATCTGTTTGTCTAGAATTAACCCGAGATATGCTAAAAAACATAACTCAACACCTCGATTCAATTGTGAATTATATTAAGAAACTAGAAAATTTTGAAGAAGACAAACTAACATTAGATGAGGTTTATGACAATGACCCTAATAATCTAAAACTTGAATTTAAAATTAATAAGTTGGATGTTGCTCTATTTTATAGAGTTTTTCATGATGTTGGGATTATAGAGGTAGATAATAAAAACCAGAAAAACCCTTATACGAATCTCAAAAAATACATTGATAGTTCAAACATGTATTACATGGAGAACAAAAAAGTTGATAAGGTTAAAAATATTAATAAGGAGTTCTCAAAGTTCCTTAATGATAACAAATACGAAAAACACGAGATTAATCTAATTGAACTTCTAATATCAAAACTAAAATCAAAAAAAGAAGAAATTGAAGCTAATTCAGAAGAAGGTCTTCTTTAATTAATTTGAGGGAATGCTAGGGAATCCCTAGCTATACTTGACGAAATCCCAGAAATTTGCTGAATAATAATTTAAAAGCATATTATGGGAAACAACGATTCGCACTTAGTTCTATTATCGATAGACAAATTACAAAGTCTATTAAATCCAGTATTAAATAAACTGGTTGTAATTGAGAAATACCTCAACAATAAAGCAACTACACATAAAGTAGGTTACTACCGAAATAAAGACCTAAAAGAAAAATTAGGTCTTTCTCCTAACACTATTATAAAATATAGAGAATCTGGCGTCATTCCATTTACAATGATTGGTGAAGTGTACCTTTATCCTATTAAGCAAATCGATGATATTCTTAAAATGAACTCTAACTGGGATTTATTCCAAAATAAGGCTAGTTAGATATGTTTCAAGTAACAAAATATAAAAATATTAAAAGTTCAGATGTAGAAGATACATTGGACATTGCTGAGGTATTTAAAATTATTAAAGAAGGTGATTCAGCTTTAAATCATATAAAATATGCTAGAAGTTTTAATAAAGGAAGTGAAGACTATAATTCAATTAAAGCAAACCTAATACCAACATTCCGATTTAATTTTCTTTTTGATAGAAAGGCTTCAAATAAGAACATAACTGAACCTACAGGCTTGATATTTATTGATGTTGACAATACTGACACTATACTTGATAATGACTTTATTTTTGCTAAATGGAAGTCTATTTCTTTAAAAGGATATAGCATTCTCGTGAAGGTAGATAACTTAACAGTAAATAACTTTAATGACACATATGATAATATATCATCATTATTAAAGATTAATTCAGATATAGGGGCTAGAAAACCTACTCAGCAGACTGTTCAAAGTTATGACCCTGACATCTATATAAATTATGATGCTAAAACTTATAATTGTGCAGAAATTAAAAAAGTACCATCCGCTATTAAACAAAAAAAAGAAAAAAAGTGTTTAACTAGGAATGAGACTTTTTTACCAGTTTCTCAAAATATTAAGATTAGGTTTAACAATATTGATGACTACTTCACTGATAATAATTCAACATATATAGTTTTCAAGGAAGAAAAAGAAAAACTTTGTATTCCGTTTATACCAAGAAAGGTAGAAGAAGGAAATAGAAATAGTTATTTGTTTATTTACTTATCACAGATAGTAGCTCTAAATCCACATATTAATAAAGCCTACGTAAAAGCTATAGCAGATAGTGTAAATTTAAATGTGATGCACCCAGAACTTCCAGAAAGTGAATTAAATGACATAATTAATAGCATTTTTAAAATCAAAGAGTCCGATGAATTAGAGATGTTCTATAATAAAGAAAGGAGAATCATATTTAATCCTAAACAGAAATTACCTTTTAAAGAGAAAATGAAAATCGTCAATAAAGAATTAGGTAGTATGGCAGCAGATAGGACAATTGAAAAAATATATGTATGTATTGAAGAATGGGACTTTCAATCTTATAATAAAATCAATCAGGTCAAGGTAGCCGATTTAATGGAGCTTCATGTTTCAACCATAAAAAGATATTGGAGCAACTTTAAAGCCTTTGTAAAGGAGCTTAATGATGACTATAAAGGTAGTTTAATAGGTGACGGAACAGAAATGATAGAATGTAGAATAGACTATTCCAATTTTTATCTCAATGAACCACAATTGAAAAAATCTGCATAATTTTTCATATACGTGTCAGCCATTTGAAAAACTTAATTAGACTCAATACCACCAAGACAAATAATGAGAACACCAATTGAAGCAATAATCCAATCAAATCTAATTGTGTTACAATTGGAGATGGTTTATTCTTAAGTTCGGTACTTTTAAATGAATTGTACCAATGTTCAGCTTCAAGGTCATATCTCAATCTTGTTGTTGATGAATTATCATTCGGTCTCCATTTATAGTCTTGTCTTTCTCCTTGTGTCATAATCCTAAGTTTTACACAGCAAATATGGTGTATTTTATTAAAATTGCATAATAATATATTTGAAAACCAGGTAGTTATACAATAAAGTTAAGAATAGAGTCAGCACAGATGAAGAAGAAAGTATCTATTGTGATAGATAATGTCCTGAATAAATAAATTTAGAATAAAGTCAGTGAAGGTTAAGCAAATAAATATTTGTATTTCTACTTTCCGAAATATAAATATTAAAAATGATTAGTAACTTTAAGGTTCATTAACTTGATAAAAAGAATAAATGAAAAAAATAATTATACTATTAACAATAACTTATAGTTCATTAAACGCTCAAATCATTACCAAAATAGAGGGTGTTAGTTTAAATGCTCCTTGTGAACTTGAATATACCAGAAATATTGGTAATCAAAATAATTATAGTTGTCCTTATTTATATAACAATGATGAAAAGCTAGACAACTATTCTATTACAGTCACAAACCTTCAAACAGAAATGAATGGCTTAAATGATAGCAGTCTTAATGAATTTAAAAAAACATTTCTTGAAACGATTGAATCAAATTCCAAAAACAATGGGGAGTCACCTAATTTTATTCTTTTAAATAATGGTATTAGTGCTGTCAGTAGTATATCCTATCTAACTTATGGCGAGCAAGAATTTAAAAATATTTCTATCTCTTTTCTTTACAGGCAAAAAAGTTTTATTGTTAACTTAACAACTAATAATTTTTATAGAAAAAACGAAATATCAGAATTAGCAGATAGGATATTAATCAGATAAAAAGTAATCTAATTGACGAAATTCTATGCGAAAATTAATATTTATTCTATTTACCATTCCTTTATTTTTCTTTATTGGTTGTAATAAAAAAGAAAAAAATATTCAAAAACCTTCTGAAGAATTAATTGCCATTTATGTTCAAAATCAAAAATATGATTTTCAAGATATAATTATCTTAGGTAAAGTTATAGGAGATTCTATTGAAAAGATAACAGATTGGGACGATAATAAAGCCGATTATGTTGTAAACCGCAAACCATATTTAGAGAAATATTCTAAATACTTTATTAACCAAGATAAAGTGGTTCAACAAATTACAATTGATGAAATTATTAGCAAAGATTTTCAGTGCAGTCCTTTGACAGTTGGGCATAGTAATAAATTTCATTTGAGCATTAAAAATGAGTTTAGCTTAGCAACTAATGACTCCAATTTCAAAAATTTACTTAATGACAACATTATTAATCTCGACAGTAAATCTTTGAATATTGTAAAAAGTAAATTATTAAATGCCTTTAAGGATAAAGAAATTGATATAACTTCTGGATTTGATAATAACTTCAATGAAGTATACAAACCATTAGACATTGATATTCTTCAATCTGTTGATTTAAATGGCGATAGTGTTGAGGAGGTATTGGTTAAAGCGACTGTTGGAAATATTTACGAGAGAAATACAGTACTATTAGTATTTAATATAACTGAAGATTATATAAAAGAGGTTGGTGAAATCGACTCCTGGTCCAATGGTTACAATTTGATTGGTGTTACCGACTTTAATAATAACGGAATTTATGAACTCGTATTTCAAGGTGTTGGTTATGAATCCATTGGATTTGAAATATATGAAATTCAAGATAACGGATTTAAGAGACTACTTAACACGGTTCCATATGGATGTTAAAATAAGTAGTGAATAACAAAGTTGTTGAGGTTTAATGCTTAAATAATTCTCTCAAAATTTTCAGAAAAATATTTTTTACATATCCGACCAATGTATATACAAGAATATTTTTGACCCTATTATAAGAGAGGATACGAGGTCCCATTATAAATTTTTCCAATTATTGGGTTGGATTTAGACACCACTCCCTATGTAACCGTCCATATAAGCATAAAAACGACAATTCAACCATAGTATATACTTTAAAAACGGTGCTAGTTCAGTGCAATATGGTACCGTTAAACATATTTATAATATTTGGCTGAGGTTTATACATTTCTCACATATTTATATATAAAGAAATGATATGGGAAAACTACCAACAAGCATGAATAATGAAGTCGTAATTTTTAGGTTGTCAAAAAAATTAAAGGATAAATTAAATCAATTGGCTAAAAGAAGCCACGGTACTTCATCCTCTGTAATAAGGTCTTTAATTGAATCAGAGTCTAGGAGATATTAAATCATTAGATAATTCCAGCCGTTTTATTGATACTTTAATTTTAGTGTGGCACAAACCCCGTTTTAATTATAACCATTGTTAGTGGTTCTCATATTTATTTTTCTTCTTCTTTGTCTCGATTTAAAAATGTGATTTCAATATTGTCTGCAATAAAAGGTTTTTTTGAAATGCGTTTCAGTATGTTGTTCCAAGTATCAAGTGCATCTCGCTTTATCAACCTTTCCTCCAAGTCCAATTGTTCGTTCTGTACTTTTATTCGTTTTTCTTTAGCATCGAATTCTGCCTTTTCTGTTTCAGCTTTTAATTTTCTTTTTTCCAAATTCCAATTTTGAATTTTCTGAACAGATTGAAAGATAAGCCAAGGAATTCCCGCTGCACTGGCTGCAAGAGGTATAATAACCTCAAGACTTAATGGGGAATTGTGATTAATTGAGTGTAAATAAAGCTTGTGCTCCCTTTTTAAAGGGCGTCCTTTTCGGTAATAAAAGAATTGAGAAAAATTATAATTTTCATAATCTTCGATTGTTGAAAGAACAAGCAGGTCATTAAGAAGATTAAGGTCGTAGAGAAAAGAGGAAAGTGTTTCTATTGTGACTTTGTCTTGTCCAGCAATAGTGTACTCCCCTTTTTCTTTAAAATTGAAGCTTATTTTAACGTCCGAGTAATAGTAATAATAGTAATACATTCTTTAGATTTTAATGCCTGCCAACGGTCTCGTGTATCAGTAGTTGAGTGGTTTAGCAATTACTTATAGCCATTGTTAGGCGCTTTTGTTTATTTTTCTTTTCATTGTTTCGGATAATTTCATCAAATTATCATTCTGTAAACCACTAATAATATTTTTGGACAAATCTCTTTCTCCTAAATCCCATCTTCTCTCAAGTTGAATTTGTTCTTCAGTTTTATCAATATTGTAGCAATAGAGATATAAATCAAGTTTATTTTCTAAAATCGATGAAAAACATTCTAAACAGTTTAAGTAATAATTACTTTTTCTTTTGTTTAAATCAAATCCAATGTATATTATTTTGGTATGTAGTTTCATTAGCGAACAAGCAGATGCAACTCTATGAATTAATTGATATGGCAAATCTTGTATTTCACTGATTTCTATTTTCAATCCTGTATAGTTGTTTATAATTTCCAACCATCCTTCAACTACAAGTCTTTTATTAGAACTATTACTTAACCATTTTTTAACTTTTTCATATGGAGGTTCTGTTCTTTTAGCCTCAATAGCTATGCAGTCATTCGAATATTCAATCATTAAATCAGTGCAAGAAGGTAAACCTTTACCTTTAACAGCAGATATTTTATATTCAAATATGTAATCAATATCTGTGATAGAATTTAAGTTTATTAATTCTTTGCTAAGAATCTGATTGTGCTTAAACAAAACTATAAGTGGAATTGTTGACCGTCTCGGAGATTTAAATTCATTTTTATTAAATTTATTATAAATTAAATCAATCGAATTTATTTCTTGTTTGTTGTAAAAAATCATAAAATATTCTCATTATGAATGGTTAGATGATTATGTTTTTCCATCTTCAAGTTTACTTCTATACAACTCCTTTTCTATTTTAAGAATTCACCAAACTTTTTCAATGCACTTATGTAGGCATTATGACTCTTCTTACCGAATTCAGATTCATTACCAGTAGGACCATATTTCTCAATGAAATAATCAATATTTTCAGCCACTCTGTTAACTGTTATGTTTTCTCTTTTACAAATTTTTTGAACTCGTTTCATGTAGTCATAAACTGTAGATGGATTTCCAGAAGGGGTAAATTCGCTATAACCTTGCTGGATTAGATAACACTTAAATCGTTCTAACATAAACCATTTATTTAGAATTAATGTTTTACAAACGTCACTTCACAAGCCTTACAGAGCCTCTTTTCTTGTATGTATTCATTAATATCATACCAACCGCCTGTTTTTTGCCAAATGTCAAGACCTCGACCTAAAATAACCTTCCAGCCATTATCCATAACAATAGAACGGTCATGAATAAAATCATCAAATTCATAAGTAAAAATAATGCCTAATGACTCCAAAGAATAAGTCATCTGTTCAAAAGCATCCTTAGCTTCTGCAACATAATCTTCTACATTACTTGTAACCAGATGTAATTTAACTTCAGAATCAGGGTCTTTCTTTTCTGAAATTAGTTTTGCCAATTCCATAAAATTTCTAAGCTGATAAGGCAACCGCACATATGGGTCTACTATTTTTATATCTGATGCTCCAAGAAGATAAGCTCCAAATAGCACATCATATGAAATTCCAGATTGATTGTCCCTAACAATCTTTTGCCCTTCTTGTAATTCAATTTTAGTTTCTTTCAGTGAAGCAATAGACATAACCGACCTATCATTTTCTTGATTTACATAAAGCTTTTTTATAGGCTCTCCAAACTCGAGGACCTCTAGTGTTTCAATAGTTATTATTTCACCTGAATCTTTACAGCTATAACTAAAATCAACTTCTTCAAAGGTTTCATCCATTTTGTAAAGTTGTTCCTTCACTCTTTTTCGACTTTCAACGGCAAAATCTAAAAGTTCTCGCGCGTTTTCTTGGTTTATTTCGCCATGAGGATAAATTACTTTTGATAACCCAGCATAAGTTTTTGCAATGGCTGTTTTATCTCTGGTCGTAATAGAATCAGATAATTCAAAATAATGTGAATAATCATGTGTCCTGTCTTCTTTTCGCAATTCCTTTAATACTTCGGCTAAGTAGTCCACAATAAATCCATAGTCACTCGTGAACATTTCATTTCTTAATTTCTGCACTTCCCACCCTGGCAAATAACCATGCATTCTATCCAAGAATGCAGTATCATAATAATCTTTCGGTAAGGCATCAAATAAGTCACTGTGTTTTAACATATAGGGTACAGAACGGTCTGTATTTCCCACAAAAACCATAGATGCAGAAGCACCATAAACCTCTGTTCCTCTGGAGAATGATTTATTAGCCATGTAATTTTTCATAATATCTACTAGACCTCTATCAGTTCTTTTTGTTTTTCCTGCAAATTCATCATACGCCACAACATCCCAATATCCAACTAATCCAATCTCTCCAGAACTATTATTTACAAATAACTTTGCCTTAGAAACTTCACCACCAGAAATAAGGATTCCATGAGGTGACATTTCAGAGAAAATATGAGACTTACCCGTTCCTTTAGGACCTAATTCAATGAGATTATAGTTGTTTTCCACAAAAGGAACAAGTCTAGTTAATTGGAGTAATTTTGACCGAAAAGTAAACTCTTCAGGATTCAACCCAATGGTTTGCATTAATACATCAATCCATTCCTCTTTGCTAAATTGTTTTCTCGCTTCCTTATATTCATTAATATCTATATTAGATACTTGTATAGGCTTAATACTTTCAATGAGCCAAGGAACCATTCCCTTTTCATCACTTGAAAAATAACCCAAGGTTAGAATACACCAAACACCTCCTGATAATAATTTTTGATGTTCTTTTATAACATTATCTCCAATGGGAATACCTTTTAGACCAAGGTTTGCAAAAGAAGCTTCATACTGGTCTTTTTGGTCATTAAGTCTAACGGATACCTTATCAATTATTCTATGTGAACCTTTTTCCCTAACCGTAGACTTAACTATTTGAGCTTCATCTCGATGAACAAAATGCTGTGATATTATATTTTTTACAGTTTCTACACCTAGCACTATAGTAACCTCATCATCCGTAGCACAGTACTGCCCTAAAAGATATTCCAAAACGTATGTTGGAACTATAGCATTGCCCTTTACAGCATTAGTGAGGTCCTTTCTAACAACCTTTCCTCCGAAATACTCATTCAATTTTATGTCTAATTCTTTCATAATTAAAAGTCATCAAAATCATTAGTAAATGAAATATTCAAGGTATAGTAGTACTCTTTGTATTGTTTCCATTTGGTAGTACCCTCGACAGGTTCTTCTAAAATTAACTTTACTCGTTGATTTTTATACTTACCACTTGCTTTAGAAATTAATTGGAACCGATGTTTGACTTCCCTCAGCCTTTCACTTCCTTCTATAATGTTAAAATTATACTTAAACATATCACTCAACAACTCACCATCTTCAGCATAAATAGCAGCACGTAGTGACCTTGGTAATGTATTTTCTGTAGCTAAGTCTGTTTGTATAAAAGCTACTACCAAAATATTGGTGGTAATTCTATCTGTAGATTTGATAATATCTACCTCAACTTTTGAAGTAGTGTCCTGACGCTTTTTAGACACTTTAACCACAGGAATAACAATTTCCTGTAAGGTAGCTCCACCGTGAACAAATCGTGAACCAGCGCCTTTAATTCTAAGTCTATTTATAGATATAGGGATAAGTATATCAGCATCCGAATCTAATCCCAAGCTTTTAGCTGTAAAAGCCTTCGTTGTATTATCTCCTTTTAGTTTTTCACCAATAATAAACCGTCTATTTTCTTTCCAAATGGTTCCACTATGTCCAGATTCAATAAAGTCACTGTCATCTAATTGACTATGCTGGTAAATAAAGCCATGGTCCGAAGTAATAATCATATTATTACCGTTCATATTAGCTATCTTTTTCAAAAGTTCCGTTAAATAGTCTAATTCTTTTTCTACAGCATCAAACACCTTTTCTTCAGAAACCTTATCATCTCCCGTTTTATCAATTCTATTATGATAAATATAGATGAGGTCATACTGCTTTACAAACTCCCGACCAGTCGTACTAGAATTGAAGTTCATAAACTCATCAGCACCTATAGCAACTGCTCTGACTCCTGAATTAGATTGAAGCACGTTTGTTCGTCCTTGAATTCCTGAGCTTGATTTTCCATCTACAATTATTGAATCCGTTTTAGACTTAAACGATAATTTAGTATGCGGTAATAAAGAAGCCATTCCTAATTGAGTATACGATGGTAAAGAACCTATCATACTCCCAATTTCTGACTCATACCTATTTTCTGTTTTAAGGCGATTGTTTAATTCTGCACCAATTTCATATCGTAATGCATCTGAAATAATCACAAAGACTCTTTGATTTTTTTCAATAAATGGTTGAATATGACTCTTAAAAAATGAACGTTGGCTGTTTTGAGCTGTTGTTGACCACTGCTTTGTTGCATCCACATGTTTTTGCCAGTTATTATTATAGTTCAATAACCAGTTATTAGAATAAATTTTCTCAACAGTCTGTGCCAGCTCAGATATTATTTTATTCTGATTCGTCTCCCTGTAATTCCATATAAACTTCCTGTAAAGAAGGTCAACTTCATATAACTCTTCAGTGTAGTGTTCTATTCCCTCTTTAAAAGAACTATATATAGTGGTACTATATTTCTTAACAAGTTCTATAAATTCAGCGGCTATATTGACACAGTCATAAAAGTGCTTATACTTTGAGAACCAGAATTTGTTTTCTCGAATTTTAATATAGTTTTTAATCTTATCTGAAGATATTTCACCAGCAACTATTAATTCATTCAGGTTGTGTATTATTTTACGGTCACATAGTTCAAATAGATTGTCATTCATTATGATATCTAGGTCGGCATTACTCAGTTTCGACTCTATATTTAAGTCTAATGCTACTCTAGACGAAACCCTTTGAAATGTTTCCTTAAATTGGATTGTATCCTTCCATTGCAATAAAAAGACTCTGGTTTCTTTGCTCAAATCATTTTTTTGACCATAAACAAAGTTTTTGTTAAACACCTCAACAAGAAAATCATAAATAGTGGGGTTTTCAGTAGTATAGTTAAACTGGTGCTTAATTTTACCCCAGTAATATTTCTTCAGATTAAAGCGTTCTAAGTTTTTATCAAATTTATCATTTCCATCAATAAAATTAGTACTATGGGATTGAATAAATGTGTTGAGGTTAACAAAATCAGTATTAAAAACAACTGCCAGCATTTTACCTCTAATATCCTCATGTTCATCTCCATCTCCTAAAAGCTCTTTTAGTTTTGCCTTTCGTTCTTTCGATTTAAAGAATTCAATATGCTCTGCTACAAGCTCTTTAAGATGATACCCTAAACCTAACTCTTGCAAGAACATAGCTTCTTGGTCTGTATGGAAGGTATAGTGAGCTAATTCTAAATCCAACAACCAATTATCCTCGGGTGCTGGTTTTGGTCCAGTGAAGTAAAGAAGATACTTCTTGTCGGGATTATCTTTATACACTTTGTATTTCACTTCAAATTCATTGCCTTGAACTCTAATTTTTTCAAAACCACTTTCTTCTAGAGTCTCAAACTCTTCCTTCAATTCTGACATAGTATCGTACCAAAATATAATTCTGTTAGACTTGAATTTTGTCGATATGGATTCTTGGATTTTATTCATTGGACTGGATGTAGGTAATAAATATTCTAATTACTTCATTAATCTTTTGAGCACCAAAACCTTTTATTTTATCTAGTCTTTTTCCCTCAGCCAATAGACGCTCAAATTCGTGCTTCTTACTACCTATCCCCATATCTGGGTTTGCCTTTAATTCCTCATTAAATTGATTGAAACTAGTTTCTATTAAAGAAACCCAGTCAGGTCTTTTCCCAATTAAATCATCTTGTATAATTAAATCCATGAACCCTAGTTTATTGCTAGAATCTCTACCGTTTTTAATTTCTGGGTCAACAACAACTGAACCTTTTGAATTTGTATCCTCTCCCTGTTCTGGAGTTTGGAAGATATCCAACTGCTCACTTTTATTAATCGATGATTTTGTGTAATCTTTAATTTGATTAGTTTCATAAGAAGGTTGCTCTTCTTCTATAGAATTTTCCTTGCTCTGTTCTCGGTTTATTCGCTCAGCATCTATTTTCCATTTCGGTTTGGTTGGCATTGGTTTCTTTTCTCCAAAGGTTTCTATATAAGCTTTCAATCCATTTTGGTCAATTTCTTGATTAAATATTGTCTTGTTTATATACCTTGTGACTAATGAAAGTTTTTCATCATCTGACGTTAATGACTCCATCAGTATTTTAGAAATATTTGCATATCCATATGCAGCACCCCAAATACCAAAAGCAAGACCGTAATGATAGAATTTATTTCTATCCATAAAATCTTGTAGTTTTTCCATTTCTGAATAACGTGAGAGGAAACAAGCCAGTGATTTAAGCGCATTGTCTTCTGATTCATTTATTTTGAATCCTACACCAACCGTTATAAGGCTTTTATATAGCTTTCTCAGGAATATTACACTTTCATGCTTCTCACCTTTAGAGCTTTTAACTAAAGTTGCCACGTTTTGAATGATACCTTGTCTACACTGTGCAATTTCATCAGTTGAAGATAGTTCAACTCTGCTGAGAACTTCATTAACTATAAGACGGTAAACTAAATTCTCATCTTCACTAATCTCATTGAACGTTGTTTTAACTTCTGTTAAGCCTTCATTTATATTAATGTTGATACTATCTAATGCGTTTTCTCTCGCTATAATCGATTTGTAATCTCTAATTTTATTATTAATAATAGAGGTGTACCTATCAAAATTATCATTTAAACTTTTATAATTCTCCAAAGAAGAATTATCTAAAAATTCATTTACATTATCAATCAAGACTTCCAGTAATTCATCAATGGTGTACAAGGAATTATCTCTGCTTTTTATGAAATCGGAAACTAATGAATACACATTTATCCTAGTGCTTTGATATTGAAGCTTGTTTAAGATTTCAATGTCGTTTTTATCAGCATTAAAACTTTTTTGGATTAAATTATCTATGTCTGATTGTTCGAATGCGACAAATAAAAATTTTATTCTCTCAGTAATTTCAACTAAATGAGCTATTTTCTTTTTTGTTGAAGTATAATCAAATTTGACCTTCTTTGCTTTGTAATTTCTTGTAAGCACAGATAAGTCATTCATTAAAGCCGAAAAGGAATTGATAAATTCTTGGAAATATCTTGACCCTTCAGCCATTTCTTCAGGTTGTTCTTTTAGCTTTCCAGAAGCATAAGCATAAACAAATCCCTTGAATTTATTTATTTTCTGGTCTCTTAAAATTTCGGATTGATTACTATTTTTAGCATCTGACAAGTCAGCAATAACTGACTCATTCCAATTGAAAGATTCAATATCAAATTCCTCTAAAACATATATATTATTAGTATAATTGTCTACATTTTTAACCTCAATACTCCTTCTAGTACTTGCAATTATTTTTTTCTTCTCCTCTTCAGTTCTTGTTAAGAAAAAACACTCCATCCAATTGATATAAATAGACCTATCCGTTTGAATGATATCAATATTATCAATGGATTTGCTTGAATAACTTTCAGATAGATACTTCTCAGGAACACCAACATATAATGGGTATTCCTCTCTATCACTTCTAATATCAGAAAGCAATGGAACTTTATTATATGCCAGTATAGAATTTTGAAATGGATTGGCGTTAATCCTGTCAAAGCGCTTAAATCCAAACCCTCTTTTTTCATAGAAAGAGACTGGTGATATACTCTCCGAAGACAGAATATTATTAAAATTCAAACTATTAACGGGTATGTAATAATACTTATTCATAATATAATATTAGAAAGGTAAGTCAAGTGCTTCTTCATCTAGGTCAACAGCTTCAAAAAGTGATTTTGGAATTCCTGACAATAAATCAGTTAACGAGTCGGAATACAGAACAAATAAATCTTGGTACGTTCTAGTAAGTGCAACATAAAGCGGATTTTCATCTCTTTTCTTTATATTGTAATCTGAACACTCAGGAATAAAAACAGCTTCAAACTGAAGCCCCTTAGCACTGTGATAGGTTAAAATTTTTGGGTTTTCACTATGAAAATTAAGTGTAAACTTTGTGTCGTCGGGCCATGAGATATCATATTTAGCTTCAACTTGAAATTCTTTACCCTTATAATATTCGTCAGCTGCCTTTACCAATTTATTATCTGGTAGTAATATCCCGACATCGGTATAACCGCGTTCATCTATTGTATCCATAATAAAATCTAGTTGTTGGGACCAATTACTAGCTTTAACTAAAAACGGTTTATTAGCACCTTCCTTTGTACATCGACTCTCCAATGAGTCTCCTGTCGAGTTAGCATACTCAGCAATTCTTGCAATCTTTTTTGGTAGTCGATGATTTAAAACGAGCTGCTCCATGGGTAAAGCTGTGTGATAAGCTATTTGCTCCATGGTCATAAGATTATTTTTTAAGCCTTTATAAATCTGTTGTGCAGAATCACCAAAGAGGATAAAAGCTTTTTTAGCCGAATTTTGCAATTCTGTTAACTCATCTTTTGTGAAATCTTGAACCTCATCAACTATAATATAATCTGCAGATTTATGACCGTTATTTTTCCATCGATAATGGTGCATTACTCTGCTTTGTTCAAGTCCTACCTCATCAACACCATCGTTAATGAATTGACGGAGCGCCTTAGTATACACTACAACATAATAACTACCTAATTCTGCATCATCTATTTCTCTTGCTTTCCAGAGTGCTAGGACCGTTTTTCCAGAACCAGCACAGCCTTTTACTACAAAAGAGCTGCTCATCTTCTTTTGTATAATAGGAGTTTGATAATCGTCTAATTCGGATTCGTTGATGTACCATGCTTCTTTTGCCATAATAATATTTTTTAACGTATTAACTATGTTCTGTTAAATTCAATAAATAAAAAATCCCGAATTCTTTCAGCCTCCACTCGCATTAAATAAAAGTACAACTCCTTATACATTTTCGTTCCACTTTTACCTCTAAAAACATTTCCTTTGCTGTCGTCTATGATTGGACCATTTAGTACAAATTGTAACACTTTTGGGTCATCTAAATAAGGAATAATCATCTTATTAAAAAGCGTCATATAATGTGCTCCCCAAGTACAATCTATAAAATGATTTAGAATATCTACCATCTGTACTTTAATTTCATTAATTATTGAAACTTTTTCTTCAGCTCCACCTTCTTCTAAAATTTTTATGGCATCCATGGTATCTTGAATGGCGATATCCAATTTTGGACTCATAGGAATATATTCTTTTGTCATTCTACAATTCGGATAGTTACTACAACCCCAGAAAAAAGTATAATCTCTTTCTCTAGGAGCATAAAAGACAAGCCTCATTTCATTGCCACAAGAACACTTCATCTCATAATTTATTAATTAATTTTCGTCGTATCTATCCAACCAAACTCCATAACTTATCCTCTTGCTCTTTTATCATTAAAACCCAATTTCATTTTCTTAAAGTTTCATTTATTTTGCATTATTCATTAGCTTCTTTATACAAGTAATAATCAAGAATTGCTAAATCATCAATTCCTGTTTCTTTACAGATTTCTATGAAAAACTTATTCGTAGCCTTATATTTTTCTCCCTTGGAAATTCTTTGGGGCAATTCAATGCCATATTCATTCAACAAGTCTGCTATTTTATCATTGCTTACACAATATTTATCAGGGTTATGAAGTGTCAAAATTTTAGAAATGGTTGCAACTCCAACGCCTTTAATATATAAATCACCTTCATAAGCTCTATTGAAACGAATGGCAACATCAATGGTATCATCTGTCAAGACTTGAAGCAATTTCTTGAATCGCTTTTTCTCTTCCTTTAACGTTGGCTTTGGAATGGATATTAGATGACCTAACGCCCAATTTTCAAAAAAAGCATCAACATCCACTTTATCGAAGTTTGGGAAGTCTAAACTACTTCTTAATTCCTTAACATCTTTCCAACGTGCTTTTGATTCCTCTTTGTAATTTTTATGATTTCTATATGCCTTCAATTTCTTTATGAGTGCTTCTCTAGAACTCATAATAACATCATTTTCCTTCTCCAATTCCTTCTTAGTTTCCTTAGCCTCTTTCTCGTCTTGTTTTTTTCTTTCCAAGCGTTCCTTATAGGATTCCTCATATTCACTAATAAAGGTTGAGGTTAAAATGGAGGCTCTTTCCTTTATCCCATTAAACCATACTATAAGCTCTTTACAAGCTCTTTGACTTTCAACAATAAAGGATAGCTCAATATTTGAAAAAAGCCCACTTCGTGTGGTGTTTGCAGAACCGACAAAGGCTTTATACTTCCCTTTAGATTTAACAATATAGACCTTAGGATGATAAAATTCTTGTTTAGCAAACATCAAGACCTCGACATCACTAACATACTGTTGTTTATCTAATTCCTTTAGTGCTTTCACTTCAGTAGGCAAATCAATACCTAGGATATAGTGTTCTTTAGCCTTTTTTGGAAGGTTTTCTTGAATGAAAGTTAATCCTTGATTGGTTAGGAGTGCAACCGCCACCCAAACCTCATCGGCACTTTTTAAAGCCGACTTCAATTCCTTTTGAAGATTTTGGGTTATAGTTTTCATTATTTAATGGTTGTGGTATCTATCCAATCAAACTTCTTCACCTTGTCTTTAGTTTTTTTATCATTTAAACCAGCTAAAGGAGCAATAGCTTTACCAAACTTGTTATAATTCACCAATACACCATCATCAAGGTCTATAGCAATACGTTCTGTAGCTAAGGGATACAACACATCCCTTTCGTATTCCTGAAGCTCTAAAAGCACTATTCTCAGCTTGTCTTTCTCCTTAGAAGCTTTGGTTTGCTCACTGGAGCTTCCTGTTTCTATAATATGGTCCAGATGCTCTAAATGTGTGTTGAGTTTTTCTCTATATTCCTTTAGGTATCCATTTAATATTTGGTTTAAGGTATCTGGTGTATAACGATGCATATAAATAAGCACATTAAATGACCCTTTTGGTGATGAGAACATCCAATAAATAGGACGTTTCTTATAACGCTTTATATGGTCTGCATAAAAATCCTTTACAAAGTATTTTCGGATATCTTTCCCTAGACACTCTTCTACAAAGGCTAGGTTCTTCTCAAAGTTGGGTTTTCCAAAGCTTACCTTTAGGAATTCATAAAAACGATTGACAATATCATCCTCAAACCATTCATCATCTAGTATTGGGATAATGTTATCATCATCTGGAAGGAAGGACATGGCATCTTCTGTTTTCTCAACTTTTTTAAGGTAGTCTTCTAAGGTTTCTCCTTGATTTGCAAGGATTAAACCTTCTTTGTCTAAAGAATAACGTCCAAACATACAACCCACGGCATAACTCATAAATTGAGCAAATACCTCTTCAGCATCAAATACCAACTCCCCATTTACAATATCTGTTTCTTCTTTTAAAATAGTAATATCTTTTAACGGTACCTCTGGGGTTAACTCGTCTTGTAAACCATAAATCTCAATAAACTGTTTGTTAAGCTCTTCTTCATTTTTATGCAATTGGAAGAATTTGTTTTTCCAGTATTGTTGGTATAAATCGTAGGTTTCTTCAAGGTCTTGACTATCAATACGGATTAATTCATTTTGTAAAAAATCCCATGCTTTTTCTCGTGAGTTCCATTCTTCTTTAGATATGTGAATCGAATTTTCTACAATGACATTGGTTGTATCAAAGAAATCACTATTCATATATACAGGAATCTCTTTTACTGTTCCAGAAGTTAAATTTAAGGTTGGCGAGATAAATTCAAAGACCTGTTTAATAGTCTTAGAATTCATAAAGGCAAATAAATAGCCAAATTCATTCTCATTTTCTACGAATAATGAATCAGCTGCTTGGTCGAACAAAAAATAATCTTCTAAAAGTCTTATTGTATTTGTTCCAGAAGTAATTCTTTTCCAGCTTATTCCTTTCTTAAAATAGTTCTCCTTTTTAGCCATTGCATTTAATCGACAGCTGGGGTCCATTCTAATTAATTCCCCATCATCTTTCCAATTAATCAGATGAGTTAAATTACCATACCATTTCCTAGAACTCCCTCCCATCTGATAAGGTATCCAATATTGTTCCTCAGACAATTGTGGCATTCTACTCTGTAGCTTATGAGATACCTCAAACCAATTTCGAGTATATTTTGTATTGTTGCCTGTTTGCATTCCTGTTTTAGGGACGCAGACATTGTGGAATGGTATTGAGTTTTCAAGCACATAGTATTGTTGCTCTGAGAGCCAAAAACCAATTCTATTGCTTGGTATTCTTAAAAAGTCCTTTTGATTAGCTTTAAATGAAATTTTTAGACCAGATTCATCTATTAAGGATTCAATTGAAGCCACTTCCTTGTCTTCTCTATACTTATCAAAATTAATTTTTATAGATGAATCATTTTTTGATTTCAAGAATATATCTCTTATGTCATTAGGATATAAATGCTGAAAATTACGCTTGTGTAGTTTAAAGTAATACGACTCTTTATCAATTTTTTGATTGCGTATAATAAAAGCTGTTGAACCCCAATCAATACCAAATATTCCTCGTCCCATATGCAGCAATGAATCAATATGCTTTTCTTTAATTAATTTTTTCCTGAGTTTTTCAAAAGAAGATAAAAATAACCAAGATGGAAGGTTAATCATTCCAAGAATACCCATTGGATGAAGGGCATTCCATCCAGCTTCCATAAAACATGTCATTAAGTCGGCTTTACTATCTGGATAATTTACTTTAACGTAATTACCTAATTCTTTATTCATGTTACCTCCCATATATGGTGGGTTGTCTGCAATACAATGATATTTTTTGGTTAAAGGTATTAACTGGCTTAAGGCACTGGTTAATTGCTGCGAATAGCTTTTTAGGAATACATCGGATGTTGTATTAAATTTATTATCAATTTCTGTTATAATTCGTTCAAGCTCACTTAAAGAAGTATGAGGTATAATTAACGACCCTAAATTGGTAGCTTGTTGCATGTTTTTTAGGTCATGCAATAATTCATCAGATAAATCTGTTCCAATGCCTATAAATGCTTCTTTGATTTCGTCTGTAGTGAGTTTTAAATCTTGATAGCATAGAATATTAGGCTTTAGCTCTTTTCTAAATACTCTACGTTGGTAACTTCTGGCTTTCATAAGTAATGCCATACCAGCTAATTGTGCAGCACGTTCATCTATTTCAAAACCAAAGAGGTTTTTCTCAATGATGAGTTGTGGTATTTCACTGGGATTATAACCTTCTTCTTCATAAATCTTGGTCAATAATTCAAAACCATATACCAGAATATGTCCACTACCACAAGCTTGGTCTAACAGTGTAATCTCTTCAACAGAGTTTACCTTTAAATAATTTTCACTTTCAACTGAGGGTGACTCTATAAAATAGGGCATGTGCTCTCGCAACTTAGAATTAGGTTTATTTTGTAACCATAGTTTACCTACTGTATTTTGCACCATATATTCTACAATCCATCGTGGTGTAAACAATTGGGTTGCAGCTGGAATATCTTCTTTTTTCACTTTGCTTTTTGAAGCAAACACCTCATCTTTTTTCTCAGAAATATAGAATTGATAAATCCAACCAATAATTTCAACTTCTTGACAATCTTCAATGGTCATGCCATCTCTAATATCTTGTACAATTGAAAATTCAGATATTAAATCGTCTGGCAACAACAACTCGGTATAATCACTCAACTTTTCAAACAGAAATGGAAAGACTTTGTTGAGATGATTACAAGCTCCAATCAATAACTCTTTATAAGCTTCGTTTTGAGGGTTAGCACTTGGTATTTTACCATCCAAGACATCATAAATATGCTGGTTATTTACAGATAATTCATCTGGTATGTTCCCTTGTTTGGCTTCATCCAAAAGTTCTGGCAAAGTATAACCCTCTTTAGGTGTGACTACTTTTATACCAATGGGCTGGTAATCATTGGCATCCATAAAACGCAATGCCATGAGTCTATTAAACCAAGTATAAGCAACTTTATCTATGACTTGTTCCTTACTTGATGCATTGATAGCTTCTTGAAGTTTTCTTAATTGCGATGCTTTTTCCCTTAATTCTGCTGAGTCTGTAGTTAATACAAGCTCAAGTTTAGAACCAACGAGTTCCAGTAGTTTTCTACGAGCTTCCTGAGCAAATTTTTTGAGATGGTTGGTGTTCATATTAGATTACAGCGTGATTTTAAGATTCTGATTAATACGCTCCATATAAGCTTTTTTCAATGCGTCTAAATAGGCTTCTACATCTTCTTCTGTCTGCAACTCACGTTTATTGAAGTCTATATGAATGTTACTTCTTTTAATATATTTTGCCTTAGGTTCTTTCGCTTTTCCATCACCACCTTTTGGTGCTAACCATTGTGCCATTTTGTTCATTTGGTCGCTGTAGAAATGGTCATCTAGCTTACGAACCTCATCTCTTATATTTCCAATGAACCGTTCATTTTTTATTTTGGCTTTTAAAGCATTAATAGCGCCGAGAATTTCACCCTGTTGTGTTGTATCAATTTTGCCAAACTCATCAGAATTTTTGATGTCTTTTTCAATAGCATCAATTTTGGTATTGAATTGGTCTTTTTCAACTTTGATAGCTTCTAAGACCTTTTTTGTTAAACTGTCTTTTGCAGCTTTAGCCAACTGAATGCCATTGCCTTTGTAAGGTGTATTACTCTTGACTAAAGTTTCTAGAGTTTCTAATTCATCACCTTCTATATACCCAAAGTTGGCTGTATTACCTTTTAGTAGCGACTGAACATCATCAAAAATTTTAATCTGGTCACCATTAATAAAACGTTTGATAGGGTCCAGAAGGTCTTCTTTGGTTTCTAATAAATCATCTTCAAAATCCTTTAAATTCGTAATAAAATAACTGTATTCTTTTTTATTAAGTTTATCAAGTCTATCACTCAAACTATCTAAGCTTTGTAAAAAGTGGTATTCATGTCTTCTAGCCAGAATCTGATTGACATCCACGGACATTTGATTTAATTTATCCCTAAAAGCCAATGCCACATCTTTTGCTTCCTTGAAAGGACAGGACTCATCAAAGGCATCTTTATATGTTTGTTTTAAAGCATTAACAGCACTAGAGTCAAAATTAGCTTGTGGTTCTAAGAGAGTGGTACTATGTTTAGCACTATTTAATAAAGCTCCTAGTACCTCATCATCTTCAAGGTTGTTTGAACCTTGCATCACCTCAACTTTCCCCCTTTTGTATAGCCTAGCCACAATGGTCCAAATAGCATTTGGATACCATCCATAGGGTTTTCTACTAAAGTGAGCTCTAATATCATTTAAAGAGGTTCTGTCTGCTTGTTTCTTACGTCTATTAATTAGATTTAGTATTTCTGATTCGGCTTCAGACATGCTTGAGTCATCAGTACCAAAAAGGTCATCTTGTGTGGACCTAACCGTGGTTTTAATTGTGTCTTCACTATACTGAGTGGTTCCTAGCATACGCAGACTAGAATACACGGTTTTAATTAGGTCCTGAAACCCTTTAATCACTTTGGTTTTGCCATCTGTAGTGTGAGCAACTTCATGCTTAGCACCATTCATATATACCGTAGATGCCGCTAAAGCATTATTGGCTAATAATGTTATATTGCGTTTACGTTCAGAATTCTGTTGTGCTTTATCCTGAAGGATTCGCTTACGCTCTGATGGCATTGAGGTGGATAGGTTTTGTTTTACATATTTGCCAGTTCTCAAGTACATTTTTACATCCTTCATAAATAGGGCATCCGAACTCAAAACTAGTTTCATTCCTGTACTGCCCATGGTCTGGGATTGAATGAAGGTAATGTTATCGTAATCATTATAATTCTCTGTAATGAGTTCTATTTCCAGTTCCTTTTCACGTCCAAACATAACACCATCCATTTTACTGGTAAAATCATAATCCTGTTTGTTATCTAGGTATTTGATTCTATTATCACGTATGATTTCATCAAATAAGATTTCCTTAAGGAATTGGGTAATGGCTTGGTCATCAATATCAGTGTTTTTGATTTCCTCTTCAACATCTTTTTCATCATCCGTTAAGAACTCATATAAATCACCGTTACGTTGCACATAGCTTTGATTTTCAAGAATATTTAAAGCTTCATCTATTTGCTTTTCGTGCTCTTTGATATCTACATGAATATCATCAATTAAGAGTACAGAAACATTTCTTTTGGTTGTCTTAAAGTTCCCAAAGTACTTCACTAAGAAGAGCGCCTTCAATACTTTAATGGCGAACTCGCTATCTAAATTCCGTTCAGCCATAATGACTGAACTCTGAATCTCGCCACGTAATTCATTTCGAATACCTTCATACATTAAATCAAAGCTTACTAGAGCATTATCCCCCTTTTCTTCAATATGTTGGATTACCTGTTGAAAAACACCTAACATAGAACGCTCTCCTACCGAAGCATGTTTTCCTTGAAAGGCATTGTGCGTAGACAAGGCTCTTCGGCATTGTTGGAATAAATCAAATTGATAAGGAACTAAAGGAAATTTATTACTAAAATCATCCCCATCTTTATAACCTTTAAACTGAACTCCAGCCTCAGAAAAGGATAAAAGGGATTCCAAATGTGCACTGTCTTTTTTAAAGGAAGAGGCTAATTTTTTATGGATATCTTCCTTTTTCTTAAGAAGTCGCTTTTCTATAACTTCATCCACATTTGCTGAAGTAAGAGGAACTTTAATCTTAAATCTCGCCTGTATTCTAGAGAAATCATTTTGTTGGCTCTTATTCATATCTCCAACGACTTTTTCCATATCCTCTTGAGAAGTCACTAGAATCCAAGAATTTCCATTGGTCCGTGTAGCTAAGGTTTCGGCTATCGTTTGAAGGTTAAGCATGAGTTTGGTATTGTCACTGATGTATTGCCCTACTTCATCAACAAAAAAGTTTAATCTAAAACCATTTCCTTTTGAATCTAAATATGTTTTTACACGATTAGCAAAATCTTCAATGGATTGTTTTTCATTATCTTCCAATTTATCTAATACACCAATGTATTTACTTGAATCCGTATTATTTATTTCTCCTAATACTCTTGCCACTACTTCTTCGACCAATGGGTCATGATAATCAAGTCTAGCCTCTTCCCATGATTTTCCGAATTCAGTTTTAAATTTTGTTTTAAAATCGTTGTATTGACCAAGCTTATCTAACCACATCTCAAATTCTGCCACGTGAGGTCTGAATCCATAAAATCCTAGATGGTCATAAAAGACTTTATAAAAAACTGATAAAATAGCATTCTCATCTGATTTAGAAGTTATTTGAGCCTGTTGGTCTATGTTAAACAGAATACTTTCAGAAGGTCTTTTAGTTGCTTTGAGTACATCTGCTTTTAGCATTTCATCATCTTCAACCTTTTCGGCAAAAAGTTCACCACTCTTGCAACCATCAAATTTTTTGTTTTCTAAAACATAAGATAAAATTTTTAGAAGGTGTGATTTACCGCTTCCAAAAAAACCAGAAATCCAAACACCGTTAGCACCAGCATAATTATTATAAGCTGAGAAGAAATCTCTTATTTTCTTTGCTATTTCATGGGTGACAACGTATTCAGCTACCTCATCAGGGATGTGTTCACGGTCATCTGCTTTGATTACCGTTTCTATAGTTCTGTTGATGTCGTTGAGAAAGAAATTCTTTATCATAATATCTTATTTTGCTTCTATATTATCAATGTTAAATGCTCTGTAATAATTGTCATCTTTTAATAGACCAAACAGGTTTAATGAATGACCATCATATTCACCAGGGAAGAACATTACTGTAGGAGCTTCCTTGGCAATATTTTGAAGATTATTCAAAATAGTATGGGACCTGATAAATGGATATACTAAACCTACACCTGTTAAAAAGTAAATCTTGGCATTTGACGCTTTAATTTTTTCATCAATATTAGGTATCAGTATTTGATGTATATTTAATGACGACTGCAATGCTTTAAGGAACTTGTCCTTAGATTTAGCCTTTTCTACTCTGAACATACGCTCCATACCACCTTTTTCGTCTAATATTTCACACACCACATCGTATAGATTGATTTCAAGGATAGGCACGCCAGCATTATTTAATTTTTTCTTTAGCATTTGGATGGAGTCCATGACGTTTATCTCGTCCATAGCATCATAAGGTGAAATAAAAAAAGGTATTTCACCACCTAGACCATCCTTTTGCAAAAACCATCTTGAGGATAGTTTGTCATAAAGCTTTTCAAATTTGTTAACCAGTTCTACCATTTAACTTATGTTGTTAATTACTTCATCACTTAACATGAATACTTTAAGCCATTCTTCATTATCACTTACAATGACTTGCACAATTTCAGGACTTAAAAGCTGAGGCTGAAGTAACCTCTCTCTAACATCATTTATAATTCCAGCTTGTTCAAGAATCTTAAAGGTGACTTGTCTAATCTTGTACTCTGTTTGCTCGGTTAGCAATTCCATTTCAGGGTGATATTCAAACTTTCTACGGTAAAAGGAAATGTAATCCCCTTCACTTATTTCATAGTCATAAACTAGTAACTTTTCTCGAAGTACCTCAACCACAAATTCCCTTATAAATGCATGTGCTTTGCAAACCGACAGAAATGCTAGCTTTTTTCGTGTATTTAAATCACCTGACATAAATAATTGAAATTGTTGTTCGGAAAATTGCTTTAAACGCCTTTTTATAGCTACTAATCTACGTTGTCCAGTATTTCGATTACCATCACCAAAATCCACCATTTCTATTGGAAGTCTTTTACTGATAGCTTCAGCAACTTTTAGCATTTCATTTTCTCTTAATGAGAAACCAGTAAATGAAAAATTATATTTCTTTGTTTCTGTCATTAATTTATTAAATCGGATTCATCAATATTTAATGCCTCGCTTAATTTTTTAAGATTACTTTTAGAGGGATGGCTCTTATCTTTAACCCAATTGCTCAATGTGACTTCACTCACACCAATTTTTTTGGCAAGCCACTTTTGTTTTACACCTTTTGATTTTAAGAGTTCTTTCAGCATCATGTCTTTAATTAAAATTAAAGTTTGTCTTCTATCAAATGTACAAAAAGCAATAAATAATTTCTGCATGACTATCAATATTTTTTCTCTTATGATAACCAAATCTAAAATTTGAAGTAGTATAAAAACCTAATTAACTGAATTTTATAGTGTGGTTTTATTTTATTAGCTTTCCCTAACAATCAAAATCAGATAATGTATTTGCCTAAAGTCCTATACCCAGAAGAATTGTTGCCTAATAAGCGAGCTGACCATATTAACCAAGTCTGGCACGCTATTATGAGTATGAATATAATAGAGGTTGCTGAAGCATTAGTTGATGAGGTTGAATTCCATGAATCTAGTAAGGAAGAGTTTTTGGAAATGCTTAGCGATAGATTTAGAAAACACAGAATCTTAAAAGATGAGAAATTTTATTTGAACATTACCCATTGTTTTAAAATTCACAAAGATGAGATTATCCATGAATTTATTGGAATGGAATCAGGTATCAACCTTGGGCTAATTTTTGATATTACAAAAGACCGAATAACTGGTGTTAAGTTTTGCAATTGTTTTGGAGGTATATTTAATTTAGATAATTATTACCACTGGTAAATACTGCTTAAAATGGCATTAAACCAAGATAACTAGATTGTTCTGAGCAGAAGTATATGTCAACAATATTATCCTTTACAAACTCTATGTAAATACTATAGCGGGTTCCTGAATTATTTCCTGTAAAAACAAATACAGGTTCACTGCATAGACAACCAGTACATAAATTGGTAGAAAGGTTTAAAAAGGTGTCTCCTTGTTTTTTAAAGTATTGAAAAATTTCTTTTTGACGATATATGAAAGACGTTTTTCTCATATCTTGATAAAAGCAATCATCACGAAGCAAATTATTTAGCATATAATAATCCATATTTTGAAAAGCTGAAAGAACTGTATTCAGATAGGTTTTATTAGTCTCTTTTGATGTCATTTTTGAAATTAGTTCTCGAGCTTTCATTTTATTGAATTTTTGTAGGCAGTTTGTTTCAGTTATGTTTTATGAATTTTTTGATTTCCAATCAATAGAAATCTGAAGAGCTAATTCTTCCAATTTATTTCTACTTAATTTACTATTATTATCACTAAATATATTTGCTTTTAGTTTATATTCTTTTTTAAGGGTGACAGGACCTTTCTTTAAGTCGATACCTTTCATTGAATGTGGTCTTGGTCCAAGAATTATGTAATCAAAATCTTTTTTAAAATAATTCAAGATGTTGATATTCTTCATTTTATCATAATCTGTTGTCGGAACAATAATAGAACTATTAGGAAGTGTTAATTCGATATTCCTTTCGAAAGTTTCCTTGAAAATTTTAATAATTCCACTTTTATTCACAGTTGAACCCCCAATTATTAAAATTTTAATTTTTTTAAGAGTATCTTCATTTTGATTTTCTTCAGAGATGTTCAATCCAATATTTGATGCTCTAATTGAATCAATTCTCTCTTTAAAATTCTTTTCCTGTTCTAATTTGTACTGTTCGAAATCTTTTTCCCTTGTGGCAAAATCTTTTTCTATCTTCTTTATATTTAATTCTCTTTCAATTAGTAATTGTTCTTTTTTCTCAATATTAGACTGTAAGACTTTTAATTCTTCACTATCTAAAGATTTTTTCTTGAATAAATTGTCAATGTCTTCTGAAATCTTTGAACTAATACTTCCAAAAAAGTCAATAATTCTATTGTTTTCTTGTTGTAGCGATTTTGTAAGCTTGCCTAACTTGTCTAATTGCTCTCTGAAAAACTCTTTATCAGTCTCCAAAATGATTCTCTCAGAATCAAGTAAAGTTTTAATTTGGTTTAAATATTTTTTTTCCGATTCAATAAATATGCTCAATTCTTTATTTATAACACTATCATCGGCTTTTTTCGATTCCTTTTTATTAGTGATAAATTCATTTAGCAGCTCATTAATCGATTCTGAACTTGGTTTAGTTATCTTATCATCTGTAAACGGAAGTTTAAACATGTAGCTGTAACTAACCCCATCAGAAGCTGAATATTTTGGGTCAGTATAAAATTTCTTTGGAGCTAGATTCGCATTTTTTAAATGAGCCACTATTTTTTTTAGCTGCTCATCAGAGGCATCATTTATGCACAAATAAGGATAGTAGCGTTTATTATCGTAAAATATCTGCATATACTAATTTGAATTATTAAATCTACACAAACTTTTTATTGTAGGAAATAATTGAAAAAGAAATAAGAGGTCAATATTTAAAATGACAATTATTCAATTATTACTGAGTTAAGCCAGTATTTTTATACTGCTTAGGTTTCCTTTTTTGTTTTTTTTACCAGTCACCGCTTTATCTATTGAAGGGAGAGCTTATTTTCTTTCTTCTTTTTAAATATTCGAACCCAGTGGTCAGCTTCAGCTTAATTTATATTTTAGTAGAGCTTTCATCAATTAAATTTCATAAAAACTGCTGTCTATCTCCTTGTGTTAATCTCACATTTAATTTATAAGTCGGATTTATAACAAATTGCAAACTAATGTTAGCGATTTGTTATAAAAATAATTATCTTTGATTAACTTAAAAACATAGTCATGGAAAATCCCTCTATACAAATAGCTCAAACAATTTTATACCAAATCAAATATTTAGATAGAAGTGCTCTTATGGCATGGGGAGCAAAATCATTTTGCTCTTTATCTGAGAATAAAACTAGAGTTGGAGGTTTAAGTTTTAAGGTCAATGGTTTGACACATAAAGGTTGGGTAACAATTGAATTAGATTGGTTAGATACATATACAGTAGTTTTCACCAATAGAAAACGTGAGATTGTAAAAACCGTTGAAGGTGTATATTATGACATGCTAATAGATGTAATAGATTATATCGAAGGAAAACACGCAGCCTAATGAAAAAGTATGTCGCTTATTATAGGGTCTCAACCCAAAAACAAGGAAGTTCTGGGCTTGGCTTACAAGCTCAGAAAAATGCTGTTGCTAATCATGTTAATGGTAAAGGAAATCTAGTTGGTGAGTTTACAGAAGTTGAAACAGGAACTAGAAAGAAAAAACGTGTAGAGATTTATAAAGCTATCGAATTAGCAAAAGCTAATAAAGCTATATTGATTGTAGCAAAGCTAGACAGACTAGCTCGTGATGTAGAATTCACCTCTGCCCTATTCAATGGTGGAGTTGAGTTCATTTGTTGTGACAACCCAAATGCAAACAAATTGACTATCCAGTTACTTTCAGTAATCGCAGAACACGAAGCTGAGGTTATATCTAAAAGGATTAAGGACGCTTTAAAAGTGAAAAAGGATAAAATCAACAAAGGAATATATATCAATAAGGATGGCTCAGCTATGACTCCCATTGATGGTGAAGTTCGTTTGGGTAATCCTAATGGATTTGGTGAATATCAAAAATTAGGTGTTGAAAAAATAAAAGAAAATGCACGCAACAATAAAAATAATATCCAAGCTATGGATATTATATGTTCAGCAAGAAAGGAAGGTATGACTTATCAAGCTATAGCAGATAAATTAAATAAATTACAGTACACTACGAGACGAGGGAAACAGTTTAATCCTATCCAAGTTCAGCGGCTTTTTAAAAAGTGTGAAGATTAAAACAAGCCCTTGTAATCACAAAATTGGGAAGACCTATGATGAGAATTTTGTTTCAAAATTGAGCTAAGAAGATTTGTTTTTTAACTCAGTTCTTTGTTATGCACTGGCTTTTACTTAATTATATTTAAAGTCTTCCCGAATTGTTCTCAAATTAAGATATAAATATATACTTTGTAGAAAGATGAGTTGAATAATTATTAAGAGATAAGATTCGATAGGTGTTATAAATGCAATTAATGGTACTCCAAAAACAATTACTAAATCCCAAATAAGAGAAACCCTAAAACTACTTTGTCCTCGTTCTACTATTATTCTTTGCTTATTGGAAGTAAAGCTTATTTCATTTTTATCTATCTGACTCATAAAATTTTTAGCTATTAACCACATAAAGGCATCTAGTAAAATAAAAGTATAAATAAGATATTTTACATTTAAAAAAGGAATAGTATTATTAAAAACTGTTTCAATATTAGTTCTTTCAATTATCCTTATTTCGTTGTTAAAAATTAACACATATAGTTCCTTAAATATTATTAGAGTTGAAAAAAATAAGATTATAGGAACGGAAAAGTGAAGAAAACTATGTGCTATTTTCCTCCTTTTAGTCTGAAATACTTCATTGTTAATGTTGTTGAAAAATGAAAGTATGTAATCATAAAAAAACTTTAAATTAAATATTGAATAAAATATTATGAAGAAAGCTACTTCCTTATCAGTTCCTAGTGATTCTTGGTTATTTGGAAAAAGTTTTGATAATGAAAACCCGTCAATGAAGTAGTGAATTATAAAGTATAAAATGATAAGAACGATAGGAATGAAAAGCCATATTAATTGAGAATATTCCTTTAGAAGTCCCATTCTCGTATACTTATTAAGGATAAAATTAAAATTTTTCAATTTACCTTCAATTACCTTTCTTTTAACTAGTTCAGTATTAATTGTTGTCTTAATATTTTTTAAAATATTTTCTTTTTTAAACTTTACAGTGTTTGCCTTTGCAAAGACTTCTTCATATTTGCTTTCATCAATTGGACTCAATAATTTTGAAACAATTATTGCTGTACCGTGAGTGTTTTTTATTTCTTTGGGAATGTCATTAAAATTTGATAATTTCTTATCTGTAATCACTAAGTCGCAATATTTGTTATCACCTGCAAAATGAAAACAAATCTCATAATTTATATTGCTGATTTTTGTAGTGTAACTTTCAACATTCAATTCATCTTCTAGCCATAAGCCAACTCTATATGTAGTGTTATTAACTTTCATCAATAATTATTTGAATACCATATATTGATATGTTTTTGGAAGAAATTTTGAAGTTTTCACGACTTCACCGTAGTCGGACAATTTCATTCCCAATAGGTTTGCCTGTTTGTAGTAATCATCAAAAGAATACAGTACACTTGCATATTTTAAATCTTCACTTTCTGCATCTCCTAAGTCAATATTTTGAAAAAAATATGGAACTTCTCCAGTCGATTTGATTTCTTCATACATTTTTAGTTTTTCTTTGAACTCTTCCATATTTCTACTTACCGCAAGTATTAAAAATATACAGTCTATAGTAAATATGACTAATTCACCGTTTGCCTTTAACATTTGATGAGCATTAGAAAAAGCAGTGTCTAAATCCGAGTTTTCAAAAAAAGTAAATAGATTAAATACAATATCAGCCTTTTGTATTAGTTTTTTTGGAATTCCTTCTTCGAAATCAATTTCAATAAATTCAACGTTAGATTTAGAATGATACTTGTTTTTTAGATGTTTAATAAAAATAGGATTGAAGTCTAGACCAATATATTTAAAATCAATATCTAATTCTAATAGAAATTCTAATAGCCAAGCACTACCGCACCCCATATCTATTATGGTCATATTTGGCTTTACAAGACTTAATAATTTTTTTTTAAAAAAAGATTGTGTGTCTTCAACTTGCCTCAGTGGATTGTTTAACCAATAAGTGGAATTCTTCTCCCAATTTTTTTGATTCTCTTTTCTAAAATCAAACTTACTCTTGAGCATTTTCATCGTTTTTCGGTTTTATTTCACTAAGATATTTAGAAATGAATTTTGTATTAACAGTTTTTTCGTAATCAAATGAGTTAATTTGACCAATGCTTGTTAAAAGTTCTGACATTTTTCTCCAAGATTCTTCTTTAGCATAAAGTATTCTGCCATTTTCTCCTTTGAAGTACTCCATTCCTTGTATAAGAGATTTTAGTTCTTTGTTTTCATCAATATTTTTATCGTATTCTTTTAAGTACTCAATTGATTTTTTGGGATTCTTGAGAGCTAGTTCCCAACCTTGAGAAATTGAATTAACAAATTTTTGTACTATCTCTGGATAACATTCAACTAATTCTCTTTTACAGAAATAGACTGTTCCTATAAAGTTAATATCATAATTACTAGGGTATATATAATTTAGTTCTATTCCCTGAGCGTTTAATGTGATAGGTTCATCGTTAATAAAAGCTGGATAAACGTCATAATCATCTTGAGTAAAGCCAGTCAACACCCATCCCGTAGGGATTTCATTTTTCTTTTCTATTCCAAGTTTTTCTTTTTGTTTTAAAGCTTGGTATATTAGGTGAACGGGGGAGCCTTCCATCGTCCCAATCTTTTTTCCTACCATATCCTTAGGGACTAAAATATTTTTTCCTTTTTTGGAAATGAAACAAGCTAAGGATTTGTAATTGATAACTCCAACAATTACAAAATTGTCATTGTCTTGATTTGCCTGAATTACCTGTTCTGCACCAGCTACTCCAAAGTCAACTTCACCAGATTTAACCAATTGCATTATATTGGTTTGGTCAGAACCTGGAATGATTTCTATATCCAAGTTATAAATTGAATCTGTAACATTTTGTGCGTAAAGTTCACCAGCGAATCCCGAATTTGGAAACCATTGTTGTTGTAGTTTGATTATTGTCTCTCCTTTAGAATTAACGTCCATTTTTGAACGATAATTATCGCAATCTTTGTTGTCCTTACAGTTTGTAAGCAGCAAGGACAATATTCCTAATATGTAAATTTTAAATTTTAGTTTCATATTGTTATAATTTAAATTTATATATACCATTTACCTATTTTTTTTTCAAGTTTTTCAACAGTTTTAAATAAAAACCAACCTAAAAATACTGTTAATACTATTGAACATACCATTAATTCAGGTTTTGAGTTCTTGGGTGCTAAATAGAGATTTTTACCAAGACCGTCAATCGCTCCTAAAAACTCTACAACAATAGCTCCCATCATTGCCATTGTTGTTCCTAATTTCAAACCAGTGAAAATATTAGGTGTCGAAAGAGGCAAAATTATTTTAAAAATCGTGAAATACTTATTTGCATCATATGTGTAGAGTAGTTCTTTTGTTTCATTGGAAATACTATTAACACCTGCTGAAAAATTTACAAAAACTGGAAAAAAGCACATTAATACAACCATTGCGATTTTTGACAATATGCCCATTCCAAAAAGTATAATAAAAAATGGGGCTAGTGTTATAATGGGTAGTACTTGAGATGTCACAAAAATTGGAAGAATTATTTTTAAAATTTTAGGGTATATCAAACAAATAAACATAATTGCAAAACTAAAAACAGTTGCAATTATTAAACCTAATATAGCTTCTAATGAAGTTGTAATAGTTGAATTTAGAAGATTCAAATAGTTTATTCTTGCATAATCAAATGATGCTGTAGGACTAGATACGAAATAATTTATTGCTGAAGAATATGAAGCAGCATATTCCCATATTATTAAGAAAATGATAATAAATATTATAAGTATAATGTTTTTTTTCATAGATTTATTTGTCCACGGTTTTCCTCAATACATTTTTTAATTTCAACAAATTCTTTATTGTATTTTAGCACTACATCATTGTAGCTTAATTCATCTGACCAATTTGGTATATTGATTGACTTAATTATTTTGTGATTATCTCCAAGAATAACAATATTATTTGAGAAATAAACTGCTTCGAAAATATCGTGAGTAACTAAAATCACAGTCGTATTATTCAGATTTTTCAATCTTTTAACTTCCTCATATAATTCTGATTTCCAAACTATATCTAATGATGAAAAAGGTTCGTCCAAAAGCAGTAGTTTAGGATTAGTTATAAATGTCCTAGCTAAAGCAGCTCTTGTTTTCATACCACCTGATAATTCTTTCGGCAATTTGTTTTTATGATTAATTAACCCAGTAATTTTGAGATAGTCTGAAACTATTTCATTTTCTTCGGTTTTTTTGCCTAGTATTTTTAACGGTAATTTGATATTTTTTTCAACACTTAAATGAGGCAGGAGGTTTGAATTTTGAAACATATAACCCAATTCTCCTTTAGACCTTTTATTTTTCCATTTGATTTTTTCTTTTATTATATCAGAGTCATTAATCTTTATTTCACCTTTAAGAAAATCGATATTTGTTTCTTGAAGCATACCATTTATCAATCTCAAAATTGTTGATTTTCCAGAACCAGAAGAGCCAACAATTGATGTACAAGAAGATGGATTTACGGTAAATGAGATATTGTCAAGTACGGTTTCTGTTGCATTATAACCGAATGAGATATTTTTTAGCTCTATTTTCATTACTTTTCTAATTGTTCTTGAGCTTGTGTATAACTCGTTACATGTCCTATTTAGAAATGGTTATAAAGCAATTTAAACCCAGAAAACAACGGTTTTCAATCATTGTTATCCCAATTAGGAATTGCTAAATAAAACTGGGGCGTTTGTAATAGTGAGTGAGTAAAGTTAATAATTATAATATTACATAAAGAGATTCCGTAATAAAAAATAACATAAACCTATCAAATCTTTTTACCTTCTAGATTAACACTCATTCCAATTTCGATTATTATTTTACCTAATTCTGAAAGAACAGTTTCGCTTCTTCCTTTCGCACAGATTATGATAAGTCCACTATCAAAAAGTCTATGCAATTCAGGTACAACGACTTTTTAAAAAGTGTGAAGATTAAATAAATTTAACCGCCACTAACTATACAAGGTGTTGAGTGCAGTTATTTCTTTTTCAGTTTCATTTATTAATTTCATAAGTCCTTTTAAATTCTCAACTGTCGCTTGAAAATCCAAAAGTCCATTTTCGTATGTTAGTCGGTATTCAGAGTTCAGTTTGGCAACTCCCATATATGCTCCTAAACGACCAAATTGAGAAATTCCAAGATTCAACTCTTTTGCCTTTTTATACAAGTGTCTACGATAAAAATCTCTCACTTCTCTACGGTCATTTTCCTTGTAAGAATAGAGTTTGAACACAAATCTGTCTTGTTCCAATTGCAGATAATATTCAAATTCTCTTCCGTCAATTTTAGAGTAATTCCAATTCCACCAAAAACCGAGAAATCCACCTGCTGCATTTGCTACATATTCCCAATTTCCGCCAATGTGTTTTTGAAGTTCAGAGTAGAAACCCTGCCAAGAATACCAATGCCATTCGTTTAACGGTTTATTTAGATAACTTTTAATTTTCTTGTCCAAGTTGTCAAGGTTGTTGTAATAATCAACAATAATGTCGTTTTGTTGAGACCGTTCAGTTGAGTTGATATAGTCTTCGAGAATTAATAGCATTTTGCTTCTTTGGAATAGCGAAAAACCTGCTTCCTTAATATCTCTGTATTTTCCTTGTTCTTCCATTTTAAAGTAAACAAGCTTTATATCAATGTCTGATTTTTCGTAATGCTTTTTTGAAAGTTCAGAATATCTAATAAGTTGGTCTGAATGTTCTTTAGTACCTTTTTTATCTTCAATTACAAGAAAGTATTTGTTGTTCACTAAAGCCCAAACGTCAATGTTGTTCCATTGTCTTCCTGCTTCTACGGTTTCAATTGAATAGGATTTGTCTTTGCCCAAAAGTTCTTGAACAAAGGAAATAGCACAAGCATTTAAAAAACTATCAACTTCTCGATAGTCTTTATCTGCCCATTGAATTAACCAAGTCAAAAATGCGTCTTGCGAAAGTTCAGAAGTTGCATAGTCAAAGAGATTTGGTTTTAACTTCATTTATTTCACCTTTTTCACGTCAAGATAAACTGTTGAAAGTCCGCCATTATTTTTAATGTCAATTCCGTATATTCTTTGAAAGGCATTAATAACTTCGTGTCCGCCATTAGTGGTTACTGGATTATAGTATCTTGAAGAAACGTCTACCGTCATTCCCTTTTCAAGTCTAATTCCGCTTGAATACTTGTTTTGTTTTACTGTAATTCTAAATAATGCCATTTTTAATTTGTTTTTTTTTGCCTACTTCTGTTTTAAGTCTTTATTCAGCTTTTTCCGACCGCTGTGTTTTAATTGCACACAACATATTAAATGAGAAACAATAATGTCGATATCTTTTTCCTGAAGATAAATAAAGCTTACCATAAATTTATATATTTGATTAGAATTATTCTTTAAAACAGGAGAGCTAAGTTACCCTATGGGTTACCCTAAAAACTCAACCATTGGGAAGCGTTGAAAACATTGATGTTTAAAGACAGGTGGAAGAACCTCTTTCTCCGCAAAAGGAAACCCACAACGAAAGTTGTGGGTTTATTGTTTTCAGGAGCGCCGAAAGTTTACTTTCGTAAGTGACTGGGAACAATAAACAAAACCACCGCAGGTGGTTGAGGTTTCTATGTTTGTATTGGATTACCAGCTCGGGATCACGAACAAAGTAAGTAATCCCAGGGTGATTTTTAAAAACCAAACGCCTGTCAATGTGGTTAGTGCGCTTATAGTGGTATTGGATCACCACCTCGGGATCACAAACAAAGTGAGTAATCCCTAGATCTCTGTAGCGAAGAACAAACACAGTAAACAATGCCATTCCGCCGACTGGCTCCTTCACTAAAAGTGTCCACTGGACACTTATTTAACGCTCGGTCCGGTTTCTATGCTTGCTCAGGATTTCATTCTTAGGGATCACCACCTCGGGATCACGAACAAGGTGAGTAATCCCAGTGTGATTTTTGAAAACTAAATACGTGTCAGTGTGTTTAGTGTGCTTATGGTGGTGATGGATTACCACCTAGGGATCACTGAACCATAGCAAAGTAATCCTCTTTCCTTCAAAAAGACATGTGATCTAAATCATGATAGGGCATATTTCTTTTTCAACTCTAATTTGATTGTAATTTTGAATATATTGCAAAAAAAATAAGTTAAAAATGAAAAAACTACTCGTGCTTTTACTATTGTTGGCTTTTTCAAACCATTCATATTCACAAGATTACACACCATTGTTAGATTATTACAATGAGTGGAATCTTAGATTTTGTTTTGCCTCCATATGCGATACGGATCTGTATTACACAAATGGGGATACGCTAGTCGATGGCATGAACTATAAGGTGCTGGATGGTTATCACTATATTTCCAGAGGGTTTTTATTGCGAGAAAACATTCCTGAAAGAAAAGTTTATTTAAAAGTTATTTTACCAAGTGGAATAAGCGACTATCTATTATATGATTTCTCTCTTCCCGTGGGCGACTCTATTGATATGAAAAACCCCATTACTCCATTTCCGGAAGATGCTGGCTATTTCACGGTAGATTCTATCATACCACGACCCTTGGTCGACGGAAACCATTACCGCCATTTCTATTTTTCTCCGTCTGCTTCCAACACGGTTAGCACAAATAATGCTATTTGGATTGAAGGAGTTGGATCGATGTCAATAATTACCGCCCCCAGTGGGGATCCCGATATTAACGGTGTAGGTCGAGTTGCCTGTATGTTTAAAAATGGAGAATCGTTTTATTCAGATTTAGATATCATCGATGAATGTGAGCCTTTGTTTATTCTTGACACATCTTCCTTTGAAGATGAAAAGAATATTGTTAAAGCCATAACAACGCCATCAACCAATGTGTATGAGATCATAAATATAGCCGACATTACAACTATCCAACTCTATAATTTGTCGGGCGTGATTTTAGAATCCTTCGAGAATGATAATCGTGATTCGATCAGCCTCAATTTAAACAAATATCCATCGGGAATCTATATACTTGTGCTTAAAGCCAACAACAATAGCAAACAGGTTTTAAAAATTATCGTGGCGTAAAACTAAAAGTACCTTATTGGTTTAATATGCTTTTATAATTTCCACAAACGAAAACCCACAACTTCAGTTGTGGGTTTTCGTTTGTGAAATCAAATTTAATATCAAATATAGGTATAACCAAGAATAGGTTATTTCTTGATAAACTTTTTTGAAACCAGTGTGGCAGTTCCATCCAGAACACTTAGTTGATATACACCTGTTTGCAATGCACTAACATCAATTGTATTATTTGATGTAACCACATTATTAACAACTGTTCGTCCTAACATATCGGTTATTGAAACATAGAAATTGGCTAATTCAATTCCTTCAACCACTAGGTTCAATTGATTTGACGTCGGATTTGGATACAAGGAAAAAGTAGTAGTATCAAAGTCATTTACTCCTAAGGGTGCACTTGGTAATTCAACTAAATTTCCTGCAACACCTGTCGAAACCCACAATCCAAAAGCAGGACCGTTACTGTTATTTGCAGGGTTTAAAAACCCAGAAGCCAATACTACTAGAGCAGCTCCATCTAAATTCAAAGTTGCCAATGGTGCAGCAAAAGCAGCTACCCCAACAGATCCTGTTTCATCTCTAATTTCTAAAACATAATCTGCAGTAGGTAATTCCAAATAGCCTTGGAATTCGGTATATGAGATATCATCTACAATGGTACCTGCTCCTACACCGGTTTCTACTACGTCTACAGTTGGCGCATCTGTGGAGCCATGGTGCACTAACACATCGGTGTTGGTACCACTTGTGGCCGCTTCTCTACCCATAACATACACCTGTAATCCAAATGGCTGTGGTGGGTCGTATCCCGTTGGACTTACTATCCCATCGGCAACGACGACATACGTTTCTCCATCCATTAAGGTCACTGGGAAAGAAGCAATAATATCTCCCGGGCCAGTACTAGTTGGTGGCGCCACTCCTATAATAACTTCAACACCGGCCGGAAAGTCTATAAATCCGGTTTCAGTCCTAAAAGTGAAATCGTCCAAGGTGAGGTTTGCATCAAGATAAACATCCACTTGTTCGGCTGCTGCGTCTGCTGAATTGTGAATAATGTTTACTCTAGCGGTTTGTGAAAATGCTGTGAACGAAATAAGGGTCACAACAAGAATTTGTAATACGTTTTTCATAGCGTTTTGTTTTAAAGTTTGACCAAATCTAAACAATAATTTATTTTGTTTAATCTTTTTTATTAAAAGTTTAACAAACCATCTAATCTTTTGATTTTAAACATGCTAAAAAACATCGATTTTATTAAAACATTCCCAAAAAGAGGTATAGTAGCATTTACAGCCATACAATTGGTAATACAAAATTTAAAAAAGTATATTTATACCATTATAGATATGACTCCATGAAAAAATTACTTTTCTTCTTATTTATCGCGTGTATTGCGACAACAGGATTCAGTCAAGATATGGCTATAGCTGTTTACGGACTGGATAACACCAACAAGGCAACGCGAATGCTCATACAAAAAGCCACGTCCGATGGTGAGAATGCATACCTAATTGTGAAATCTAAAGACAGCCATAGTCCAATGCTCAAGGACGCGGCTACTGCTCGTCGTGTTTTTACGGAAATACGTATAGTGTTGAAGTTGGCGAATGGTGTAATTACCACCAACAAATTGACCCAGGCTTCCTTATATGCTTATTCTGAAACCGGACAAGGTACTACGGCTACCGAAACTTTTAGACTAGAGTTTGAAGACGAAATACAGTTGCATTAATTGCTCAGTGAGGCGATAGGTATTCCCACATTCTTGATATCGGCAAATCCACCGGCCACGTCGATCACATTGTGAATCCCTCTGCTTTTTAAAATGGAAGCTGCAATTACCGAGCGATAGCCGCCCGCACAGTGTACATAAAAGGTTTTTTCTTTCGGGAATTTAGAGAAATGATCGTTTATAAACCCGAGGGGGATTAACATAGCATCCGGGATATGTCCATTTTCAAATTCACCTTCATTGCGTACATCAATAACCGGCACCTCCTGTTTCAAAGTAGTTTTAAAAGTTTCAGCTGAAATAGATTCCATAGCGTCAGTTTCTTTACCCGAAGCCTTCCAAGCTTCAATGCCACCCACCAAATAGCCCAGCGTATTGTCAAATCCTACGCGTGATAAACGTATAACGGCCTCTTCTTCTCTCCCTTCAGAAGTCACCAAGAGTATAGGTTGTGCTACATCGGCGATAAGTGCTCCTACCCAGGGGGCAAAACCACCATCCAGTCCAATAAAGATGGAACGAGGGATATGTCCTTTTATAAATTCACTTTGGTGGCGCACGTCCAAGATCACAGCGTCACTACTATTGGCCAAATGTTCAAAAGCTTCCGGGGAGAGCTTTTGAGTTCCCCGAGAGATAACTACATCAATATCATCATAGCCTTCCTTGTTCATTTTCACATTAAGTGGAAAATAGACCGGCGGAGGTAATAAACCATCGGTCACTTCTTTCACAAATTCGGCTTTGGTCATATCGGCCCGAAGTGCATAATTTAGCCGTTTCTGACTCCCAAGCGTATCCACCGTTTCTTTCATCATATGTTTTCCACAGGCAGAGCCTGCACCATGTGCCGGATATACAATCACATCGTCGCCCAAAGGCATAATTTTATTTCGAAGACTTTCAAATAAGATGCCTGCCAAATCTTCTTGAGTCACTTCATTGGCCTTCTGTGCCAAATCGGGTCTTCCAACATCCCCTAAGAATAAGGTATCTCCGCTAAAGATGGCATGGTCTTTTCCGTTTTCATCCCGTAATAGATAGGTGGTACTTTCCATGGTGTGTCCCGGCGTATGCAAGGCCACAACGGTAATCTTTCCCAATTTGAATTCCGCACCATCGCTCGCAATAATTGCATCAAAAGACGGATTTGCATTCGGGCCATACACTATAGGAGCACCGGTCTCCTTCGAAAGCGTTACATGACCACTTACAAAGTCGGCATGAAAATGTGTTTCAAAAATATATTTAATAACGGCATTATCTCGTTTCGTCCTTTCCAAATAAGGCTTTACTTCACGTAAAGGGTCTATAATGGCTACTTCGCCTTCACTTTCAATATAGTAGGCCCCTTGAGAGAGACAGCCGGTATAAATTTGCTCGATATGCATAATCCAAGAATTTTCACAAATATAACCATTGTTCTAGTTTCAAGAGTTCCAATCAGGTCGATTTTCTATTTTTCACATAATTTTCACAATTGGGTTTTCAAGTTTATATATCTTTAGCCAATTCAATTTTATCTGAAAAAAATCCTATGAAATATTTACTAGTCTCAATTATTACCGTTGTTGCAGTTGCTTGTAATTCAACACATAATTCTGCTCAGAATTCGGTACCGCCTACTACGGTGAGTAGCCCTTCCCGTGTTGATTATGCAAATACAATTACTGCTGACGAATTAAAAACTCACTTATATATCTTTGCTGGCGATGCGATGGAAGGTCGAATGACCGGACAAAAAGGTCAGAAGTTGGCGGCAGAATACCTTCGGAATTTTTATATGGACCAAGGAATCCCCTCACCTATTGAAGATAAAAACTATTATCAGGCAATTCCAGCCGAATATTTCGGTAGAATGAAAGACCCGAAAGGTTCAGAGAATGTGGTGGCGTATATTAAAGGTTCTGAAAAACCGGAGGAAGTGATCGTGCTTTCTGCGCATTACGACCATGTGGGAACCGATAAAGATGGCAATGTGTATAACGGTGCCGATGATGACGGAAGCGGAACAGTTTCGATGTTGGAAATAGCAGCGGCCTTTCAACAGGCAGTTGAGGATGGCAATGGCCCTAAAAGATCGATACTTTTCTTGCATGTTACCGGTGAAGAAATTGGATTGTACGGTTCAAAATATTATACCGAAAATCCACTGTTCCCCTTGGAAAATACGGTGTGTAATCTGAATACCGACATGATTGGTCGTATCGACCCCGATAAAGCAGACAATCCAAACTACGTTTACCTTATTGGCAGTGACAAATTAAGTCAGGAATTACACGATGTTTCTGAAGCCGTGAATGAAAAATACATCCAATTAGAATTGGATTATAAATTCAATGATGATAACGATCCAAATCGGTTCTATTACCGAAGTGACCATTACAATTTTGCCAAGAAAAATATTCCGGTGATTTTCTATTTCAATGGAACACATGCCGATTATCACCAACCTACGGATACGCCCGATAAAATTGAATATGAGCTTATGGCAAAACGTGCACAGCTTATTTTTCAAACCACCTGGGAGATTGCAAACCGAGAGGGACGTATTACAGCCGATAAGTTGAAGTAAGGCGCAATTGTGTCTTTTTTTTGTCATTCTGACGCAAGTCAGAATCCATTATTCGTTGAGACTATTATCCCCAATGGACACTGTGTCAAGCACAGTGTGACAAGTCCTATTACCCCCTTCTTGTCATTCTGACGCAAGTCAGAATCCATTATTTGCAGTGACTATAAACCCAATGGACACTGTGTCAAGCACAGTCTGACAAATACCATACCCCCTTCTTGTCATTCTGACGCAAGTCAGAATCCATTAAGCACAGTGTGACAAGTCCCATTACCCCCTTTTTGTCATTCTGACG
>NZ_JAIOHK010000064.1 GCF_019913785.1 Altibacter sp.
AACGGTTTTGTATAACGTTTGTGGCGGCTGGCGGCCCTGATTCGGACAGACGGCTCGCCTTCGGCGAGGCCGGCAGCTGCAACGCAGCGTGCGAATCAGAAGTGTCGGCAAAGCCGCTTTAACGTATTTGTCAGATAAAGATAAAGTTTTTATGTTTTGAAAATACTCAAATCAGCAATTACAGACATAAACTGTTATACGTCCTAAGTTTGTTTCTAGTAATTTAATGGTACTAATCAGAAAGAACAAAAAGAGTGGAATAAGATTAGGTTATGCGTAGGAACCTCTGATTCCGTCAACATTGAAAATCCCCACTCTTTTTACTACCTAAATACGATCAGTTCTTTAGGCCATTGAGCCTGTTTTTAGGTTGCTGTAATGAAGTAGTTGTTCTTTCCAAATTTAACAATATGAGTAAAGTTAAAACAATTTTGGGGATTGATATATCCAAGGATACTTTTGATGTATACAATCCAGAAAGGGGTCATCACAACTATCAAAACGACCTTAAAGGATTTAAATCTTTTATTAAAACTCTCTCAAACGACTGCTGGGCTGTAATGGAAGCCACTGGCAGCTATCATCATCGATTGGCCCTATTCCTTTACGAGAAAGGAATTTTCGTTTCGGTAGTAAACCCCTTAGTAGTTAAACGTTTTATTCAAATGAAGCTTAACAGGGTGAAGACCGATAAAAGTGATGCAACAATGATCTATCGCTATGGCCAGGAACAGATCTTGGCACCTTGGAAGCCAGACCCAGTGTATGTTAATCAATGCAAAGAGCTACAAAGTGTGGTACAACTTTATATTAAACAACACACAGCACTGAGTAACAAGCTTCATAGTTTAGTAAGCAAGGGATTGACCAAGGGAAAGGCGATTACTTCCCTAAAAAGGCTAATCAGGACCATAGAAAGAGAAATAGGGTTATTAGAAAAAGAGATGCAGTCTTTGATACAGGAAAATGAGGCCGATCTATACACCCGTGTTAAGAGCATCCCAGGACTAGGAAAGAAAACAGCCTTGCTACTTATTGTCTCAACAAATGGATTTAAAGACTTCGAGTCTAGCAAACAGATCTCTTCCTATTTTGGACTAGCCCCACACGAAAGAAGTTCAGGAAGTAGCGTGAGAGGGAAAACTCGTATCGGTAAAAACGGACATCCTTCCGTTAGAAATCACTTATTTCTCTGCAGCTTTACCGCTTGTATGTATAATACACAATGTAAAATGCTTTATGAACGATTGGTGGCAAAAGGGAAAAGCAAAAAACTGGCTTTAATCGCTGTAAGCAATAAACTAATTAAACAAGCTTATGGAATCGCAAAATCTGGATTGTACTATGATGAAAATTACAGAAATAAATTAGTGTAGAAAAGACTTGTTTTTTAGCTCAGTTCTTTGTTGGCAAACGTTTTTTATTTTATTCGTTCAAAAGGACCTGGCGAACTTTCCTCTCCAATCTCAGCTATGATTTTACCATCTTCATTAAAATGGAAAATAGTAATTCCACCCCAATTATATTGCTTTCCGGCAACAACACTGCTATCCTGTTCAGTTTTCACTCTGGTTGCGCTAAAAGACCATACAAGAACTACACGTTTATTTTCAGCTATAGCCTCATGGAATGTAACATTCGCATCATTCCAGCGTTCACCAAAACCTGTAGCAAAATTTTTAAGTGACTCACGTCCATTTATTGCCTTTGTTCCAAATAATTGTTCAAAAATTGGATAGCTTGATATTACATCATCACTTACAAGATTGTCTATTAAAGATGGGTCGCCTCCATAAATACTACGGAATAATTGTTTGGCCATATCTTTGTGCTGTTCGCTTTCGGTTTGCTTTGATTCACAAGCACAAAACATAGAAATTGTACATAGTCCAACTAAAAGAACTTTAAATACCTGATTATTCATTTTTAGTTTATCATTTTCTGAATTAGTTTCTAATGTTTGCCAACGGTCGCGGCTATGGTGCGGTGCGCCTGCGGCAGCTTCGCAAATTTGTCAGAACCTCAAATTATTTTTGTGTAAGATAAATAATAAATTTAATCCTCAACAAACAATGCATTATAGGCGTTGTTGTGCTTTCGTTATTTTTTAGTAATTAGACCAATCAATTCCTGTGCGATAGTAATATTTTTCTCAATTTCCGGTATTTGAGCTTCAAAAGATGAAATTTGCCAATTAACTAGGGACATTAATTTGCCGTTTTCTAACTGATCGATTACTTCAATAGGGTCGACAAGAAAATCTCTTTTATGATTTAACATTAAAAGTAAAGGACCTTCAATATGATCCGACACAAAATTTGCGTGAAATTCAATACTAATATTATATTTTGCGCAATTTACTAAGTAGTATGTTTGTAATTTTTTACTTATCTGACTATTCTCAATATGCTTTATGATTCCAGATTCTAACATTTTTGTATATGATAATCCAAAATTTTTGGAACTCGAATTCATCGCCAAAGAATTTGGTAATTGAGATAAATCAATTTCATCATATTTTCTGTCAGAAACTTTATCAAGGTAGTAAGTATATCTCTGTATATTAGATAGTGTTTGATTAAAATGAATAATATCCCAATTTAATTCTGTCTCTATCTGTTCCAAAAAATTCGCTACTTCTTTTTTCTCTAATCTGTCTATATTCCAATTATTTATTGAAATCGCAATTAAAATTCCAATTACCACTAGAATTATTTCGCCAATTGCATAAATCAGATATTTGCTGAATTTGTTTTCAGTTACTAAGTTTTGTCGAATTATTCGGAAGAATTTTATCATTAGAGGTTAGTTTCTCTAAAGATAGGCTAATTAATGAATTTCGGATTTCAAATAATGAAGCACAACGGCTTCGGCTATGAGTAGTTGTGTGGGTTAGCACAAAACTTTGCAAGTACACACCAAACTGAAAATCCGCGAGGATTTTCAGAAGTAGGCGAGAACAAGCAATTACTTATAGCCATTGTTGTGCTTTCGTTATTTTAGTTTGGTTAATTTTATAGTCCTTATGGAATCTCTAGATGTCAAATTCTTTTTTTTAATAAAAATGGAAAGTGATATTACTTCCTCACTTGTATTTCTAATAAACTCTAAAGAAGTATTTTCGAATGCCATTTGAAATTTGTCTTTATTAATTTTGTAAAGAATTCCTCCATTTAAAATGCTAAGATTATTCTGATTCCGAACTAATTCCAATTCCAAACCAGAAGTTTCATTTTTATAATTCCCTAGATATGCTTCTAATTCTTCAAATGTAGGAAACTCCATAAGATTGATTTGATTAGACTTTTGAAAGTCGAGGACCAAATCATGATGGATCAAATTATAAGCATAGGTTGCTTTGTGCTTAAGAATAATTAAATGTTGTAACAAATGACTAGTAATTTCTTGATATCTTCTAACATCATTAAGATGTTGTTTGTCATTCAATAGATAGGTCACTTTATCATCATAATCCTTTTTTGCTGTTCTTGAATACCAATCATAATTGCTTTGATATACATCTTGTACTTTCTCCAGGAACACTTTTTTCTCATTCACCACATTATTAGTAACAAGTGCTTCATCACCATACACATCTTGTAGTCTTTCAACAATATGCATATACTTTTCAGGAATAATTTCTATGTTATTAATAAGTCTATTGTAAGCATTTGTTTCAAACCTATAAGGTTCAATTTGCTCTTCTATCAAAGTCAAATAAGGATTATCTCCATTTTTATTGACTGTATAATCAGATACTTTTAGAGTTTTAGAAAGCACTATATTTGATAGTGAATCTCTTCTTTCGTTAAATTCAATTTGAAAATTTATAGTTTTAATTAAGTCTTCTTCTAAATCCTTATAAACGCTAGTTAAAATTTTTTCTACCTGGTCATTGTTCGTTTTTAATTCTTTTTTGGTATTGAGATTTAGAGCAACAAGAATTCCAATGACCACAAGTATGATTTCCCCAAAAGCATAAAGTAGATATTTGCTAAACTTATTTTCAGTCAACATTTTTTGTCTAATTTTTCTAAAGAATTTTATCATTGGTTATTGGTTGGTTATAATGAAGCACAACGGTCGCGGCTATGATTCCTGCCTGCCGGCAGGCAGGTCGGCGGGGATAGGCAGCAGCGGGATCGGCGTGTGAGTCGGAAGCGGCTACGCCGCGTGAGAATCAGCCGTGCGATCAGAAGCTGCTAAACGAAATCATTCCGAGTTGGTTATTGTTTGTTTAAAAATAGAACTTTTCTTTTAATAATTCAGCCCCGCTGAATTATAGCCGTTGTTG
>NZ_JAIOHK010000065.1 GCF_019913785.1 Altibacter sp.
CGCCATTTAGCTGAATCCTCGAATACCTGTTCTAAGATTCGGGCGTCGACTTGGGTAAATTCGATGCCACGTCTGGACATCACTACCTGTGCTACTTCAAAAGCCTTATCGGTTTTATAGGTAGTCATCCCGGCACTGCCACCCCAGCTGAAGCTAGGGATAAAATTTCGCGGAAAACCACTTCCGAAGATATTGGCACTCACACCTACCACCGTCCCCGTATTGAACATGGTATTGATCCCGCATTTGCTGTGATCGCCCATCATAAGGCCACAAAACTGCAGTCCGGTGCGGGCAAACTTCTCTGTATCGTAATCCCATAAACGCACCTCGGCATAATTGTTCTTTAAATTGGAATTGTTGGTATCGGCTCCCAGATTACACCATTCACCAATGACCGAATTCCCTAAAAACCCATCGTGTCCCTTGTTGGAATAGCCAAATATCACCGAATTGTTCACTTCCCCTCCTACCTTGCTATACGGACCAATGGTAGTCCCACTGTAAATCTTGGCACTCATTTTTACGGTGGCACCTTCACATAGGGCGAAGGGACCGCGTATCATACCGCCTTCCATGATCTCGGAATTCTTTCCTATATAAATAGGTCCGTCCGTTGCGTTTAGCGAACACAGCGGCAATTTTGCACCTGCTTCAATAAAAATTTGCTCCTTATTAAAGGCCGGTGTCATTTCAGGAATAGGTTGTGATGTACGACCTTTTGTAATCCATTCGAAATCGCGTTTAATAGCCTCGTGATTCTTAGAAAAGATGTCCCAGGTATGTTCAATGCGCAATATATCATCGTCCTTATATTGTATCTTCTTATAGTGTTCGAAATCTACTTCTTGTCCTTCCGAAGCGGAAAATGCAATAGGTTCTTCTTCTAGAAAAATGGCCTCATCGGCCTGTAATCCTTTTACCAAATCGACCAAGTTTTCAGAGGGTAAAAACGAGGCGTTAATCAATACATTCTCGGCCATCTCTACCATGGGGTATTTTTCCTCCAAATAGGCTTCGGTTACCGTCGTGGTGGTGCTGCCCAACATCTGTTCCCACTTCTCACGAATGGTCAGGATACCAATGCGAATATCGGCTACCGGGCGCGTAAACGTAAAAGGAAGTAGTTGGTTGCGTACATTACCATCGAAAAGGATGTAATTCATATAAATACTATTCAGGATTGACTATTCAGTAAATATACTAAAGAAGTTTAGCTTGCCGTAAAAAGTTTGGGCAAAAAAAAACCTCCGATTTCTCGGAGGTCTGCAACTATATTATAGTTTAACTACTATTCTTCTGACTTTTCTTCTTTCTTGTCTTCTTTCTTGAATTTCGCATACTTGTTCTTGAACTTGTCAATACGTCCGGCAGTATCGATCAATTTAGATTTACCGGTATAGAAAGGATGAGAAGTTCTCGAAATTTCCAACTTCACCAAAGGATACTCAACACCATCTACTTCAATAGTCTCTTTTGTATCTGCAGTCGACTTACTTAAAAACACATCTTCGTTAGACATGTCCTTAAATGCTACTAGTCTATAATTTTCAGGGTGGATACCTTGTTTCATTTTCTTGTAATTTAAATACTTCTCGATTTTGAGTGTGCAAATTTAAGGATTATTACCAAATGCACAACAAAAATAATTACTTTTTTAAAGAAGGTCAAAAATAGGCATTATTTTGAAGTACCCCAATAAGATTCGCCTTTCGCAACGACATATGTAACGTTTTACTATCTTTGTTTACTAACTAACCGAACCAGCCTGCCATTATCGGCAAGCCAAAAAACTTCAACTCATGGAAACAAATAAAGCTTCTGTTAAAAAAATTGCCTTAAACTACGGGCTCATCTTGGCATTATCCTCTATTGTATTGTCTGTTATTGTGTATGTAATGGGCATGCATATGGAACAACCCTGGTGGCAATCGGTACTTAGTTTTCTTATTATGACGACCGTGATTGTTTACGGGTTAAAAGCCTTTAAAAAGGAAGGCGACGGGTTTTTAACTTTGGGAGATGCAATAAAAACCGGATTAGCAATTTCGTTGGTTGCAGGAATCGTGGGATCGATATTTACCTATCTTTTTGTAACCGTAATCGAACCCGATTTTGTGGTGCAGATGTTGGAGGTTACCCGTGAAAAAATGATCACGGACAACCCCCAAATGACCGAGGAACAATTAGAGGTGGCTATGAACATGACAGAAAAGTTTATGAGCCCAATGATGATGACTGCTTTCGGACTTATAGCCAGTCTTTTCTTCGGATTTATAATTTCACTAATTGCCGGTTTAATCATGAAACAAAATCGTCCGGAAACTTATTAGAAAATTCAATTAATGCAGCTATCTATCGTCATTCCTCTTCTCAACGAGGAAGAGTCCATTAACGAGTTATACCATTGGATTGCAAATGTCATGCAGTCCAATGGTTTTTTATACGAATTAATCTTTATAGACGATGGCAGTACCGATGGTTCGTGGGAGGTAATTCAAGATCTCACCCAAAAGCACAACGAAGTGAAAGCCATTCGCTTTTTGAAGAACTTCGGAAAATCACAAGCGCTACACGCAGGGTTTGCCAAAGCCTCCGGTGATGTTGTCATCACCATGGATGCCGATCTTCAGGACAATCCTGAAGAGATTCCCGAATTGTACAAAATGATCATAAACGATGGATACGACCTGGTTTCGGGTTGGAAAAAGAAGCGCTACGATTCGGTGGTTTCTAAAAATCTACCCTCCAAACTCTTCAATTTTGCAGCGAGAAAAACATCGGGTGTTAAATTACACGACTTTAACTGCGGACTAAAGGCGTATAGGAATGACCTGGTAAAATCCATTGAAGTAACCGGTGAAATGCACCGCTATATTCCCGTGCTTGCAAAAAATGCGGGCTTCGATGCGATTGGTGAAAAAATAGTCCAACACCAGGCACGGAAATACGGCAACACCAAGTTTGGTGCCGAACGCTTTGTTCGCGGCTTTCTCGACCTTATTACCATTTGGTTTTTGTCGCGTTTTGGCAAACGCCCTATGCATTTATTTGGCGCCTGGGGAGCGGTGATGCTCTTTGTTGGCTTTTGCTTTGCAGCCTATTTGGGAGTGGACAAACTGTTTATAAACCCATCGGGACGACTTATTACAGAACGTCCTCAATTTTACATTGCGCTTACGGCTATGATATTGGGAACCCAATTGTTCCTCGCCGGATTTTTAGGTGAACTACTGCTCCGCAACAAGAAAGACCAACAGAATTACATCGTTAAAGAAGAGCAAAACTTCGGTTAATAACCGCCAAGATTCTTTATTTTTGCAGCAGTGTACCACTTGTAGTAGTGTTTAATTTTACTGAATGATTTACGTAGATCCTAAAACCCTAGAACGCGTCAACCAATGGCTTACTCCCCATTTTGACCAAGACACCCAACATCGAATTAAAGAAATGATCGCCTACGATCCCGAAGGATTGGAAGACAGTTTTTATAAGAATCTGGAATTTGGTACAGGTGGTATGCGCGGGATCATGGGGCTTGGCGACAATCGCATCAATAAATACACGCTGGGAAAAAACACCCAAGGGCTTTCAAATTATTTAAAGCAGCAATTTCCGAAGCAACCAATTAAAGTGGCGATCGCATATGACTGCCGCCATAATAGTAAAGAACTTGCCAAGGTGGTCGCCGATGTATTTTCGGCCAACGATATCAAGGTTTTTTTATTTTCCGATTTACGCCCCACTCCGGAGCTTTCCTTTGCGGTTAAATATCTGGGATGTCAATGCGGCATTGTGCTAACAGCCTCTCACAATCCGCCCGAATACAACGGCTATAAGGTGTATTGGGAAGATGGTGGCCAATTGGTACCGCCTCAGGATGGTGAAATAATTGCTGAAATAAATGCCCTAGACTATTCGGATGTAAACTTCAAGGCAAACGAAAACCTGATTGAACTCATTGATTCGGAAGTAGATACAGCCTTCGCTGAAGCTTCGGTTAAAAACGGCAGCTTTGAGACCTCACAATCGGCTAAAGACGCTTTGAAAATAGTATTTACATCCTTACATGGAACTTCCATTACCATGGTTCCGAAGGTATTGGAAAAAGCGGGATATAAGAACCTAAGTCTCGTAGCGGAGCAAGCCATACCCGACGGAGACTTTCCAACGGTCAAATCGCCCAATCCCGAAGAACCCGAAGCCTTGCGAATGGCAATGGAACTGGCAGATAAAGAACAGGCAGATATTGTAATTGGCACCGACCCCGATTGTGATCGATTGGGAATAGCCGTGAGAGATACCAACGGCAAATTGGTTTTGCTCAGTGGCAATCAGGCCATGGCGATCAAAACTTATTTTCTGTTGGAACAATGGAAAAAAGCGGGAAAATTAAACGGAAGGCAGTTTATTGCTTCTACCATAGTGTCGACACCCATGATTGCACAGATCGCGGCAAAATTTGGGGTTGCTTATAAAGAAGGGCTCACCGGCTTTAAATGGATTGCCAAAATGGTAAAGGATTTCCCAGAACTGGAGTTTATAGGTGGTGGAGAAGAAAGTTTCGGTTATATGGTGGGTCATTTTGTACGAGATAAAGACGCGGTAACTGCTACCCTCTTGGCCTGTGAGATCGCCGCTCAGAAAAAGGCGAACGGAAGTAGTTTATATGAATATTTGCAAGAAATATATTCGGAAGTAGGATATTACAAAGAACATTTGGTTTCTTTGGTAAAGAAAGGAAAGCAGGGAGCTGAAGAAATCACCGAAATGATGAAGGAGCTTCGGGCCAATCCACTTGCTGAAATCGCAGGAAATCAGGTAGTTCGGGTGGAAGATTTTCAATCGGGTATTGCAAAGAATACCATTGAAGGAACTTCCGAAGCCATCGCTATTCCCAAGTCGAATGTGCTTATCTATTATACCGAAGACGGTAGTAAGATAGCCGCCCGACCTAGTGGTACGGAACCGAAAATTAAATTCTATATTAGTGTGCATTCAAAATTGATCGACGAGGCCTTGCTTCAGAAAAAAATAGAGCAAATAATCGCATCCCTAAACATAAGCTAGTGACGTATTTCAGAAAAATATTAAAATATGCAACGCCCTATAAAGGATACGCCTGGCTCAATATTATTTCGAACATTTTTTATGCCCTCTTCGGAACCTTGGCGATGATCTCCCTGTTTCCAATGCTTTCGGTCTTGTTCGACAATACCAAAAGATTGGATATAAAACCGGTTTGGACCGGCATTGCCGATGCCAAAGAGTATATCGAGAACTATCTCAATTATTTTGTGACACAAAAGGCCAATGAAGGCACAGACGACGTGCTTATTTTTATGGTAATTTTGGTAATCGCCATGTTTTTGCTGAAAAACCTGTTCAGCTATCTGGCCATGTTCTTTATTACATTTCTTCGGAATGGCGTGTTAAAAGACCTTCGGAACGACCTGTATAAAAAAACGATCGACCTTCCGGTATCGTTCTATTCTGAAAAAAGAAAGGGAGATACTATAGCACGTCTAACGAGTGATGTTTTGGAAATACAACATTCGTTTCTTTCTATATTGGAATTGATCGTTCGGGAACCCTTAACGATTCTTTTCGCCATAGTGGCCATGCTGATTATAAGTGTGAAACTCACCATCTTTGTTTTTATTTTTATCCCTATTTCCGGATTTATCATCTCCCGAATTGGAAAAAGCTTGAAAAGTCATAGTGACAAGGTGCAAAAAGAACAGGGATTTTTTCTTTCAATTTTGGAGGAGACCCTAGGCGGACTTAAAATTATAAAAGGTTTTAATGCCGAAGGAATTTTTACAAATCGCTTTAAGGAATCTACCAATCGCTTCTTTAAATTCTCCAACTCCTTGTTAAATCGGCAGAATCTGGCCTCACCTACCAGTGAATTTCTGGGAATCGTGGTGATCTCTATACTGTTGTGGTACGGCGGACAAATGGTGTTGGTGGAAAAGTCACTTCAGCCCGAACTGTTTATCGTCTATATGGGCTTGGCCTATCAAATCCTCACCCCTGCCAAGGCCATCAGTAAGGCGAGCTACGGAGTGAAAAAAGGAAATGCAGCAGCAGAACGTGTTTTAGAGATTCTTGAGACCGAATCGTCCATTAAGGATACTCCGAACGCAATAGTCAAAGAAGGTTTTTCTGAAGAAATTACTATCAACAATATTTCGTTTAAGTATGAAGAGGACTGGATTCTTAAAGATTTCTCATTAAACGTTCCCAAAGGTCATACGGTGGCATTGGTTGGACAAAGTGGCAGCGGAAAGAGCACCATTGCCAATTTGGTCACGCGATTTTATGATGTAAACAAAGGAAGTATTTCGATTGATGGTATTGATATTAGGGAGATGACACAACATTCCTTACGAAGCCTCCTAGGCTTGGTCACTCAAGATTCTATTCTTTTTAATGATACCGTAAAAGGCAATTTGCTGGTCGCCAAGGAAGGCGCAAGCGATGAAGAACTCGTTGCTGCACTAAAAGTAGCCAATGCATGGGAGTTTGTTAATCAGCTGCCAAAAGGGATGGATACCAATATCGGTGACAGCGGCAATAAACTCAGTGGCGGACAGAAACAGCGTTTGAGCATAGCGAGAGCGGTGTTAAAAAATCCACCTATCATGATTCTCGATGAAGCAACATCGGCTCTGGATACCGAAAGTGAACGATTGGTTCAGGAGGCGTTGGAGAATATGATGAAAAACCGAACTTCCATAGTGATAGCGCACCGGCTATCCACCATCCAAAATGCCGACACCATCGTGGTATTGTCCAATGGCAAAATCGTTGAGCAGGGAAAACACAAAGAGTTACTCGATAAAAAAGGCGTCTATTACAATCTTGTAGAAATGCAGTCATTTGCATAAAAAGAAAAAGAGCGATTTGGGGCACCGCTCTTTCACTTTTTTGTCACCGCATTTGGGGCACGCGGCAACAGTTTTTACATAAGTATGAGTCAAATATATAGTTAACAATTCAATTAACCAAATAAATTTTACATTTTATCTATAAAGTATGCACTTTATCGATGTTTTTCTTGATAAAAGTTAATGTTTTTCCTACAAATATTATGTAATTTGCAGCTGAATATTGGGTATAAAAAAAACGGACCAGCCCCCGCTTAGGTCCGTTTTAGTGCGTTCTTATTACAGTTGGGGCTAATAATAAAGAACATATACATAAGAAGTATTTGATAAAAGTAGTAAAATTTTTCCTACAAAAAAATATTTTTAGCATTTAATCTTTCTTTTATGTATTTCGTCGATGTTTTTTAACTTTTTTAGTCGAAATAAATACATTTCTTATAGGTGCAATTAAACCTTATCGCCAGAAAAAAGTCATATATTTAAAAAAAATGGAAGGTGGTTGAAGAGCAATCCTTAGTTATTTCTTTACAATCTGAAACACATCGGGAAGCGGCATTTAGCGAATTGGTTTCCCAGTATAAGGAACGCCTGTATTGGCACATCCGAAAGATAGTGTTGGATCATGATGATGCTGACGATGTGCTGCAAAATACATTCATAAAGATTTTTAGAAATATCAGTGCATTCAAAGGTGATAGTAAGCTCTATACCTGGATGTACCGTATTGCCACCAACGAAGCCCTTACCTTTATCAATAAGAGAGCTAAAAGAGCAAATGTTTCGGTAGAAGAAGTAAAGAATCACGCAATTGACAATCTGAAAAGTGACGTATACTTTGACGGAGCCGAAATTCAGTTGAAACTACAGCGCGCAATTGCCACTTTACCACCAAGGCAGCAGCTTATTTTTAATATGAAGTACTTTGACGATATTACCTATGAGGATCTTTCAGAAATATTGGACACCTCGGTAGGCGGACTAAAAAGCAGCTACCACATTGCGTCACAAAAAATTAAGTCCTTTTTGGAAAGCGATAAAACCTTTTAACACATTTTGAGTCAAAAAAAAGAATGAGCAATACAGGAGATACATACAAACACGGTTTTAAAACACCCGATGGGTATTTTGAAGATTTCGAGGCAAGGGTTTTCGACGAATCGTCTATTTCGAAACTCCCGGATACATCCGGATTCAAAGTCCCGGACGGTTATTTCGAAGCTTTTGATGCCGCCAAATTGCTTACTGTAGCATCGGCTAAAGAGTCACCCAAGGTGATTCAACTATTCCGCAACAACTATGTTCGATATACTGCTGCCATCGCGGCCAGTGTTCTCCTAATCCTTAGTATAGTGCGTGATAATACTTCAGGGATTGGATCCATAGATGATATTGAATTGACAGCAATTTCAGAATACATCGAAGACGAAGATGTAGACTTTGATACCTTCGATGTGATCGCACTGCTACAAGACGAAGAACTCACAAATTTAAATACGCAAAACCAATATGTAACAGATGAAATTCTCGAAGCCTATCTGTTGGAAGCTTTGGACGATGCAACCTTATTAACCGAATGATGATGAAAAAATTAATGCTTATTATACTTTTGGTCGGCACCCCGCTGGTAGCCCAAGAGAACAGACATGAAAAAATAAAAGCACTGAAAAGAGCGCATATTACAGAAACCCTGAGTTTATCGCCTTCTGAAGCCGAAAAATTCTGGCCGGTGTACAATGTATATGAAGACCGAATGCATACACTAAAAAGATCGGAACGTAAGGAGTTAGGCATTTTTAAAGATGAATCACTTGAGTCTATGACCGATGCCGAAGCCAATACACTCATCGACAAGATCATGGAACTAAAGAGTCAGGAAGTGCAATACCGACATGAATTAATAACCGATCTTCGGAAAGTGCTACCCCCTAAAAAAATTATTCTGCTAAAAAAGGCGGAAGACGACTTTAAAAGGCAGCTTTTAAAACAGATTAGACAACGAAAAGGAAAAAAATAACGGTTAGAATAGTGTACGATCGTTTAATGAATATCTTAAACGATTTGTGAGGAATGGGGCTCTTCGGAGCTCCATTTTATTTAAACAGTAGTTTTGATATTTTATTGGCTCCCGAAGCAAAGGCAACCGAATCGTTCACAAACTCGACAGCATAAAATCCTTCCGAAGATAATTCGGTCCATGTATCCCCCTGGTCATAACTATACGAAATACCCGGAGAACCTACCGCCACAATGCTCTTCCCCTCACTTCCGGGTACAAAACGTACAGAAGATCGATAACCCGGCCCTTTTCCATTGCTGAGAAGTTTCCACGTCTTACCCCCATTTTTAGTAATTGCTTTATTGCCCTCGTTAAAATCTTTGTCATCCCAATTTCCTCCAAAAATAACGCCTAGCGATTCGTTGTAAAAATCTACGCTGTAGATGCCGGTCATCACCTTGCCTTGAATGATTGGCGTCGCGTATACTTCCCAGGTCTTTCCTTTGTCCGGTGAATGAAAAACTCTCGCTTTCTTTCCACCCGAAACCATCCAAACATGATCTTGATAAAGGGCGAGGTTCGAATTACTCGCTGCAAAGGCTGCCTCTCCCTCCTCAACTTTCGGCAGTTTATCACAGGGTATTTTTTTCCAGGTGTTCCCTCCATCATTGGTTAGAATAACCGACAAGCAATCTTCGGTAGGGTCGCCCATAGCAATTCCATCTTTATCATTCCAAAAGTCCATAGCATCGTAAAAGACCCGTTGCCCTTCTTCCACATATACTTCTTCCATATGAGTTGCCTCATTACCGTCGAAATCTATTTTATACAATACCGCAGGATTGGCCACACTCAATACAAATACTGCGTCCTTAATAGTCGCAATCGCTCGAAAATGCAGTAACGAGTCTTCGTATTTAATCGTACCCAACTTGGGAGTGGTTCCATCGATAAGTCCTACCCTACCCGAATTTGCCGCAAACCAAACCCTATTTTCATCCATAGGAGCTATGGCTCTAATGCTTAAACTATCTGTATAAACAGGTGTTATTTCAACTCTGGTGAATTCCTTGGCAGGATTCTTACCGCATCCAATTATCAACGAAAGTATAAGTAGTACAAGGCTTATTCGCATGAGAAAAAATTTTGTCAAAAGTAATCAAAACTATTCATAGCGATTGTAATACCTTTGCAGTCAATTTTAGTAGACTGAAAAACATCTGTTTGGTGGATTTCAATTTCCGATAACAAAACAAAAAATGCAGACTAAACTTCACCGCAATTTGGTATTTGCGACCGTAGATTCACTTGATCTCATCTTTAACGAAAAGAAACAGGCCGACAAGGTCTTAAGAGGTACTTTAAAAAGAGACAAGCGATGGGGATCTCGAGATCGCAGTTTTATTGCTGAAACGACCTATGATATTGTTCGTTGGAAGCGATTATACGCCGAAATTGCTGAAGTGAAGGAACCGTTTGACCGTCCTAACCTATTCCGGCTCTTTACGGTGTGGGCCACGCTCAATGGTATTAAACTACCCGATTGGAAACAATTGGAAGATACCCCCGTACGCCGCATCAAAGGTCGGTTTGACGAACTCTCAAAGATTCGGAAGTACAGAGAATCCATCCCCGATTGGTTGGATGAATTAGGCGAAAAGGAATTAGGAAAAAGATGGGATGCTGAAATTAGTGCATTAAATCAGTTAGCCGATGTCGTACTACGTGTTAACCCGTTGAAAGCTACTGTGGAACAAGTTCAGAATGAATTGAACGATCTGGAAATAGAGACTGAAACCATAGCAGGAGTCCCCCATGCCTTGAAGCTAAAAGAACGCGCCAATATCTTTTCTACCGAAGCCTTTAAAAATGGTTGGTTCGAGGTTCAAGATGCCTCCTCACAACTGGTGGCTCAATTATTAGATCCCAAGCCAGGGATGCGTGTGATCGATGCCTGTGCCGGTGCCGGAGGAAAGAGTTTGCATATTGCCGCCCTAATGGAAAACAAGGGACAAGTAATTTCCATGGATTTGTATGAAAACAAACTAAACGAGTTAAAACGCAGAGCACGCCGCAATGGGGCGTTCAACATTGAGACGCGCGTCATCGATTCTACCAAGGTGATAAAGAAATTGATCGAAAAGGCGGATAAGGTATTGATCGATGCCCCTTGTTCGGGTTTAGGTGTTTTAAAACGAAATCCGGATACCAAATGGAAAACGACACCCGATTTCCTTGAAAAAGTAACGCGGACGCAAGCCGAGTTATTGGATTCGTATTCGCGAATGGTAAAACCGGGCGGACAATTGGTGTATGCCACCTGTTCTATTTTACCTTCAGAAAACGACAAACAGGTAAAGGCTTTCCTGAAGCGTGATTCGGGTAAAGAATTTGATCTGATAAAAGACAAAAAGGTATGGCCCAGTGAGTCGGGCTTTGATGGGTTTTATATGGCCTTACTTCAGAAAAAAGAATCGTAACCATTTCCTTTTACTACAAAACAAAAAGAGCGGCTTTCCAGCCGCTCTTTTCATCTTTAAATCCTAAAATTATTTAACAATAATTCTTCCGGTTTTGAAAGACGTAGTGGTTTGTCCACCAATCTTTATTAAATAAACACCGCTAGAGACTTTAGACATATCCAAACTCATTCGATAGGCACCATCGTTTCGTGGCACTCTCTTATTAAAAGCTAATTCCTGTCCTAGTACATTGTAAACACCTAGATAAACACCACCATCAAAACTAGTCTTTAAAACGACCTCAAACTGATTGTTAGGCAAGGAAACAATGTTTAAATCTGATTCAGAAATAGCAATGTCTTCCAATCCGAGGTCTCCAATATTAGCAGAGTAATCTTCTGTTTCACCGTATTGAGTTTCCTCACAAGGATCGTTAGGAACAGGTGCTTGCCAGTTCGACTTGGCTCGCATTCTGTGTTGTCCGAAGGCAGCATTAGCTGGTATGATTAAATCCACTGTTACGGTATAGGAACCGGAAGCCTGTCCGGGAGCTATCACGAAATTTGGTACCACTACCTCGTCATTTGTAAAGGTAAAATCGTCATTAAAATCAATCCAAACCTTTACGTTCTGATCTCCATATCCTGTTGTAAATGTAATATCGTAAGTCCCTCCTGCTCCTAAATTGGCTACTTGGGCAGTAAAATCACCATATCCTTCACAACCGGAAACATTATTAATTTCGGCAATAGAAACCAATTGGAATCCATCTCCGAAAGAACAATCCATCTGTGGTTGACATAATACATTTTCGATTACTGCAGTGGCCTCATCGTTAGTTGCATCCATATCACCTCCTAAGGCAGTAGAAACACTTACGTTATAGGTTCCTAAGGCTGAGAAATCGGCTGTAGTTGCAAAATCAAAGCTTATTTCTTCTTCCGCAAGGATTGGACCGGCAAAGGTTTCCACTACCGGAGTCCCGCCATCGATCACATACTGTACATCAAAATTTGATTGTGTTGCAGCACCATAATTCTTTAAAGTAACTGAGATTGTTTCCGCATTGCTCAAACCCGACCCCGATACCGGAGCTGTAATTTCAAGGGCTCCAACGTCATTAGCCAATAAATGCGTAACATTCTTTGTAAACGGGTCATTGGCAGCAAATTCATCTCCTGCCAAATTAGTTCTCGCTTCAATAGCATAGGTCTGTCCTGATGTAGATAGATCTACTGTTTGGGCAAACGTATAGGTTTCGACAGAATTAGCAGCTACAGGTCCTGTAAACACTTCAGAAGCCACTAAATTTCCATCAACACGAAGTTCAACAGGAATATTAGACTGTGGTGCCGATCCAAAATTACGGATACTTACTTCAACCGTTTCGGCATTTGTTAAAATCCCATTGGAAGGTTGTGCAATATTGCTAACACCCACATCGGCAGTAAATCCTCCAGAAAGTGAAAAAGAGGCAATTTGCGTTCTCCATTGATTGTTGGAAGAAAAATAATCTCCCGTATACCAGAACGTAAAATTGTCCGGATCCATAGTCATATGCGAATAATCACCATATCTATTACTATTAGTTCGTACTCCGGGGCCGTCAATAATTGTTGTTTCGGCCAGCGTCATTTGCCCTAAAGGGTCACCATCGAAACGACCGGTGTATCTTAATGAAACCGCCAAGGTGGTACTTGCTGTTGTATAGGCTAAACCTATATTTCCAGCCGCATCCATTGCGGAGCTACTCATTACGCGACTGTGTCCATCCGCTATTGAATACGTTCCTTCTTGAAAAATGACCCAAGGATTTACCGCATCGTTGCGTAATTCAATCCATCGAATTCCACCTGTTTCGTTCGCATCAATAAAGGTATTGAAGGTAATTAACCAAGAATTATGAGAGCCAAAACTTCGATAGTTGGCAGCAAATGAAATAATTCCACCATGACCGGCAAGTCTTTGCGCAGTGCCCGGTTGATGGATTGATCCATTCCCATTTCCAAATAATTCTCCAGCGTCAAACGGATCGGTTGTAATTTCTAAGGGTGCCGAGATGGTTGAATTCCCAACAGTTCCCCAGTCCATATCAATTTCCCAAACTTTTAAGTGATCAAATGAAACGCCATTCCATGCATCATCCTGCAAATACGTAATATACCCTGGCGTATTTGGATCAATCGTAGTTCCTAATAGGTTTGCTGGTTCCGGACTTTTTACTTGATTTGGATTAACCACTACACCCGGCAAATTAAAAATGAGTATTTGAGGATTAGCTCCTCCTGCCAACATCACGTCGCGTTCCATTACAAATCCCTGTGTGGTTTGTCCATTCAAATTTACGGTACCATAGTAACCGTCATGCCAAACACCGTAGTGTGGGTAATCTGGGAAACCGCTAAATTGATATTGCCAAACATTATAAGCACCGGTTGGATCGCTTGTTTCAGAAACTCCAATCGCTAGTGAGTTATTTAATGCCCCAAACTCACTTACAACCCATCGGTCTGCCAATTGATCGTATAATACGATAGGATCACCGTTATTAGACGGAATTCCTAGGAATGCTGATAAGCTTACGGGACCTACCAATAAGGTTCCTGTTTTATCAAAAATTTTCACAAGTGAGTTTACAGAGTGGACATAATGGGCTGGACCCACGGCTCCTGTAGGATCGGGAGGAAAAAATCCTGATTCGGAGGCAGAAGCTCCAATAAAGTTTTGCTCTAGCGGAAAGGCTTCAATTTGCCCTGGTTCTGTTTGTAAATTTTGAATAACCGTTGTGGTGTTATTCGCTTCTTGTTGTGTGTTCGACTCATTAGGAACCATAGTCATGGCCTTGGGGTCGTGGAACTCGGCTGTCATGACAGGAAAGTCACGAAGTGGGATGGTTTTTCCAATAAAGGTACCTACGATTATTTCGGTAGGTGGATAAGCTTCCTGAGCTGTAAGTCCGAGACTACAAATTAGCCCTAGGGCCAATAGTACATTTTTTAGTTTCATGTTAAATGATTTAGTTTTTGATGATTAGAAGCGACAAGATACGCGAATAATTTAATTCAAAACCTACAAAAGTGGTAGGCAATACGCCCTGAAGGTCAAAAAAAGAGCGGCTAGAAAGCCGCTCATTTCATCTTTAAATCCTAAAATTATTTAACAATAATCCTTCCTGTTTGATATGCCGTAGTGGATGTACCACCAACTCTAACTAAATAAACACCGCTTGCGGCAGCAGACATATTCAATTGTACTTTAAAGGAACTACCGTCCTTTTCCAACAACTTCACTCCGAGTTGTTGCCCTAACATATTATAAACACCTGCGTAGGCAGTACCGTCATAATCTGAATTGAAAGTAAGCTCGAACAGGTTATCTCCGATAGTGACGATTATCAATTCAGAATTACGAATAGCCTGATCTTCTACACCTAAATCACCAATGCTCACACTGTAATCTTCCGTTTCACCATACTGAGTTTCCTCACAAGGATCGTTAGGAACAGGTGATTGCCAATTCGACTTGGCTCTCATTCTGTGTTGCCCAATGGCAGCGTTAGCAGGTATGGTTAAATCTACGGTTACCGTATAGGAACCTGAACCCTGTCCGGGAGCTATCACGAAATTAGGTACGACCACCTCATCATTTGTGAAGTTATAATCGTCGTTAAAATCGACCCAAACTTTTACATTCTGATCTCCATATCCAGTTGTAAAGGTTATATCATAGGTCTCTCCTTCATCCAAATAGGCTATTTGGGAGGTAAAATCACCATACCCCTCACAGGCCGAAACATTATTTATTTCAGCAATAGAAACCAATTGGAATCCGTCCCCAAAGGAACAATCGGCAGCAGGCTGACATAGTACATTATCTATTATTGCTGTAGCTTCATCGTTGGTGGCATCCATATCACCGGCCAAGGCAGTAGAAACACTTACATTGTACGTTCCCAAGGCTGAAAAATCGGCGGTAGTGGCAAAATCATAATTTATTTCTTCTTCTGCAAGGATTGGCCCCGCAAAGGTCTCCACTACCGGAGTCCCTCCGTCGATCACATACTGTACATCAAAATTAGACTGTGTTGCCCCACCAAAATTCTTCAAGGTTACTGAAATAGTTTCAGCATTACTCAAACCGGAACCAGAAACCGGAGCTGTAATTTCCAATGCACCAACATCGTTGGCCAATAAGTGGCTCACGTTTTTTGTGAATGCGTCATTGGGAGCAAATTCATCCCCTGACAGATTTGTTCTCGCTTCAATAGCGTAGGTCTGTCCCGAAGTGGATAGATCTACTGTTTGGGCAAACGTATAGGTTTCGTTTGAATTTGGTGCAATGGTACCTACGTACATTTCGGTGGCTACCAAATTTCCATCTACTCTCAGTTCCACCGGAATATTTGACTGTGGAGCAGCACCAAAGTTTCGAATACTAATTTCAACCGTTTCGGCATTTGTCAAAATTCCATTGGTTGGTTGGGCCATATTACTCACACCCACGTCTGCGGTGAATCCTCCTGTCAATGAAAAAGAGGCCACCTGTGTTCGCCATTGGTTATTCGCCGAAAAATATTCGGCAGTATGCCAGAACGTAAAATTATTTGGATCCATGGTAAGGTGCGAATAATCACCAAAACGATTTGAAAAAGTTTGTACCCCAATACCATCGACGATGGTAGTTTCAGCTACCGTCATTTGCCCTAAAGGATCTCCATCAAAGCGTCCTGTATAGCGAATACCTACAGGCAGAGTAGCACTCCCAATATTAAACGCAAGACCAATATTTCCGGCAGCATCAATAGCGCCACTTCCCATAAAACGACTGTGACCATCGGCCGGCGCATAGGTTCCTTCTTGATATATCGTCCATGGATTCACACCATCATTTCGCAATTCAATCCATCGTACCCCTGAGGTATCATTATTATCTACGTCTGTGTTAAAGGTAATCAGCCATGAATTATATGCTCCAAAACTTCTATAATTGGCTGCAAAAGAAACTATACCACCAATCATGTCAAGCTTCTGACCGGTACCAGGTTGGGGTAAGTCGCCAGCTCCAAAAGGTGCAAAAATTGTGTTAAACGGATCTGTAGCAAGTTCGAGAGCCGACGAAATTGAGGAGTTTCCTATAGTACCCCAGTCCATTGTAATCTCCCATATTTTTAAGTGATCGAATGGAACCGATCCACCCCATGCGTCATCTTGCATATACACTATATATCCAGGCACATTGGCCGGATAAGAAGTTCCAAGAAGGTTGGCGGGTTCCGGACTAATTACATAGTTAGGCATTGGTACTTGTCCGGGTAACGGAAAACCTGCGATTTGAGGATTCGCTCCTCCGGCGAGGATGACGTCACGTTCAATGGCATATACTTTATTCGCTCCGCCCTTATTGGCTGTTAAATAATAACCATCGGGCCATACACTATAGTGCGGATAATCCGGAAATTGATCCAATGAAAATTGATACACATTATAAGCACCTGTCGGATCATTGGTGTCGGACACTCCGATGGCCAATGAATTACTTAAAGAACCAAATTCACTTACAAAATAACGATCTGCTAATTGATCGTACAATACGATGGGGTCACCCGAATTAGTTCCAATACCAAGGAAGGTTCCCAATGCCACAGGACCCACTAAAAGTGTTCCTGTTTTATCGAAAATCTTTACACTCGAATTAACTGAGTGCACATAATGGTTAGGGCCAACAGCTCCTGTAGGATCGGGTGGAGTAAATCCTGTATTATCAAATCCAACAAAATTCTGTTCTAAAGGAAAGCTTTCAATACCGCCCATTTCACGTTGTGCCTTGTTGTCTATCCCGTTTGGCAAGGCATCCATATTCACCTGTGCATTATAACGAGATCTGTTCGGCACAATTTTAATTTCTTTGATGCCTATATTGCTTTCAATCTGTTGTGTCGCATAATCGCGTAACGGAATGGTTTTTCCAATAAAGGTTCCCACAATCACCTCGGTAGGCCCGGACGATTCTTGAGCAGATAGCCCTACACTACAAATTAGAAAGAAGGCTACTAGTACATTTTTTAGTTTCATGGTAAATGATTTAGTTTTTGATGTTTAGAAGCACCAAGATACGCGAATTTTTTAATTCAAAACCTACAAAACCAGTAGGGTACACGGCTTTACAGGTATGCCAAATTCGTTTTTTGTAATAGGTATTAATTTTCCTAAAATTGGTTACCTTTGCCATGTTCAAAATTCACTCAAATTCAACTAGGATGATTCACTTTTTTGGAGACGTAAAAAACATTGTTTTTGCTGTCCAAACCCCCGAGGAACTTTTACAAACCGACGTCGATAAATTACAATGGCTTTTTGGAAATCAACCCAAAATAAACAAATCCGAATTATCGGATTTTTTTGTTGGTCCCCGTGCTGCCATGGTGAGCCCCTGGAGTACCAACGCCGTAGAAATTACTCAGAATATGGGAATCAAGGGCATTGTCCGAATTGAAGAATTTACACATATTGCTGAAGGCTTTACCGATTTTGATCCTATGTTGTCACAGAAATTCAGCAAACTGGATCAGCAGATCTTTACCGTGAACATCCAACCCGAACCCATACTGGAAATTGAGGATATCGCCGCTTATAATCAGAAAGAAGGCTTAGCACTTAATGCTGAAGAAATTACCTACCTAGAAAATCTCGCCAAAAAATTAAACCGAAAACTCACCGACAGTGAGGTGTTTGGTTTCAGTCAAGTGAATAGTGAGCACTGCCGTCATAAAATTTTCAACGGAACCTTCGAGATTGACGGCAAGGAAATGCCTTCCTCGCTGTTTAAACTTATCAAAAAGACATCTCAGGAAAACCCGAACGATATCGTTTCGGCCTATAAGGACAATGTAGCCTTTGTAAAAGGTCCTAAGGCCACTCAGTTTGCACCCAAGAGTCCGGATAAGCCCGATTTCTATCAGAAAACAGATTTTGAAAGTGTTATTTCCCTCAAAGCCGAAACTCATAATTTCCCTACGACCGTAGAACCCTTTAACGGTGCAGCCACTGGAAGTGGTGGGGAGATTCGGGATCGGTTGGCCGGAGGAAAAGGATCACTCCCCTTGGCCGGAACTGCCGTATATATGACTTCCTATTCACGGTTGGAAGAAAACAGACCTTGGGAAAAGGAAATGGCCGAAAGAGATTGGTTGTACCAAACGCCTTTGGATATTTTGATAAAAGCGAGTAACGGGGCTTCCGATTTCGGAAATAAATTTGGACAACCGCTCATTGCCGGTTCGGTCCTAACCTTCGAACATGAGGAAGATACTGCTACTTCACCCAATACAAAAGCGCGGAAGTTAGGCTATGACAAGGTAATCATGATGGCCGGAGGTATTGGTTATGGCAAGGCAGATCAGGCAATAAAAGATACGCCAAATAAGGGCGATAAAATAGTAATCCTAGGCGGTGAAAACTATCGAATTGGGATGGGAGGTGCCGCAGTGTCCTCGGCAGACACCGGTGAATTTTCCAGTGGCATCGAATTAAACGCCATTCAGCGTTCAAATCCCGAAATGCAGAAAAGAGCAGCCAATGCGATTCGCGGCATGGTGGAAAGTGAACACAACCCCATCGTTTCTATTCACGATCACGGCGCCGGAGGCCACCTCAACTGTTTGAGCGAATTGGTAGAAGAAACCGGTGGAAAAATAGATCTGGACAAATTACCCATTGGGGACCCAACCCTTTCGGCCAAAGAACTCATAGGAAATGAATCCCAGGAGCGAATGGGGCTGGTGATTGGAGAGAAGGACATTGCCAAGCTCCAACGCGTGGCCGATCGAGAACGGTCTCCCATGTACGAAGTGGGAGTGGTTACCGGCGATAACCGTTTTTGCTTTGAAAGTAGTAGTACCGGCGCCAAACCCATGGATTTTGAATTAGAAGATATGTTTGGAAGTTCTCCCAAAACAGTCTTAAAAGATCGAACCATTGTTAGAAATTACAGAGATGCGTCCTACAATACCACAAAAATTAATCAGTATATCGCGCAGGTAGTACAATTGGAAGCTGTCGCTTGTAAAGACTGGCTTACCAATAAGGTAGACCGATGTGTGACAGGACGGGTTGCCAAGCAACAATGTGCTGGCCCCTTACAGCTACCCCTGAACAACTGCGGGGTGATGGCACTTGATTATAACGGAAAGCACGGGGTTGCCACCTCTATAGGACACTCACCGGTGAGTGCCTTGGTGGATCCGGTAGCGGGTTCTCGAAATTCGATTGTCGAAGCCTTGACAAATATCGTTTGGGCTCCTTTAGACAACGGACTAAAAAGTATTTCCCTTTCGGCCAATTGGATGTGGCCCTGTAATAACGAAGGAGAAGATGCCCGTTTGTATAAGGCGGTAGAAGCGGTAAGTGATTTTGCCATCGAACTGGGGATCAATGTTCCCACCGGAAAGGATTCGCTTTCCATGAAGCAGAAATATAAAAATGAAGAGGTAATCGCACCGGGAACCGTTATTATTTCGGCGGCGGGTCATTGTAACGATATTAAAAAAGTAGTAGAACCTGTGCTTCAAAAGAAGGCCGGAAGTATCTACTATATCAATATCTCGCAAGACAGTTTTAAACTTGGGGGTTCTTCCTTTGGGCAAATTCGCAACGCCATTGGTAAGGAAGTTCCAACAGTTTTAAATGCAGCCTACGTAAAGACCGTGTTTAATACGCTTCAGGGCTTAATTTTGAAAGGAAAGATTGCCGCCGGTCACGATGTGGCTTCGGGCGGACTGATCACAACCCTGTTAGAAATGTGTTTTGCCGACACAAATGTAGGAGCGTCTCTGGATCTGTCCGGATTGGGCGAGGAAGATCTTGTAAAAGTTTTATTTGCTGAAAATTGTGGGGTCGTGATACAGGCTTCGGAAGATGAGGTGGTAGAAAGATCACTTTCAGAAAAAAACATTGCCTTCGTGAAAATTGGAACGGCTACCGAAACAGAAACACTTCGGCTGAAGCACTTTGACACTCAATTAAATCTCGATATTCCAGAATTACGTGATGTCTGGTATACAACGTCTTACCTATTAGATCAAAAACAAAGCGGGAAGCAAAAAGCGAAAGAACGTCTCGTAAATTATAAGCGACAACCCCTTACCTATTTATTTCCGAAGCAGTTTACCGGCAAGTTTCCTCAAATTGATACTGCGAAACCCCGTATCAAAGCGGCCATTATTCGGGAAAAGGGTAGTAATAGCGAGCGGGAAATGGCCTATGCCATGCACTTGGCTGGATTTGATGTGAAGGATGTGCATATGACCGACCTCATCGAGGGACGTGAAAACCTGGAAGATATTCGGTTTATTGCTGCCGTAGGAGGATTTTCCAACAGCGATGTCTTAGGAAGTGCGAAGGGCTGGGCCGGTGCCTTTTTGTATAATGAAAAGGCAAATACGGCGTTAAAGAATTTCTTTGCGAAGGACAATACACTTTCCTTGGGCGTTTGTAACGGTTGCCAGTTGTTTGTCGAATTGGAATTGCTTACTCCAGAACACGTTCAGAAGCCAAAAATGCTGCATAACGAGACCGGTAAGTTTGAATGTAATTTTACTTCGGTCACGATTCAGAAGAATAATTCGGTCATGCTTTCTTCTTTGGAAGGAAGTACTCTGGGAATTTGGGCTGCGCACGGTGAGGGAAAATTTAGTTTTCCTATGGCGGAAGAAAACTATCATATCGTTGGAAAATATGGCTACGATGCTTTTCCGGCCAATCCCAATGGCAGTGATTTCAATACTGCCATGATGTGTGATACAACCGGTCGTCATTTGGTGATGATGCCACACTTAGAACGCTCCACCTTCCCTTGGAACTGGGCACATTACCCCAAAGACCGTAACGATGAAGTGTCGCCATGGTTGGAAGGCTTTGTCAATGCCAGAAAGTGGTTGGAACAAAACTAAAAAACAACATCTAAAATCAAGTTGCTTCCCTACGAGTGAATTAGTGGTTCTTCACCCGGCGATTCTTATAGTTTCGTATCAAATTCAGGATAATCCCTCCAACATTTACGATGGCATGGAGTGCTATTGCGAGTAATAAAAATATCCAATAATCCATATCTTCCCACATATCTGCGGCCTTATTGTATTTATAAAGTAAGAATAACCCGTAAATACAGTGGATTGTTAAATTAATAAGCAAAACCCGCCTTCTTTTTTTTGCCACATACCAGAATATAAGCAGTATTACCCAATAGCAAACGAAGAATACTAAAATTGCCTGATTGTCTATATCCATACTTTTTAAAATTAGAATAATTGTATTTCTGAAGTTTGCAGCAGTGTCTAAAGTAGTTATTTATACGAACAATTGTCTCTTAAGTTGGATGCAGTATTGTAACGAGGAACACCCTGTGCTCGGTTCGTCCTATATTTCATGATGCCAATTGACGTAAAAACCTATTCATCAATTGAGAAGTACCATTCATCAATTCCTGACTTAATTAGCTCAGTCCCTGAATTAGTTTTGGAGTATAAATCAAATAAAGCAAATCATGAAAACACTATTTACATTACCTCTATTTTTAAGCTTCACTATTTTTATGGGAATTTCTGAAATAATGGCCCAGCCGGTGAACGACTTAATTGAAAATGCGATCGATCTTGATGAAGGGCCCTACCCCTATTCGGAACTCAATATCGCATTTCAAAACGCTACAGTTACAAATGATGCAACTACCGGTGGGAATTGTGAGATCCACTTAGCAGGCATTTGGTACAAGTTTACTGCCACCAGCACGGGGACAGTTGCCGCTGTTATGGTAAATCCGTCAACCCCTTATGTTGTATTCTTTACGGGACCAAACGAAGATGTAACCGATGGAAGTGAATTGACCTATGTCGATGTCCCTTCAAACTTATGTGCGATAGGCAATTCGGCTACAATTGATACCACTATGGGGACTACCTATTATATCTATATGAAAAACAGCATATCAAGTGATGTGCTGATCAATATCAACCCGGCTTTGGTACCAGAAAATGATGACATAACCCTTGCAACAGATCTTAATTTAATTAACGATTCGAATTATTTAGACCAAGATATTCAATTTCAGTTTGCCACCAATACAAATGACGGCGGTCAATCAGGTTGCGATACACAAGCATTGGAAGGTGTCTGGTATAAATTTTATTCGAATGCCGGTGGTACAGTTATTGCGCAGATGGGATTTGATCCCGGAGACTCCGTCATCACTATGTATTATACTCAAAATGGCGATGCTACCAGCGGTTCAGAGTTAACGTATATTGCTTCAAATAGTAATATATGTGGATTCTCCAACCTTACTGAAATTGAGACAGAACCTAATACGTACTACTATATTTTTGCCCATTCGCAACATGCTGTCAATAGTGTATTATTTAATATCGATAGTGATATCTTAGGAACAAGTGAGAATCTACTAGAAGGCTTCAGTTTTTATCCAAATCCAACGTCTCTTGAAATTAATTTATCGGCTAAAAATACAATCGATGAAGTATCAATGTACAACCTATTAGGACAAAGGGTATTGCTCCAAAAGCCCAATGCAACACGGAATACCGTCGATGTATCTTTTTTACAAAGTGGATTATATGTTATGCATGTTTCTTCAGAGGGGAAGACTGCTACGTATAAGATTGTAAAAAGATAATAATCGTAGGTTTAGTATGGTAATCTATGTAAGAAAGCTGTCCAAATAAGTATTTGGGCGGCTTTCTAAATGCACGTCTAACTCCCTAATTAATTGTTTCTATTTTGAAAGCTTCACAAACTAATTTTAGCGTGCAATCCATTCCCAGCGTGATAGATGAATTGGCACATTTAAAGCTGAAAACACTGCGGTCACAAATGAATCCACACTTTATTTTTAATGCCTTAAATGCGATCCAATATTTTATTACTTCCGAAAATAAAAAATCGGCAGTGATCTACTTATCGGTTTTTAGTAAGCTAATTCGCCACTATTTAAACAATATCGAAAATGAAACCGTACGGCTTAACGATGAGTTTGCCATGCTCCAGGAGTATTTAAAGCTTCAAAAATTACGGTATACCCAGCAGTTCGATTATTCATTGGTTTACGAGGAGCATTTAAAAAATATGGACGCCACAATTCCTTCTTTTATTCTCCAATCACTGTTTGAAAATATAATTGAACACGCTATTTATAATCAATATCAAGATTATAAGGTGGTGACCGTCTTTTCAAAAGAAAAAAATTCGGTCAAAGTGAAGATACAGTTTACCTACCATTGTATTCCAAATACCCGTCAAAAATACGTACCGGATTACCGAGAACAAATGGTGAAATGGCAGGACCAAATTCGTTTGTTAAATCGGCTTAAAAATTACAATATCAAAAAAAAGGTTACTTTTAATAACAACTCCCGTGAAAAAGGTGGAATGATCTTGCTAAGCTTGCCTAATTTGCAGTAACAGATGTCGAAACAAATAAGGGCCTTATTTTTTTTACTACTATTGGCCGGCGGAGTTGTTTTTCCAACTTCTGCACAAGACACATCGCTGCGGAAAGGAGTAGAACTTCCTTTTACAATTTTTATCACCCAAGATCATACTATCACAATTGATAGCCTGCTTACAAAACAATTTTCCTTTAACCCCAGAGAATCTCTTCAAAAAAAAACAACACCATCGGATATTTATTGGATAAAAGTTGATTTTAAAGATGAATTAGAAAGCTTACGGCAAGATAGTATTTGGTATTTAAGACATAGCAGTTTTGACCATGCTTCGATCTACTTTCTGGAAGACAATTCCATTTCAGAAAAAAAACGAGGCACCTTCGAATTCATCGATATAAAGCCTTCAGTTTTATATTCGGCCGGTTTTGCATTTGACACCGCCTCGCTTATTCAAGGCAGATACCTCTATTTAAAAGTAAAACGCACTGTTTTTATTGACAATCTAGCCCGTTGGAATATCACCTATGGCACAAAACTTCAGAATGATTTACTGGTAAGTTACTATTCGAACGACGATCTTGGCAAATTGGCTCCGGTCTATGGTTTTACCGGTATTTGCCTAGTGATGTTTATCCTCACACTCGCCTTTTTTCTTTATTCAAGACGATTGGAATTTCTATTCTATTCACTTTACGTATTGTTCCTCGTATTTTACCTTACTTCAGATATTTACCAACTACACGAAATTTTCTTTGGCCGTGTTGGTTTAATGAGCTACGGCTTTTTTCAAGCTTCCCAGATAATCATTAACCTTTTTTACATCCTATTCATAATGTACTATTTGGATTCGAAAAACGACTATCCAAAATTGCACAAGGCACTAAAACTCATTGTTTATATCTTGCTATTCTCGATTGTTTTGGAAGTCTATTTTGTGCTCTCCTCAAATTTTATGGCAAATATTAATCTCATGAATTTTGAACGGATCGTGATGACGGTTTTTGGACTGGCGGGAATGGTCTATCTGCTCATAAAAACTAAGGACAAGTTGGGGTATTTTATTGTTATTGGTTCGTTCTTTTATATGGTAGGAGCGTTAGCCCTCTTATTCACACAGACTCGGATATACATGGTGTTGGGTTCCAGTCTCGAAATATTAATTTTTGCATGCGGTCTTACGTATAAGATTCAGCAGGAATACATAGAGAAACTCCGATTTCAGAAAGAATCCTTACTATTCGAAAACAAGGCATTACGTGCTCAAATGAACCCGCATTTTATTTTTAATTCCTTGAGTTCCATTCAGCATTTAATCATTTCCGGCAAAAAAGAAGCATCGATCAAATACTTAAACAAGTTCAGTCTTCTAATGAGAAATCTATTGGAAAGCTCCATCGAAACGAACGTTATTTTAACCGAAGAAATCTCCTTGCTTGAAAAGTATTTAGAATTGGAAGCACTTCGGTTTAATAAATCCTTTCAATATAATATAAGCGTCGCCGTAGGGTTAGATCCGGATGCTGTAGAAGTACCCGCATTAATCGTGCAGCCCTTTGTAGAAAATGCAATTCTTCACGGTCTATTAAAGAAAAGTGAAGGTGAGAAGTTGCTATATATTCGCTTCAGAAAAGAAGATCATTTTATTATTTGTGAAATAGAAGACAATGGCATTGGAAGGCAAGCTTCTGAAGCCTTAGAATCTGAATTAAAAAATTCTAAGAAATCCCGAGGTATCGAAGTCACCGAAAAACGCTTGCAGATGGTCAACAAATCTGAAGATGTTTTCTTTCAAATAATTGATAAAACCGACGCGTTAGGTAAGGCTACCGGTACGCTTGTCATCATAAAAATAGGCACTGAATAAATAAGTTAGTATGAATTTAAAAGCTATTATAGTAGACGATGAAAGTCACAGCAGGGAAACCTTAAAAAATTTAGTAGAAGAATTTTGTGAAGATGTTAATGTACTTGCCGCCGTTAGTTCGGTACAAGAGGCTCTGACTGCGATCCGGCAGTTAAAGCCGGATGTTGTATTTCTCGATATCGAATTGCAAACCGGAACCGGCTTCGATATTTTAGATCGGCTTGAAGTGATTGATTTCGAAGTAATTTTCACGACTGCCTTCGAGCAATATGCCATAAGAGCGGTTAAGTTTAGCTCCCTGGATTATTTGCTGAAACCCATCGATTTGGAAGAACTGCAAAAGGCAGTTGAAAAGGCACGTAAAATTAAAGACCAGGCAGTGTACAACCAGCAATTGGAAGTGCTGCTTTTCAATTTAAAGCAAAAACAACCCAGCCTTAATAAAATTTGTCTTTCCACAGCTGAAGGATTCGAATTTATTAGTGTCGATGAAATTCTTTATTGTAAAGCGGAGGGGTCTTACACCAGTTTCAAATTAAAAAACAACAACAATTTTTTAGTGAGTAAGCATTTAAAAGAATACGAAACTCTGTTGATTGATCAACAGTTTATGAGGGTTCACAATAGCTTTTTAATCAATTTAAAAGAAGTTAAAAAATACATCAAATCGGATGGTGGATATATTCTTATGAATAATGATGAGCCAGTTAGTATCTCAAGAAATAAAAAGGAGGTTTTTATAGAAGCAATGCAGCGAATCGCGAAATAAAGTAAACAACTTTACAAGTTTTTACTATATTGCATACCCCAAACCCGCTTATTACTAAAAAAATGAAGTACCTACTTACCTGCCTTTCCCTATTTATAGGACTTATTTGTTTTTCTCAGAATCAACAGGAAAAATACCAAAACGCACAAATTAATTATAGCACTGTCGAGGACCTTCAGCAATTAAATGCCCTTGGAATTCCCATTGAACACGGCGTGCATAAAAAGGGCTTTTATATTATTTCCGACTTCTCTGTTTCGGAATTGGAGAAAGCCCGTCAAGCAGGCTTTACGGTGAATGTCCTAATTGAGGATGCGAAGGAATATTTTCTTCAGCAAAACCAACAAAACAATCCCGTACCTGAAAACTTAGCCTGTAATGGTAACGGTACAGTCGACTATCAAACACCGGCCAACTTTGGCTCCGGCTCCATGGGTGGATATTTCACCTATCAGGAGATACTAGATCAGTTAGATCTCATGAAAACCCTGTACCCCAATTTAATCACGGCCAAAGACAATATTAGCAACTTCGTGACCAATGGGCAGCCCGATCCCTCTACTATACCGCCTATTGGGGGTAACGGAATAAAATGGGTAAAGATTAGCGACAACCCCGATATTAATACCGAAGGGGAACCGCAAATTTTATTTACCGCTATACATCATGCCAGAGAACCCAATTCGGTGGCCCAGCTTATTTTTTATATGTGGTATCTGCTTGAAAATTACGATACGGACAGTGAAGTTCAGAACATTTTAAACAATACCGAATTGTATTTCGTTCCCATAGTGAATCCAGACGGATACCTGTATAACGAAAAAACCGATCCCAACGGTGGCGGATTTTGGAGAAAGAATCGGTTTGGCGGACATGGTATAGACAACAATCGTAACTATAATTATTTTATTGATGGGAATCCGGCCAATGGCACCTGGGGCGGAGAAGGAACATCAAACGATCCAACTAGCCAAGTATATTGTGGTACAGGCCCTTTTTCGGAAGTGGAAAATCAAGCGGTAAAATGGTTTGTTGAAAATCATGACTTTATCATGGCTTTTAATAATCATTCGTCCGGTGATCTATTATTATATCCCTTTGGTTATACCGACAATGTGCCTACTCCCGATCATGATTTATTTCAAGGGGTCTCCGAAGAATTGGTGTCTCAAAATGGCTTTAACAATATTATATCATCCGAACTATACCCCGCAGCGGGTGCCAGTGATGACTTTATGTACGGTACCGTATTAACGCATAACAGTATTTTTTCTTTTACGCCTGAAATTGGTCCCAGCTTTTGGCCTCCTTCAAATCAAATAATCCCCATTGCAAAGGGCATGATGTATCTCAATCTTACCGCGTCTAAAATGGTAAACAATTTTGCCACCGTAAAAGATACGGCCCCACAGTTTACAGGTGAAAATAATGTAGTGGACGCATCCTTCTCCATCAGAAGGTTAGGTGTTGTGGGCAGTGGCGATTTTACCGTTCGTGTCAATCCTATTTCAGCAAATATAACTACGGTGGGAAACCCCGTAAATTATACCGCCATGGATGTATTGGATGAAGCGAATGGTGCAATTCAATACAGCTTGGCCAATGGCACCGTTGCCGGTGAACTAATAAATTACGAATTGGTGGTGAACAATGGAGATTATGACGTGAGCACCATCTTGGTTACCAAATATGCCGGAAGCCTGCTTCCCGTTTTTGTAGATCCGGGAGATAGTGTTACCGATAACTTCGTAAACAATGGTTGGGGAACCACAACAACCACTTTTGTATCCCCTTCAAGCTCGATTACCGATTCACCAACAGGTGATTACCCAAATGGGGCCAACAAAACCATCACGCTCAGCAATCCGATAGATCTTAGCAATGCCATTGGTGCAGTTGCTACGTTTTATGCGAAATGGGAAATTGAAAATAACTTCGACTATGTTCAGTTTGAAGTGTCTACCAATGGCGGAAGCACTTGGATTCCACAATGTGGAAACTACACCAATGCCGGAAGTTCAAATAATTCGCAGCCTACCGGTGAACCTTTATACGATGGTATTCAGAGTGATTGGGTACTTGAAGAAATAAACCTAAGTGATTATTTAGGGGAATCTATTTTGGTGCGTTTTCAATTGCGATCGGACAACGGATTGACCATGGATGGTTTCTACTTTGACGATCTTACCATCAACATTGTTGACGACGGTAGTTTGGGAACTAACGATGCCACCGAAACGCCTTTTGGAATGTATCCAAATCCGGTGGAGGATGTCTTACATATTACTACTTCGTTAACCGATTATACCATAGAAATGTTTACGCTTCAAGGAAAGTTGGTGACCAAAAAAACAAATAATACCGGTCCGCAATCCTTCGATTATAGCAATTATGCATCGGGAGTCTATATGGTAAAACTCACTTCAAAAAATGCATCACAGACCTTTAAGATTGTAAAGCTGTAAACGTAAATTTCAACTAAAATATCAAGGAACAACTTTAGTAGGTTGTTCCTTTTTTTATTTCGGAAAAACTGAATTATTTTTCATAATTTGCATAGCTACAATTGTACAGATCATGACAGAACCTAAAAGACTTTTCGACTTCCCTTATTACCAACTAGAAACCTATCCTCTTGAAAATGCTCTTGTGAGCAAAGTAAAAGGAGAATGGATAGGTACCTCGACCCAAGAATATATTAATAAAGCCAATGCGCTAAGCCGTGGTTTGATACGCTTAGGAGTACAACCCAATGATAAGGTGGCGATTATTTCGATGACCAACCGCACCGAATGGAATATTTGTGATATTGGTATTTTACAGACCGGCGCACAGGATGTGCCTATTTATCCCACCATCAGTGAAGAAGATTATGAATACGTATTAAATCACAGTGAATCGGTCTATTGTTTTGTTTCTTGTGCCGAAGTCTACGAAAAGATAGCGAAGATTAAAGACAACGTTCCTTCTTTGAAAGAAATCTATTCCTTCGAACAATTACCCAATTGTAAGAACTGGAGTGAAGTCCTTGAATTAGGGGAAGACAATAGCAATCAAAATGAAGTGGAAAGCCGAATGGCAGCTGTAAGTGAGAACGACCTGGCTACCTTAATATATACCTCAGGAACCACAGGCAGACCTAAAGGGGTCATGTTATCACATAAAAACATCGCAAGTAATGCAACAGGTAGTGCCAAGCGACTACCCATTGAAATGGGAAAAACGAAGGCACTGAGTTTTTTACCGGTATGCCATATATATGAGCGTATGCTGTTGTATATGTATCAGTACTGCGGCGTTAGTAATTATTTTGCTGAAAGTTTAGAAACTATTAGTGATAATTTAAAGGAAGTAAAACCGGAAGTGATGACAGCTGTCCCGCGATTGCTGGAAAAGGTGTATGATAAAATCTATGCCAAAGGTGCCGATCTCACCGGAATTAAGAAAAAGCTCTTCTTCTGGGCCATTGATCTGGGCCTTAAATACGAACCCTACGGTCAAAATGGTTGGTGGTATGAATCCAAACTTAAAATTGCCCGAAAACTCATCTTTAGTAAGTGGCAGGAGGCTCTGGGTGGAAACCTACAAGCCATTGCTTCTGGAAGTGCGGCATTGCAACCCAGATTGGCACGTGTGTTCAATGCAGCCGATATTCCGGTGATGGAAGGATATGGTTTAACCGAAACTTCTCCGGTAGTGACAGTAAATGATATGCGCAACGGAGGCTTCCGTATTGGAACCGTTGGAAAGGCCATAGAAAATACAGAAATCAAAATTGCAGAAGATGGCGAAATTTTAGTAAAAGGACCTCAGGTCATGCAAGGGTATTACAAAGATCCCGATAAGACTGCCGAAGTGATGAAGGACGGCTATTTTCATACAGGAGACATTGGGGAGATTGATGCCGATGGCTTTTTAAAGATTACCGACCGTAAAAAAGAAATGTTTAAGACCAGTGGTGGTAAGTATGTGGCTCCGCAGCTGCTAGAAAATGCGATGAAGCAATCGCGCTTTATCGAGCAGATAATGGTAGTGGGTGAAGGAGAGAAAATGCCGGCCGCTTTTATTCAACCTAACTGGGAGTTTATTTCGGAGTGGAACAAGCGAAAAAACAAAGGGCTTTCGGAAGACCCAAAAGTATTGGTGAACGACCCTATCCTAATTGCGCGTATCCAAAAAGAAATAGATGTATTCAACGAGCGCTTCGGAAAGTGGGAAAAGATCAAAAAATTCGAATTGACTCCGGATATATGGAGTATCGAAAGTGGTCACCTCACCCCTACTATGAAGATGAAGCGGAAGGTGATTAAGGAGAAATATTTATCACTCTACAATAAGTTGTACGAACGAGAATCATAGCCAAAGCCGAAACGAACTTATTATAAAAATGAACACTTCCGCTTGGAGGTGTTTTTTTTAATATAAAATTAAGACTACTTGCTATGCATGCATAATAAAAATTTGTATATTTGAAGCTCCAAAGATCAGGTATGAAGGAAAAAACAATCGACTATGTGCTACGCGCTACCTGGATGGGCGTGCAAAAAATGTACAATGAAGAAGCCGGTAAAAAAGGGAGCACTATGGCAACCGGTTTTGCCTTAATTAGTATTGATCCAGAAGAAGGTACGGCTTCTACGGCCCTCGGCCCTAAAATGGGTATGGAAGCAACCAGTTTATCACGTACCTTAAAAACTATGGAAGAGAAAGGGTTGATAGAACGAAGACCTAATCCGTTAGACGGCCGCGGTGTGATTATTCACCTAACCGATTTTGGGCGTGAAATGCGGGCATTTTCTAAAGGCGTAGTGGTTCAATTTGATGAGGCGGTCAAGCAGGCAATTTCAGAAGAGGACTTAAAAACCTATAAGAAGGTGGCAAATACCATCTTGGATTTAATCAACAATAAAAAAATATATACCTCCGATAAAATATAAGAAACATGTCAAAAAGAAGAATCAATAAGGTAGCCGTCATTGGCTCGGGAATTATGGGAAGTGGAATCGCTTGCCATTTTGCCAATATTGGTGTGGAAGTGTTGTTACTAGACATTGTTCCCCGCGAATTGAACGACAAGGAAAAAGCACAAGGCCTAACGCTCGAAAGTAAGGTCGTTAGAAACCGTTTGGTAAACGATGCCTTGACCACCGCTATTAAATCGAGACCTGCCCCTTTATACCATATAAATTTTGCAGGCAGGATCACCACAGGCAATTTGGAAGATGATATCGCAAAAGTTGCCACGGTAGACTGGATCATCGAAGTGGTGGTAGAGCGTTTGGATATTAAGCAAAAGGTGTTTGAGAACCTTGAAAAACACAGAACTCCCGGTACCTTGATTACATCAAATACCTCGGGTATTCCCATTAAATTTATGAGTGAAGGACGCAGTGAGGACTTCCAAAAACATTTCTGCGGAACCCACTTCTTTAACCCCCCTCGTTATTTAAAATTATTCGAGATTATTCCCGGACCCAAAACCTCACAGACCGTTTTGGATTTCCTAAACGGATATGGCGAAAAGTTCCTGGGAAAAACCTCTGTAGTAGCAAAAGATACTCCTGCGTTTATCGGAAATCGCATTGGGATCTTCGGAATTCAAAGTTTATTCCATTTGGTAAAAGAGATGGGCTTGACCATTGAAGAAGTAGATAAACTAACAGGTCCTGTTATTGGTCGTCCCAAATCGGCCACCTTTAGAACCGTCGATGTCGTTGGTTTAGACACCTTGGTACATGTGGCCAACGGTATCTACGAAAACTGTCCGAACGACGAAGAACACGACGTCTTTAAAATTCCCGGCTTTATCAATACCATGATGGAAAACAAATGGCTGGGCAGTAAAACCGGACAAGGTTTTTATAAAAAAGTTAAAAATGAGGATGGCAGCAGCGAAATTCTGGGGCTAGATCTAAACACATTGGAATACCGAAAAGGAAAAAAAGCCTCCTTCCCTACTTTGGAATTGACCAAAAGCGTAGATGCCGTTATCGACCGATTTAAAATATTGGTCGGAGGAAAGGACAAGGCAGGTGAATTCTACCGAAAAAGCTTCGGAAGTATGTTCGCCTATGTCGCGAAGCGCATCCCCGAAATTTCAGATGAGCTGTATAAGATTGACGATGCTATGAAAGCCGGATTTGGTTGGGAAAACGGTCCTTTTGAAATTTGGGACGCCGTAGGTGTTCAGGAAGGAATTCAACTTTTAAAAGATGTAGGTAAAGAACCTGCACCTTGGGTAAATGAAATGCTGGCAGCGGGAATCGAATCCTTCTATACGATCAAGGACGGAGCCACCTACTATTATGACATTCCGCAGAAAAAACATATCAAAGTACCCGGACAGGACGCCTTTATTATTCTGAATAACATTCGCACATCATCCGAAGTCTTTAAAAACAGCGGTGTGGTTGTAGAAGATCTGGGCGACGGAATCCTTAATTGTGAATTTCAGAGCAAGATGAACAGCATAGGCGGCGATGTATTGGCCGGTTTAAACAAAGCCATTGATCTTGCCGAAAAAGATTTTGACGGTTTGGTAATTGGAAACCAAGGTGCTAATTTTTCAGTTGGTGCTAATATTGGAATGATCTTTATGATGGCCGTCGAACAAGAATACGACGAGCTGAATGCCGCTGTAAAATATTTTCAGGACAGCTGTATGCGCCTGCGTTATTCTTCCATACCTACCGTGGTCGCACCCCATGGCATGACCCTGGGTGGCGGTTGCGAAATGACCCTACATGCAGATCGCGTGGTTGCGGCTGCCGAAAGTTATATTGGACTGGTTGAATTTGGCGTTGGGGTGATCCCCGGTGGTGGCGGTTCCAAAGAAATGGCACTGCGTGCAAGTGATTCCTTTGCCGAAGACGACGTAGAATTAAATCGTTTACGACAACACTTTTTAACCGTGGCCATGGCTAAGGTCTCTACTTCGGCCTACGAAGCATACGATCTGGACATTCTTAAACACGGAAAAGATATCGTTGTAGTCAATAGAGATCGTCAAATTGCTACAGCAAAAGCGGTGGCAAGACAAATGGCCGATTTAGGCTATACGAAGCCGGTACACAGAAAAGACGTAAAGGTTTTAGGAAAACAAGCCCTCGGATTGTTTATGGTTGGAACCGACTCAATGCAAGCCAGTAATTATATCAGCGAGCACGATCAAAAGATTGCAAACAAGCTGGCTTGGGTAATGGCAGGAGGCGATCTTTCGGAACCTACTATGGTTTCTGAACAATACCTGCTAGACCTCGAAAGAGAAGCATTTTTAAGCCTTGCAGGAGAACGTAAGACGCTGGAAAGATTACAACATATGATTCAAAAAGGAAAACCACTTCGCAACTAGTTGCGAATGTATTGAGATACAAAGAACGAATTATTCAATTCAACAAAAACGATGAATCTCAATACTCACTACTAATATCTCAATTCAATTTAAATGAAAACAGCATATATCGTAAAAGCATACCGAACCGCAGTGGGCAAAGCACCACGTGGCGTGTTTCGTTTTAAGAGAGCCGATGAGTTGGCAGCCGAAACCATCCAATACATGATGAAAGAACTCCCGAGTTTAGACAAAAAGCGCATCGACGATGTCATTGTGGGGAACGCCATGCCCGAAGGAGCCCAAGGATTGAATATGGGCCGTCTTATTTCACTCATGGGACTTGAAATTATAGATGTTCCGGGTATGATCGTTAACAGATTCTGTTCATCGGGTGTGGAAACCATTGGAATTGCTACCGCAAAGATTCAGACCGGGATGGCACATTGCATTATTGCAGGAGGTGCCGAAAGCATGAGTTCCGTACCCATGTCGGGATACAAACCCGAATTAAATTATGACCTCGTAAAATTAGGGCATGAAGATTACTACTGGGGCATGGGAAATACGGCCGAAGCTGTTGCAAATGAATACAAGGTCTCTCGTGTAGATCAGGATGAGTTTGCCTATAACAGTCATATGAAGGCGCTAAAAGCCCTTTCTGAAGATCGTTTTCAGGATCAGATTGTTCCCATCGAAGTCGAACAGACCTATGTGGATGAAAACAATAAAAAAGCGACAAAAAAATACACGGTGACTAAAGACGAGGGGCCTCGCCAGGGAACCAATAAGGAAGCCTTGGCAAAATTGCGCCCGGTCTTTGCACAAGGCGGTAGTGTTACCGCGGGTAATTCATCTCAGATGAGTGATGGTGCCGCTTTTGTCATGGTGATGAGTGAAGAAATGGTGAAAGAATTGAATTTGGAACCCATTGCAAGAATGGTGAGCTATGCGGCTGCCGGTGTTGAACCGCGTATCATGGGAATTGGCCCTATTAAGGCTATTCCAAAGGCCTTACAACAAGCCGGATTAAAGCAGGAACAGGTTGAATTGATAGAGCTGAACGAGGCCTTTGCCTCGCAATCGTTAGCAGTAATTCGCGAACTTGGACTTAATCAGGATATCGTAAATGTAAATGGTGGAGCGATCGCTCTAGGACATCCTCTGGGATGTACGGGAGCTAAATTGTCGGTGCAGTTATTCGATGAAATGCGAAAACGCAATATGAAAAGTAAATACGGTATGGTGACCATGTGTGTAGGTACTGGACAAGGTGCTGCCGGGATATTTGAATTTTTAAATTAAGAGTCAAGATTATTAGAACCAAGAATCAAGACGAATGCATAATTTCAAAAAACTTAAAATTTGGACGGAAAGTATGTCTTTAGTTACGAGTGTCTATAAAATGACTAAAGTATTTCCTGATTTTGAAAAGTTTGGATTGGTTTCACAAATGAACAGATCTGCTGTTGCAATTCCTTCTAATATAGCGGAAGGCTCGAGCAAAGGTTCTGCTAAACATTTTAAAAGGTATCTAGAAGATAGTTTAGGTTCGGCTTTTGAATTAGAAACTCAGCTAATTATTGCATTTAATGAAGAATATATTTCGAACGAAACATTTATTGAATTAGAAACAAAAATAAAAAAAATACAGAAAATGATCTCTGGCTTTCAATCTGGTCTGGGCAACTAGTCCTGGTTCTTGCATCTTGAATCTTGAATCATTTTTCTAAAAAGGAAATAACATGGGAACAAACGAATTAAATCAAAATGAGCTTTTAAGAGGTGGTCAATTCTTAGTAAAAGAAACCGCCTGCGAAGACATCTTTACTCCTGAAGACTTTTCAGAAGAGCAAAAAATGATGAAAGAAGCCGTAATCGAATTCAATGACCGCGAGATCATTGCACATCGCGACCGCTTTGAAAAGAAGGACTACGCCTTTACCGAAGAGGTCATGCGAAAGGCCGGGGAACTTGGATTCCTAAGCGTAGCAGTGCCCGAGGCGTATGGCGGACTGGGTATGGGATTTGTTTCTACCTTGCTAACTTGTGATTATATTTCAAGTGGTACGGGTTCCTTCAGTACAGCATTTGGAGCTCATACCGGAATTGGCACCCTGCCCATTACCCTGTATGGTACCGAAGCGCAAAAGCAAAAATATGTACCGAAGCTCGCAACCGGTGAATGGTTTGGCGCATACTGCTTGACAGAACCGGGCGCCGGAAGTGATGCCAATAGTGGAAAAACCAAGGCTGTCCTCAGTGATGATGGTACGCACTATAAAATAAGCGGACAAAAAATGTGGATCTCCAACGCGGGATTCTGTAAGCTTTTTATTGTCTTTGCACGTATTGAGGACGACAAAAACATCACCGGGTTTATTGTTGAAAACGACCCCACTAATGGAATTTCAATGGGCGAAGAAGAAAATAAATTAGGTATTCGTGCCTCCTCTACCCGTCAGGTATTCTTTAGTGATACCATAGTGCCGGTAGAAAATATGCTGTCGGAAAGAGGTAACGGTTTTAAAATAGCGATGAATGCCTTGAATGTGGGTAGAATTAAATTGGCGGGTGCCTGTTTAGATTCGCAACGACGTGTTACTACAGCGGCCGTGCAGTATGCCCTAGAACGCAAACAATTTAACACGGCTATAGCCGATTTTGGAGCCATCAAGCTAAAGTTAGCAGAAATGGCTACCAATGCCTATGTAGGTGAATCGGCTACCTACAGAGCCGCAAAAAATATTGAAGACCGAATAGCCTTACGCGTTGCAGCCGGAAATTCGCATCAGGAAGCCGAATTGAAGGGTGTGGAAGAATATGCCATTGAATGTTCTATACTGAAAGTAGCCGTTTCGGAAGACATTCAGAATTGTGCCGATGAAGGAATTCAAATCTTTGGAGGTATGGGCTTTTCGGAGGATACGCCCATGGAAGCTGCTTGGAGAGATGCCCGAATTGCACGTATCTATGAGGGTACCAACGAGATCAACCGTATGCTCTGCGTTGGAATGCTGGTAAAGAAAGCCATGAAAGGACATGTGGATCTATTAGGTCCGGCACAGGCAGTTGCTTCAGAACTAACAGGAATCCCTTCTTTTGAAACACCCGATTATTCCGAATTGCTTTCAGAAGAAAAAGCCATGGTCGCCAAGCTGAAAAAAGTATTCCTAATGGTAGCCGGTGCTGCGGTCCAAAAATATGGCCCTGAACTGGAAGAGCATCAGCAAATGCTATTGGCTGCATCAGATATCCTAATAGAAATTTACCTGGCAGAAAGCGCCATTTTACGTACAGAAAAGAATGCTAAACGATTTGGGGAGGCAGCGCAAAAAGAACAGATTGCCATGTCGAAATTATACCTTTATAATGCTGTGGATATTATAGACACCAAAGCAAAAGAAGCAATTATTTCATTTGCTGAAGGTGATGAACAACGAATGATGCTTATGGGCTTGAAACGATTTACCAAGTACCAGAACATGCCCAATATTGTGGAACTGCGTAAAACCATTGCCGAAAAAGTAAAAACGGAGAAAAAATATCCGTTTTAACTATTTAATTCCTACCTTAGAAAGGGAAATCGAACGTATATAAAGCTTCAATTTTGCTTCAAAGATTGAAAATTGGTTAGTTAGTTTAAAAACCGTCTCCTCTAGAGGCGGTTTTTTTTATGTCTTTGGCCTAAACTTTGTTATCTTTAAAAACAAATTTTAAAATAAAATGAAGCTACGATATTCGATGGTACTAATGGTCTTTTGTACCACCCTCCTCGCCCAACCCGATACCGATATTTTTTTAATGGACATGGCACCTTCCGAAGCAGGCCTAACTATTTCAAACTTCAGAAATATCTCTAACAATCCCGGCTATGACAGTCAGCCCTCATTTGCCTTGGGCTTATTAGTATATGCAGGTACGCATGAAGGACAGACCGAAATAAAGGCGTATCAACTCGAGTCAGGGACAATCAGTATAAAAAATAAAATGACTTCCGGCGGAGAATATTCTCCCCAATTGGCCGCTGATGGCGAGGGCTTTACTGCGGTACGCTTAGATACCACAGGCTTACAGCGCTTGTATTATTATGACCAAGCCGGTGAATCACACCTTATGTTGAAGGATTTGCAAGTAGCCTATTACACTTTCAACGACAAGAACACCTTGTTGGCATCGGTGCTTTCGGACGATCGTATGGATTTGGTATTGGCAGATCTTCAGAATAAAAAAATTGACACGCTTCTACATAATTCAGGTAGGTCCATCCACAAGGTTCCAAATAGCAATGCAATGAGCTACACGGTGCTCAACGAGCAAGGGAATTACGATATATACCAGTTGGACTTGGACAATCGAGAAAGCTATTTTATCACCGAACTCCCTATAGGAATTCAGGACTACTGTTGGGTAAGCGATTCGAAACTACTATTAGGCAGTAATGATAAATTATTTGTATATGATCTCTTCGGAAGAAGGGAATGGAATTTGGCAGCAGATCTTTCCCCATACAAAATAAAAGAAATTACCCGTGTAAGCGTTAATAAGGATGAAACTAAGCTTGCCATTGCTGCCGAAACTACTAATGAATAAAAGCTATTTCATATTGCTATTGCTGGTACTGACTGCCTGTCTGCGGTCTTCAGACCGAAATGGAGATGACAGCATTGACGATACCCAACAACCTACGGAAGTAGGATGTCCCGGGGGAAGTTACCCCGATTGGGATACCTCCTACTATGTGCTTCCTTATCCGGTAGGGAAAGCATATCCTGTAAATCTAAGTCATTGTACAAGCTCCTATCACGCTCAGGGACAGCCCGACCAATACGCCATCGATTTTGACATGCCTATAGGTACGCGAATAACCGTCGCACGAGATGGTAGCGTGGTTCACGTGGAAGAAACAGGACATGACGGTGGCTTTCCAAATAATTTGGTGGTCATCAAACATTTCGACAACACCTATGCCCTATATATGCACCTCACTTTTGAAGGGGCGGCCGTGGCAGTTGGGGATGAAGTGCTCCAAGGTGATACACTGGGTTTTAGCGGCTCCACGGGTTTGGCTGGCTATCCACATTTACACTTTATAGTGACGCAAGGAGATTGGCAATATCCCTATACCGGAGTTCCCTATAATTTTAAGAATACAGATCCCAATCCAAGAAGTTTGGAAATGGGCAAAACCTATCCGGCCTATCCCTACTAATAATATTTTAAAAAGTTAGTATTCATATAATCTTTCGTTATTTTTATTGCAAAGAACCAGAATGAAAATTTTTATTGTATTAATCGGAATGATAGCAGGCACAGGTATTTTTGCCCAAACCGATGCCAGAATCTACGATATCATCCATGCTGTTTCTGCCGAACGAATTGAAGCAGACATAACCACCCTGGCCCAATTTGGGACGCGCCACACCCTAAGTGATACGGTCTCACAAACCCGTGGTATTGGTGCCGCACGCCGTTGGATCAAGGCCGCATTCGAAACCATCTCGAAAGATTGTAGTGATTGCCTTGATGTGTTTTATCAAAAAGACCTGGTGCAAAAGGGAGCGAACAATCGAATTGTAAAGGATGTATGGGTGGTAAATGTAGTGGCTATCCAAAAAGGGACGAAATATCCCAATCGCTATATCATTATGAGTGGCGATATCGATTCCAGAGTAAGCGACCCGAACGACTTTACATCCGATTCACCAGGGGCCAACGACAATGCCAGTGGGATGGCGGGTGCGTTGGAAGCAGCTCGTGTGCTTTCCAAATACCAATTTGAAAGCAGTATCATCTATGTCGGACTGAGTGGTGAGGAGCAGGGACTTTTTGGGGGTAAGGGATTGGCGCAATATGCAAAGGATAAGGGTTGGGATATTATTGGCGTGCTGAACAATGACATGATCGGCAACATTCAAGGTGTAGATGGCGTGATAAGCAATCGGGATTTTCGAATTTTTTCGGAGCCGGTGCCACCCACCGAAACCGAAAGCGAACGCAATGCGCGCCGTTTTTACGGTGGTGAGGTAGACGGAATTTCCCGACAATTAGCACGATTTGTTTATACCACCACCAAAACCTATATGCCCGAAATGCATCCAAACCTGATCTACCGTTTGGACCGATTTGGCCGTGGCGGACACCATCGTCCCTTTAACGATGCCGGTTTTGCAGGAATCCGTATCATGGAGTCACACGAGAATTACACCCAACAACATCAGGACCTACGCTTGGAAGACGGAATTGAATACGGGGACCGACTAAAATTCGTGAATTTTGAATATGCAAAGAAATTGACGGCAGTAAACGCCATATCCATGGCAAGCCTGGCTTGGGCACCACCTGCTCCAACGAATGTCGCTATCGGTGGCATTGTAGAACCTTCAGTAAAATTAAAATGGGACAAGGTGGAAGGTGCTGTGGGCTATAAGATCTACTGGCGAGACACCACCTCTCCTACCTGGGACTATAGTCGGTACGTGGGCGATACCAATACCTTTACCTTGGAAGGTATTGTAATAGACAACTACTTCTTTGGTGTGGCTTCGGTTGGAAAAGACGGCCATGAAAGCGTGGTGGTTTTTCCCAATAAAACATTCAGATAAAAAAAATTACCCTACAAATGAAAAAAATCACATTCCTATTGCTCTTTATGCTCATGGGCAGTATTGCTTTTTCACAAAATTTTACCCATCAGGATAGCTTACGAGGTAGCATTACGCCGGAGCGGGCCTGGTGGAATTTAACCCAGTACGATCTGGCCATAGAAGTACAGCCCGAAGCACGTTTTATACAGGGTACCAATACGGTAAGTTACGAGGTGGTAGCACAAAATAATGTGATGCAGATCGATCTCCAACCACCCATGCAGTTGGACAAGGTTATTCAGGATGGAACGGAGTTGTCTTTCACTTCGGAAGGGAATGCTCATTTTATTCAGCTTCAGAAAAAACAGAAAAAAGGGGATAACAATAAACTAACCCTCTACTTTTCCGGAAAACCCAGAGTGGCCCGAAGAGCTCCTTGGGATGGGGGGTTTTCATGGGAAAAGGACAGTAATAGGAAGCATTTTATCGCGACATCCAATCAAGGAATTGGAGCCAGTATCTGGTGGCCGAATAAAGACCACCCCTACGACGAACCCGAAAACGGACTAAACTTGGCGATTACCGCTCCCGCCGATTTGGTAGGTGTGGGCAATGGACGTTTAATAAAAACCGAAGCCAAAGGAGATCAAAAGACATGGCAGTGGAAGGTTGTGAATCCCATCAACAATTACGGGGTAAATATCAATATTGGGGACTATGTACATTTTGGTGAAAAGTACAAAGGTCTTAAAGGCGAGCTCGACCTGGATTATTGGGTGTTGCGTGAAAACGAGGCAAAGGCGAAAGAGCAGTTCAAGCAGGTTCCTATGATGTTGGAAGCCTTCGAATATTGGTTTGGCGCCTACCCCTTTTACGAAGACAGTTTTAAATTGGTGGAAGTACCCTATCTGGGCATGGAACACCAAAGTAGTGTTACCTACGGAAATAAATACCGAAATGGTTATTTAGGCAACGACCTGTCCCGAACGGGCTGGGGCTTAAAATTCGATTTTATCATCATCCACGAGGCGGCGCACGAATGGTTTGCCAACAATATCACCAATATCGATGTGGCCGATATGTGGATCCACGAAGGGTTTGCCGCCTATTCCGAAAATCTGTATTTGGATTATCACTTTGGAAAAGAGGCTTCCTCGGCCTATGTGATAGGGACCCGCAATATGATTCAGAATGACCGACCAATCATCGGGGCCTACGGAGTTCAAAACGAAGGAAGTAGTGATATGTATTACAAGGGAGCAAACATCTTACACACCATACGACAGTTGATAGAAGACGATGAAAAGTGGAGAGCGATCCTTGTGGGTTTAAACAAGGACTTTTACCATCAGACGGTTTCCAGTAAACAGCTAGAAGATTATATCGCCGCCAAAAAAGGAATTCATATGAACGAATTCTGGGATCAGTATTTACGCACTACCATGGTCCCGCTTTTGGTGTACAAAGTGGATGGGAACACGTTACAGTTTCGGTATGAAGAAATCGTGGAAAATTTTGATATGCCGGTGATTGCTGTTGTAAATGGCAAAGAAGAGTGGATCTTCCCTGCTGCCGAATGGAAAACACAGGTATTTTCAGAACCCATAAAAGATATCGCCATTAAGAAGGATTTTTATGTGAATTCTGAACGGCTCAAAAAATAATATTGTTTTGGAGGAAAAACCCGAATTATACTTCCCAAGAGACGTCGAATGGCGTACGTGGTTACACGACAATCATCCCCATTACCCACAGGGGGTACAGTTGATATTCTTTAAATTAGAATTGAAGGTCCCTACCATGCGCTGGGAAGAGGCCGTAAAGGTTGCCCTCTGCTATGGGTGGATCGATAGCACGGTGCGAAGTCTGGGGAATGGGAAACGCCAGCAGTATTTCTGTCCGCGCAATCCGAAGAGCAATTGGAGTGCCCTCAATAAATCCTATATAATCGAATTGGAGTCCGAAGGTCTTATTCATGACAGCGGTTGGAAGAGCATTGAAATCGCCAAGGAACTAGGAACTTGGAACGCCATGGATAAGATTGAGAATCTAGTGATCCCTCCTAAATTACAACAGGCCTTTAAAAAGAATCCCCTAGCCTACGAAAACTTTCAAAATTTTGCACCGGGCTATCGAAAAAGCTATTTGAGTTGGCTATACCAAGCCAAACGCGTAGAAACTCAAGAGAAGCGAATTTCAGAAATTATTTCCCTCTGTGCTGCCAATAAAAAGTCACGCTCATAGAATTCCTTTAAAAGCCCTATATTTAAAACTTCAAAAAATCCAACCACATGCGAATTATACTATCACTATTGGCTATTGCCTGCACACTATCCCTACAAGCTCAGAAAAAGAAAAAAGACACCAAAGAAGAAGACACCAAATGGGATGTCGCTGCACCCGGTGCCGATTTCAACTATAAGACACACAGTTTTACCACCAATGAAGGGACTTGGATGAATCTGGATGTAAGTCCGAACGGGCAAACCATTGTATTCGACCTCCTGGGCGATATTTATACCATGCCCATTCAGGGTGGAACTGCCAAGGCGATCCGTACCGGAATTCCTTTTGAAGTCCAGCCCAGATTTAGTCCGGACGGCACCAAAATATCCTTTACCAGTGATGCCGGTGGTGGTGACAATATTTGGGTGATGCGTGCAGACGGCAGTGATGCCGAACAAGTCACCAAAGAAGATTTTAGGTTATTGAATAATTCGTATTGGATGCCCGATGGTAATTATCTGGTCGCGCGAAAACATTTCACTTCGGGCAGAAGTTTAGGTGCCGGTGAGATTTGGCAATATCATATTACCGGAGGAAGCGGTTTGCAGCTAACCAAGCGAAAGAACGACCAACAGGACGTGAACGAACCTGTTGTATCGACAGATGGGAAGTATCTCTATTATAGTGAGGACATGTATCCGGGGGGTAATTTCCAGTATAATAAGGATCCCAACAACCAAATCTATGTCATTAAAAGATACAACTTTGAAAACGGTGAAACCGAAACGGTAACAGGAGGACCCGGTGGCGCAGCGCGGCCTGCCGTTTCTCCCGATGGGACAAAATTGGCCTTTGTAAAACGGGTTCGCACCAAAACCGTATTGTATATCCACGATCTGGAAACCGGAGAAGAATGGCCTGTTTTTGATACCTTGAACAAGGACCAACAAGAGGCTTGGGCTATATTTGGAGTGTATCCCAATTTCGATTGGATGCCTAATAATACGGAACTCGTTTTTTGGAGTGGTGGAAAAATCCAAAAGATCGATATTAACTCCCTAGCGGTGACCAATATTCCGTTTACCGTCAATGTGAATATCGATTTGGCAAAAACGGTGCATTTTAACACCCCTATTGAGACCGAAACTTTTACTTCGAAAATGATTCGGCAAACGGTGACTTCGCCTAACGGAAAAATTATTATCTTTCAGTCCCTTGGGAGACTTTGGAAAAAAGAATTACCCAACGGAATTCCAACAAAATTAACTACCGGCACCGATTTTGAGTTTGAACCGGCATTCTCCCCGAATGGAAACGATATCGTTTTCGTTACCTGGAACGATCTTGAGAAAGGTGCCATTTTTAAAGTCCCTGTTTCGGGCGGAACACCTGTAAAATTAACTACTTCCAAAGGAATTTATCGAACCCCTTCCTATGCGCCTACGGGTAATACTATCGTCTTCAGAAAAGAAGGTGGCAATTTGGATCAAGGATTTACCTTTACAAAAGAACCGGGAATCTACACCATGAATGCTTCGGGCGGGAATGAAGAAAAAGTGACCGACGATGGAGCCTTCCCTACCTTCAGCAAAGACGGAAAAAGAATTTTCCTACAAAAAGGCGGTACCTTTTTCGGTGCCCTAACCAAAAAATTGATCAGTGTTAATTTAAAGGGAAATGACGAACAGGAGCATGTTACGTCCAAGTATGCAAATTATCTGGTGCCGAGTCCGGACAACCAATGGATCGCCTTTACCAATTTACACAAGGTTTACGTCGCCCCACTAGTGATGAATGGACAGGCTGTTGATCTGGATAACAAATCGAATTTTGTACCGGTTTCACAACTGGCAAAAGATGCGGGAATCAGTATTCACTGGTCTGCGGACAGCAAAAAAGTAATGTGGACCTTGGGTGATGAATACTTCAGCAACGAGATCAAAAACCGATTTACCTATTTACCGGGTTCGCCCAAGGAGGTGCCTGAAATGACTTCGGAAGGCATTAAAATTGGATTGACGGCTGCAGTTGATAAACCTTCAGGCCGAATTGCCTTTACCAACGCACGTATCATTACGATGGATGGAAATACTATTTTTGAAGATGGAACCATCGTTATCCATGGTAATAAAATTGAACGCATAGGCGAAGCGTCCAAGGTGACCGTACCCGGCGATGCGAAAATATATCCGGCTAGGGGGAAGACCATCATTCCCGGCTTTGTGGATGCACACGCGCATATTGGGGCTTTCAGAAGCGGGTTGACCGCGCAGCAGAACTGGCAATTTATGACCAACCTGGCCTTTGGAGTGACCACCTCGCATGATCCTTCGGCCAATACAGAAACGGTCTTTTCGCTTTCCGAATTACAAAAGGCAGGTTTATTAGTGGGGCCTCGCCTCTACTCTACCGGTTTTATCTTATATGGTGCCGATGGGGATTTTAAGGCCCTTATCAACAGCCTGGATGATGCCCGAAGCAGTATTCGGCGTACCAAGGCCTTTGGTGCCAAGAGTGTGAAGAGTTACAACCAACCCCGACGTGAACAACGGCAACAAGTCTTACAAGCGGCTCGTGAATTAGGGATCAATGTAGTTCCTGAGGGCGGTTCTACCTTCTACCACAACATCACCATGGTTATTGATGGGCATACCGGGGTTGAGCACAATATTCCTGTGGCACCGGTTTATAAAGATATTTTGGAGGTCTGGGGAAAAAGCGGAACCGGTTATACCCCAACCCTCATTGTAAATTACGGGGGACTCAATGGTGAGTACTATTATTTTGAACGTGATAATGTTTGGGAAAATGAAAAACTGCTGACCTTTACACCCAGAGCCATTATTGACAGTCGATCACGACACAGAACGAAAATTCCTTCGGAAGAATACGACAACGGTCATATTTTGGTTTCAGGAACCGCCAAAAAACTGAGCGATGCCGGAGTCAAAGTAAATATGGGAGCCCATGGACAATTACAAGGCTTGGGAGCGCATTGGGAGACCTGGATGCTGGCACAAGGTGGTCTGACTAATTTGGAGGCGCTCAAAGCGGCAACCATCAATGCGGCCGAGTACATTGGTGCCGGCAACGATATAGGCTCGTTACAGCAAGGAAAATTGGCCGATTTGATCGTTCTTTCTGAAAACCCATTGGAAAATATTGAAAATACCCAAACCATTGAGATGGTCATGGCCAATGGCCGACTGTACGACGCCAATACAATGAACGAAATTGGCAATCATCCCAAAAAGCGATTACCGTTCTTCTGGGAAGATAGCAAATACAACGAAGCCTTTCCGTGGCATGAAGACACCCAAGGTTTTATGAAAGGCGGCTGTGGATGCCACCTAGGACATCAATAGGTAGTACATGCATTTAGCCCAGTTTAATATAGCTGAAGCCATCGCGCCCATGGACAGTCCTGTGATGGCCGACTTCATCAACAATACCGATACGATTAATGCCTTGGCTGAGAAAAGTCCGGGCTTTGTATGGCGCTTTACCGATAAAGACGGAGCCGATGCCTATTCGGTGCGGGCCTACGAATCGGATTTTATTTTGGTGAACATGAGCGTTTGGAAGGATCGGGAAAGTCTGTTCAAATTTGTGTACCAATCGGAGCATGTGGAAATCTTCAGAAGAAAAAAAGAATGGTTTGCCAAAATGCCCAAAATGCATATGGTGTTATGGCATGTGGAGGATGGACACGAACCCACAGTAGAGGAAGGAAAAGAACGACTCGCCTACTTGCAAAAGCACGGAGAAACGCTGCATGCTTTTAGCTTTAAAAGCGCGTTTTAGCTATGGGGTTCTATGCGTTGTCGAAAGAAGAACGAGTACAGAAAGTCGCCGATATTCAGTTTCAGCTTCAGAAGGCCGTTGAAGGAAATGATCTTGAGCCATTTTTAGGGTATTTTTCAGAGGAAGACACCTATATTCGAAAAGCAGCCTATCAGGGCGTTGGAAGAATATACAACAGTGAAACTGGGCTTCGGGAAGGTATTTTAGAACTACTTCAGAAATTACACAAACACGACAGTGAATTAATTCGGCAAACAGTGGTGAATGCCGCCGGGGAAATTGGCCTTTTTCAGTTTGAGAAAGTACAAGCCATTTTCGACACCGCTTTATTTGATTCACATCACAAAGTGCGTAATGCTGTAATTGGTTCATTAAAAAAGATGAGTCAGAAAAACCCAAAACCCTCCCTGACTTGGGCAAAGCAGTATCTTACCCATCCCGATCTGGAGATTCGACGGCAGGTGTGTCACGGGATCGAACTACGAGGCCGCACCCACCCGGAAGATATTCTACCACTTCTTCATGTACTTCAGGATGAAAAATCAAAACGGGTACGGGACACGTTGGTACATGTTTTGGGTCAAATAAGCTATAAAAAAGGCTGTTTACCGAAAGTAATCAAGGCATTACAATGCTGGACCAATAAAGCGGTCGTTCTAGATGCCTTGGATGAAATAGTGGATGTACATAGTGAAGAACGTTATGCTGCGTTTTCAACCTTATCACAGCAACAAGTAATTTCTTACATCACAAAACATATGGAAAAAACCTGAAGACCATTTCCTTCGCTCAAAGAAAACCCTTTATCTGAAATTGTTGTAACATATCGAAAAAGCTACTTCTTAACCAATTATTAACGCGGTAATCCTCGAATCAAAAACTCAAAATTTGTATCTTTAAAACATAAACAATAAAAATTATAAAAATGGTTAAAGCAAAATATCAAAGTGTTTTGGATCTTGGACAAAAGTTGAATATTCAGAACGGTGATGTAAAGGAAGAAAACGGTAAACTTCAAGTATGGGGTACTGCAGCTACTCAATATGATAAAAATCAACTTTGGGATGAAATAAAGCGTATTGGAGGTGATAATCCAAGCGATATCATGGCCGATATAAAAGTTGCCGATGCTTCTGTATATGCACGTCATACTGTGGCTAGTGGCGAATCCTTAAGCAAGATCGCGAAGCACTACTACAAGGATCCTATGAAGTACAATGCTATTTTTGAAGCGAATCGAAATATTCTTAAGAATCCGGATCTTATTCATCCGGGACAGGAATTAGTTATTCCGAATCTGTAATTGAATTACTCCCTACTTTAAACTGCCCTTCGGGGCAGTTTTTTTTTATACAACAATTTAGTAACTTTAAAAGTTCTAAACCCTTTTACTACATAATCAATCAACTACCAATGAAACAACTCTTTTACCTGGCGTTCCTTTGTTTCGCCACCTCCCTCTCTGCACAACAACTCTCTATGGACATTTTAAAAGACCTGAAACCTCGGAATATAGGTCCGGGAGGTATGTCCGGGCGTGTAACAGCCATAGACGTAGTCACTTCCAATCCCGACGTGATGTACGTTGGTACTGCTTCGGGGGGACTCTGGAAATCTAACAGTGGCGGCATTACGTGGAATCCCATATTCGATAAGGAGGCGACAGGTTCTATTGGAGCGGTTGCCATTCAGCAATCCAATCCGTCGGTGATTTGGGTAGGTACGGGAGAAGGAAATCCGCGAAACAGTTTGAACGGTGGTTATGGCATCTATAAGTCCTTAGACGGCGGCAAGAACTGGCAGCTCATGGGCTTGGAAAACACACGGCATATCCACAGGGTGATTATCGACCCTACCAATCCCAACACCGTCTATGTGGGCGCCATTGGTTCTCCTTGGGGAGAGCATCCCGAAAGAGGGGTATTTAAGACAACAGACGGTGGAAAGACTTGGAACAAGATCCTCTTCGCCAATAACAAAACAGGCGTGGCCGATATGGTCATGGACCCCTCCAATCCCAACAAACTTATTGTAGCGATGTGGGAACACAAGCGTGATCCTTGGTTCTTTAATTCGGGTGGTGAAGGCTCCGGGCTGTATATTACCCACGATGGCGGAGCCACTTGGGAAAAGCGTACCGATGCCGACGGATTACCGAAAGGAGAACTGGGAAGAATTGGAATTGCCATTGCACGTAACAAACCCCATATTGTCTATGCGTTGGTAGAAGCGAAAAAGAATGCCTTATATAAAAGTGAGGACGGCGGTTTTAGTTGGAAGATGATCAACGACAAGGATGATATTGGGAATCGCCCTTTTTATTATTCTGAACTATATGTAGACCCCGAGAATGAGAATCGGGTTTATTCGATTTATACCTATGTAAATGTTTCGGAAGACGGCGGAAAGAATTTCGAACAACTTATGCCTGCCTACGGTGTGGACAACGGAGTACACCCCGATCACCACGCCTGGTGGATCCATCCTACCGATGGTAGTTTTATGATTGACGGCAATGACGGAGGGATGAACATTACACACGACGGGGGAAAGAGCTGGCGCTTTGTGGGAAACCTACCCGTAGCACAGTTCTATCATATCAATGTCGATATGGAATTTCCCTACAATGTGTACGGCGGAATGCAGGACAACGGAAGCTGGCGAGGCCCTGCCTATGTATGGAAATCGCAAGGGATTCGAAACGATTATTGGCAGGAGATTTCCTTTGGCGATGGATTTGATGTAGTGCCCGACCCGGACAACAACCGTCATGGCTGGACTATGAGTCAGCAGGGGTATGTAGATTATTACGACTGGGTGACCGGGAACAACTATACGGTACGCCCTACCCACTCCGACCCGGATGTGGAATTGCGTTTTAATTGGAATTCGGCTATCAATATTGATCCATTTGATAGTAAAACGGTATACTTCGGAAGTCAGTTTGTACACAAGAGCACCGACAAGGGATTGACCTGGGAGGTAATCTCACCGGATCTCTCTACCAACGATCCTGAAAAACAAAAACAAAGTGAAAGTGGTGGTTTAACCATGGACGCTACCGGTGCTGAAAATCATACGACTATCCTCGTTATAGAACCCTCGCCTATGGAACGCAATATGCTATGGGTGGGTACCGATGACGGACGCGTACACTATACCCAAAACGGAGGACAGACTTGGACCGACGTCTCAAAAAACATAAAAGGGCTACCGGCAGGAAGTTGGGTCACCCAGATAAAGGCTTCGA
>NZ_JAIOHK010000066.1 GCF_019913785.1 Altibacter sp.
ATAGCTGTTGTAAATAATTGGTCACCTCCCTACAACTTCCATTGTTTACCACACTGAGAAAGGTTTTGGGATGTCGGGTACGAATTAAGGACTCCAAACATAATTTGGTCACTTCCAAACCATGAAAAAAATATTCCTCCTTGAGATTGGGAATAAACACCGGGACAATTATTCTATGATAAGCGTCACGCTTTATTTTAGCATTACTAAAAGGATTAGTGCCTTTTCGCATCAATAGACATTTTTAGGAGCTACTCAATCTTTTGAGTAATAACTTTATATTTCCAAAGTTAAGAAACCAAAAAGGATTCAGCTTGAATGTATAGATGATTGTTTTCCATTTTCGGGAAGAAATACCTTTTAGCTGTTGTCTTACCACATTGTCTAAAAGTTGTTTCCTTTCCCCACTATCGATATTTCCTTCGGTAAACATTTTATCTATCACTTTTTTAAGATATCTGGGCAGTTCTAAATACTCTTTTACTAACACCCTACTATTGCTGTAATGATCCCGGTATAAAGCAAGTGGTTCGTTCAAATAATAAAATAAAGTATAAAAAGAACATCGCGTCCAAAATTCAACATCTTCTCCTGCCTGCGGCATTTTTTCATTAAAAAATCCAACTGTATCCACTATCGATTTCCGAATAAGCACCGTTGGCATCATAAGCGTCCAATTACCCATCATTCGCATTTTTACATCACCGTGCTTTACATCGGGGCTTCCCGGTTTACCTACAACTACGCCTGTTTCGTTTCCTTCTAAATCTATAACCTTACAAGGGGTGTGAACCAGTCCGTAATCGGGGTGTGCTTCCAAAATGGCAATTTGCTTTTCCAATTTTTTGGGCAACCAAAGATCATCATCGTCAACAAAGGCAATGTACTTTCCCTTTGCCAATTTAATTCCTGTATTTCTTGGCTTTGAAGGTCCGCCACTGTTTTCAATTTTCGTGTATAAAATCTTGGGGTAGGAAGCACAAAGTTGTTCATTTTCATTCCCCGATGTACCATCATCCACAACAATAACCTCAACAGTTTGATAGCTCTGAGCACTAATACTCTCCAAGGTTTCTTTTAGTAAACTTGGACGATTATAGGTCGGTATGATAACACTTACGAGCGGGGTTTCCATAATTTACCTATGCGTTTTGAAATTCGTTTTAGTATTCCTCTTATGGAATTTCTCTCAGCCTCTTTCTGAAGCCGTTCTCTTTCTAAATGTTCTCTGTAGATAGCATATTTTTCACCATAGCCTTCTTTTAACAGCCGAATATCCTCCACTTTTTTACGTTGTAAAAAGTCCTGATTGTTGCTTAGTCCCGAAAGGTCAAAAAGGGTTAGAAAATAAGGAATATGCTGAAACTTCACATTTCCTGACACCTGACATTTTACATAAAAAGCCCTGTCGGCACCTATTTTATAGGTTTCATCGTAAAGGCCGAGACGATCGAATAGCTCCCGCTTAAAAAAAGTACTTTGGTGCGGAAGGGATGTTTTCATAAAATAATCGGGAGGTAATACATCGGGATATCTTTTTTCGCCATTTTCAAATCGATAATCTCCATAGATGATCTCTCCATCAAATAATGGATGTTCGATAAAATCCTGGATTGCATTCTTGGATATGAGAACATCACCACTATTCAAAAACAGCAGATATTCACCTTTGGAAGCTCGAATCCCTTTATTCATGGCATTGTAGATACCAGTATCCGGCTCACTTATCCAATGCGTAATCTCAGGCGCGTGCTTATCAATGATCCCCAAACTCGTATCGGTCGAACCACCGTCAATTATCAGGAATTCAAAATCTTTAAATTGTTGTTTGGCAACCGATTCGATTGTTTTTTGAAGCCCCAGGGCATTGTTGTAATTTATCGTAATGATGGAGAGCTTGGGATTCATTTACCTTATCTTATACCTTATCTTAATTTTTCTATCCATAAATTTCCGCCAACATTTTTATAAGTCAGTGGCATGTTTTCAAATACAGCCGGATGATGCGTATGCAGGTAGTGCGAAAAAACTCTGATCTTATAATCGTTATTATGCATTAGAAATGCTTTCAGTAAATAATTTTCATTCCAGTTTCTCCCACCAAAGACCCAATCTTTTGGATATTCAAAGGGATAGAAAATATCGTGAAAGTGTATAAAAACACCGGGATTTAGCACAGGTAGTATTTCAAATAAAATATAATTAACATCACTGCCACATTTTGATACATGTGTGCTGTCAATAAACAAAACATCCCCTTTTTGTAAAACTGAAAAGAATGAAGTATCAATCTCCTGTACTTTCTTTTCTAAAATAGTTGTACGTGATTTATCATTTTCTCGAATATTGTTATACAGCCTTTCGGGGTTGGGTTCTATAAAAGAAAGTTGTATCTCGTTATTGAAATACAGCTCGTTCACATCCAACATTAAGGCTGAAGAATGACCAGATCCAACTTCTATAATTCGTTTGGGTACTAAATATCTAATAATGGCGTAAAGTAGTATTGCGTCGGTATACTCGTACATACCGTTTTTGTACCCATATCGAAGCGCATCTGAAGGTGTATCTTTAAATAGAAGGTCTTTATAATAGCCTGAAAGCGCTGAAACAAACGATTTTTGTTCTTCAGTATTTAAATTAATGTCATTGATCCCGTCAATTTCCTTGTGCTTCCATATTTCGTGCTCTCTTTTCTTCAGTTCTTCTACCAATACGATAGGTGAATAATAATGTCCGGGAGGGAAACAGGAATTCGTATCGTAAGCTTCATTTTTAGCATATAATGCTTTTATGTAGGGTAGTGTGTTGAGGAAGTTCTTAATCTTATTTTTCAAGTCCAATTATTTTAAATACCAACGGTACATTTTCGCAACACCTTCTTCTAATTTCACCTTCGCCTTCCATCCCATTGTATTAATTTTAGAAACGTCGGTTAACTTACGCATGGTGCCATCGGGTTTGTTGGTGTTAAATACAAAATCTCCCTTAAATCCAATTACCTTTTTAAGTAAAGTTGCCAGATCTGTAATACTGCAATCCGTTCCCGTTCCAATGTTTACATGGGTATTTCTAATTTCCTTTTTATCTGAAATGCAATCCGAAAAATTAGCGCGTTCCATTAAAAACAAACAGGCCTCAGCCATATCCTGAACCCACAAAAATTCCCTCATGGGTGTTCCGGTTCCCCAGATTTCAACTATGACCGACTCCTTTTCTTTTGAAAGTCCGAAGTGATTAAACATCTTACCAATAGCTTCTTCTGAAGCATTCCCATCGACTCCTTTGATGGGTAATCGATTTAAATCCTTTCGAATTGCCTCCCAGTTTTCCTCCTCCCAAGCTTTTCCTAGGTGAATTTTTCGCAACAAAGCAGGTAATACATGCGCCTTTTCCAAATCGAAATTATCGTTGGGGCCGTACAAATTGGTTGGCATGGCCGAAATATAATTGGTGCCGTACTGTATATTATAGCTTTCACACATCTTAATCCCGGCTATTTTCGCAATGGCATAGGGTTCGTTGGTGTATTCCAAAACATCGGTGAGTAAATAGTGCTCTTTAAGCGGCTGAGGCGCATTCTTCGGATAAATGCAGGTACTGCCAAGAAAAAGAAGCTTTTTAACATCATGCAAATAACTTTGATGAATCACATTGTTCTGAATCATCAAATTATCGTAGATAAATTCGGCTCTATAGGTATTGTTAGCAGCGATTCCTCCCACCTTGGCCGCTGCCAAAAAAACATATTCGGGTTTTTCGGAAGCAAAAAAAGAGGCTACTGCTTCGGTATTGGTGAGATCGAGATCCTTATGGGTTCTTGTAATTAAATTTGTATGGCCGTTCTGCTGTAAGACATTCAGAATTGCACTTCCAACCAGACCTCGGTGACCAGCCACATAAATTTTAGTATTCTTGTTCATGCTTCTTACTCAAAGTAGTTATGGGTTCTAAAGCCTCCTTCTCGCAGGTACTGATCCTTTTGCATCAGCTTTACGTCGTGCGCCATCATTTCGACCACCAATTCTTGCAGACTGTATTTAGGTTCCCAACCCAATTTATTTTTTGCCTTGCTTGCGTCACCAATCAATAAATCCACTTCGGTGGGTCTAAAGTAATTGGCGTCTACTTTTATAATTTCTTTACCGATCTCAATTTGAAAACGCCGATCGGCACAGGCCTTTACATAACCCTTTTCATTCTCTCCTTCGCCTTTAAATTCTAAACTTATACCCACTTCGGCGAAAGCCAAACGTATAAAATCACGTACCGAAGTGGTTTTTCCCGTTGCAATCACCCAATCTTCGGGTTCATCGGCTTGAAGGATCATCCACATCATACGCACATAGTCTTTGGCGTGTCCCCAGTCTCTTTTGGCATCCAGATTTCCAATATAGAGAGTATCCTGCAGACCCAATGCAATTCGGGAAGCAGCCCTGGTAATTTTTCTAGTAACGAAAGTTTCTCCTCTAATGGGAGATTCGTGGTTAAAAAGGATACCGTTGCAAGCGAACATATTATACGCTTCCCGGTAATTGACTGTGGCCCAATAGGCGTAGAGTTTTGCGACGCCATAGGGGCTTCGCGGATAGAAAGGTGTACTTTCAGTTTGAGGAACTTCCTGTACCTTTCCGTATAACTCGGAGGTAGAAGCCTGATATATTTTCGTCTTTTTCTCCAAACCAAGAAATCGCACAGCTTCCAGGATCCTCAGAGAGCCAATTCCGTCGGCATTGGCTGTATATTCCGGAATTTGAAAGGAAACATGCACATGACTCATAGCCGCCAGATTGTAAATTTCGTCAGGCTGAATTTCATTGATCAAACGAATTAAATTGGTACTATCGGTCATATCGCCATAGTGCAACACAAAATTCCGACTCGATATATGGGGGTCCTGATACAAATGATCGATTCTATCTGTATTAAACAAGGAGGATCGTCTTTTTAGTCCGTGAACCGTGTATCCCTTTTTCAATAGGAACTCACTTAAATAAGCTCCATCCTGTCCCGTTACTCCTGTGATAAATGCTACCTTCATTGTACTATTTACTCGTTTATGTTATGATAACAGCTCTTGGTATACCTTGTGGTAGGCTGTTGCCTGATTTTTAAAACTGAAATGCTTCTCGGCATATGCACGAACCGTTTCTGCTTGGTAATTATTTCGTGTGTCATAAAATTGCTGAATCGCTTTTGCCAAGGCCACTCCCGAAACTTCTTCGGCCAAAATCCCTGTACTAGCTTCCCTTATGTGCTCCTTCATACCACCTACGCCAAAACTAATTACCGGTGTTCCCGAAGCAAAAGATTCCAACATCACGTTCGGCAGATTGTCTTCTCTGCTAGGCATAACAAAAGCGTCTGCCATCGTATAACAAGCTGCCATTTCGGCCTGCGTATTAATTTTCCCTAAAGATATAATTTTTATATCACTGACAGGGCTTTTCAACGCACCTTTCCCCACCGTGAGGATAGTAAGTGGAAGGTGAGAAAGATGTGGTAAGGCCTCCAACAGCAAATCAAATCCCTTGCGTTTAATTTCCAGTGAATGTGAAATAAAAAGCAATACAAAATCAGTTGCCTCAATTTCATGCTGTTTCCTTAATTTGTGGTTGTCCTGAATTGAAAAGGTTTCCAAATCGATGGCATTGGTAATACATCTTTTTACTGAAAAATGTTTAAAAAAACCACTGCCCTTTGCTTCTTCCAGTAGCCATTGGGAAGGCGAAATGATAGCACCGTTTTTAATTTTCTGAAGCGCATTTCGTTTGTACTCGGCCATCTGCTCATTTATGTCTGAAGCAACGGCATTATTGTGTATCTCATCACTCCGATAGTGAAACAGGCCCGAAAACGGATTCATATCGTGCAGGGTCCAAACAACGGGTTTTTGTATGCTCGAAAAAAAACGGTTGTAATCAACGATCCCGCTAATCCAATGTAAATTAAGCAGATCGGCGTTTTGCACTAATGGATGTTGCTGTAATTGCACGGAACTATACGGCAAGGACAGATTCTCGTACCGAAGCTTGTTATTTATTGCAGACAAACGAGACGTTGCTTTTTGAAATGGAGTGGGTACAAAAATGCGCTGTAATTTTCTTATGATCCTTTGAATGGTAGAAGGTCTTTGATAGTCGAGAAAAGAATCTTCCACCGTTTCGCCTTTAAAATTGATGGTGAGGTCTTTCGAAAGAAATGCCGAAGTAATCCCTTGCTCCCTCAATGCGTGGTGCAATCGAAGGGCGGCAATTCCGGCGCCACCTTTGGAGGAGGTTGTAATTTGAACTACTTTCATACGCCTGATTTTCCGATTAATCTATGATATAACTTTCTGGAAAACTCTCTAAAATATCTTTTAAAATAAGAATACGAATAATTGTAGCAGACAAAATCGCATACCACGGTGCCCAAATTTCTTAGCAGTGAATTAATAGTCTCTTTCCCTTCGGGCTTCCAGGAGTGATCCCAAAGGTGAACCGCATAGGTGTTTTCGGTAACAAAGGTTGAAAAATCCTCATCCTTCTTCTGATAAGGCAAGGGATAAAAATAATCCGGGGGGAAAATTTTGTCGTTTTCAGCAAGATTAGATTCATTGACAATATCCTTAAAAGCATGTGTGATTACAGGAGGTGAAAACGGATTGAATTCAATTGTCGTATAAAAATCGTCCATGGTCTGAAGTAAAGGATGGTTTGCCTTGGCTCCGAAAAAACCATAGGCAGCTCGGTCTTCAACCTCATATCCGGTAAAGAAATCGAAAGAAAGCAAGGGTTCGATAGACTTTACCAATAACATATCTGTATCCAAATAGATTCCGCCATGTTCTCTTAACACTTTAACGCGAATACAGTCGGCAGCAAAGGCATATCTCCTTTTTCGGAGGGCATTCTTATAAAAGGGATTTGAAAATTGCTTCGAATTCGATTCATTCCACTCTACAATTTCAAAATCGGGACAATAGCGTTTCCAACTTTCCAGACATTGTTTAAAAAGCTCGGGTTTTTTGCCTTGTCCAAACCAGCAATAATGTAGCATCTTAGGGATCATTATAGGTCTTTAACACTTTTATTTCTGAATATTCGCAGTAGTAAACGCAACATCCCGGACACTATTTTACGGCCCGATTTCGATTTTTCCAATTCGGCCAGCGCCTTAAAACGATTCATTTTAAGCAATTCCCACTCCTTGTAATCTTCGTAAAATTGTGGGAATTCACTTTTTAAAATGGTTTCTCTTTCGGCCCGTCTTGTAAACGT
>NZ_JAIOHK010000067.1 GCF_019913785.1 Altibacter sp.
AAGGCTTCGGCGACTTCGCCAATGCCGTAATATCGTTTTTCGGGTAGATCGATGTGCATTTTTTTTCGTATTCAGAAATGTAAATATAATTCATTTCTCGTCTATGAAACATCGTAAATAGCAAGGATTTTAATCCAACGATTGGTTTTCCTGCTGAGATGCCTGTAACATACTGGCAAATTCTTCGGGCGTTAGGTTTCCGTAATAGAAATTGATAGGATTGATGCGTTGCCCATCCTTAAAGATCTCATAATGTAGATGAGGGGCTTCCGATCGTCCCGTACTACCGACAAAACCAATAAGATCGCCGCGCTTCACTTTCTGCCCCCTGCGCACTTTAAACTTATACAAATGGGCATACAGGCTTTCATAACCATAGCCGTGATCTATTCGTATGTGATTTCCATAGCCAGAGGCCGTATTATCTGCCCGTGTTACCACACCGTCACCCCCTGCATAGACAGGAGTTCCCCTTGGTGCGGTAAAATCCATTCCAAAGTGAAATTTTCCCGCCTTGGTAAAGGGATCGGTTCTATAGCCGTAGCCGGATGCCATACGGGTAAGGTCTTCATTTCGCACCGGTTGAATGGCCGGAATGGCACTTAGTAATTCTTCTTTCTCTTCGGCCAGTTTGGCGATTTCATCTAAAGATCTGGATTGTACCACAATTTGTTTGGTCAATATATCCAAACGCTTGCTGGTAGCTATGATCAATTTTGAATTATCGAATCCTTCCAGGTCCTTATACCGATTTACCCCTCCAAAACCTGCTTTACGCTGTTCGGCCGGAATTGGATTGGCTTCAAAGTAAACACGGTATAGGTTATTGTCCCGATTGGCCACTTCGGCCAAAACGGTTTCGGCCTCGACCATTTTTTTATTGAGCAGCTCAAATTGCAACTCCATATTGGTGAGTTCGCGCTTTAGCGTTTTTTCTTTGGGCGTTTCTACATAGGGTAAGTTGATGTATACCAGCAACAGTAGAAAGCTGCTTAATAGCATTCCCGTTAGACTGAGTAAGAAGATACCAAGCCTACGGCCTTTCTTCTTTTCAATTTTTCGATAGGACAGGGTTTCACTATCGTAGTAATATTTAACCTTAGACATACGTTAAAAAAACTTATTTTTGCTCGTTGATAGGTTGTGCTAATGGTTAGCTAACGTTTTGCAAATATAGAAATTGTTTTGCGCATAGCCTTATCACATATTTTTTAGTACTAAAATTATTTTATGAATTCGAAGGAGATACGTTCCCAGTTTTTAGCATTTTTTAAATCGAAGTCGCACGCCATTGTTTCCTCTGCTCCAATGGTGATCAAGGACGATCCCACGCTTATGTTTACCAATGCGGGGATGAATCAGTTTAAGGAATATTTTTTGGGGAACAGCCTGCCTAAGAACAGCCGTATTGCCGATACCCAAAAGTGCCTTCGCGTAAGTGGAAAACACAACGATCTGGAAGAAGTGGGGATGGATACCTACCATCATACCATGTTCGAAATGTTGGGGAATTGGAGTTTTGGCGATTATTTTAAAAAGGAAGCCATTGCATGGGCCTGGGAATTGCTGACCGAAGTCTATAAAATAGATAAGGACATCTTGTACGTCACTATCTTTGAAGGAGATGAAGCCGAAGGACTTGCGCGTGATACCGAAGCCTACGAAATATGGAAACAGTTTCTTCCCGAAGAGCGCATTCTCAACGGAAGCAAACACGATAATTTCTGGGAAATGGGAGACCAAGGACCTTGTGGGCCTTGTAGTGAGATCCATGTAGATATACGTTCGGCCGAAGATAAGGCAAAGCAATCGGGTGCTGCCTTGGTGAACCAGGATCATCCACAGGTGGTGGAGATTTGGAATCTGGTATTTATGCAGTTCAACCGAAAAGCCAACGGTAGTCTAGAAAAATTACCGGCTCAGCATGTGGATACCGGAATGGGCTTTGAGCGTTTGTGCATGGTCTTACAGCACAAACAGAGTAATTACGACACCGATGTCTTTACACCGCTAATTCGAGAGATCGAAGCGGTGACCAATACCACCTATGGCAAAGATGAAAAAGTTGATATTGCCATTCGGGTGGTGGCCGATCACGTACGCGCCGTTGCTTTTTCGATTGCCGATGGCCAGTTGCCCAGTAATACAGGAGCCGGGTACGTAATTAGACGTATCCTACGAAGAGGAATCCGCTATGGCTTCACCTTCTTACATACAAAGGAGCCATTTATCTACAAACTCATTGCGACCTTGAGCGCGCAAATGGGAGAGGCGTTCCCTGAATTGATTTCAGAAAAAAACCTGATCACCAATGTGATTCGGGAAGAGGAGCGTTCCTTCTTGAGAACCCTGGATCAGGGGTTGGTCTTGTTGGAGCATGTTATTGAAACAGCCAAGTCGAAGACTATTTCGGGAAAGAAGGCATTCGAGTTGTACGATACGTTCGGGTTTCCAATTGACCTTACTGCATTGATCCTTCGAGAGCGAGGCTATCAGTTGAATGCAGCTGAGTTTGAAACAGAACTGCAAAAACAGAAGGATCGTTCCCGGGCAGCTACCAAGGTTGAAACAGGAGATTGGATGGTCCTTTTGGATGATCCGGAGGAGGAGTTTGTTGGCTATGATATGCTGGAAACCCATATTAAAATTACGCGCTATCGCAAAGTTGAGAGCAAAAAGGACGGCGAGCTCTACCAGCTGGTCTTTAATATAACTCCATTTTATCCCGAGGGTGGCGGACAGGTAGGTGACAAAGGGTATTTGGAAGCCATAGATGGTGGGGTGGTGTATATCATAGATACCAAGAAGGAGAACAACCTGATTATTCATTTTTCCAAGACCTTACCGCGGAATCCGGAGGCTGCTTTTAAGGCAGTTGTCGATAGAAAACAACGAGACAGGACCGCTTCCAACCATACGGCCACGCATCTGTTACATCAGGCGCTGCGCAATATACTGGGGCAGCATGTAACTCAGAAAGGATCTATGGTACACAGTCGGAATTTGCGATTCGATTTTTCCCATTTCGGAAAGGTGACCGATGAAGAACTAAAACAGGTAGAGGACTTTGTGAATGCGCGAATACAAGCGGGTATCGCCTTGGAAGAGCGACGCAATATTCCCTTTCAACAGGCCTTGGACGACGGGGCATTGGCGCTTTTCGGTGAAAAATACGGAGACACGGTACGCACCATCAAATTTGGAAAATCAATGGAATTGTGTGGAGGTACGCATGTGCCGAATACCTCGGCAATCTGGCATTTTATAATTACTTCGGAAGGCGCGGTCGCTTCGGGTATTCGCAGGATTGAAGCCATTACAGGCGATGCGGCGAAGCAGTATTTTGTGGACAGAAGTGTGGCCTATTCAGAAGTGCAAAAAGCATTGAACAATGCACAAGACCCGGTACAGGCGGTGACTAGTTTACAGGAAGAAAACAGTCAGTTACAGAAACAACTTCAGGAGTTATTGAAAGACAAGGTCAAAAATTTAAAAGGCGATCTTAAAAAAGAGATCACCGTACTCAATGATGTACATTTCTTGGCAAAGGAACTAGACCTGGATGCTTCGGGATTAAAGGACCTGGCTTTCGAATTGGGTGGCGAGATTGAGAATTTGTTTATTTTGTTTGGATCGAGACAGGATGGCAAGGCCTTGCTCACCTGTTATATTTCTAAGGAATTAGTTTCAGAAAAAGGATTACATGCAGGACAGATTGTACGCGAACTCGGAAAGTATATCCAAGGAGGTGGTGGTGGTCAGCCATTTTTTGCTACCGCCGGCGGCAAGAATCCCGAGGGGATAGCCGAAGCATTAGAAAAGGCGCAGGATTATTTGGATTGAGAGCGCGCCAAGGCGCCAAGGCGCTAAGTGACTTATGAAATTACAAACGCAAATAGCACTAAAACCCGAAGCGCATCAAATGGATTATACGTCTAAGGTGTTGCTAATGGGTTCTTGTTTTACGGAAAACATTGGAGGTAAACTCGATTATTTTAAGTTTCAAAACCTTCAGAATCCCTTCGGAATTGTTTTTCACCCAATGGCTATCGAAGTCTTGGTAAGTCGTGCGTTGGAAGATAGGGCGTATACCGAGAAGGATGTTTTCTTCTACAATGAGCAATGGCATTGTTTCGAGGTACATTCTGTGTTAAGCACTTCAACTAAGGAGGATTTTCTTCAAAAACTAAACAATTCCTTGGCGCAACTACGAGCGGCCCTGCTTGGGGCTTCACATCTTATTTTTACCTACGGTACCGCCTGGGTCTATAGGCATCAAAAAACCAATGCGCCAGTGGCTAACTGTCATAAGCTGCCGCAGCAGGAGTTCAAAAAAGAATTGTTGTCGGTAGCGACCCTTGCAGAAAGTATACAGAATACCGTGCAGCGCATACAGGCGGTCAAGCCTTCGGCTGTCATCATAGGAACTGTTTCGCCCGTACGGCATCTCAGGGATGGTTTTGTTGAGAATACGCAGAGCAAGGCACATTTGATCGCCGGGCTACATAAGGCAATGGCTGCCAGTAAGGGGCTTTATTATTTTCCGTCCTACGAGCTCATGATGGACGAATTGCGCGACTACCGATTTTACGCGGAAGATATGCTACACCCCAATACTACAGCTATTTCGATTATCTGGGAACGTTTTAAGGAGGTTTGGGTGGCTTCGGCAACGGACGCATTGCAAAAAGAAATCGATACGGTACAAAGGGGATTGCAACACCGTCCCTTTCACCCCGAAAGTGAAACACATCGGGCATTTCAGAAAACACTTCAGCAAAAAATTTCTGCCTTACAAAGAGAACTTCCTCATATAGCATTCTAATTATACGTCAATTGCCGTATTGAGTGGCGTTGGGTATTGGGGCATCTTTGCCTTGTTCAATTAACTTAAAACCCAACAATTATGAAAATGTTTAAAAATGTAATACTAATTCTTATGATGAGTTTGGCGGTGACCGCCTGTAAAAAAGACGACGATGGTGGTGATGGAGGCGGTGGAGCCGTTGGTTCATTCAGCGCAAAGGTCGATGGCCAAACTTTTGAAGGTTTAGAAGGTACTGTTGCTGCACAGGTTTCGGATGCAGGTACCAGTCAGGTAATCGCTGTATCCGGTGGTACGGCGAATTCTGAAAACTTACAAATGATCGTTCAGAACTTTACCGGTGTAGGTACGTACGAATTGAGTTTTTTAAATATTGGAACCTATAGCTATCTGCCGGATCCATCCAATCCCGATCCGAATACCGTAGTGATTTATTCTACTTTAGGAGATGCACAATCAATAAATGGAGAGGTTAATATTTCCAGTTATGATGGCGATACCGTGGAAGGTACTTTTAGCTTTACCGGATTCAATATAAATGATATCGGTGATACGGTGTCTGTTACTTCGGGAGCATTCAATATTGAAGTAGTCCAAAATTAAAACCACATAAACGAAAATCTCAGTGTTGAGGTTTTTACGTGGACCGGGAGTGGAACAATGTGTTCTACTTTCGGTTTTTTTTATGACAATATTTTGCTCGATGGGACTTTCCAGGAAGCGATGGATTATCTAGCTCATATAAGAATACGACAACTGCCGTATTGAATCGCAACTTGATACGCAGCATCTTTGAACCATCAATTACTAAAACCACGATTATGAAACTTTCAACAATATTAAAAGTAGCTTTTTGCCTAAGCTTAATTTGGGCAACACAAGCAGTGGCACAAAAAGCCGAAGCACCCGACTATCGTTATGACGTTGGGGCTAAAATCAATGAAATGACGCTTACCCAAGGTGGAACCATGGTTGTGGCCACCAACGATGGCCTGGTAGGTATTAAGCCGGGCAGCAATCAATTACTTTTTAATTTTCAAGAATACGGTCGTGTTAAGCCCGAAGAACTGACTTTTATTCCAAATGCCCCCTATGTAATGGTAGGTCAAACAGGTTTTGCAAGTATATCTACCAAAAAGGCGGTGATCGATTATATGTCGGGTAAGGTCCTTTTCGCCACCGAATCTAACGGTTGGAAAATAGTAACCACCTGCGATGTTATGATGCCGCAGAACAAATTGGTAGTAAGCGGACAGCGTAGAGCAAGTGAAAAATATGCCAATGCCGTAGCGATTTACGATTTGAATACCGGAGAGCAGGAAAGCTATTTTACGTTTAAAGGATCTGAAGTAGTTTCAGGACGTCCCTTATTGTTAAAAGACGGATTGATATTGCCTACCACCAAGGCGTTGAAGAAGGTAAATATGAAAACCGGAGAAATAGAATGGTCGGCCGATGTGGACGATATAAAATGGATGGTTACCGATGCAGCTGAAAAAGAGATATACGGTTTTGAGATTTCTGCCAATGGAAAAAATAACAAGGTTCATAAAATTAGCAGTAGCGGCTCGATACTGTGGGAAGATCCTCATAAGGTAAAAGGACAAGTGGCTAACTTCGAAATATTACCACAAGGACTGGCAATAGTTAGCAATAAAGACGATGGGGGAAGCAATAGTGTTTTTGCCCAAAAGAACGAATCGGAAATAGGATTTCTAAGTGCTACTACAGGTGAAGATTTGTGGGAGAAAGCCCCTAAAACCAAAGGGTATGTTCAGCATTTCTATATTATGGATGATGGGATTCTCTTCGGGATCTATCAGGGCGGGATCAATAAAATATCCTTTGACGGAAATACACTTTATAAAAAACCACTAAAGACCGGTGAGAATATCTTGACCATGGCCAATACGCCCCAGGGGCTGATCTATATTACCAGTGAAGACGCCAATATTGTCAATCTGGCCACCGGGGAACAGGTTTGGAACAAGCCTTTAAAATACAAGCGGGTGGATGCGGTTAGTTCGACCTATGACAGTAAGAATTCGCGCTACTTGATTAGCGCCGATGAATCCTTGTTTGCTGTAGATGCTAATTCGGGAGAAGTTTCCACATTGGCGGAGTCTAAATTCGAAGGGAAAGAAAGTCCCAGCAGTGTAGAAATTAGAGATAGCGGTATTTTACTCACCAGTGATCAGAACTTAATGATGTTGGATAACAATGGTGGTAAATCGTGGCATGAGTACTATCGCGCTCCGGGGAAGAGTGCCATGGGAGCAATTTTGGCCGGAGTAGCAGCTGTCGCAGCCGCCACTACAGCCACAGCGGCCTATGCCGAGGCGAATGCAAACAGAAACAGATTGGGTAGTTATACCTCAAGAGGGCAATCCTATGCCGATCTTGGTGATGGCATGGCCGCTGCTACCGGAGCATCGATCGCAGAAATGTTACGAAGATTTAAAGCAACTGCCGCCACAGAAAATGCACAGTTTATTTTGACAAAACTGGATGAAGGTGTTGGGTTGGTAAAGGTAAACAAGGATACAGGAGCCAAAGAGAAGGAAATTGTCCTAAAGGATAAACAACCAGAATATACTGTAGATGATTTTGGAGGGATCTTGTACTACAAGGCAGATAACAATTCAATTTTTGCATACGATCTTAAGAAGTAACCTACTAGCCAAGTTACGTTCGCTGTATTTTGCTGAGGAGTGAGTACAGTGTTAAAAACCCCATACTAGTTTATGGGGTTTTATTTTTAAATTTATCTATATGATTTCAGCCATCCTATATCCATCAAAAAATAATATACTGGTTTGGGCCAATGCCTGTTTCTTACTGCTGCTGGTGCTTTTTAACCAGATTGATTCACTCACGGTGGTGTTTGCTTATTTTTTAGAGACAATAGTGATAGGGCTCTTTCATATTGTGAAGCTGTGGATTGTGTCTAATTATGGAATGGAACCTACTTCCGATAAGGGACTGCAACTGAAAGGCCTTCCTTTGATTTTGTTTTTTATAGCGCATTATGGCATTTTTGTAGGTGTGCAATCTGTTTTTGCCTTTGCCTTATTTGAAGGAACCATTACTGAAATCACGGATGCCTTTTATCTTGTACAAAACTATTGGTATGTAATTAACAGGGAAGGAATGTCTGTTGTAATGGCTTCGTTAGTGGTGACCAACCTAGGTTATTTTTACACCAATTTTTGGGCGAATGAGAAGTACAAAGAGTATACGCCGAGTGCCATTTTCATTAAACCTTATGTTCGTATTTTTATCCAACAGTTCGTCGTAATTCTTGCTTTCTTTTTCTTTATTATTTTTTCTACGGCCAAAGTTGCCGCCATCTTGTTAATTCTCCTGCGCCTATTGGTCGACCTAGTAATGGTTTCCCTGAACAAAGACTCTCAGGCCTTGGATAACTTGGCGAGAAAATACTCAAAATCCTACGACCACTATCTCGAAATGAAAAAGAAGTATCAAGAGTTTTCAGAATAGCGGGACGATACGGCAGTTGTCGTATTGCAGTATTCTATTTTTTTTAGGTACTTTATACTACTAAAAAATCTATTCTAATGAGAAGACTTATTATCCTACTACTAGTATTTCCTACTTTTTCCCTTTCGGCTGAAGCTCAAATCCCTGAGCCCATGTCGAGTAAAAGTTCTGTCGATTTTAACGGTGCTACCTGGACCAAAACGAATAGCGTTGATTTTATTTTAAAGGATAAAAACGGAAAGACAATCTCGAATGTCGAAGACCTGGTCTATCTTAAAACAGATACATTGGCTGTGCTCGATACCAGTGCACGGATTATTTATCTGCTTGCCGACTTTAAAGATGCTGCTGAAGGATCGAAGGGAAATGCGCCTATTTTGGCGACGAATATTGGAAAGGACTTTTACCTTACCAACCCCTATTCTTTTATCACCTATGTAAACGATGCATCCTATTCGGGAGATTTCAGCAATATAAAGGGAAATTATATCGATTTTATTGCTGAAGTAAACGCAACCTATCTTTTGGAGGGAATCCGAAGCTTTAGCAATTGGGGAGCGAAAAGCATGACCAAGCTATCCCCTGCGCCCGAAGACACCTATTGGTATCGTGATGCAGATAACGGTCAATACGGGGTTATTAAAAAGGGGAAACCCATCGACTATACAAATGCTACGACCGAGACCGTTGGGAACGACTTGATTGTCAAAATAAATGATATAAAGACCTATGTGTTGCCCGGCTATACGACCATGGCCTCTTTTGTGTTTAATCAGGTACAACGCTATTCGGGTGACTCCAACGCCTCCACTAGCGAAACTACTGGTTGCGTTCAGGGTGACTGTACCAACGGATGGGGTAAATGGCAGTATGAAAATGCCTACTACGATGGGTTCTGGAAAGACGGAAAGCGAGATGGATATGGGCTGTATAAGTGGGTTGGAACAGGGAAGTATATCGGGAATTGGAAAAATGACAATATGGATGGATATGGCGCCTATTTGGCCGATAACGACGATAATGTTATTGGAGAATACAAAAATGGACAGTTGGACGGAGTTGGTTATTCGGTTTATGGCGATGCGTGGGAACAGGGGGTGTATACCAATGGTAATTTAACGATATCGTACAACTTTTATACGAATGATGTAGACGTTGGCTGTACGGCAGGCGATTGTCAGGATAAATACGGTAAGATGGTTTGGAGCAATGGGGATACCTATGTTGGATTTTTTAAAAATGGCGCCTTATACATGGGTACCTACAACTTTACAAATGGTGACAAATACAGTGGGATGTTCAATGCGAAAAACCAATTTGAGGGTACCGGCCGTTATTTTTACGAAAGTGGGAGTTATTATGGCGGCGAATGGAAAAATGGACAGTACCATGGAAGAGGTTATTATCACAATAAAGACATTGAACAGCAAATAGGAGTGTGGTCTAACGGGACCTTGATTACTAAAATGAAATAGTGAATGGCTAAGGCTAAACAAAATACGGCAATTGCCGTATTTTTTTTTGGGACAAATCTTTCTTAACTTTGAGTAACACTAAAAACCAAGGCATTATGAAATTAAAAAATTTATTAGTTATCGCAATTTTTATGCTCGGTTGCATAACATTGCAGGCTCAAGAAAGACCAAATGTTCCAACTCGATCTACGGCAAGCTCATCTACCTCTTTGGGATGCGTGAGCGGCAATTGTCAAAATGGATGGGGGAAGAAGAACTTCGATCATGGATATTACGAAGGCTTTTGGGAAAATGGACAACGCAACGGGTATGGACTGTTCGACTGGAAGGATTCCGGGAAGTATATTGGCTTTTGGGTCAATGATGGAATGACCGGTTATGGGGTATACCTTGGCGTTAAAAAAGACATGGTGGGTGAATATCAAAACGGATTCATCCAAGGACTGGGATACATTGTTGAAGACGAAGAGTGGGAGCAGGGAAGGTACAGCAGTAGTCAATTGGTAGACGCGTATACCTTCTACGACAACGGTGTAACTACAGGATGTACGGCTGGCGACTGTCAGACCAAATACGGCCGCTACAAATGGAGCAACGGAGATAGTTATACCGGCTTCTGGAGTAATGGAAATATGTATATGGGCACCTATTTGTTTGCCAATGGCGATAAGTACACCGGGCAATTCAATGGTAGCAACCAGTACCATGGACAGGGTCGGTTTTTCTTCAAGAGTGGAAACTACTACGGAGGCGAATGGCAATATGGTAAATACCACGGTAAAGGATATTATCAAGGGCAAACGGTTAGTGAAGACCGTATAGGAACATGGAGTAGCGGTACTTTTATAAAGGCGTTATAAGATCATTTTTGATCCTATATAAAAAGAACACGGCATATTGTCGTGTTCTTTATTTCAGTACATTCGAATCGATTAAGCTGTACTTTCTATGAAGTTTTCCCATTTAATCTTTGTGCTTTTATTTTCGAATCTACTATTTGCTCAATCGGCATCAAACGTAGACGCGTTGTTACTTAAAGCATATAATAGTGCGGACTCTTCGCAATACTATTTTACTGAAGCTCGAAAACTATTGAGAAAAAAGGCAGATTCTGCCAGTTATTATTACTTCAAATTTTATCAAAAAAACCAAAACCGGGAAAAGGATAGTACCCTTTATTTTTCAGAAAAGGTGATCCCCCTGTTTCAACAGTTGGATACATTAGATAGACTGCGGAAGGTTTATGAGCAGTTGCATTATCAGAAATTACATGATGGGGAATACGAGCTGGCCTTGGACTATATTCAGAAGGCACTAACAGTTGCCGAAAAAATGAAAGATCCCGCATTGATCTCATTACATCTTTCAGATAAATCCAATGTGTATCACGACTTTGAAGATTATGAAAAAGGGGTTGCTTTTGGTAAAATGGCGTTTAAAACTATCTACGATCATGACCCCACCAACTATAGGTATTTAATTTTTGCCAACAATGTAATCGCCATTAATTTTGACGATTGGAAAAAACCGGATAGTGCACTGTTCTATCACTTCAAAAATTTGAAATATGTGCCGAAGATGGAGGACTCGGCACGCTATTCCTTTGTGTACAATAATATTGGAAATACCTTGCTAAAAAGTAAAAGGTACTCCGAAGCAAAAAAATATATCAATCGGTCGTTGGTGCTCAATAAAATTAGAGGAAGGGACTATAACTTGGCAACCAACTATACGAACTTGGCGACTATCGCTTATGAGGAGCATAGGAACGATGAGGCAAGGCAGTATTTTAAAGAGGCCTATTTCCATGCTGAAAAAAGCGAGAGCATCGAAAAGATAAGAGATGTGGTGCAGCAGGAGGCTTGGTTCTACAAGAAAATTGGCAATTTCGAAAAGGCCCTGGAACGCCAAGAAGCCTTTTATGTACTGCGCGATTCGGTATTTAATGAAGAACGCGCTGCCAAAGTCGCCGAAATGGCCACCAAATACGAAACCGAAAAAACCGCCAAGCAACTGGCCGAAACTCGTGCCAACCTCGCCGAAACCGAATTGGAAGTAAAACAAAAGAACATCATGCTCTATGGCAGTTTGGGACTTGCAATAGTCCTGGGATTGTTAGGATATCTGTTCTATAGTCAGCAAAAATTAAAGAACCAACAGCTTCGAAAGGAAAATGAACTGAAGACTGCATTGGCAAGGATCGAAACACAAAACCGCTTACAGGAACAACGACTTCGTATTTCAAGGGACTTGCATGATAATATAGGTTCGCAGCTCACATTTATAATTTCATCGATTGATAGTCTGAAGTTTGGATTGCATACAGCTGAAGAAAAAACCCTGCATAAACTTTCGGGGATCAGTGCCTTTGCTTCACAAACTATTTATGAATTGCGAGACACTATCTGGGCCATGAACAAGAGCGATATCACCTGCGAAGACCTTCAGGCACGGATCTCAAATTTTATAGAAAAAGCCGGTATCGCATCGAATGAGGTCGCCTTTAACTTTTCGGTGGCCGAAAACGTGTGCAAGGAGGCCAAATTTACTTCGGTACAAGGAATGAATATTTATCGGATTATTCAGGAAGCGGTAAATAACGCCTTAAAACATGCCAATGCCAGCTCCGTTTTGGTGCGTATTGACATAAGTAATGAGGCCTATCTGGTACGTATTGAAGACAACGGAAATGGCTTTGACGTGACGAATACTTCGGCCGGAAACGGTTTGCGAAACATAGAAAAACGTGCTAGAGAGCTAGGGGGTACGGTTGCAATTACTTCAGAAAAAGGCAAGGGAACCACCATCGGGATAAGTTTTATTGCCTAATTAAATACGACAACTGCCCTATGTCCAATTCGTAAATTACGCTGTATTTTTAGGTATTAATAAAATGTGTCATGCCCGTTGCTCAAATTATTGTAGTAGTGCTATTTATCGGTCTTGTTACCGGGCTGTTGTTTTATTTTTTTCAGCAGAACAAAAAAATAGCGGCCAATCATGTACAGCAACAATATGCACTGCAAGCGGAAATTGCACTGCACACATCACAGGTGAATTTCCGAAGCAAATCCTTAGACAAGTATCATTTTTTAATGTATAATTTGGAGGAAGCGTTGGTGGTACAGCCGGAAGTTTTGGTATTTTAGTTTTTCTAAAAATAATGCAATGCGAACATTGGCTTTCTTGTATGTCTTTTTACTTCTATCAAATGCTCTTTATTCTCAGACCAAAAAGGAGATAGACTCTATAAACAACCTCTATGTACAAGGCTTGCATATGTCGCAAGATGCTATTCTTTCACTATTCAAAAACAATGCGCTGGCGGCGAAAGGATTGAATTATGGCGAAGGAGAGGCAGATGCCCTTTCGAAACTTTCATTGGCCTATGGGTATCAGGGCAATTATATAGAAAGTGCCGAGTATGGTTTGAAGGCGGTTAAAATTTATGAAAAATTAGGACTGAGCGAGAAAGTAGCGTATCGGTACGCAGAACTGGGCTATAGTTTAAAGTACAAAGACATAGATAAGGCCACCTATTATATGCAACAAGGAAAGGCCATAGCCGAAGCAGCGCAAAACGAAAATGTACTCAAGGACATTTATAATAATTATGGAGTGCTAAAAGAAATAAAGGAAGAACTGGATAGTGCCCTTTACTTCTACAACAAGAGCCTTATTATTAAAAAAAATATAAACGATACCATTGGCATACCCTATTGTTATAGCAATATGGCAGGGGTATACGCACTACAGAAGGACTTCCAAAAAGCCAAAGATTATTTTAATAGGGCCTTGGAACAAAGAATCCAATGGAAAGATACTACGACCATTGCCGAAAATTACACGCAGATAGGCGAAGTGTTTCTGGCCGAAGAAAAATTAGATCAGGCGATTAGTTGGATACATAAATCCTTGCCCCTGTCCCAAGCAAAAGCGTATAAAAATTTAACTCAGTACAACTATAAGTTGCTTTCCGATATTTACAAAAGCAAGAAGAATACCGATTCGGCTTTATATTATTACGAACAATTCGCTGCGATAAAAGACAGCATACACAGTGTTAAGGTTGAAGAAAGTATCGCGGCCTTAACCATAGAATTTGAAACCGAAAAGAAGGAAAACGAAATCCTAAAACAACGTGCCCAACTCGCCGAAAAGGATGCAGAGGTTCGCAGAAAAAATACCTGGATCATTGGAGGCTTTGGAACGGCTTTATTGCTGGGACTTCTAGGATATTTGATGTATAATCAGCAAAAATTGAAACAGCGACAATTACAAAAGGAAAGTGAGCTTAAGGAAGCATTGGCACGAATTGAAACGCAGAACAAGCTGCAAGAGCAGCGATTGCGGATTTCACGAGATCTTCACGACAATATAGGATCGCAACTCACCTTTATTATTTCGAGTATAGATACTATTAAGTATGGATTTAGTGAGATTAGCGATAAACTCGCCAACAAACTGGTCGATATAAGTGCCTTCACGTCTCAAACCATCTACGAACTAAGGGACACCATCTGGGCGATGAATAAGAATAGTATCACGTTTGAAGACCTTCAGGCGCGGATCACCAATTTTATTGAAAAGGCGAAAACGGCAACCGAAACTACCGCCTTCGAATTTAAAGTAGCTTCGGGGATGCCTACTAGTAATTCGCTGACTTCGGTAGAAGGAATGAATTGCTATCGAATAATTCAGGAGGCCGTGAACAATAGTTTGAAGTATGCCAAAGCATCGCTTATTTCGGTGTCAATTTCTGAAGAAAACAATGCAATAATCATTGCCATTAGCGACAACGGATCGGGTTTTGACATTACCGCGGTCGAACAAGGCAACGGACTCTCAAACATGAAGAAGCGCGCTCGCGATATGGCTGCCGAATTAACGATCGATTCGGAAGTAAACGAAGGCACTACAATTACCTTAGGTCTTTCCACCAAAAAAGACGAATAAGGCAGATGCCCTAGTATTTTATTCGAAAGTATTTGTAAATTTAAGCGTGCTAACAACCAACTATGACTCTTAAAATTGCCATTGTAGACGATAACAGCTTTTTAATTCACGCCATCAAAGAGAAACTTTCCTTTTTTGATGATGTTTCGATCAAACATTCCTCTGCACATGGAGGCGAACTACTCACTAAACTCGAGGAGAATCACAATATCGACCTGATCTTAATGGACATTGAAATGCCGGTATTGAACGGTATTGAAACCACTCAGATGGTAAAGCAAAAGTATCCTCAGATCAAGATCATCATGTTAACGGCCTTCGATAACGATGAAAACATCTTCAATGCCATAAAAGCAGGTGCCGATGGTTATTTGCTGAAAGAAATAAATCCTAAAGATCTCTACAACGGAATCTGTGAAACGCTAAATGGCGGTGCGGCGATGAACCCATCTATTGCACTAAAAACCCTGAAGCTTTTGCGAAATCCAATAAATATTCAAAACCCGAAAGATCAGGAAGAGATCTCCCTATCGAAGCGAGAAGTGGAAGTTTTGGAACAATTGAGCAAGGGGCTTAGCTATACGGCCATTGCAGAAAACCTGTTTCTTTCTCCAAGCACGGTGCGAAAACACATAGAAAACATCTACAAGAAACTGCAGGTGCACAGTAAAATAGAGGCCGTACAAAAGGCAAAAAATTACAATATCATCTAATTCAAATTTCAAAGTTGGTGGTTACTTTTAAAATTAATTGTAATTTTAAAATTCTATTCAAAACGCAACCATATCTACATGAAAAAATTATATCTACTCTCCCTGGTGGGAATCCTGTTTTTAGGTACATCGATCGTTGCCCAGACAGCAGATCCTGTGATCGAAAATATTATTAAAGAGGCCAATGAAAACTCTCAATTAGAAAAATTAGGCCATGAACTCATGGATGTTATTGGTCCCAGACTTGTGGGGACGCCACAAATGAAAAACGCCCATGATTGGGCAGTGTCTACCTATGAAAAATGGGGTATTTCGGCCCGTAACGAAAAATGGGGCGAATGGCGTGGCTGGGAACGCGGCATTACACATATTGATATGATCTATCCCCGAATCCAATCCTTGGATGGGACCCAGTTAGCCTGGAATCCGAGTACCACAGGGAAGGGTGTTACCGCCGAATTGATTCTACTGCCCGAAGTAAAAGATTCAACCGATTTTCAGAAATGGTTGCCCAACGTAAAAGGGAAATTGGTGATGGTTTCCATGAATCAGCCCACCGGACGTCCCGATTATAACTGGAAGGAATTTGCTACAGAGGCTTCCTTTGAAAAGATGAAGAATGATCGCAAAGCACAGGAAACGGCCTGGCGCGAAAATATGAGACGAACCGGCTATAACAGTCGGAGTATTATCGAAGTACTTGAAAATGCCGGAGCCGCAGGAATTGTAGCCTGTAATTGGTCTGAAGGCTTCGGTGTGAACAAAATATTCAGTGCCCGTACAAAAAAGATACCCGCCGTGGATATTGAATTGGAAGATTACACCATGTTGTATCGCATGTTGGAATACGGAGGCAAACCCAAGATTCGTATCGTAGCCGAATCGAAGGAATTAGGTATTGTTCCAACCTTTAATACGATTGCTGAAATTAAAGGAAGTGAGAAGCCGGAGGAATATGTAATCCTGTCGGCGCATTTCGATTCCTGGGATGGAGGAACCGGCGCCACCGATAATGGGACAGGAACCTTGGTCATGATGGAAGCCATGCGCATCCTAAAGAAAATGTATCCCAACCCGAAGCGTACTATTTTAGTAGGCCATTGGGGCAGTGAAGAGCAGGGGTTAAACGGCTCTCGTGCCTTTGTTGAAGACCATCCCGAAATTGTAAAGAACATTCAGGCAGTGTTCAATCAGGATAACGGCACGGGACGGGTGGTAAATCTTTCCGGAGCCGGATTTTTACATTCGTATAAGTATTTGAGCGATTGGTTATACGCAGTTCCAAATGAAATTACAGACCAAATAGAAACTAATTTTCCCGGCTCGCCAAGTGGTGGTGGATCGGATAATGCTTCCTTTTTGGCCGCAGGAGCGCCTGCCTTTAACCTAAGTTCTCTCAATTGGTCGTACTGGGATTATACCTGGCACACCAACAGAGACACCTATGACAAGATCATCTTCGACGATGTACGAAGCAATGCCATCCTCACGGCCATTTTAGTGTATATGGCAAGTGAAGATCCAAATACCACTTCGAGAGAGCAGATCATACTTCCTATCAATCCAAGGACCGGCGAACAACGAACCTGGCCGAATCCAAGATCGCCTCAACGAAAAGGAGGAATTGATGAATAAAAAAAGCGCCTCTAAAAATAGGGGCGCTTTTTTTTAATAGCATCTGTCAGATTATAATCCGAAGGCTGTTTTTACCTTGTCTACGTAGTCTAATTTTTCCCAAGTGAATAATTCCACTTCCTTCTCGACACGACCGTTGTACGGACTTTCAAATACTTTGGTTACCGTCTGAGGGGTACGTCCCATATGGCCATAAGCGGCCGTTTCCAAATAGATGGGGTTCCTAAGTTTTAATCTGGTTTCGATGGCCGCAGGGCGCATATCGAATATTTTCGCAGTGAGTTGGGCAATCTCACCATCGGTTTTTGAGACATGTGAGGTACCGTGTGTATTCACGAATAAAGAAGTGGGTTCTACCACTCCGATAGCGTAGGATACTTGTACCAATACTTCATCGGCTACTCCGGCAGCTACCAAATTCTTTGCGATATGACGCGCAGCGTAGGCAGCACTTCTATCTACCTTACTGGGGTCTTTTCCGCTAAAAGCACCACCACCGTGGGTTCCTTTTCCGCCGTAGGTGTCTACAATGATCTTTCGCCCTGTCAGACCGGTATCTCCATGAGGTCCACCAATAACAAACTTTCCGGTAGGATTTATATGATAGGTGATGTCGTCATTGAATAATTTCTGTACGTAGGCCGGTAGCTGTGCTTTAACGCGTGGAATCAAGATACCAAGGATGTCCTCTTTGATTTTGGCCAGCATCACATCATCTTCATCAAACTCGTCGTGCTGCGTAGAAACTACAATGGCAACAATACGTTGTGGTACATTGTCATCACTGTATTCGATGGTCACCTGACTCTTAGAATCGGGGCGCAAATACGGAATTTCTTTTCCTTCGCGACGCAAAGCCGCTAATTCGATCAAGATCTTATGCGAAATATCCAAAGCTAGGGGCATATAGTTGGCCGTTTCCTTGGTCGCATAACCAAACATCATCCCTTGATCGCCGGCACCTTGTTCTTCTTTGTTGGCTCTATCGACTCCCTGATTGATGTCCTGTGATTGTTCGTGAATTAACGAAATGACACCACATGAGTCACCGCTAAACTGATAGGCACCTTTGGTATATCCAATTTTATTAATCACATCGCGAGCAATGGTTTGAACGTCGAGGTATGTTCCACTTTTTACTTCTCCGGCCAATACTACTTGTCCGGTAGTGACTAAGGTTTCGCAAGCTACTTTTGAATTGGGATCGAAGGCCAAGAAGTGGTCCAATAATGCATCACTTATTTGATCTGAAACCTTATCTGGGTGTCCTTCAGAAACACTTTCCGAAGTAAATAAATAGGCCATAAAATGGATTTAAATATTAATGTTGGCGGAGATTTGACCAAAAGTCCAGGGAGGTTTACAGCTTCTGTAACGTACTGGTTTAGCATATTATTTTCTGAAATAATTTCAGAAAAATAAGAGGTTGCAAGCAGTCAAATCTTCCTCTTTAAATTTGTTCTGCAAAAGTAAAAAAATAAAGCGAATAGAAATTTTATTTGAAATTTTTTAAAGAAAAGTTTGGATACTAACTTTTTGTAACCGAATATTTGCACTCACAAAGTTCAAAACTTTATTGAAATGTTATCAAGAAAGGCGGAGGGATTAGACCCTGTGAAGCCTTAGCAACCCTTTCTCCGGAATGAAGGTGCTACATTCTACTTAATTTTCGATTGATTATCGATAATTGGATAGATAACAAAACGTCATTTCTCATCTGAAATCACGATTTTCTTTTTAACATTTTTCTATTAAGTACGCTTTTAGGGCGCATTTGACTTTTGTTTTAATTCATTTATTAACTCAAAAAATTAGAAAAATGAGTGCAACAAAAATTATTCATTCTATTCCCAGTGATCCGCTCACCGGGGCCATTTCGGTACCTGTGTACCAAACCTCTACCTTTATTCAAGAAGCGCCCGGTGTCAACAAGGGCTTCGATTATGCCAGAAGTAACAATCCAACCCGAAAGGTGTTGGAAGATGTGGTCGCCCAACTGGAAGCGGGTCACTCTGGCTTTGCTTTTGCAACCGGCTTGGCCGCTATCGATGCTGTTTTAAAATTACTATCGGCCGGTGATGAGATCGTCGCAGTAGACGATATCTATGGCGGTGCCTATCGCCTGTTTACCCATGTGTACGAGAAGTTGGGTGTTTCGGTACGGTATGTAGATACCACAGATGTTGATAATGTGGCAGAGGCGGTCACCTCCAAAACCAATCTGATCTGGATCGAATCCCCTACCAATCCAACCTTAAAAGTGTCGGACATTGAAGCAATCGCAACGATCGCAAAAAGCGTAAATGCGCTGTTGGTGGTGGACAATACCTTTGCTTCACCCATCGCTCAAAAACCAATTGAATTAGGCGCCGATATTGTAATTCACAGCGGTACCAAATATATTGGAGGGCATTCCGATCTGGTGGCCGGCTTAGTGATCACCAAGACCGTGACCCTTTCAGAAAAATTGAAATTTATTCAAAATGCATCGGGTGGGATCTTAGGTCCCTGGGATTGTTTTCTTACCATTCGAGGTATAGAAACGCTTGATATTCGGTATAAGAAACAGTGCGAGAATGCACTAAAGGTTGCCTTGTTTCTAAAAGAACAGGAGGCGGTGCAAGAGGTGTTCTACCCCGGTTTGACATCGCATAAAAACCATGAGATCGCTAAAAAGCAACAAAGCGGACTCTATGGAGGCATAGTGTCATTTACGCTAAAAGAGGATACCCAAGAGGGTGCCAATCGATTTGTAACTAACACCAACTATTTTAAGCTTGCCGAAAGCCTGGGTGGTGTGAAGAGTTTACTTTGCCATCCGGCACAGATGACGCATGCATCCATTCCAAGAGACATTCGGCTAAAAGCGGGGATAAAGGATTCCCTAATCCGACTCTCCTGTGGTATTGAGCAGGCCGAGGATCTTATCGAAGATCTATCCACTACTTTGCAGATTTGTAACCCCGCCAAAGAACTTCTCTTTGTGTAAATAAATGACCAATATGAGCACGGAGACCTTACAACCGCCTATATCGCGAATCGATTTAGAGCAATTAAAAAAGAAGAAGATCAACCTGGCCATTTTCGGTCATGGCAATGTGGGAAGTATCTTGATCGATCAGGTGATCGCTTCAGGGAAGGAAATTTCGAAACGACGGAATATCGAACTCAATATCTTTGCCATAGCCAATTCCACTTCCTTGTTCCTTGATAAAAATGGCATTTCAGAAAACTGGGGGCAAAAGAAACGTGAAAAAGGAGTTTCGTATACAATCAACGATGTGATCGCTTTTGCGAAAACGCATCAGTTAGAAAACTTGATCGCCGTTGATAATACGGCCAATGAAGTCTTTGTCTCCTATTATAAACTATTGGTGGAACACGGATTTAGTTTGGTTTCATCCAATAAAATTGGAAATACTCTGGGGCTTGGTTTTTACAAGGAATTGCGCAGTTTGCTTTCTGAAAAGAACAAAGAATATTTGTACGAAACCAATGTAGGAGCCGGATTGCCGCTGGTAGATACCATAAAGCTGTTGCATCTTTCGGGAGAGAATATCACTCGGTTAAAAGGTATATTTTCGGGATCGTTGAGTTATATTTTTAACCACTTTTCAGAAAATGAAATAACCTTCAGCAGCGTACTTCAGCAGGCTATTCGGAAAGGATTTACCGAACCGGATCCGCGAGAAGACCTATGTGGGAACGATGTAGGGAGAAAATTACTCATCTTGGCGCGCGAATTGGATCTGCACACTGAGTTTGAAGATGTGGTGATTCAGAATTTAATTCCGAAGCACTTACGGAATGTTTCCAAGGAAGAATTTCTCGATAAACTGCAAGATTTTGATGTGCCGTTTCATATTAGGCGAAACAATCAATCTGAAGCACATGTTTTACGTTATGTGGGTGACTTACACGGAGATTTATCGCGGGAGGATGGTGCTATTTTAGAAGTTAAATTGGTTTCCGTCCCTAAAAATAGTATGTTAGGACAGATAAAGGGCAGTGATTCTATCTTCGAAATCTACACCGAAAGTTATGGGGAGCATCCCATTGTAATTCAAGGAGCCGGGGCCGGAGCAACCGTAACAGCGCGTGGTGTCTTTGGAGATATATTGCGCCTTAGTGATAAACTAAACTAAAATAACATGAAAGTAACGCTAGATAGAATTAATGATGATTTTCTTTTTGAAGCCAAAGGAGCGAACAATGTTTCGGTCTTTATTGACAATAAAACCAATGATGAGGTGAAGGGGGCAAGTCCCATGGAGTTGGTTCTTATGGCAGTAGGAAGCTGCAATGCCATCGATATTATCTATGTGCTGAAAAAACAGCGACAAGAGATTCGATCGTATGCGGTGGAAGTAGAAGGAGAACGGGTGGAAGGCCCTGCGGCTAAACCCTTTAAATCCATACATGTGACCGTGTATTTGGAAGGGGATATCACTGTGGAAAAGGCCAGGCGGGCAGCGGCCCTAAGCTTTGAAAAGTACTGTTCGGTGTCCTTGACATTGGCAGGCTGTGTAGAGGTTACCTATCAAATAGTGCTAAACGGAGAAAAAATATGAATGCATTACATCATGCCATGAAAGAACGTATTCTCATCCTGGATGGGGCAATGGGAACCATGTTGCAGCGGTATCAATTTTCGGAAGAAGATTTTAGGGGGGTGCGATTTAAGGATTTTCATAAGTCGGTAAAAGGAAATAACGACCTGCTGTCGTTGACGCAACCACAAGCAATTGCAGAGGTGCATAAGAAGTATTTTGAAGCTGGTGCCGATATGGTGGAAACCAATACCTTTTCGGGAACCACTATCGCCATGGCCGATTATGATATGGAAGATCTGGTGTATGAACTGAATTACGAATCGGCCAAAATCGCGAAGCAGGTCGCAGCCGAATTTACCAAACAACAACCTGAAAAGCCTCGATTTGTAGCCGGGGCGATGGGGCCCACCAATAAAACGGCCAGTATGTCACCCAATGTGAACGATCCGGGTTTTAGAGCGATCTCATTTGAAGAATTACGCATCGCCTATAAACAACAGGCTGAGGCTTTGATCGACGGTGGTGTCGATGTCCTTTTGGTCGAAACCGTTTTTGATACCCTCAATGCCAAGGCAGCCTTGTTTGCTATTGAAGAAATAAAGGAGGCGCGTAATTTGGATATTCCGGTGATGATTAGCGGCACCATTACAGATGCTTCGGGACGTACACTTTCGGGTCAGACTGCCGAAGCGTTCCTGATTTCAGTTTCCCATATTCCGCTGTTGAGTGTAGGTTTTAACTGTGCCTTAGGCGCGAAGCAGCTAACACCTCATTTGGAAGCAATTGCCAGACGTACGCAACTGGCAGTTTCGGCCTATCCCAATGCGGGTTTACCGAATGCCTTTGGGGAGTACGATGAGCGTCCGGAACAGATGGCATTACAGATTAAAGAATACTTAGATAAGGCACTGATCAATATAGTAGGAGGCTGCTGCGGTACTACTCCCGAACATATTCAGGCGATTGCCGAGTTGACTTCCAACTATAAGCCAAGGCCTTTTCAAGTACAACAAAATACGTTTTCAGTAGAATAGATGATAGAGACCCAAATTGAAATACAAGAGAAACGCTACCTGAAACTTTCGGGATTAGAACCTTTGGTGATTACACCGGAGAGCAATTTTATCAATGTGGGTGAACGGACGAATGTGGCCGGTTCACGAAAATTTCTGCGATTGATAAAGGACGAAAATTTTGAAGAGGCCTTATCTGTTGCCCGTCATCAGGTGGAGGGTGGTGCCCAGATCATCGATATCAATATGGACGATGGCTTGATAGATGGCAAAGAGGCTATGGTGAAATTTCTAAATTTGGTCATGGCCGAACCCGATATTTCGAGGGTGCCCATCATGATCGATAGCTCCAAGTGGGAGATCATAGAAGCCGGATTGCAAGTTGTGCAGGGCAAATGTGTTGTGAATTCGATCAGCTTGAAAGAGGGCGAAACCGAATTTATACATCATGCAAAACTGATCAAACGGTATGGCGCTGCGGTGATCGTTATGGCGTTCGACGAAGTAGGACAGGCAGATAATTACGATCGCCGTATTGAAATCGCAAAGCGCAGTTATGATATTTTGGTGGACAGGGTGAAATTCGCTCCGGAAGACATTATTTTCGATTTAAATATTTTTCCGGTAGCAACCGGGATGGAGGAACATCGCAAAAATGCCATCGATTTTATCGAAGCTACCAGATGGGTGCGTGCCAACCTGCCACATAGTAGCGTGAGTGGTGGGGTGAGCAATGTCTCCTTTAGTTTTAGAGGGAATGACAAGGTACGCGAAGCGATGCATTCGGTATTTTTATATCATGCCATACAGGCCGGAATGAATATGGGGATTGTCAATCCTGCGATGCTGGAGGTATATGACGACATTCCAAAGGAGCTGTTAGAACATGTAGAAGATGTGATGTTGGATAGACGGGAGGACGCCACCGAACGACTCCTGCATTTGGCCGAATCGGTTATTCAGGATAGCAAGGAAAAGGCCGTTGACACTTCATGGCGGGAAGAACCCTTGCAGGATCGTATCACCAGAGCGCTCGTAAAAGGAATTGATGCTTATATAGTGGAAGATGTAGAAGAGGCTCGGCAGGTTGTGAATACACCCATAGAGGTGATCGAAGGCCATTTAATGATAGGGATGAATGTGGTGGGAGATCTCTTCGGAAGCGGAAAAATGTTCCTGCCGCAAGTGGTGAAATCGGCACGTGTTATGAAGAAGGCCGTGGCCTATTTGTTACCTTTTATTGAAGCTGAAAAAAATGGAGAGGTGAGTTCGAACGGGCGCATTTTGATGGCAACGGTAAAGGGAGATGTACATGATATAGGGAAGAATATTGTTGGGGTGGTTTTGGCATGCAACAATTACGAGATCATTGATCTGGGTGTGATGGTGCCTGCGGAGAAGATTATTTCCGAAGCAAAAAGACTACAAGTTGATGTGATTGGACTAAGTGGTCTTATTACTCCTTCACTGGATGAAATGGTTTTCCTGGCAAAGGAAATGGAACGACAGGAATTTAGTATTCCCCTGCTAATTGGTGGTGCAACTACCAGCAAAGCGCATACGGCGGTAAAGATTGACCCACAATACCAACATGCTGTGGTGCATGTGAACGATGCGTCGAGAGCGGTTACCATTGTGGGAGATTTACTTCAAAAGGATACGAGAGCCGCTTTTAGGCAAAACCTTAAAGTTGATTATGACAACTTTAGAACAAACTTTTTGAAACGCCAAAAAGTGAAATCGTATATCACGATTGAGGCTGCACGAAAAAATAAATTCAGTATTGATTGGAATGCTTCGGAAATTGTAACACCGAATAAATTAGGGATACAGGAGATCGATAATTTTGATCTCACCATCTTGAAAGATTATATTGACTGGAGTCCGTTTTTCCGAAGTTGGGAGCTTCATGGACGATATCCGGACATCCTGAAAGACAGGGTGGTAGGAACCCATGCTTCGGAGTTATTCAACGATGCCCAAGTCTTACTTCAGCAGATCATTTCAAAAAAATTATTTACAGCAAAAGCGGTGTTTGGATTGTTCGAAGCGAATTCGGTCAACGATGACGATATTTTGTTAACCCATGAGGGACGAGAATTTGTGTTTAGAACCTTACGTCAACAAAGTAAAAAGGCGGAAGGGAGACCTAATATTGCATTGTCCGATTTTATCGCTCCTGCAGCATCGGGCAAACAGGATTATATAGGGTGTTTCTGCGTTTCGGTAGGCTTTGGCGCACAAGAATTGGCGGAGGTGTATGAGGCGCAACACGACGATTACAATGCCATCATGGTGAAGGCATTGGCAGATCGATTGGCCGAAGCCTTTGCAGAATACCTACACGCACAAATACGAAAAAAGGCGTGGGGTTATGGGAAGGATGAAATACTAACGAATACTGAATTGATTCAAGAAGCTTATAAGGGGATTCGTCCGGCTCCGGGTTATCCTGCCTGTCCCGATCATTTGGAAAAGCAGACCATCTGGGAGCTTTTAGGTGTGGAGGAACGAATTGGGGTACGCCTTACGGAAAGCTTGGCCATGTGGCCGGCCGCTTCGGTTTCGGGCTATTATTTTGGTAATCCTGAAGCCCGTTATTTTGGAGTAGGGAAGATCAAGGAAGATCAGGTGGCCGACTTTGCCCAACGCAAGGGAATTGATTACGAATTGGCCGAAAAATGGTTAAAAACAAATATGGCAGACTAAATGAAAGTTACAGAACACATACAAAATGGAAACGGAAAGTCACAATTTTCCTTTGAGATCCTACCCCCGTTAAAAGGGCAAAATATACAATCGGTTTTTGACAGTATTGATCCGTTGATGGAGTTTAAGCCTCCGTTTATTGATGTTACCTACCACAGAGAAGAATATGTGTACAAAGAGCTCGACAATGGATTGTTGGAAAAGAGGGTGGTTCGGAAGCGACCCGGAACGGTAGGAATTTGTGCGGCCATTCAGAATAAATACGACGTAGATGCGATTCCGCATATATTATGCGGTGGTTTTACGAAAGAGGATACCGAGAATTTTTTGATCGATCTGGATTTTCTGGGGATAGACAATGTGATGGCTTTACGTGGCGATGCGGTTAAGAATGAAACCTATTTTACACCCGAGAAGAAAGGGCATGCCTATGCCGAAGAGTTGGTGAAACAGATTGTTTCTTTAAACAAGGGCAGCTATTTGGATGCAGAGATATTGAATCAGGCGCAGACTAATTTTTGTATTGGCGTGGCCGGATATCCCGAAAAACACATGGAAGCACCCAATATGGAGAGTGATATTCATTTTCTCAAAAAGAAAATAACGAATGGTGCCTCTTATATAGTGACTCAGATGTTTTTTGATAACGATAAGTTCTTTCGTTTTGTGGCCAAATGCAGAGCGGCAGGAATAACAGCTCCAATAATCCCGGGCTTAAAACCGTTATCTACCAAAAAACAACTAAATATTATTCCGCAACGATTTAATGCCGATTTACCGGACGATTTGATCAAAGCGGTACTTGATTGCAAGAACAACGATGAGGTAAGGCAAGTTGGAATCGAATGGTGCATCATGCAAAGCCGGGAGTTAATAAAAGAGCAAGTTCCATTTTTGCATTTTTACTCCATGGGTAAGAGTGATAATATCAAGGCAATTGCCTCTAAATTATTTTAAAAAGTGTAAATTTATTCCTTATAAGCAATGCGTTGACATGTTATCCCGAAAAACAAAATACGGCCTCAAAGCTCTTACGTATCTCGCTAGAAATGCAGGGAATACTCCTGTGCAGATATTTGTGATTTCTGAAGCAGAAAACATTTCCCAAAAGTTTTTGGAGAGCATCCTACTTTCCCTCAGAAAGGCAGGTTTTTTAGAATCGAAAAAGGGAAAAGGTGGTGGCTATTATTTACTGAAGGAGGCCAAGGATATTCCTATTTCGGAGGTATATCGAGTTTTAGAAGGTCCAATTGCCATGGTGCCCTGCGTTAGCTTGAATTTTTATGAAAAATGTGATGACTGTCCGGATGAAGCCAAATGCAGTGTCCATAATTTGATGATTCAGGTTCGAGATAATACACTTAAGATTTTTGAAAATACCTCATTGGCCGACCTTATAAATGTAGGTACTTCTCCTATACTATGATTCCTTTAAAGCAAGACCTTGAAGAAGCCTATTACAGGGTTAGGCCGTACGTGCATAGAACTCCGGTATTGACATCTTCCTTTTTAAACACTGAAATTGGTGCCGAGGTTTATTTGAAATGTGAGAATTTTCAGAAGATGGGGGCTTTTAAAATGAGGGGGGCTACAAATGCCATACTTCAGCTTTCAAACGACCAGCGACGCGCTGGCGTGGTGACCCATTCTTCAGGAAATTTTGGTCAGGCGGTCGCTTTGGCTGCCCGAAACTTAGGGGTAAAAGCGTATATCGTTATGCCATCCAACGCCCCAACGGTTAAAAAAGATGCTGTACGTGGTTACGGTGGAATTATTACTGAAACCGAGCCAACTCTTGCAGCTCGTGAGGCCGCTTCAGAAAAAATAAAAAATGAGATAGGCGCTAGTTTTTTACACCCCTCCAATGATATTAATGTGATACTTGGAAATGCTACGGCGACTATGGAACTCTTAGAAGTACAGCCCGAACTAGATTTGATTTTTGCTCCGGTGGGTGGTGGAGGGTTGGTTGCAGGTACCGCATTAGCGGCACACTATTTTGGAATGAATTGCCGAACCTATGGAGGAGAGCCCTTTGAGGCTGATGATGCGTATCGCTCCTTGCAAAGTGGTTTCATAGAGAGGAATAGTACTACCAATACAATTGCAGATGGCTTGAGGACCAATTTGGGAACTATTAATTTTCCAATTATTAAATCCTTTGTTCAAGAGATCATCAGAGTGGAGGAGGGTGAAATAATTGCTGCCATGCGTTGGGTGTGGGAGCGGATGAAGCTGGTTGTTGAGCCTTCAAGTGCGGTGGCTTTGGCAGCTTTGAATCGTGAAAAAGAACGCTTTAAAAACCAAAAGGTCGGCTTATTGATTTCGGGTGGAAATGTGGATTTTTCGAATCTGCCATTTTGATTTTTATTTATGGTTCAATTTTTAGGATTAATGTATATTTACGCCTCTTTAAAAGGCATGAAGTACAGATTTTACTTATTAATATTATTCATTTCATTCCAACATACTTCGGCACAGCAGAATGAGCTTCGATTTCACTCTTTTGAAGTCGATAATTTCTATGGTACCATTTTAGAGCATAACCCGGATATTTCGCATTTAATCACAGGCCACCCTTCAGGTGTATTTTTTAGTTACAACAGAAAGACCTATGGATTTAATGAATGGGAACGACGCTATAACCATCCCGATTGGGGTTTTACCTTTATTTATCAGGACATGGCAAATCCTTATTTAGGGGTGAATTATTCGGTCTACGGACATTTTAATTGGTATATGTTCAACCGAAACCTCACTATTAGAATGGCCCAAGGGATTGCCCTAACATCTAATCCATACGATCCGGAGACTAATTATCAGAACAATGCCTATGGTAGTAAGTTATTGAGTTCTACCTTCTTAAAGGTGAACTATGTTAAAGAGAATTTATACAAGGGTTTTGGGTTTCATGCCGGATTCGGAATAATACATTATTCAAATGCCAATTTTAAAGCACCTAACAATAGTACCAACACCTTGTACTTTAATGCGGGCTTGAGTTATCAGTTTGACCCTCAAAGTTTTCCGTATAGGATTCCTTTGGAGTCATGGCCCAGTAGGTACTATGCCGAACGAATACATCTAAATTTTGTTTTTAGGACGGGTATTAATGAAGCCGATGTAAATGGCTTGGGGCAATATCCTTTTTATACGCTTTCATTGTATGCGGATAAACGAATTAATTATAAGAGCACGTTCCAAGCGGGAATTGAAGTTTTCTTTTCTGAATTTTTAATTGAATTAATTCGGTATCGTTCCATTGCTTTTCCTGAAGATGGACTTACCGGTGATGAAAATTATAGGAGGGTAGGGGTTTTTATAGGACACGAATTACGCTTTAACAAAACGGCATTTGTATCGCAACTTGGGTATTATACCTACTGGCCGTACGAATTTGAGAATCGTATCTATAACAGATTGGGATTAAAAAGGTATTTTTACAAGGACAGATTTTTTGGAGCGATAACATTAAAAGCACATTGGGCAAAAGCCGAAGCCGTAGAGTTTGGAGTAGGAATACGTTTATAATTGTTTATGAAAAAGATATTGTACATAATTAGTTTGATTTTCTTGTTTGGATGTAATTCTGAATCAGCCTGGGATTGTATTCAAGAGTCGGGAGCTATTATTGAAAGAGAATTTCGTGTAAAGGAGTTTAAAAAAATACAAGTTTGGGAACGTGTACAACTCATTGTTAGTCAGGGAGATTTCCAGAATGTTCGGGTGGAGACCGGCGAGAATTTAATGAACGAAATACAGGTTAAGGTTAAGGACAGTATTCTAACCATAAGTGATCGAAACAGTTGCAACTGGGTACGTGATTATGGAAT
>NZ_JAIOHK010000068.1 GCF_019913785.1 Altibacter sp.
AGATTGAATGCCGAATTAGAATCTAAAGAAAAGGACTATTTAGAAAAAATAGCTTTCTTGGACAAGAAACAAAGTGACGTAGAGAAGCTACACCGCAGTCAGATAGAGCAGCTAGAAGTGATTTCCAGCCTTTCTGCCGAAGACGCCAAAACACAACTCATAGAAAATCTTAAAGAAGAGGCCAAAACCGGAGCGATGGCGTACATACAATCTTCTATGGAAGAAGCCAAAATGACAGCGCAGCAGGAGGCGAAGAAGATCATAATCAACACCATACAGCGAATAGGTACCGAAGAAGCCGTTGAAAATTGTGTTTCGGTGTTTAATTTGGAGAGCGATGACGTGAAAGGTAGGATCATTGGCCGTGAAGGGCGTAATATTCGTGCGATTGAAGCTGCGACGGGTGTAGAGATCATTGTAGACGACACCCCGGAAGCAATCATTCTTTCTTGTTTCGATTCAGTGAGACGTGAGGTGGCGCGTTTGTCCTTGCACAAATTGGTGACCGATGGACGTATTCACCCGGCACGTATTGAAGAAATAGTTCAGAAGACAACAAAACAAATTGAAGAGGAAATCATTGAGGTTGGAAAGCGAACCGTGATCGATCTTGGGATCCACGGATTGCATCCCGAACTGATAAAAGCCGTTGGTAGAATGAAGTATCGTTCGTCGTATGGACAAAACCTGTTGCAACACTCACGGGAAGTCGCTAAATTATGTGGCGTGATGGCATCCGAATTAGGTCTGAACCCCAAATTGGCGAAACGCGCCGGACTTTTACACGATATAGGAAAAGTGCCCGAAACCGAAACCGAAGTGCCTCATGCCATCCTTGGGATGCAATGGGCCGAAAAATTCGGTGAAAAACCCGAAGTGTGTAACGCTATTGGAGCCCACCACGATGAAATTGAAATGACCAACTTGTTATCGCCAATTGTTCAGGTTTGTGACGCGATTAGCGGTGCGAGACCGGGAGCAAGACGACAGGTGTTAGATTCGTATATCCAGCGTCTAAAAGATCTTGAGGATATAGCCTTTGGATTTGGAGGCGTGAACAAGGCCTATGCCATACAGGCGGGACGTGAATTACGCGTGATGGTAGAAAGCGAAAAGGTGAGCGATGAAAAGGCGGCGCAGTTATCTTTTGAGATTTCCCAGAAGATCCAAACCGATATGACCTATCCCGGACAGGTAAAAGTGACGGTAATCCGCGAAACGCGAGCTGTTAATATCGCCAAATAGTTCAAACCTATTTTCTTGGATGAAAAGTATTCATCACATCCGTAAGATGTCTCTTGTCTATATGGGTGTATACTTCTGTGGTTGTTATACTTTCATGGCCTAACATCTGCTGAATGGCTCTTAAATCGGCGCCATTTTCCAATAAATGCGTAGCGAAGGAATGTCGAAACGTATGCGGACTAATCGTTTTGTGGATGCCTGCAAGTTCACCTAATTGTTTTACAATAGTAAAGATCATAGCCCGTGTAAGCGGTTTTCCTCTGCGATTTAGAAAAAGGGTGTCCTTGGCCATTGGATGAATTGTGAGATGCAACCGTACTTCGTTTCTATACAGTTCAATATACTTAATGGTGGTAGGCCCTATGGGTACAAAACGCTGTTTATCACCTTTCCCCGTTACTTTTATAAAACCTTCGTCAAAGAACAGATCGGATATGTGGAGGTGGATTAATTCTGAAACCCGCAAACCACAGCCATAAAGCGTTTCTAGGATAGCACGGTTTCGTTCTCCTTGGGGTTTACTAAGATCAATAGCCGAAATTAAGGCATCAATTTCTGAAGTTGATAGGGTATCGGGGAGTTTTCGTCCAATTTTCGGACTTTCAATCAATTCTAACGGATTGGTTTTTCGATATTCTTCAAAGATCAGGTAATTAAAAAATCCGCGTAAGCCCGAAATGATACGACTTTGAGATCTGGGATTTACTTCTTTGGCAATGGTATAGATGAATTGCTGCAGGGTTTCTTCAGAAATAGATATAGGAGAAGCGGTGATTTCATTTTCTTCCAACCATCTCACTAATTTCTTGATATCCAGAGCGTAATTTACCACCGAATTTTCGGAAAGCCCTCGTTCTATACGAAGATAACTTTTATAGTCGGTTAGGGCTTGTTGCCATTTCATGGATTTTGGGCTTTTCCAGATTCAGAAACAAAAATACGGTTAAAAAATATTTATTCCAGTTCTTCGTTTTAACCTATATTTATTGAATATTTAACCTAAAACAAGTGTATGAAAAAATTGATTTTAATTTTAGTTGCAACCTTTACCGTTACCGCTGTTTCGGCCCAAGACCTCGATTTGGGTATAAAGGCGGGAGCAAATTTTGCCAATATAACCGATGCATCCGGACTTTCAAACAAAACCGGTTTTGTCGTTGGTGTTTTTGCCGGTGCAAAGTTTGGCGACAAAATAGGAATTCAAGGCGACTTATTGTATTCGCAGCAAGGAGCTGAGTTTGATGGTGGATCGATCGATTTGAATTATGTGAATGTTCCGGTAGTTTTAAAATACTATGTTACTGAAAACTTTAATTTACAGGCCGGACCGCAATTTGGCTTTGTGGTTGACGATAATTTTAAAAACCTTCCCGGTGAAATTATAGGTAATGCAAAGGCTGAATCATTCGATCTTACAGGCGTTGCCGGTGTTGCTTACGATTTTCCGTTTGGAATACGTCTAAGTGGTCGTTATAATTTTGGATTGACCGATATAATGAAGTCGGACTCAGGAAAAAATAGCGTAATTACACTAGCTGTTGGGTATTCCTTTCTGTAATAATTTATACTCAATACAAATTAACGAGCCGTAATAAGAAATTGTTACGGCTTTTTATTGAAAATCAGGTTGTTAATAAGCTGTTAGTAAATAGGGCAAGTGCCCTATATACGTGGTATGGTTTATTTTATTAGCTTTATCTAGTTAACTAAACACACTTAAATTATGAAAAAACTACTTTTTATGGCTGCATTAGCAGTTTTTGGATTGTCTTCCAACAGTTACGCTCAAGGCGATGACAGTGGTGGGGGACAAACAGATCAAGGAAGTTGGCTTATTGAAGCTAACACAGGTTTTGGTGAAGCTGCCGGTGGCGGTACAGGAATCTATTTAAGATCGATCGACGGCACCACTGCCTGGAATATCGGTTTTGATGCTGGGTATTTTATAATAGATGACCTAGCATTAAAAGGAGGACTTGGTTATGGAGATAGTGGTCAAGATGGTGTAGACGGAATGTTTGGCTGGAAATTTGGAGCCAAATATTACATTATAGGGATGATTCCTGTTGGAGCAGATGTGAATGGTGCTTCAGGGAATGGTTTTTCACCGATGTGGGTTGGAATTCAAGCCGGATATGCTTGGTTCATTACAGACTCTGTCAGTGTTGAGCCGGGATTACGCTATGGATTAGGCATGAATGAAGACGCAGGTGACGGAGATTTCAATCAGTTTAGTTTTAATGTTGGTTTTGCCATACATTTATAAGAGAACTGAACATTTTTAATAATTTAAGCGGGGGTGAAAGCTTCCGCTTTTTAATTCAAGAATTTCATGATGAAAAAATTACTCTTATTGTTTGCTTTTATAGGAATTGGACTGACCACTATTAATGCACAGGATATTAGCTTCGGTGTAAAAGCCGGACCCAACATTGCTAATCTTACAGGCTATGATGTATACAGCGTATCGGGACGTATTAGTTATCACCTGGGAGCAGTGGTTAATGTTGAATTTTCGGATATTATTGCCTTGCAACCGGAATTAGTATATTCTTCACAAGGTTACAAGGCTGAAGATTCGGGAATTGATGTCAAAGGGGTGCTTGATTATGTAAATATTCCAATTATGGTTGATTTCACTTTAACTGAGGGATTCAGCCTGCAGGGGGGACCCCAAGTAGGTATTAACGTAAGCGCTAAAGAAAAAGAAGATGGTGAAAGCGTAGATATTGAAAATGTTGAGACACTGGATCTTGCAGTGGCAGGAGGTATTCAATATAAATTACCTGTGGGGCTGTTCTTTCAAGCCAGATATACAGCAGGAATTCTTAAAGTGGTAAAGGATGTTGATGTCAAAAACTCAGTAATAAGCGCATCGGTTGGATGGTTCTTTAATTAAGATTGAATACTAAAGATATTCGAGCCGAAACTGATATTTTCTTTTTTATGAATTAAATTATTGCTATACAGAGACATGCCGTTTTTTTTTATACATTTACGTGTCTAACAAAACACT
>NZ_JAIOHK010000069.1 GCF_019913785.1 Altibacter sp.
TCTCCTTTTCGGGGAGGACCGTAGATGGCATTGAGTTCTTTTCCTGAAATACGCTCCAATTCCTTCCAAAGTGTATTCAAACTAATGCGTTCGCCGTAGGCGACATTAAAAACCTCATTTACTGCCGCTTCCGAAGCAAAAAATGCTCTCACATTGGCCTGTACCGCATTTTCTACAAAGGTAAAATCGCGTGTTTGTTCCCCATCGCCATTGATGGTGGGTGGGACATTATCTTTAAGGGCTTGCATGAACAAAGGTATCACCGCTGCATACGCCCCTTTCGGACTTTGTTTTGGGCCAAACACATTGAAGTAGCGCAGGCCAATGGTGGGTGTGCCGTAGGTTTTATAAAAAACATCGGCATAGATCTCGTTCACCAGTTTTGTAACCGCATAGGGCGATATCGGTTTGCCAATAGTGTCTTCTACCTTAGGCAAGCTTTTACTATCCCCATAGGTAGAACTGGAAGCTGCATACACCATACGTTTCACTGATTTAGAAGCGTTTTGAGCCAATAGCATATTTAAGAATCCGGTAACGTTGACTTCATTCGAAGTAGCAGGGTCGTCTATAGATCTGGGAACAGAGCCCAGCGCCGCCTGATGGGAAACATAATCCATCCCTTCCATGGCGGCCACACAGATATCCAATGTACGAATATCCCCCTCTAGGAATTCGAAGGCAGGATGGTCTTTAAACTCTAAGAGATTTGATAAGGATCCTGTAGCCAGATTATCCAAAACCCGCACCTTTTTGGCGCCGTGTTTCAGAAGGTAGCCTACCAGGTTGGAACCTATAAAGCCGGCACCACCTGTTACTAGGAAACTGTATTTTGAAAGGGTTTCGGTATGATATCTTGTTTCGTTCAAATTGTTTGTTTTATATTATAATAGTGAGGTGTGAGATGTGAATTGTGAGATGGGTCATTAGGATTTGTTCTTAATGTAATTTCTAAAACCCAAAAGTAATTGTTTCTCGTCATTTAATAAATTCATTAGTATGATATCTTCTTCCATAAAACCTAATCTTATTGCAATGAGGTATTGTGTTTCTAACTCAGCCAACGACCCAATGGCTATACTGATAAACTGCAATAATTCTTTATCACTCTTCCTAGCAGACCCTTCAGCTATATTAGATGGAATTGAAACGGCAGCACGCCTCATTTGTGAGGTTAATCCAAAACGTTCCGAATCGGGTAGTGCTGAAGAAATGCCATAAACCTTTTCAACTAAATCCATCCCCTTCTTCCAAACTTCTAACTCTTTATGATTCATAATATACCTTCTTTTCGTTTCACGTCTCACGTTTCACGTCTCACGTTTCACGTTTCACATCTCACGTTACAACCTCCCATCAATCTGATCCTTCGGAAGAAAGGATTTTACGTCGAAAACCACCGAAGTTTCTTCAGTATAGTCATTGATACTGAACTCTCTAAATGCCTCGTGGGCTACTGTTAGGATAACTGCATCGTACTTGGGTTTCAGATTATTTTTTTCCGAACACAAAGAAATTCCAAACTCGTGTTTCACCTCCTCTTTGTTCGCCCAGGGATCGTACACATCTACATTCAGATTGTATTTATTTAATTCTGAAATCACGTCGATCACCTTACTGTTTCGAATATCGGGGCAATTCTCTTTAAAGGTAATTCCCAACACCAACACATTTCCATTCTTAATGCGAATGTCTTTTTGAATCATCAATTTCACCACTTCATGCGCCACATAGCTACCCATACCGTCATTCATACGTCTTCCGGCAAGAATGATCTCGGGGTTATAGCCTTCTTCTGTGGCCTTTTGTGCCAAATAATAAGGATCCACTCCTATGCAATGTCCACCTACCAAACCGGGAGTAAACTTTAGGAAATTCCATTTGGTCCCCGCAGCTTCTAAAACAGCCTGGGTATCTATATCCAACAGTCGAAAGATCTTTGAAAGCTCATTGACGAAGGCAATGTTGATATCTCGTTGCGAATTCTCTATCACCTTGGCCGCTTCAGCCACCTTAATGGTAGGTGCCAAATGCGTCCCCGCGGTAATAACCGAAGCGTACAAATTATCGATATAGGTAGCTGCTTCGGGTGTTGAACCAGAGGTTACCTTTAAAATCTTGGTCACGGTATGTTCTTTATCCCCCGGATTAATCCGTTCGGGTGAATAGCCTGCATAGAAATCTTTATTGAATTTCAACCCTGATTTAGCCTCTAGTATGGGTACACAAATATCTTCCGTTACACCCGGATAAACGGTGGATTCATAAATTACGATATCGCCCTTTTTGAGTACACTCCCAACAGTTTCACTTGCCTTGACAAGGGGAGTCAAAACCGGCTGGTTGTATTTGTCGGTTGGTGTGGGTACTGTAACGATATAAACATCGGCACCTTTTAAATCGGACAATTGATCTGTAACCGTAAGTCCGGTGTTCTGAGAGCCTTTTAAGGAAGTCAACAATGTATCTTTATCTATTTCAAGTGTATAATCGTTACCTTGCTTTAAGTGGGCCACGCGTTGCGCGTTAATATCGAAACCAACGACTTTATATTTGGAAGCAAATGCCACTGCCAACGGCAATCCGACGTATCCTAGTCCGATGATGGCAATTGTAGGTTGATTTTTCATAGTATTCTTCCGAATTCGGAATTCTTTAATAGTTATTTAAATACGGAAGCAAACAAATAATAGATATCTTTTTGTAAGCTCCAACTTTCAATATATGCTTTATTAATGTTCACCTTGTCCGGCCAGATTACGTGATCATTATACCAATTGGGGTCGGTCTGTTGTAAAAGCACGGCATCTTCGTCCTTATACTTTAAGGTGGCTGGCCCTGTAATGCCGGGACGCACCGTTAATATAATTCGGTCTTCACCTTTCAGGTTATCCGCATATCCGGGTACATCGGGCCGGGGGCCCACCCAACTCATATCTCCCTTCAGCACATTAAAGAGCTGTGGCAATTCGTCTAGCTTAGAACTTCGTATCCACCGTCCAAAAGAGGTTTCGCTTTGTTGAATTTCTAGGGCATCCTTATGATTTTCTCCTTTGAGTGAACGCACTTTAAACAATTTAAAGTGCTTTCCAAAACGTCCTATACGTTCTTGAACAAATATACCGCTGCTACCTGTATTTACAGAAGCGATAAGCAGCAGCAAAATTAAGGGAATTATAACAAACGGGAGTATAAGTAACGAAAAAGATAGATCAAAAAAGCGTTTCAGTACAAGTTGTTTTTTTGTAAGCATGGCATATAATTTAACAACCCTAATGAAAAAATAGAATTCCGGTGTTATTTTTTCTTAAACCGTTTCTTGATCTTCTGAATAAAAGTTAGTTTCCTTTCATCTTCATGGTATCCATTCCCATAGGCTCCGTAACCATAACCATATCCATAGCCGTAACCGTAGCCATATCCATAGCCATAACCGTATTTCGCTTTGTCCTCAAAGAAATTAAGCACAAAGCTTATATTCTTAACCTCCCCGGACTTATACTTTTCATTGATAAGGGCAAACATGCCTCGTTTCGTATAGTTTTGACGCACCATATAAATGGTGGCATCGGCAAATTTAGAGAGTGTGAGGGAATCGGACACCAATCCTATTGGAGGGGAATCCAAAATTATATAATCGTATTGTTTCTTTAATTTTTCTATCATTTCTTCCATCCGTTCACTCATCAACAATTCGGAAGGGTTGGGAGGAATAGGACCGGAGGTAATCACATCCAAGTGTTCGACATGTGTTTTTTGAATAATATTTTCAAGGGTCATATCATTGATAAGATAATTTACAACTCCCTTATTGTTGTCAATATTGAAGTCGCCAAAGATCTTTGGTTTCCGCAGGTCTAAGCCAACGAGGATGGTGCGTTTTTCGCTCAATGCAAATACCGAGGCTATATTGATAGAGCAAAATGTTTTTCCTTCCCCACTGACCGATGAGGTAACAAGTACGGTCTTCGCTCCTTCGATACCCTGTTTTCTATAGATGAATTGTAGACTTGATCGTAGTGCCCTAAAAGATTCGGCTATTGCTGATTTCGGTTTTTCGAGTACGGCCAAATTATTGTCTAATTTAATTTTTCCTATTACTCCAAGGATAGGAATCTTGGAAAGCCGTTCAATATCTTTTACAGTGTGAATCTTGGTGTCGAAAAAGACGCGCAAAAAGGTAAATACAAAGGGTATTAAGAACCCAAAAAAGGTCGCCATTAGGTAATTGAGCTGTGTATTGGGACCCACTTTGCCCCCACCGGTATCTTTGGCCGAATCAATCACCAATACATCACTTACATTGGCCGCTTTTACCAAACCGGCCTCACTGCGCTTTGCCAAGAAAAGGTTATACGTTCCCTGACTTAAATTATAGCGCCGTTCAATTTTAAGCAATTCTTGTTGCTCTTTGGG